>BJHF01000024.1 GCA_014191855.1 Deltaproteobacteria bacterium
CACGGCGTGGGTCTTACGGCCGACGAAGCGACGCAGCAGGATGCACTCTCGGCGACTGCTGTATCTCTCCGGCGCCCGATGGCGAGGGCGGGCGCCAACCCCAACAACTACATCGTCATCGCGAGTCGACCGGGTTCGTGGGGGCCCGCGATGGTGCTACTCGCGCAGAAGCTGGCCGCAGTTTATCTCCAGCGCAAGCAACTGCTCTTCAAGTCCGAGGAGCGACATCGCATCGCGGCGAAGCTCGTCATCGACGCGTTCAGGTCGCCTCGACCGCCCCGGCGAGTGCTGATCGTACACGAACGCACAGGCGACGCGCGTGGAGGGGACAGCTTGGACTTTGGCGCCGAGGCCATCCACCATGCACTACGTGCTGCCATCGCGGCCGGCGAACTGCCTCTTCAGTCTGGGGAACTGGCGGTCGTGCACGGCGGACACGGGAAGGAGGCCACCCGGATCGCCGTGGAGGGTATGGAGGCGGGAAGGATACGGTGCCTTGTCAGCGCAAAATCGCTGCAGCAGGGGGTGGACATAGCGGAGCTCGACATGCTGGTGATCGTGGCTGGGAGCTCGCAATCGGGGCCCTTCTATCAGGCCGCTGGTCGCGCGCTACGCTGCGGCCGGAATCCCGATGGCACGCCCCTGCCCTTCGAACTCCGGCCCACGAAGGCCATTCATCGAATCTTCGTGCGGGAAAGCACGGACGAACGCCTCTACCGCGAGCACGACGTCATCGACGCGCTCGGTGTCGATGAAAGCCGCTTCTGGCGCTGGGAGGTCGGTGCCGAGAGGGCGATTCCGGCGGTTCCCGTTAGACCCTTGGCAGCTCTCGCGATCGCAGAGGTCGAGGAACTCGAAAGAGAAGTTGCGCCGCCGGCGATCTTCAGGCTTCCCGTTGCCGCAAGCTTGGCGCAGGGACCGGCCGCCGTCGCTCCCGCCTCAATCGTCAACGTGGCCGCATTGCTCCGTGCCGCGAGTCCGGCGCACGCCCCCGTGTGGCTGGCCGCGCTCGCTGGCGACGCGGCGGTCGTGCGCTTTGCCAACGCCACCCCACGCGAGTTGTTCTACCCGGACGCCATGACCGAAGCACTCGCAGCCTTCCAGGCTGGGGACCGTTACCGAGTCCGGGCGATCAGCGTCTACTTGTCGGAGCGCCGCGACCGCGCAGCGGTAGGAGGCTCGGCGGGGAAGGCGCGACGGGTCGGCCTCCTGATCGCGGCGCTCGCCGCGCTGATGGCGGCGTAGACGTGGGACAACGCGGCACCCCGCCCGCCCCCTGAGTGTAGGCTCCGCACGCACCCCGTGGCGGCCACTAGCCCGGAATCGCCGCCCGCGAGTCCGCTTTTCTATAGACGCCGAGCGTGCTCACCGTCGTCCGGTTAGAGCGCCGAACGCGGAGTTCGTCGCTGATGGCTCAGGTGCAGCAGATGCTACTCGTCTGGCGGGATGGCGATTCCGACGCGCACCGCGCTGCCGGTGAGCGAGGGGCTGTTCTGGCGTTGACGACGCAGATTCAGCACGCCTTGCCATGGCTCCCGTCGCTGTATAGTCCCGACGACCGCAAGGATGGCGCGCAGGAGGTGCTGGTGCACCTAGTCGGACCGAAACCGGGGGTTGACATGCGCGCGATAGCGCGCGAGAACAAACATCCGCGGGCGTACCGCGAACGACTGATCGTGAATAAGGCAAAAGACTTGGACCGGGCACACTGGAGGCGTGTCCGGCGTGAATGTGCAGCCGCTCACCGGATATCACGGGCAAGTGCGAGGGAGTTCGCGAGGGTTCCATGCGGAGCACTTAGATCGGCGGTCACACCGGGGGATATAGAGACCGAGGACTTGGAACGCGTTCCCACCCATGAACTCCTGCACCGTGCCAGATGCTGGGAAACGCTGAGGGGTCACGTTGCTCGGCTCCGAGGCGTAGAACGGAGGGTACTCACCGCTGCCTACTTGGGTTTCGATCCAAGCGGCGATTTTCAAGCCTTATCAACAGCGTTGGGGATCGACATTGATACCGTTCACCGACGATGGGACGATGTGATCGACCCTGATGACTATGCCCAGCTCGCGCGGCTGTTGAAGGGTTCACAGGCGTCTGAAGTCGATGCGAAGAGCGTCAAGACGACCGTCAAGCGGGGCCGCGCTGACCTTCAAAAAATGTACGGGAAAAGCCAATGAGATTGCGCCAACACACAAGGCAGGAAACGAGACTCCTCAAGACGGTCAAGCATTGGTTCTGCAGGTCGGAGCGATGGTGGCAGGTGAGTTCGACCAGTCTCGACGCATGGGAAGCGTCCCGCTTCCTGCTGGACGCCGAGGGGGCGTTCAGCATTCTGGAGTGCGGTTTCGCGCCAGTGTTGAGCGACCGAGCCGAGATTGCAGCCCAATCGGCATACCAAGGGTATCTGCACGCCAGTGAGACAGCATGCGTGCATGCTCTAGAGCGGGGGCTTGTCAGCCCTGAACCACAGGGGCGGTCGCGGTTATTGGGGCGCAGCGGGATCACGGTAATCGGGATCGCTCGGGAAGGCGACTACGACTTTGTTACGGCCTGGCGTTGCCTCCTGCCGAGGGCGGGAAGGCGTCCGCGAGCCGGCAGCCGCGGGTCGGGCGGCGCGTCGAATGCGGCGACGCGGGAGTCAACAATGAATCGAGCGGCAGCGCGGCGGGCCAGCATAGGGACAGGCCTCCAGTTCGACGATGGAGATGAGGGATGAACCGGCGAACGACGATGCTACTTCACGAACAACTGAAAGAGGCGCTCGCGGAGTGGCGCAGGGGTGAGGCCGAAGGCGTCGAGGTGGCGGCGATTGCGGGTCTCCTGGAACGCTTGGATGCCGGTTGTACGCTAGCTGCGGCCGAGGCCCGTGCTGACGCCACCGAGGGGATTCTGTGGGTCGCTGAGGACGACACTGATGCCCTGGTCGACGCAATTGTCGAAGCCGAAGCCGAAGACCCAATCGAGGAGCGACTGGAGGCTTTGCTGGCGCTCGACGAGTTCTGCGCCGCGGCGACTTGGGCGGGTGTGCCGGAGGTCGCCGCGGAACCCGCCTCCGTCGCCGCAGCGTGCGTACGTGCGGCTCCGACGCCGTGGGTTGACTTAGCGGTCATGGCGAGCCGGCTTCTCGCTTCTGCACCGCCCGTTGGGGGCGACCCAGCTGTAGCGCTTTGGGGAGCCGTGGCGATGGCGGGCATCGCGCAGGCCGAACGCGACCGGGAGTATTTGTTGGTGACCACGGCTCAAGGAATATCTCCAGCGACCGAAGGGTCGCTCGGTAACGTCGTGACGTTCTCCCCCTGCGAGCCAGAACCCAGGGGCGCCCATCCCCCGTTCGCGGCCGGGGTGCCCATCCGGCCCTTTCAGGAATGGGCGCGATACGCCGCGTCATCCCCCGGGGAGGTTCTCCTCAATGACAATGACACTGCCGAGCTCTTTGAGGTGATTGAGCGCTGCCACCCGGACTCAGGCGATCCCTGTTTGCTTGTGCGCTGTTTGCTTGTGCGCTCGTCGGCGCCGCCCACGGTTGAGCATGAAGGCGCACCGGTTGAACCCGAGCACATTGATGGCTTTGAGGGCCACTTCTGGTTTACGCGCCAGGGGGGCCTTTGGAGTGTTCAGCTCGCCGGGAGTATTTTCACGTGGCAGTGGCTGCGTGCCGCAGCCAATTGACCATTTTCAGCCTGGCACCTGGTTCGACCAGCTCACAGGCCCGCAGATGTTGGCGGTTCTTGGTCCCGAAGGGAAGGAACGGCCGCCGAAAGCGATCATCAGCGACAGTAGGCTGGCGAGGCTCCAAGGGTTTCCCGCTTGTCGCGTGAGGCTCGAGAACACGGCGCCGGATCGGGTTTATTTCCCCACCCCAGCCATTGATGAGGGCCCCGGATTCCTCGGCTGGGTGAAAGTAGTGAGCGTCCCGGCACGAGGTCTGACGGTCAGTATTCAAAATCTCACGACCGTCCATGCGGAAGCGGATGTGCGCGCCATGGCCCGCGCTTTGGGGGTTTTTGACGCCAGTGTGGAGGTGTCCGCCGTTTTGCAAACTGACGGCAAGTCATGGCACTTTGCTGTCGCGGTTGCGCTCTACTGCTGTCGCGAATCGCTGCCCCTGCCGGTCGATGTTTACACCGGAGAAATTCGCTGCAGCGGGCAACTCTTGGAGGTTGGCCCAGTCGATCTTCGAGGTAAATGGGAGGTGGTGGGTGTGGAACTGCCACGCGCGACCCTCCAGTTTGTGCCGGCTTGGGCGAGTCTCGATGCGGTCCTTTTACGCGCGGTAGGGCTTACTACATGGGCCAATTCCAACTCGCCGCTCGGTCTGGATTATTCCCGCTTGGCGGAGTGCGACGGCACTCACAAATTGGACGAGGATCTCGACCAGTCACTTATGATGATGGAGGTGGGGGCGTGGTTACACCGCAAAGTGCGTTCAAAATTCAGCGTTTCGCAAGGGTACGACGAGCGGCGAGTCGTTGAGGCGCTGCGATGTGGCGGGCACGTCACGCTCTCTGGGGTGGTCGGCATGGGCAAGAGCGTACGTAGCCGGCGTATTGCTCGCCGGTGGTGTGAAACTTTTGGTCCGGCGTTTTACGTCGATACTACGGGTAGCGAAGCCGCCTTCGCGCGATTTGAGATGGAATTCACGGGCGGCTGGGAGTTTCGGGTCGCGGCGGCGAGTCGTGGGTGGAAAGGTCCATCCCCGAATCCCGCCGCTCTCGTGATCCTGGATGGGTGCCCTCAGACGGCGTCGAAGGCTCAGGTCACGGTTCTGGAGTTAATACTGAAGGCTGGGGCCGTCGTGCTCACAACCCGCGACGCCCCAACAACGCGGGCGACCGGAGGAAATTCGGCGAACATGGGGACAGCCTTTCACATGTTCGTGGAGGATCCGCGGCTACTGCCGTTCTGTCGCGAACTGGCCTTCCGCTTGGGTTTCCCCACCATGCATCCCGTTGTGCTGTGCGAACACGCCCTTCGGCGATGGGAGGGAGAGTCACACCCGCTGGCGTGGGTTCTCCATCGGCTCGCGAGGTTTCAAATTGCCTACCAGGGCTGCGAGGGAGACGACGACGGCGTTTTGGGTCCTCAGTTGGAAGTTTGGGAACGGAATGGGCCAGAAGGCAACGAACTCGCGATATCGACTCTGGAGCGATATGGTATCGTGAACGAGCAGGGCGGTTTTTCGAGCGAATACTGGCGCGACGCTGTCGCAATGTGGAGCCTTCGGGAGGACGCAATCACCGGGGGTTTGTCGATCCCCGCAAACGCGATCGGCTGGACCCACCTCCCGACACCCAAACAGATCGCTGCTGCCGTGCCCAGTTGGCCGAGGCTGCTGGACGGTGACGAGTTAGCCGGCGCGTTCATCCGGGTGATCGCCCCCGTTCTCCCGGACGGCTGGCGTCCCTCCGAAAACGCCGCCGGCCACTCCGTTCTCTGCGACCGCACGGGAAGGCACCGGCTTCGACTCGGGTCTCGTCACGATCACGTTCGAGCGAGCGCCCGGGAGAGCGATGGGTCGTGGGGGAAATGGCGGAGATGCAACACGATTCCAGAGCTATGGGCTCTGTCGCGCCTCGTTCCCGAGTTGTGGAGGGCGTGGGGCGACATTCCCGTCTCGGGCGTCGCGGAGTCCTTGGGTTGGATTTTGGGGGCCACAGGGCATCATCAATTTCTATTCGCTCTTGAGTCCGCTTGTTCAAAAGCTGGAGTTGCCCCTGCCGGTTACCTGGATTGCGTGCTTGGATTTCAGGAAGGAGCGATGCACCATGATGTGAGCCTGTCGGCGAGCGCCATAACATTTCGAGTCTTCGCGTTTGGATCGGGGCCCGCGAGCGACGACTGGGAACCCGAGTCTCTGCGCGAACTGGTCAGGAACGAGCAGCGACACTGTGCCGACGGTTGGTTTTTTATTGACCTGAAGCGTGCTCTAACGCAGTGGGTTCTTTCCTGCGCCGAATCGGGGGTCTTGGGTGAGTATTTCGCGGACGCCTATGTTCCGCCGTGGCGAATCGCGTACGATGAATGCGCACACCCTGCCGACTACACCCCGCTCCGCGAGCTGTCATGGTGCCTTGCCGGCTTGGAGTGGATGACCGCTCGCTGCGGCGAGGCGGTATACGATGCCGTTTGTCGGTTGGCATTCGCGACGCCGCGGCTGCCCGGGCATCATCTTTTCCTGGCCCGAGCCGTCCGCGCTGCCATGCGAGAGGGCGGCATTCCCGGGTCAGATCGGATGCGCTGCTTGAGCGACTGGCTGGATCATTGTGCTTTGCGAACCGGTTTGCTTGAGGGTCTCTGGTACGACACCATGCTGGCGCGGGAGCGGCCTCGCATTCGGTGGGAGACTATGGGGCCGCGCGTTGGAGCGGAAAACGTCGGTGCCCTTTCCGTGATCCTTTCGAGCCTCGACGTTTCTGAACTCGAACGCTTGAGGTTTGCCATCGTCGGCCCGTATGTCGGCGCCGTACTCGACGGCGTCGACATCTGGGTCGAGCGGGTTCAGCGCTCGGGGCTCTTGGCGTGCGAACCGCCTTCGGCACCGGGGCTTCACCATGGCCGGTACGAAGCTCACGACAAGGTGCGTTGGTGGTGTAGCGAGGGGTTGCTTGCCCTGCTTCAAGGTGACCCCGTGTTCGGCGTTCTTTCGCGCATTAGCTTCGAAGGGCTTTGGCAGCTGACAGGGGGGAACCCGACCCCGGTTCCCCTACCGAGCGTGGAATTGGCCTCGTCGATGATTGCGGCATTGTTGGGGAGGCTCCAAGACCTCGTTCGCACGGCCGGTACGACCGCGGAGGATTGATCCGGCGACGGGCTGGGACACGTCCCGGACACACCACCCCCCGTTCCGCTCCCTCCCCATCCCTCCACGTGTCCCATCGCCCCCCGCCTACTCCTCCCCATCATCCTCGATCTTCAGCTTCCCCCGCCGATTCTCGCGATCCCCCTCCGAACTCCCGCCGCCTCCACCATTCACAAGGACGCCCGCTCCTCGAAAGAGGGCGGGCGTTCTCGGTTTTTGAGATGGCGGCGCCTCTGCACCGTCGACGTCGACCTCGTCGAAACTCGCCACTGGATTCAAAACTAGCCACTCGATTCGAGGAACCGACCCCACGATCAGCACCGCGACCCGCCCCAATCCCCGCCTGACCAAGGGACCAGGCCGCGCGGGTCGCCCTTGGAATCTCCCTCTTGCTGCGCCCCCTACTTCGCCCCCGCCCCCGTGATCGCCCGCCAGATCATCATGACCGGGTCGTAATAACGGTCCACCACGCGCTCCTTGAGCGGGATGATCGCGTTGTCGGTGATGCCGATGTGTTCGGGGCACACGTCGGTGCAGCAGCGGGTGATGTTGCAGAGGCCGCTGCCGTATTCGTTCTTGATCGCCGGGATCCGGTCAGCCGTGTCGAGCGGGTGCATCTCAAGCTGCGCGAGGTGGATCATGAACCGGGGCCCAACGAACGCATCCTTGCGATCCTGATTCCGGAGCACGTGGCACACGTCCTGGCAGAGGAAACACTCGATGCACTTCCGGAATTCCTGGATGCGGTCCACATCCTCCTGCTGCATGCGGTGCGTGCCGTCGGCTTCGCGCGGGCGGGGCTGGAGGGGCTGGATCTTGGCCTTCTGCTCGTAGTTCCAGCTCACGTCGGTCACGAGGTCCTTCACGATGGGGAAGGTCTTGAGCGGCTGCACGGTGATGGTTTCTTCCGGCGCGTAGTCGTTCACGCGGGTCATGCAGCTCAGCTTGGGCTTGCCGTTCACCTCGCACGAGCAGCTTCCGCACTTTCCAGCCTTGCAGTTCCAGCGAACGGCGAGGTCGTTCGCCTGGTGCGTTTGGATGCGGTGGATCGCGTCGAGCACGACCATGCCCGGCTCCATCTCGACCTTGTAGTTGACGAATTCGCCGCCGTCGGCGTCTCCGCGCCAGACTCGGAAGTTGCGCTCAGCCATTCTGCTTGCCCTCCAGCTCTTCCAGGGTGGCGTTGGCGATGGCGACGAGCTCCGGTGGCCCCGGCGGTCGAACCACCGACTCCATCTCCATCTTGCCGTCGGCGCCCTTGCGGGAAACGACGTTGACCTTGACCCATTCGTCGCGCTCGCCGGCGAAGTCGTCGCGCGTGTGGCCGCCGCGGCTCTCTTCGCGGAGCAGTGCGCCTCGGGTGACCGCTTCGCTCACGATGAGCATGGCGCGCAGGTCGATCGCCTCGTGCCAACCGGCGTTGTATTGCGACGTGCCGTGGGCCTTCACCTTCGCGGCGCGGGCGCCGAGGGCTTCGAGATCCGTGAGCGCCGTTTCCAGCTCGACCTTGGTGCGGATGATGCCGACGTTGTCTTGCATCGACTTCTGCAAGTCTTCGTGGATCAGGTAGGGGTTCTCGCCGGTCTCCCGGTTGAGGATCGCCGTCGCGCGGCGCACCGAGGTGAGCACCTGCTCCTCGTCGAGCTTCGGCGTTGCTGTGGCCTTGCAGTAGGCGACGGCCCCATCGCCGGCGAGCTTGCCGAACACGATCAGGTCGGAGAGGGAGTTGCCGCCGAGGCGGTTCGCGCCGTGCATACCGCCGGAGACCTCTCCGGCTGCGAACAGTCCGGGAACCCGTGACATCTGCGAGTCCGGGTCGACCTTCACGCCGCCCATGAAGTAGTGGCAGGTGGGGCCGACCTCCATCGGATCCTTCGTGATGTCGAGCTCGGCCAGCTCCTTGAACTGATGGTACATGGAAGGCAGCTTCTTCTTGATGTACTCGGGCGAGCGCCGAGCCGCGATGTCGAGGAACACGCCCCCGTGCGGGGAGCCGCGACCGGCCTTGACCTCGGCGTTGATCGAACGCGCCACGACGTCGCGCGTGAGGAGCTCCGGCGGGCGACGGGCGTTTTTGTCGCCATCGAGCCAGCGCTGCGCTTCTTCCACGGTGTCCGCCGTTTCCTTCGCGAACTTCTCGGGGACGTACTTGAACATGAACCGGTCGCCATCCTTGTTGAGGAGGATGCCCCCCTCTCCGCGAACGCCTTCGGTGACCAGCGTGCCCTTGACGGACGGCGGCCAGACCATTCCGGTCGGATGGAACTGGGTGAACTCCATGTCCACCAGTTCGGCGCCGGCCTCGTAGGCGAGCGCGTAGCCATCGCCCGTGCACTCCCAGCTGTTCGAGGTGATCGACCACGACTTGCCGCCACCGCCCGTCGCGAGGATCACGGCCTTGGCGGTGAACAACACGAAGCGCCCCGTTTGCCGCCAGTAGCAGACGGCGCCGGCGATGCGATCGCCGTCCTTGATCAGGTCGAGCACGGTGCACTCCATGTGCACCTTGAGGTTTGGCTGGTGCACCGCCCGATCTTGCAGGGTGCGGATGAGCTCCAAGCCGGTGCGATCCCCGACGTGTGCCAAGCGCGGGTACCGATGCCCCCCAAAGTTGCGCTGGGAGATCAAGCCTTCCTTGGTGCGGTCGAAGACGGCGCCCCAGTCCTCCAGCTCGTGCACCCGCGCCGGGGCCTCCTTCGCGTGGTGCTCGGCCATGCGCCAGTCGTTCAGAAACTTGCCGCCGCGCATCGTGTCGCGAAAATGGATCTTCCAGTTGTCGCGCGCGTCTGCGTTGCCCATCGCCGCCGCCATTCCGCCTTCGGCCATGACGGTGTGCGCCTTCCCGAGGAGCGACTTGCAGATCACGCCGGTGGACAAGCCCGCCATGCCGCACTCGATCGCCGCGCGGAGCCCGGCCCCGCCGGCGCCGATGATGAGCACGTCGTGATCGACCCGCTGCAGTTCCTTGACTTCGAGCATCTCAGTTTCCCCACGTGCTGAAATCGGTGATGGCGCCGGAGGCGACGAGGCGCACGTACAGGCCCGTCCAGCCGACCCAGATCATGCTCACCCAGGCGAGCAACATGTGGCGTTCGTTGAGCCAGGTTACCGCGCGCCATGCCCCGTACGACTTCTTCATCCCCTTGTCGTGGTTGAAGGCATCGCAGCTGAAGCAATCCTTCTTTCCGCCGATCAGGTGGCGCCAGGCGTGGCACCCGAACGTGTAGCTTCCGAGCAAGATCGGGTTGAGCGTGAGGATGAGGCTGCCGACGCCGACGCCAAACACCCCGTCTCGGAAGAAGGACATGAACGCGTCGTACGAGAGGAAGCCGAGCACGACAATCGCGGCGTACAACGCGTAACGGTGGAGGTTCTGGAAGAGGAGCAGCATCCGCTCGCCTTCGTACTTGCCCGGCTGCGGCGCGGGGTTCACGGCGCACGCGGGCGGCGACATGAAGTAGGCGCGATAGTAGAACTTCCGGTAGTAGTAGCAGGTCAATCGGAAGGACAGGGGCAGCGGCAGGATCAGCGCGGCGGAGATCGACGGGAACCAGGTTGGCCACCAGGTCGGCGCTTCGCCGAAGAACGACTCCGCGACCGGCGCACCGGCCCACACGCGCGTGTCGGCGAAGAGGAGAGGGGAGAAGAACGGGGAGAGGTAGCCGCCGAAGCCGTGGGCGCCGTTGGAGAACCAGTAATTGTCCCCCTTCATCATCTCATAGTTGGCGTAGATGGTGAAGATCAGGAAACCGAGCCCCGTCCACAGCGGCTCGAACCACCACGCATCCGTGCGCAGGGTTTTGAACATGCCCGCGGCGTGCCCGCCGGTTCCGGTCTCTGCTGCCATCGGAAACTCCGCTTGAGCTGGTCCGCCGGTCCAGGCGGGGGGCCCTCCTAGCCGGTTGTGCGTGCTCGCACAAGCAGGCGTGAAGGGGGGGCCCCCGCCCTTGTCGCGCCTTCGGGGCGTGGGCATTAGTCTCGCCGCGCCCCCCAGGACCGATGCTCAAGTACTACCGCAACAGCCTGATCTTCACCGTGCTCGGGCTTTTGGGCGCTGCGGCGCTGGGCTGGTTCGACTTTCACAGCGTCCAAGGCGTGCTTCAGACGGTGTTCATCGTGGCGGTGCTGGGCGTGCTCGAGGTGAGCCTCTCGTTCGACAACGCCGTGGTGAACGCGACGGTGCTCCGCGAGATGGATGCGCTTTGGAGGCGGCGCTTCCTCACCTGGGGCATCGCCATCGCCGTGTTCGGGATGCGCATCGTCTTCCCGCTCGTGATCGTCGCGGTGATCGCCCGCATCTCCCCCTGGGCGGCGATCGTGCTCGCGGCCACCGACCCCAAGGAGTACGCCGCAATCCTCACGAGCGCGCATGTCTCGATCTCGGCTTTTGGCGGCTCATTTCTGGCGATGGTCGGGCTGAAGCACTTCATGGACCAGGAGAAAGAGATCCACTGGATCCGGTTGATCGAACGCCCGCTGGCGCGGCTCGGGCGCGTGGAGGCCGTGCAGATCGGCGTGGTTCTGGCGCTGGTCTGGGCGGTGTCGACGCGGGTGCACGCGGAAGAGCAGATCGTCTTCCTGGTGGCTGCTATTTTCGGGCTGTTGACCTACATCACGGTGGATGGGATCAGCGCGTTCATGGAGGATGCGAACGACGACGCGACCGAGATCGTCGCGCGCACCGGGCTCGCCTCTTTCCTGTACCTGGAGGTGCTGGACGCGTCGTTCTCCTTCGACGGTGTGATCGGGGCGTTCGCGCTGAGCACAAACCTCGGCGTGATCGCGATCGGGCTCGGGATCGGCGCCATGTTCGTGCGGAGCATGACCATCATGCTCGTGGACCAGGGCACACTCACCCAGTACCGATATCTTGAACACGGCGCGTTCTACGCCATTTTTGCGCTGGGCGTAACGATGTTCCTCCAGACCCTGTACGAGATCCCCGAGGTGGTGACTGGGCTCACCGGAGCGGCCTTCATCGGCTTCGCGCTCTGGTCGTCGGTCCGCTACAATCGGAAACACCTCGGCGAGCTACCCATTGAGTGATCGGAGCGAACCCTCGTGATCGTGTTCTTCCTCGGTTGCGATGTCACGCTCACGGAGATCGCCGTCTCCGGCGACACCAAAACCACGGTGGAGCGGGGCACCCTGGTTGAGGATTTGCTGGGGGACCTCGGCTTTTCGGACTTCGTGTCGATGGATCTGACGGCGGCGGAGGAGCTGCAGAACCAGAACGTGAAGCCGGGCGACATCTCCTCGGCGGTGCTCACCGACTTCGGACTGGAGGCCGTTTCCGGCGCGTCCGACCTCAGCTTCATCGAGACGATGGACCTGCTGGTGGAGGCGGCGAGCCTGCCGGAGCTTCGGATCGCATTCGCAACGGCGTTTCCGGAGGGCGAGGCCACGGTTGACTTCCAGACGACGGGCTCGGACATCACCTCGTACGTTACCAGCCAGGCGCTGACCCTCAGCACGGACATGTCCGGGCACCGACCCGACGAAGATACGGTTGTTCGTGCGTATTGGACCGTGACGGTGGGCGTGACCACCCAGGGCGCCGTTTCCAACCTGGATCGGTAGCACGAGGCCGGTGCGGCGGGATTCATGTTCGGGTGTGTACCGCCCCTCGATGCCGGGGCGGGCCTTGAGACGGAGAAACCGGAGGCCGGGAGCTGGGTACCGAGATTGCGGACCTCACGGCTGGTTACACGCGCGGCGTGGCCGAGCCGAGCATCCTCTTCCAACGGCGCGACCTCGTTGCGCTCGACAAACCCGAGGGGTGGCTGGTGCACCCGGTGGGCACGACTGCGCCCGATCTGCTCGCCTGGGCCGGAAGCCAGGGGCTGGGCCGGCTTCGGCCCGCTCACCGGCTGGATCTGGACACCTCGGGGGTGGTGTTGTTCGGGCGTACGGTGGAGGCCACCGCGGCGTTGGGCGCGGCGTTCACCGCGGGCACCGTGGAGAAGTCGTACCTGGCGCTGGTTTTTGAGCTGCCCGCGCTGGAGGGCGTATTCGACGCGCCGCTCGCGGATGCGCGGCGCGGTCGCCCGCTTCCCGCGATCACCCGCTTCGAAACCGTGGAGCAGCTCGGTCGTTTCGCGCTGTTGCGCCTGCGGCCGGAAACGGGCCGTAAGCACCAGCTTCGGCGGCATCTTCACTCGGCGGGGCATCCCATCGTGGGCGATCGCGAGTACCCGATGCGACCGTTTCGGAAGGTGCCGGCGTTCCCCGGGAGGTTGTGGCTGCATGCCGCTCGGCTGGAGCTGCCAGATGGGCTCGTGGTGGAATCGCCGCTCCCGGAGGCTTTGAGGCTGCAGCTTGAGGTGCTGCGTGGGCCCGGTACGGAGGGGCGGCCATGTTGATCCCCGAGCTGCGACGACCGTTGCTGCTGTTGGCAGCCGTCTTGTCCGTCGGCGTGCTCGGTTTTCGCATCATCGAAGGGTGGACCTGGATCGAGAGCATGTGGATGGCGCTCATCACGATGACGACCATCGGCTTCGGCGAGGTGCACCCGCTCTCGCCGCTCGGGCGGGTGTTCGGAATGGTGTACATCCTCGCCGCCGTCGGCACCGGCGGCTATGCGGTTGCGCAACTTTCAGCCTACATCGTAGAAGGTCGCTTCATTCGCGACGTTCGGAAACAGCAGCGGGCGAGGCACATGAAGTCACTCCGAAACCACTACATCGTCGTGGGGTACGGGCGATTGGGCCGCGAGGTGGTGGAGGATCTCCGCCACCACCGGGCTTCGGTCGTCGTCGTGGACAACGAGGCCCACGCGTTCGAGCATCTCGGCACGGGCGTGCTGCACCTCCGCGGCGATGGAAGCTCCGACGAGGTGCTCCGAGAGGCGGGGATCGAGCACGCCCGGGCGCTCGCGATCGCCACACCATCCACGGCGGTGAACGTGTACATTACGCTGTCCGCCCGGCAGCTCAACCCGAACCTTTACATCTCCACCCGGGTGGAGGAGCAGGGCGCGGAGGAGCGAGCGCGGCGCGCGGGCGCGAACGCCATCGTCTCGCCGTTCCCGAGCGCCGGCAGCCAGATGGCTCACCGAATGCTCCATCCCCATGCGGCCGAATTCGTGGAGCAGCTCGTGAGCCGCCGGAACCCGGAGCTGGTGCTGGACGATATCCGCGTCGGCTCGGGCTCCGCGTTGCGGGGGCGGCTGGTGGATCTTCGCCTTCGGGAGCGCTTCGGGGTGGCGATCATCGCGATCCGCCACGCCGACGGGCGCATGGAAACGGTACCTGGAAGCCAGGCTTCGCTCGATACCGGCGACGTCGCGGTGGTGGCCGGATCGGAAGACGCCATCATGACGCTGCGGAGCGCGCTGGAGGGGGGCTGAGCACGGACGAGGGGCCGCTCAGGTCCCGATGGCCACCAGCTCGATCAGCGGTCCCGACGGGTTCGTGTCGTCATGCAGATCCACGCGGGCCTCGATCGCCCACGCGCCCTCGTCCTCCTCGGTCTCATCCCGACCCACGAGCGTTTGGCGAACGCTCCATTGGTGTGAACCTATACCCTTCACACGCGTTTTTTCAGCGAGCCGCGCACGGTGGTCGAAGCGCACGGGCCCGACTTCCTCAAGCATGGGCGCAAGGAGAGCCTCAAGCTGCGAAGGCGTCCACTCGTCCTCCCCCCGAACCCGAAGGCATGCGGCCGCTTCTTCCCATTCTCCGCGCGACAACGCCCGTACGAACGCGTGCAGCTCCGCGCGAAGCCGGGCCCGAAAAGCTTTGGGATCGCTGGAGAGATCAACAGCGCGAACCTCGATGTTCGCCTGGCCCTCCAGCATCCCTTCCCATTCGGTGAGCAGGGAGGAGTCCACGCGCTCCAAAAGCGCGCGCAGCCACGCGATGAGGTCGACAATCCCCTCGGTTTTCAGCTCCTCCGGGATGTTCTGCACCAGCGCCTTGTACACTTCGGTGAGGTAGCGAAGGAGCACGCCTTCGGAGCGTTGGAGGCTGAGCTCCGTGACATACTCGGCGAAGCTGGCGAAGGTCTCCGCCATGTCCCGGGCAACCGACTTGGGGCGCACCCCCTCCGCCTTGACCCAGGGGTGCTCGACCGCGTAGAAGTTGAACGCCGCGTAGAGCTGCTCGGCGAAGGGCTTGGGCCACGTGATCTCGTCGAGGATCGGGCCGCGCTCCTCGAACGGCACGCCCGCCATCTTGAGCTCCAGGAGCTTCTGGAATCGGGCGCGATCTTGCTGCTTGAGCAGCACCTGCCTGGGATTCTCGAGGATGGCCTCAATCCAGGTGAGGGTGTCGAGGGCGTGATCCGGCGAGGCGGGGTCGAGCGCACCAATGGAACCTACCAGGAACAACGACAAGGAGTGGTGCAAGCTGAAGTCCCGCTGCAGCGTCGGCTCGAGCGTGAGCGCTTCGTCCTCACGGTGCACCACCTTCGCCCCCACCAGCTCGTCCACCAACGTGTTGACCGAGGCCTCCAACGCCACCTTCTGCGCGGTGGTGACGTGGCTTTCGGTCACCAGGGCGCGGAGCGCATCAACGCCCTCCTGTGCGTCGCGACCCTGGTCGGCCGCATGCTGCATCAGCGCGAGGATGCGGCCGTGATCCACGACAAAGCGGGGCGTGAGGGGCTCGGGGGGGCGCTCGATCAAGGAGCGGAAGGTCGCCTCGTCCCAATGGCGGTAGCCGCGATCCGGGGGCTTGGCCTTCACCAACTTTCGCCGCTTTCCCGGGTCCGTCGTCTTGTTTTCGAGACGAATATTCTCGATCACATGCTCGGGCGCCTGCGCCACGATGTAGCCCTTCGTGTCGAAGCCCGCGCGCCCGGCGCGCCCCGCGATCTGCTTGAAGTCCCGCACGCGCAGGATGTCCGTTTTCTCTCCGTCGAACTTGCAGAGCTTGGTGAACACCACGGTGCGGATCGGCACGTTGATTCCGACACCGAGCGTGTCGGTGCCGCAGATCACCTTCAAGAGCCCGGCTTGCGCTAACCGCTCGACCAACCTGCGGTATCGCGGCAAGAGGCCGGCGTGGTGGAGCCCGATGCCGTGCGCGACGAAACGTCGTAACGTGGAACCGAACGGACTGTGGAACGTGTAGCCCGACAAGGCATCGAGGATCGCGCGCTTCTCCTCCTTGCTACACCAGTCCACGCTCATCAGCGCCTGCGCCTGCTCGGTGGCATCGTTCTGGGTGAAGTGGACGAGGTAGATCGGCGCGCGATCGTGGCGAACGAGGCCGGAGATCACCTCCGTGAGCGGAGAGGTGCTGTAGGTGAACTCCAGGGGGACGGGGCGGGTGACGCCGCGCACTTCGTCCACGGCGCGGCCGGTTCTCCGTGCGAGATCCTCCTGGATCGCCCGAGTGTCGCCCAGGGTCGCCGACATGAGCAGGAACGTGGTTTTTGGGAGGGTGAGCAGGGGGAGCTGCCACGCCATCCCGCGGTCGGGATCGCCGTAGTAGTGGAATTCGTCCATCACGACGCTGTCCACCTTCGCGTTTACGCCCTCTCGAAGGGCGAGGTTGGCCAGCACCTCCATCGTGCAGCAGAGGATGGGCGCGTCCCGGTTCACGCTCCCGTCGCCGGTCATCAGCCCCACGTGCTCCGGGCCAAAAAGCTTGCACAACCCGAAGAATTTCTCGCTGACCAGGGCCTTGATCGGCGCCGTGTACCACGTGCGCCCCAGCTCCACGAAGGTCTTGAAGTGGAGGGCCAGCGCGACCAGCGACTTCCCGGAGCCGGTTGGGGCATCCAGCACCACGTGGTTACCCGAAAATATAGAGAGGATGGCCTCTTCCTGGTGGGCGTACAGCGTGAGCCCGCTGTCGGAGACCCAGGAAAGGAAGGCATCGAGCGCCTCGTCGGGGTGGGCGAACCCGTGCTCGGGGATGCGGGTGTCGAGGCGGAGGTCGGCCATCGCCCGCGGTCTATCACTGCCCGCCGAGGTATCTTGCCGCATGCGCGTGACGGCGATCGAGGGCAACCGGCAGAAGCTCGATGGCGGCGCGATGTACGGCAATGCCCCGCGTGCGCTGTGGAGCCGCTGGTCGGCTCCAGACGCCGAGAATCGCATTGAGCTGGCTTGCCGCGCGATGCTGGTGGAAACGGATGACGGGCGTCGGGTGCTCTGCGAAGCCGGGATCGGCACGTTCTTCGCACCGGAGTTGCGTGCCCGCTTCGGCGTGGAGGAGCCCCGGCACGTCCTGCTGGACAGCCTCGCTGCTCACGGTTTGCGTCACGACGAGATCGACGTCGTGGTGTTGTCCCACCTCCACTTCGACCATGCGGGGGGTTGCTTGTCGAGCTTCGAAGCGGGGGCCCAGCTCCTGTTCCCGAACGCCCGCTTTGTGGTGGGCGCCGCAGCCTGGGCGCGTGCCAACGCGCCCCACCCACGGGATCGGGCGAGCTTCATCCCTGACTTGAACCGACAGCTCGCCGCAACGGGGCGCATGGAGGTGCTGGACTCGCCGCGCTCCGCCACCCTGGGAGATGGCTGGCGCTTCCATCTCTCGGATGGCCACACTCCCGGCCTGCTGCTCGCCGAGGTGGATATCGAGGGGGAACCCCTGGTGTTCGCCGCGGACGCGATCCCCGGCGTGCCCTGGGTGCACGTCCCGATCACCATGGGCTACGACCGGTTCCCGGAGCGCCTCATCGATGAGAAAGAGCAGCTTCTCGCGGGCCTCCTGGCGCGTGGTGGCTCGCTGTTCTTCACGCACGATCCGCTTTTCAGCCATGGCCGGGTGACCCGGGATGCCAAGGGGCGCTACGGCGTGGCGGACGCGGTTTGAGCCGGGCCGTCGCGAGCGGTCTTCTGCTTCGGTGGGGACTTTCCGCGTCGCTGCTGGCGGGAGCGGCGCCCGCGTTCTCGGCCGAGCCGGTCCGCGAGCCCCTCGTGGATCGTCGGGTCGATGTGGCGTTCGGGCTCGCGAGCCAGTGGGGCCTGGGGGGCACCACGGTTGCGTGGGAAACGGCGTTGGCCCAGCGCTTCGAGTTCTCGGGCGAGATCGGTCGAAGGCAACGCACCTCGGTAGGCTTCGCGCTGGTACATTCGCGGCCCGAAGTGGCCGACGCCGGCGGACTGGTCGCAGGGGCGCCCGCCGCTTCGATTTCAGGTTGGCGCGATGAGCTGTCGGTGCTGTTCACCATTCGGGTGCCGCTGCAGGTTGGGGCCGCGCTGCCCGCGCTCCAGCCGGTTGTCCGGTTCTTGCCCAGCTTCGGCTTTTCAGGAGGTGCATTCATCACCGACGCCCACCTGGCGCTTCCTTCGTTCGACGCGTTCGTGCCGCTCCGCGCTCGCGCCGTCACCCCCGCGTTCGGCGCCCGATTCGGCGTGGAGTGCCGGTTCTACAGTTGGCTGTCGTTGCTCCCCCACGCGGAGCTGCTCGTGACCGTTGGGCCGAATCGCCGCGAACAAACCGGTGGGGAAACCTACGACGCTGAAGGTCGGATGCTCGTGGGCGCCGATGCCGTCGTGCGCTTCTGACCGGGCCGGTTACCGAGCCCGCGTGAACCCCTGGCGAATCCTCGCTGAGGCCCTCGGGCAGCGCCTCGATGCCGACCTCCTCCCTGCGATGTACGCCGCGGCCAGCGTGCCGGCGGCGGAGCTCCGCGCGGAGCTTCGCGAGGCGGGCCACGCCTTCGTGGACGGCGATACCGGCGTATGTCCGGAGCCCGACGAGCTGGCGCGAACGGTGGCTTACGTCGTGAAGTCCTCGACGCGCCGCGCCACGGCGGTAGGGGCCTTGAGCGGGGCGGTCGGGTTCGTGGCGCTGGCGCCCGAGGTGGTGGCCGGCGCGGTCAGCGCGCTGCGTCTCGCGCAGCGGCTCGCCGTTGTTCACGGCTTCGACCCGGATACCGACGCGGGCAAGCTGGTGATCTCACGTGCGCTGGCGCACGCGTTCGAGGTGCATCTCCCCGAGTCCACGCGCGTCACGACGCGGGTTTCGGAGCTGCCCGCGCTCATCCGGACGGACGAGCGCACGCCAAAGGCGGTGGCCGCGTGGGTGGGCGGCCAGGTGGCCTCCAAGTCGGCCGCTGCACTATTATCCAGGTTCATCAGGCTTGTTCCGGGCCTGGGAACGGGGTTGGGCGGGTTCGGGGCGTGGCGTCGGCAACTGAAGCTCGCCGAGCGGATGTGCGAGGTGTACTCGCGCGCGGCCGAGAGCGCGCCATTCGAGCTGAACGACGAGAGTCTGGCCGACGAGGTTCGGTAGGCGTCGGTGACCACGCTCCTCTCGTTGCAGCTCGACGTCGATAGCGCGGCCGCGTGCTTCGTGGACGGCACGCTGCGGCGCGCCGTGCGGGATTGCCTGCTTACGCGGCGGGCGCCGGGGGCCGGCTTCCCGTCTGCGGCGATCGACTCCGTGCTGGAAGCAGCCGGTGGCGTTGGCGACGTCGATCACGTGGTGGTCGTGGGCGTGGCGCGCCGGGATCCGATCCGGCGGGTTCGCGGCGTTCTAGAGGCGCTTCGTGCGCGCCCGAGCGCGGAGTCCGGAGGCGTGCGGGTCCGACACGGCGTCGTGAGCACAGGGGGGATGGATGTGGCGGCGCTGCGCGCCCGCCTTCACGCCATCGGCTTGGGGTCCGCCCAATTGGACATCGTGGACGCGGGCCATGCAAACGACGCGTTTCCCTCCCTCGCACTGGGGCGCCCCCGCGGTGCGGCGCTGGCCGTGGCGGCCGCGTTTGCCGTCCAACCCGGGCTCAAGCTCCCCGATTCGCAGCTGTGGGGACCGGATTTCACAGACATGGCCGCCTACCGCGCGCTCTCGAACGCGAAGCTGCCCCGGAATCGGGTGGATGACGCGGCAGCGGCCGCGAGCGCGGCGTTGGCCGCCGGGGAAACGGTGGTGTGGGCAAGGGGGCCGGCCGCGTTTCTCGACCTCCCGCTCGGGCCCCGGATGGTGCTCGGGCCGAGAGGGGAGGGGGTGCCCTGCCGCGGGTTGACGGGAAGCTACGTCGGGCCTGAGCTGGCGGCGAACGCCGGCTTGCTTCTTGCTCCGGATGGCCTCGCCGCGCTGAGCCCGGTGGACGTAGTCCGGGCGTGGCGCGCGCGGCCCGGAGCGAGGTTGATCCTGGGGGACTACCTGGTGTGAGCGGCTACTCGAACGTCGCGAACCCCACCCACAGCTCGCCCGCGAGGTACTCGGTTCCGAGCGGATCGCGCTTGCTGCGCGCCCGCAGGTAGTCGTTGAGCACCGCGCCGCCGTCGCCGACCTGATCGTGCGGATGGAGGAGGTTCATGCGGAGGTGAACCACCCCCGTGCTCGCGACGTGCACCATCAGCACCGTCCCGTCGGGCTCTACATCCGTCACGACGGCGGAGTGCGTACGGGCGTCGTCGTTCGCCCCGTTCTTGTCGCGATCGTAGGTGTTGTCGAAGAAGGCGATGTCCCCTGGGTTCGGCCGCTTCCGGTGGTGCAGCACCCCGGCCTCCTTCGCGGCGTCGTACAGCATCGCCGAGCTTCCCGTCCAGGCACACCCGGCCTTCGCCAGCGACGCTTCAACAAGGCCGGAGCAGTCGAAGCGGTACGTCTCGCCGTTCACGACGATGCGGCTGTCGCCGAGGAAGCTCTCGGCAGCGGCCGCGACGTCTCCGCGCGGTCGGCCCGAGTGGTCGTCGGTGCTCCCTGCCTTCCGAGCGAGGAATTCGCTCAGGGGCTCCGGAGCCCCCCGGCCCAGTCGGTCCAAGGGCCCGGGCATGCGCCACGGCGCGGGAACGCAGCCGACAACGAGCAGGAGCAGCAGCACGCCGGGAGTATACCGCGCTTGACGCGTCAAGCCCCCGATTGGATGTCGCCGAGGAGTCCGAGGATGTCATCGCAGCTCAGGTTGTTGAGCACGGTCGTCTCCGCCTGGCACTCGGTGTCGGACTTTCCGGCCGAATCCAGGTCGTCGTTGCAGGATGCGATCATCTCGGTCGTCGTGGCGCCGGCCCAGTCCTCGCGGCCCTCGGCGGCGAACTCGTCGACGGCTTTCGCCTGCTCCGCGGCGCACTCCTCCGTCTTGCCGACCACCTGGTCGCAATATTCGTCGCAAGTGAAGGCGCCCACCTGTTCGGGGTCGAGCAGGTCGCAGGCCGTGAGGGCGAAGAGGAGGGTGAACATGGGAGCTCCGGGGTCAGAAGGCGTGATCGAACGAGAAGTAAACCTGGGGTACGAGCGGCGCGGGCGTATCGATCGGGAACGCCAGCACGGCGCCGAACAGGGTCGGGCGCGCGCCGAACACATCGATCGTGGCGTACAGTCCAAGGTCTGCCCCGAACGCCGTGGAAAGGGAGGCCTCCTGATCCCGCTGGGAGGCGCCGGCCTCGATACCTGGAACAACCTGAATTTCAGACAGCCAGGCCAGCGGCAGCGGGAGGGAGGCATCGCGTACCACGGCCCAACGATACTCCACATTTGCCACCACCCGTTCGTTTCCGAGCACCTCCCGCTCGCCCGCAGCCCGAACGCCATCGGCACCCCCAAGCGGGAGCAGCCGGTGCTCGACGTCGCCGCTGGCCCATCCCGCGCGCAAGCGGGTGGCGAGCACATGCCGGGGATGGACGGGGATCAACTCCACCCAAGTCGCGCCAGCGGAGGCCCAGGCCGAGGTGGTTCCGAGCAGCGACCCGGCGCCGACGCCCAGCGCCAAGCGTCGGCCGCTCAACGCGTAGGTGTCGTTGGTTCGGCTGTCATAAACGTATCCAGCGTTCGCGCCGAGCACGACGGCTCCCGCCTCGGTGTCGCGAAAGGCCGGGTCCAACAACGAGGGGCCGGCGGTGATGAACACCCGCTGCGTGCGCTCGCGACGGTTCACGAGCGGTCCGAGGTAGCGGACGTAGCCCACGTCCATCGAGAACAAGTCCTGGGCGGTGTGCTGCGCGGCGAGCAGGTAGAGGTTGCGGGTGTCGTCCTGGCGCCGCAGGAGGATATCGCCCCAGGCCACAAAGCTGCTTTGGGAGGGGGAGATCTCGTCCACCCAGCCGGTTACGACCGTGTTCCAGCGGGGCGGGGCGCGGTTGTTGGCCCGGTCCGCGTCGAACAGACGCGCTTGAGGATCGACGGCTACTTTCCGGGCACCGCCGGGCAGCGCGAGGGAGGCCGGCGCCGCGGGAGCCATCCAGGTGGACACGGCGCCGTCGACCTCGATCGACACCGGCTCGGCCGCGACTCCGCCCTCTCGCCGCACGCGGACCGGGAGCCCGCCCTCCAGCTCCACCCGGTAGTCCTGGCCGGGGTCCTCGGCGTGGCCCCATGTCGCGACGACTCGCGGGTCGAGGCCCAGGGTCGCGGCGACTTGAGCGAGCGTGGACTCCACGTGTGGTCCCGCGCGTACCGCACGTCGAAGCTCGAGAAGGGCCTCGGCGCCGAGCGCGTCGAGAGCCTGGAGCGCAGCAGCCCGCGGGTCGCGACGTCCGCCCAGGGCGAGCAGGGCGTCGGGAGCATCCGGGTGCGCGCTGTTGAACGTGTCGTCGTAGAACGGGAGCGTTCCGTCGGTGAGGAGCTCGTCGATGATCGGGTTCCATGCGGCCCAGCCGAGGGCCTTCTCCACGCTGGGGGCTGGCTGCCCTTCGGCGGCGAGCGTCGCGAAGAACACGGCTTCCCAGCTCGACATCGAGGCAGGCGCGGCGGCGGCATACAGCGCCCTGCGCACCGCTGGCCAGTGGAACCGGGAGAGGCCGGGCGAAAGGCGGAAGGCGCGGTCCGAAAGGTACACCACACCTGGGCCTGACGTCGCGAGCCGGCGACGGTCGTGATCGGTGACCACGACGATCTCTGGGGGCTCGTCCCATGGCCAGCTTGCCTCGAGGAGCGCACGGACCTGCTTCTGAACGTTGGGCCGCTGCGCTGCCTTTCCCACGAACGTGACGTGGCCGCCGGCGACATCGAGCGTCGAGACCGGCGCGCGGCGTTCGGGGAGCACCGCGAGGGACAGGCGGTCCGCCCGGCCTTGCCAGTGCACGGAGGCCGCCGCCGACGTGGCGGAGAAGACCGTCCCGTTCAGGACAGCCACGACATGCTCTGGAAGGTGAAGATCAACCTGCCATTCGTGCGCCGACTCGCCTCCATCGGGGAGCGGGAGCCACGTACCGTTCGACCACAGCCCTTCGGCCTTGAGCGCTCCAGTATCGCCATAACGGCTGGGAAGCTCCGTGGAGAAGACGAGGGTTTCTTCGCGGGAAAAGAGCACGTCGGCGCCCTCGGCGTCGAGCATCGTCCCGATCGTTGCCCAACCCGGTGCGGTGCGACGCACCGCAACATCGCCCGCGGCAGGCGCGAGTCCGTGGAGGGGGTTGCGCCACGAAGGCGGCATCGCGCAAAGGTTCGCCGCGTTCCCCGTGTCAAACGGGGAGGGTGCGGGCGGCACGCGCACTTCCCCGTGAATCGTCCGAAGATCGGGCTCGACCGTCGCGACAACGCGAAGCTCAAGCGCCCAGCCCGCTGTGATCGCGAGCAGGATCACCGCGAACCGCTCAGTACGTGAACCCGAGGCCGATGTTGAAGTTCACCGCGCAGCCCACGGCGTATCCGCTCGTGAGATCAAAGGTGAACTGCCCGCTTTGAACCTCGAAGCCGCCCGCGAAGGTGAAGGGCGCGAAGCCTTCGTCGAACGCATCCCCCTCGAAACCGGAGAGCTCGGTGATGCGGCCGTCGAGACGCGAACCCGTGAGGTCCACCCGGGGCGCGGCGTGAATCCGGGTGAGGCCGAGCGTCATGAACGGCGAGAACTTGGCTGTATGAATGCCGGGAACGGGCCCGAAGGGGAGCGTGTACCCAACGCTCGCGCTCATGTCGAGCGCGCCGACCTCCATCTCGTCGTTCCCGACGTAGCCCGCGTACCCGACTTGTACGGATACATCAGGCAGAATCCGGTAGCCCTCGACGATGCCCCACCGACCGTAACCGCCGACGAACGCCGTTTCGGTGCCGCCCAGCCATCCGAAGTTCGCCCCGACCTCCAGGGAGGCCGGAAGCCCTTTACGAACCTGGATGTTCGGCAGGAACAAGAGCGGGGACGCCTCCTCATCGGGGTCCATCAGCTCCCAGCCGTCGGGGTTTTCGTCGTCCTCCCACCGGCCGGGGAGATGTGCAAACGTGGTGCCAAACCCGACGTGAAAGCCGGCGACCCCGAGCGTGCGCGCCGGCGCAACCGCCTTGTTCGAAATCGTACTCCCCAGCTCCAACGATACTTCTCGCCAACCACTGGCGACGTAGTCGTCGCCATCCACGGCCTCGGTGCGGGCCCCGCCGAAGTCCTCCATCGCCCACACGGAGATGCGCTCCGGGAACTCTGCGTGGGCAACCGAAGGGAGCAGCGAGACGGCGAGGATGGGGAGGACGCGGCGCATCGGCGAGAAGGTACCCGATTCGGGGCCGCCGCGTCGAGAAGCGGCGTGAGTTGGGCGATGCGCGGGGGCCCGTTTTTTCATTTTCCAGGCGAGCGTCGCTGCGCATCGCGGCTTCGCTAAATTCCGGTGGATCCCGCCTCCGCTTCCGCGCGGGAAAGGGTAGACTTCAAGCACTGGCCGAGGTTTGTCCGATGGCGCTCTCCATGCAACGGCGGAAGCAGGGTTCACAGGCCTTCAACCTGGAAATCCAGGAAGAGCGGCTCAGGGCGGAGCTCCCTGGCCAAACCGAGGAGAGCGCCCCGAGCGCGCTCTTGGCGTTGCACGACCGCTTCGGGAACCAGCGGGTGGCCGGCGCGCTGGACCTCGGCGCGCTCATGCCGGATGGGCTGGCGATGAGCGAGTCGCCGCTCAGCGGGCATGTCGGCTTCGTCCACGATCAGCTCTCCCTCGCGCTTGCGGGCCTCGAAACCGGCCTGTTTTCTGGGAACGTGTCGAACGCCGCGGTGATGGATGCGATGAGCTACGCCGGCGCGCCCGGCTACGAAGGGGACTACGCCTCAGGTACGGCGTTTGCGGCTGATTCGGCGATGCGGCGTGAAGAAGCGCTGGACTACGATCCGAACGCGCCCGCCGTACAGAATCTGCACGCCCGCGGTGGCACGCCGCTCCCCGGCGTGGTGGCCGCGCGCATGGGATCGGCGTTTGGCCACGACTTCGGGCACGTGCGTGTGCACACCGACGCGCAGGCGCAGGCCGCTTCCGATGCGCTCAACGCGCGGGCATTTGCCATCGGCTCGCACATCTGGTTCGGGCGCGGCGCCTGGAACCCGGGTAGCGCCGAGGGGGACCGGGTGCTGGCCCACGAGCTTACGCACGTCGTTCAGGCCGATGAGGGGCGGCTCCCCGCCGCCAGCGGCGATGGGCTCGACGTCAGCTCGCCAACCGACACGGCGGAGCGCGAAGCCTACGGAAACGAGCACGCCATCCTCGGAAAGCTCGGTGGCCCTTCTACCGATGGCGGCGTTGGGATGGCAGAACCGCCGGAGGCGCTCTCCGCGCAGGTGGCCCTGGAGGCCGGCGCCGAGTCGGCGGGCGGCGGGGCGGCGCCCGAGGCGTCGGTGGATGAAGGGGACGCGACGGACCTCGCCGCGAACCAGGAGTCTGGCGTTTCTCGCGACCGGAAGAAGTTCGGCGCGCTCGGCGTGCCCGAGGTCAAGGACATCATCGGTACACCGGTTGCGGGCCCAAAGCCCGGGGCGAAGGACGGCGACGACATGCCGTCCGTGAACGGCGTCCCCAACGCGAGCGAGCTGGCGAGCGTGGCGCAAGGCGCGGTAAACTCGGCGATCAAGGGTGCGTTGGGCCCCGGTTCCCCCGTGACGATGGACGTGGTGGACCTCTCCGGGCAGCGCAGCGGTCCGCTCCTCGCGGGCCAGGTGAACATGGGCGGGGTGAACGCCAAGATCAACGTGGATAAGGACGGCGGCGTTTCGGGCGGCGCGAGTGTTGCGGGGGCGGATGGCCCGCTCAAGGGTGCGGGTAACGTGGCGTTTGGTCCAGACGGAGTCACCGGCAGTGGGAACCTGAGCGTCACCGACGCAAAGACAGGCTCTAACGCCAATCTTCAGCTCGGCCCGGATGGCGCGAACCTCGCGGCGCAAGTGAATGGCCCTGATGGCAAGCCGATCGCCTCCGGCAGCGTGCAGCTCGGCCCGGATGGGAAGCCTGTCGTACAAGGCCAGGTTGGGGATGGGAAAGATGTGAAGTTGGGGCCGGATGGCAAGCCGGTCGACGCCAAGGAGCAGCTTGGACCGGATGGGAAGCCGTTGGCGCCGGGGCTGGCCCTCGGGCCAGACGGGAAACCGACGGGCGCGGCCGCCGCCGGCGCGGGCGGGCCCGGCGCTGCAGCCGGGGCGGGCGGCGGTGCAGGCGGTCCGGGCGGGCCCGGCGGGGGGTCCGGCGGTGGTGCTGGGGCCGGCGCAACGGGGGACCTGGCGGCGGGCGCCGGTGGCGGTTCGGCGCTCCTGGCTCCAGGGAAGGAGCCACGGGCGCTGGGCTCGCTCTCACTCATGCCGTTCGATCTCGCGAAGGAAGCGGCGACCAAGCTTCAGAAGTCCACGGGGCGTACTCCCGAACAGCACCAGCAGGCGATCGCGGAGCACGTGGAGCGGATCCGACGGCAGGTCGATGACCTGCGCGAAGGCCTGCGGCGGTACAGCGCGGAAAAGTCCGCGGCGATCGACGCGGAGGTGAAAGCGAGTCGCGACGCGTTGGCGGGCGATATCAGCGGGGCGCAAGGTCGGATCGCCGGGGCGTATGCCGCGGCGAAGGGAGCGCTGGGAACCGCGGCCACGGAGGCACTCGCGGGCGTCACCACGGCGGGAACCACCGCGAAGGGGACGCTGGCGACGAGCCTGCCCACGCAGCTCACTCGCTTGCAGACGATGATCACGACGGCCCGCACCCGCGTCACGGCGCTGGGGCCCGTGTGGAAAGGCAAGTTCAAAACGGCGCTTGACGACGGCGCCAAGGAGTTCCAGACCCTCGCGAACACCTGCGCGACCGAGCTCGAAACGCAGCGCGCCACGATCGTTGGCACCTGGCCGGACACGGGGGATGCCCTCGTTCGCGCCGAGAACGAAGCGCGCCGGAAAGCAGGGGAGAAGGGCGTTACCGACGCGGTTGCGGACTTCCGCTCCGGCGCCCCGATCAAGGCGGCCGCCGCCCGCGCGCAGCTCCCGCAGTACGACGGGCAGATCGACGCCGCGTTGGCCTCCGTCGGCACCGCGCTCGATGGATACCTCACCTCCGGAACCACCCAGCTCAACACTGCGAAAACCCAGGCCGATGCCAGGGTTGACTCGCAGACGGTGGAGGCCACGACGGCGATTACGGGCGCCAAGGCCAGCGCCGAGACCGCGCTGGATCAGGGCTCGGCTGCGGCGCAGGCGGAGCTCGTCGCCGCCCAGACGAGGAACGATCAAGACCTCGTTCGCACCGGCGAATCTGCCAAGTCCTCGATCACGTCCACGGACACCTCGGTGCGGGAGCGGTACGCCGACTGGTTCCAGAACGTGCTCAGCGGCCTGCCCAAGGATCAGGCTACGACCTACGATTCCGTGAAGGAGTTCCTCGACGGCCGCGAACGCGAGCTGCCGACCTTCCATGCGGGAGTGATGACGGAGCTGGACGCGGCCTGCGAAGCCGCCCGCCAAACCGTCGTGGACGCCTCGAACAACGCCCGCACCGCCGTCAGCACCCTCACAGAGTCGAGCATCCGCTCGGCGCAATCGCAAGCGCGCGCCCAGGCCGATGGCATCAAGGCCACTGGTGCGCGCTTCGGCGTCTCGATCACCTCCACTGGCGCTGCGGTGGATCAGGCGTTCACCCAGCACATTACGCCGATGCAGGCGCTGATTGATACGCGGGTTACGACGACGACGACCAGCTTCCAAACCGCGCTCGACGGCGCGAAGACCACGCTTACGACGCGGGCAAATGCCTATGCGGCGGAGCTGCGTCAGCGGATCGCGGCGATGCCGCGCACGCTCGCACCGATGGTGAACGCCGCGGCGCGAGGGGTCTACGACAACCTTCGCAAACGCGCCCAGAGTGTCTACTCCGCTTGCGCCGGTATGGGTACAGACGAGAACGGCGTGTACAACGCGCTCCGCGGGCTGACCTCCATCCAGGGTCAGGCACTGGAAACCGTGGTTTGGGGTCGGTTGTTCCGCGGCAACACGCTGCGCGGCACCATCGACGACGACATGAACGACGACGAGAAGAAGATCGCCTACGCCTACCTGAGCGGCAACACCGCTTTGGGCGCGCGGCTCGAGCTCGACTCGACCATGCACTGGTATGGCGACGACGAAGCGCAGATCGAGAAGATCCTCCGCGAGCTTTCGCCGGAAGATCGCGCCGCGATGATGGCGCAGCCGGAGTGGCAGGCCGTTCACGACCGGCTGAAGGACAACCTTGGTGGCACCGACCTCAATGTCACGGAAGCGCTGCTGGTCGGCAACGCCGCGCGGGCCGACGCGTACCGGCTGAAGGACTCGATCGACGAGGCTCGGCGCAGCAGCGACCCGGACGCGCTCCACAAGGCGCTGGAAGGGGTGGACCCTGCACAATTGGCCGCCGTGCAGCAGGAGTTCCACAACATCCAGAACGGCGTGAAACCCGACGCCACCAACGTCCCGCCGATCGACCCGGCGACCGCCGCGCGCGAGCTGGGCGACTACGTCGTCGCCGACGTCGCCGGGGTGGACGCGAACGGGAACCCCACGACGCTCAGCATCACCGGTGCGAACAAGGATCTGGCTCGCTCTCTGGCGATGGAGGGTCGCGACAGCGTAACCGCCGCCGTTTCCCGCTTTGAGGTGGAGCGCACTCGCGATGGCGGGCCGCAGATGGAGAACATGGAGAAGGCGCTCATGGCGCCGGCGGATCTCCAGGCGCGGCTGCACGATCCCGATCCGCAGGTGCAGGCGCAGGCCCGACAAGAGCAGGACCGTCGGGAAGCGCAGGTTCGTGCCGGCTATCAGGCCGCGTATGGTGGCCCGGAAGGCCGCACGATGGACGCTGCGATCAACGGCATGAACACGGGCAGCGATGAGCGCAGCGCGACGTCGCGCCGGGTGATGCAGAACATGTTGAGCGACGGCACGAACACCCCTCGCGTCGCCGCAGACATGATCTTCCTGGGCAAGGATGGTGCCGGAACGGACGAAAAGCAGATCAAGCGGGCGCTGACGGGCCTGCGGCCGGACGAGGTGCAGACCCTCGCTTCGACGTACGCCACGGAGCATGGTCACGGAGACCCGACGGCGCTGTTCCAGGATCTCGGCGTGAACCGGCGCGGCCCCGACGGGAACCCGATCCCCGGGCAGAACTATTCTGGCTTCGGCTCCGAGCTCTCGGGCGACGATCGCCGTGAAGTTGAAGAGTTGCTGATGGGCGATCCCAAGTACATGACGCTGCAGCAGCAGATGGGTCTGGCCAACGTGCAACGCGACTGGGCCACGGGCAGCGAACAGGGCTTCATGGCGAGCCTGGGTGGCGCGGGCGACGAGCGCGCCGATCTCGAGCGCAACTTCGGGGCGCTCACGAACCTGTCGGGGCGGATGCGTCCCGATGGCACGTTCGCTAACGCAGAAGACGCCAAGGAGTTTGAGCGACTCTGTGGAGATGTGGGCGTGAACGCCACGGAATACCGGGCCTCGATCGACCGTACAGCGAACTACATTACGACGGGCGTCGCGATCGTGGGCGCGATCGTCGTTACGGCGGCTACGTTCGGATCGGGGGCTCCGGCCGGCGCCGCGATGATCATGGCGGCGGCGGGCACGGCGGCCTCCGGCGCGATCTCCATGGGCGTGAACTACGGCATGAAGGGCGGCCGTTACGGCTGGGAGCAGGCCGTGACCGATGCCGGACTTACGGCCGTACAAACGGCAACGGCGGGCCTGGGCGCCTACGCCAATGCCGCCAAGATCGGGCAGGGAGCGCTCGGCGTCGTGGGCGGGCAGATGGCCGTCGGCGCGGGCACCGGCTTCGTGAACGGCGCGGCTTCAACGGCGCTCACCGACGGCACCTGGGATCGAGGCATCATGAGCGGCCTCGGCCAGGTTGGCATCGGCGGCGCGAAACAAGCGGGCATGGACGCGGCTGCGGCCGGGATCTCCGGCGGTGTGGAGGAGAGCGCGATCGGCCAGCGGATGCAGCAGGCCGGCATCTTCCAGAGTTCGCTGCTCAAAGGCACATCGAACGCGCTGGGCTCCGTCGGCTCCACCTCGGTCGGCCTCTCGGTCGACGCCGCCCGGGGCAAGTTCAAGGGTGAATCCTGGGATGTTGCCCAGGCCATCGGCACCGACGCCGGCAAGCAGTTCGTCATGGGCGCCGGCGGTGGTGCGGCGGGAACGGCGCTGAAGGGCCGGTTGGGGAGCGCTCCAGGCGCAGGACCAGGCGCGCCCGGCCCGGGTGGGCACGACGATGGCGGGCCGCCGAGCGGCAGCGCGACGGGCCAGGGTCCAAACCACAACAACCCTCCGCCCTCGGGCGGCGGAGCGCCGGCGGGAGACAGCTCGGCCCCGGCCCCGGTGCAGCGCGTCGCCACTCCCGATGCTGCGGCTACGCAAACCCAGCAGGCAAACACGGGGACCGCCGGGCCCACGCCGGCCCACGGCCACGGGCAGGTAGATCCGGCGACGGGACGCCCGCCGGCCGGAACGTCAACCGACGCTTCGACTCAGCAGACCAAGGCGGGCAACAACGAGGGCGACGCCACGGTCATCAAGAACAACGGGGAGAACACCGTTGTGACGCGGGATCGTGTCGTCACCGCGAATGATCAGGGGGTCCACACGGTGGACGCGGACGGCACCCAAACGCTGATCGATCCGAAGGGCAACCGTACGGTCGTCGACGGTTCGGGTACCCAGCGCACGATCACGCCCGACGGCGACCTCGTGGTCCGCGCCCCCGGTGGCGAAGCGATGGTCGTTACGCCGGATGGGCAGCGGGTTGTGTTGGATCACAATGGGAAACCCGTCGCCCCGGACGTCGGGCCGAGCCAGGGACCCGACGCGGCCGCCGCCAACAAGTCCACGCCGACGCCACCCCCGAGCGACATCCCGGCCCCGGGCCCGAAGCGCATCGACTACTCGGATGGCGCGGCCGTGGACGCCGAGATCCTCCGTCGCATCGACACGGGTGAAAACCACCGACTGCTTGAAGCAGCGATGCGCCCGAACGACCCTGTGGAGCGCGGCCGCGTACTCAAGATCATGGACGACTACGCGGCGATCATGAACAAGCCGCCGCACACCTTGACTTCGGACGAGGCTCAGATCGCGCTGGCCGCCAGCAAGCACCTGGGGGATCCGACGCTCGACGCGGCTGGCGGGGCCAGCAAGGTGAAGGACGAAGCGAGCCTCGCCGCGCCGCAGGCCACGCCGGACGGAAAGCCGGCGACGGAGCTCAACTCTGCAAAATCGACCGACGTGCTCCAGATGCACCACTCCGACTTCGCAGCCGATGTCGTGGCGCAGCGCACGCTGTTCGACGCCGCCGGCGCTGCCGTCGATCGGATGAAGGCGGCCGGCGCAGAGATCACGGCGAACATGCCGGGGGTTGAGGTGAGCTCGCTGCGCAAACGCAACGACTTCGACTCGTTCGTTGCCGAGGTGCTCAAGAAGCAGACGACGAAGAACTATAGTGAAATGGGCAAGATGGGCGACATCGTGCGCGGCCGGTTCAACGTGAACTCGGGCGACGAGATGGCGATGGTCGTGGACGGGCTCAAGGCGAAGTTCGGCTCTGACATCGTGGAAACGGTGCCGCCTCGCGATGGATACCCGCGCTGGCACGTGATCGTGCGCGACGCGGAGACCGGCCTCATGCACGAGTGGCAGATCGGCACCAAGGCGACCACGGCGTTCTTCGAGACGAAGTCGCTGACCATCCCGCCCACCGTCACCGAATTCGGCGGCCAACCCGACTTCCACGACGGCGTATACAAGCTGCTGAACAAGATCAAGGACCCGGAGATGCGGGCCCGGTACGGCGTCGACGAGCTGATGGCCGGCTACAAGGTGCTCACGGAGGAAACCGGCACGGTTACCAAGGGCCAGGCCCTGCCACCGAACTACCAAGAGCGTTACGACGCGATGGCGGCGGCCATCAGCGGAAAACTCGCAAAGATCGAGGCGGACACGCCCGGGTACTTCAACAATCTCCTCGCCCCGGGCAAGGCAGCCGTGTCGAGCCCGACAAGCAGCCCCGACACCGCCCCCGTGAAGACGGACGCTCCCACCGCCGGGAAGAGCGGGGCCAAGGGGGACGAGCCGGCGACCGTTCCCGAGGGCAAAGCAACCGCAGCGCTGAACTCGGCCACCTCGACCGACGTGCTGAAGATGCACCACACGGATTTCGCCGGCGACACCGTCGCGCAGCGCACGCTGTTCGATGCCGCGGGTGCGGCGGTGGACCGCATGAAGGCCGCGGGCGCGGCGATCACCGCGGACATGCCCGGCGTCGAGGTGAGCTCGCTGCGCAAGCGCAACGACTTCGACTCGTTCGTCACGGAGGTGCTCAAGAAACAGACGACGAAGAACTACAGCGAAATGGGCAAGATGGGTGACATCGTGCGCGGGCGGTTCAACGTGAACTCCGGCGACGAGATGGCCTTGGTGGTGGACGGCCTCAAGGCGAAGTTCGGCTCCGACATCGTCGAAACCGTGCCGCCTCGCGACGGGTACCCGCGCTGGCACGTGATCGTGCGCGATGCGGAGACTGGCCTGATGCACGAGTGGCAGATCGGTACAAAGGCGACGACGGCCTTCTTCGAAACCAAGTCGCTGAAGATCCCGTCGACGGTGACGGAATTCGGCGGTCAGCCAGACTTCCACGACGGCGTGTACAAATTGCTGAACAAGATCAAGGACCCCGCCATGCGGGCCAAGTACGGCGTCGATGAGCTGATGGTCGGGTACAAGGTGCTGACCGAGGAGACCGGAACGGTGACCAAGCAGCAAAACCTGCCGACGAACTACCAGGAGCGGTACGACGCGATGGCTACCAGCATCAGCGACAAGCTGGCGAAGATCGAGGCGGATCACCCCGGATACTTCAATACGCTGCTCGCTGGAGGAAAGTAGGTGGCCACCCTGTCCGACCTTCGCGCCGAGTGCCCGACCTGCGGGGTGGACGCCCACTTCACGGGGCGGGTGGTGGAGCGGGACGGGCAGCGGAGCGCCCTCGTGCGTTGCCCCGACTGCCACGTGGAGTTTCCCGTTTGGCGGCGTGCCGCGGAGCCGCTGCTGCAGGCGTATGTCGCGGCGCGGGCGAGGCTCACGCACGCGGACGCGTACGACCGCGCCTGGGCCACCCTCCGGGGGCACGACGGCGCGGCGATCGAGACTCTGCTCCGGAATCCTCCGGCGGAAGTTCCGTTCTTCCGACTTGAGGATGTTGCGGTGCCGCGGGTGGCGGCGATGCTGTGGTGCGACTTCGTGTTGGGTCACGCCGGCTTCGCGCCGTCGCCGACGGAAGCGGATCGCGTTGCTGAGGCGCTGGTTTCCTCGGCCCGGCTCGGGCACCCTGCCGGCGCCGTGCGCGTGGCGGGCAGCCTCACTCGATGGTCGCCTGAGGTGTTTCGTGAGGTGCTGCTGGACTTGCCGGGGCGGGTAGCTGGGGGCGACACCGCGGCGTTGGAGCCGGTGTTTCGGGCGCTGCGCGCTCACGGCGGTGCCTACGCCGAGGCGGCGGCTTTTGTTGCGCCGCGCTGGCGCGGACCGGCGTTCAGCGCCGCGCTCGGGTCGGTGGCGTAGCGGCTACGGCCCGTCGAACGCTTCGGAGGGCGGCGCGTAACCGAGGGCAAAGCCGTGGAACCAAGGGCGCCAGGGGTGGTCGGCCGCGAGCTGACTGGTGCGGGGTGGGGCTCCCTGCAGGGCCGGATTGGGGTCGGTGAACCGATTGCCGTCCAGCCGCGCGTATCGGAGCGCCGCGAGCGAGGGCGCGGTGGCCAGAAGATCAAGCGCGGAAGCGGGCAGGTCGAGGTTCGCAAGGCCGAGAACCCGAAGCCGGAGCAGCATGGGCGAGGCGGCGAGCGCTTCGAGGTCGGTGAGCCCGAACTCGGTGGGGGCGAACGAGAGGCTGCGCAGGCCGGTGAGCACCGGCAGATCGAAGAACGTGGGCCCGACCGCGGCGTAATCACGAACGGTGAGCTCGCAGAGCGGCAGGCGTTCGCGGAGGGTCTCGCCGTCGTTGGCGAGGTCGATGGCGTTTACCGTGACTCGCTCAGGCAGGCCGCGGCCCCAACCCACGCGCGAGACGCCCGGGCACGCGCGCACGGGAGCGCCAAAACGTTCGTCCAACCACGCCGGCACGGACTCGGCCAACGCGGCAGCCTCCAGCTCCGTGTCCCAAACCGGGCTCCGCCGGCGGTTCCCGGCTCGCTCCACCTGGCGGCGCACGAACGCCGCGGCCTCCGCCTGCCCATCGAGCAGCAACGCCGCGTGCATCGCATCCCGGGGAGCATCGGCCCTGGGGCTCGTTACCGCCTGCGCGTGGGCTTCGCGAACGCTCATGGCTTCCTCGTATTGCGCCAACGCAACCACGCCGCCAGACCCGTAAGCGGGAGCAGCCAGGGAACAATGAGCACCGTCGCTTCGCTGCCCATCCAACCAAACTCAAAGTCCCACTCCGAGAAAGGGAAAAAGAGAAGGTAGCCCATGCCGAAGTGGGTTTGAAGCAGGTCGACGGCGAGGTGGAGGGCGCCGCCCAGAGCGAGGTTCGCGAAGGCCGTGCGGCGTTGAGCTTCCGGGAAGAACAGTGAGACGCAGTAGCTCTCCAGCGCGATGCCGATTGGCAGGTGCAGCGGCGCCCAAACGTAGCAGCTCCACTCGGGGATCTGGGGCAGGTCCCAACGTAAACGCGTGAGCACCATGGAGGGCACCCTTGCGACGTCGGGCAAACAACTCCCGGCCACGAACGTTGCGACCCAGCGGTGGTTGGCTTGCGGAAGGCGAGCGATCACCGCCACGCAGGCGTGCGTGAAGAGATCAGCCACCGCCGCGCTCCTCGAGTCGGCCGCCGCGCCATGCAAACAGCAGGGGCATCGCGACTGCCCAGGCGAGCAGGCCGGCCACCCCGAGCGCCTCCTTCCAGCGCCGCAGCGTGTGAACCTCAATCACCCGTTGCACCACCGCCCACTTTTCCTTGGAGAAGTCCCCGATCACGCTGACCGTGTCGCCGACGTGCAAGCCGACAGAGGGGCCTTCGACGGGTACATCCTTCACCACCTTGCTGATCAGGTAGTGGTCGGCATCGGGCACCCCGGTAACGACCCAGAGCGGGAAGGTGAGCTGATGCCCATCGTAGCGCGCAGGATCGGCCGTGTACTGCCGCCAGCCGATCTCAAGCCCCATCGCCAGTTTTGCGTACCATCCGCCGAGGAGCATCAAACCGCCGAGGGCAACCAGTCCGTTGCGCACCCGCGTTCGGTCGCTCCACAGCTCCATCAGTCGACGACCAGCACTTCGTCTCGGGAAACATCCCGAATGAGCTGCTTCATCTCGGCCACGCGGGCGGGATCGACGGACCAGACGTCGATGAGCTGGCCCGCAAGATCCTTCGCACGCCGGAACGCGCCCACGAGATCACCCGAGATGTCGGCGCCGCTCTCCAGGTAGTCGAGCAGCTCGGCCAGGGTCTTGCCTTCGGCCCACAGGCGCCCGAACGGAATCATCTCAGGACACCAACACACGGCGTTGCCCGTCATCTGCTCGGAGCCGCGCACCACGTCGTCGTTCCGGATCTTGTCCAGCTCACGCACCAGGGTCAGGTCTTCGCCCTTGATCTTGAGCCGCGAGCGCACGTCGCGACCGAATTCCTTGTTCACTGCGCAAAGCACCCCGAACAAACGGGCGGGTTCGAGGGTTTCCAGGGAACCGGCGAGGAGCATCTCCGTCACGAAAATCTCCTCGATCTGCACCGATTTCAGCACGATCGCGCCCGCCTGGAGCTGCAGATCGGGGCCGAGGTAGCCGTAGGCCTGGAGGAACGCGAAGCGCTTCTGCACGTCGTCCCACACCCGGCCATGGGCCTGCTCCGCCCGCTTCGTCATCTTCTCGGCTTCCTTCACGCTCTTTTTGTCGCCCTGGCTGGCGAGGTCGGCCGCATCGCGCTCGTAGCGTTTGGCTTCGCTCTGCATGGCGAAGGCGAGGAAGCTCTTCTCCACCACTTCGCGAATGTGCTCCTTCCCCGCGCGCTCCAGCAGGTTCACGATGCTGTTGAACGACAGCGCGAAGCTGGACCGTACCGGCTCGGATTCGCCACGGAGGTACGTTTGCAGCGAACGCTCGTTGTACATCCACTCGTTCGGATCCGTACGGATCACGACGTGCCCCACCGTGTCCATCCCGCGGCGCCCGGCGCGGCCCGCCTTCTGCATGAACTCGCGGGTGGTGAGCGGGCGGAGGCTCCGGCCGTCGAACTTACGCAGGCCGTCGAACGCGGCCGTTCGAGCCGGCATGTTGATGCCGAGCGCGAAGGTGCTCGTGCAATAAAGGACCTGGATCAACCGGGCTTCGTACAGTTCCTCCACCAGCGCTTTGAGCTGCACGTGGAGGCCGGCGTGGTGGAAGGCGATGCCCTTCTCGTAGAGCGCGCGAAGCTCTGGTTCGAGCACGTGGCCGGTGTCTTCCTTCGCGAAGGCATCGAGCCGCGCGCTCAGCTCTCGGCTGGCCTCGGTGTCATTGAGCCCGCGCTTGAGGCGCTGCCCCAACGAGCGCGCGAAGTTCTCGACGTTCTTCCGAGAGAAGCAGAAGTAGAGGTAGGGGAGGTACTCGCGCTTCTCCAGCACGTCGAAGATGTCGTGGTGGGTGGTGATCTGGGCGCGCGCGGCGCCGCCGGTGCCGCCGTGCCGATCGGGGCGCCCGCCGTCTCGCCCGCCGCGGTCCCGGCCGCCTCCACGGCCACCGTCTCGACCACCACGTTCGCGTTCGCGCCCTCGGCCACCGCGCCCGCCGTGGTCGGCTTCCGCGGCCGGGCCCATCTTCGCGGCGCGCTTGCTGAATTCTGCCGGAGGCAACATACCTACGCTCACGTCGGCCACCCAGTAGTCGAGGGGCACGGCGCGCTCCGTTTCCTCCACGACCTGCACCCAGCGATTCCGGACGTGGCCCAGCCACGCGGCGAACTGCTTGGCGTTGCGAAGCGTGGCGGACAAGCCGACGATCTGCACGCGCTCGGGCAGGTAGATGAGCAGCTCCTCCCAGGCGGTTCCGCGCTCACGATCGTCGAGGAAGTGAATCTCGTCGATCACGACACAATCCAGCGCTTCCAGCTTCTCGCCTCCGAGCAGCATGTTGCGGAGGATCTCGGTGGTCATCACCTTGCAGGGTGCATCGCGACGAATCACCAGATCACCGGTGATCAGGCCGATCTTCTCTTCGCCGAACAAGCGCCCGTAGTCGCGGAACTTCTGGTTCGAGAGCGCCTTGATCGGCGCCGTGTAGATGACTTCGCGACCGGCGGTGAGCGCGCGCTCTACGGCCCAGTCGGCGATGACGGTTTTGCCGGTGCCGGTGGGGGCGCAGACGAGGACAGAGTGGCCGGCTTCGAGCGCGGCGATGGACTCAGCCTGGAATCGGTCCAGCGAGAGGCCACGAAATGTAGTTGGGGGCATTCGGGGCGCAGGCTAAGCACCTGAGGGTGCGAAGTCACGCAATCGCGGACCAGGAGCCCCGACCTACCTCCCGACGAATTCCGCGAGCGGGCAGTCGGCGATGCCTGCGGTGGCGGCGGCCTCCCGCACCGCCGCTGCCCGTTCGGCCGGCGCCTTCATCCCAAGACCGTGGTACCAAGTGGAGAATTCGCCGCCGGCGTTGTCGTTTACCCAGGTGCCGAGGATGCGGGAGGCATCCGCGGGGTCGGCGGTGGCCGCGCCTGAGGCGGAGGGGGCGGTGCAGGCGAGCCGGAGGTCGCCGTTGAAGTCGTGGCAGGCGAACAGGAACAGGAGGGACATTTGGGATCCGGGGGGCGATCCTGTAACGGGGCGCCTGGGGTGAATCTCTCTCGGCGCGCGCTACTTCGCGTCCGTATCCTTCGCGCGCTCGGCCTCGAGCCGGTGGTCGTAGTTCGGGTGGAGCTCGCCGTCCGCGGTGTAACTGCCGATCTCTACGAGCAAGGCGAACGGCTCCTGCGGGGACAGCGGAGCACAGCTCTCGCGCGCGAAAGCTTCGTCCTCGGCGTAGGGGCTCACGGCGTAGGGGTTCGAGGGTTGTTCCACGTCAGGCTCCGGGTGGAGTATGGCGCGAGGGTCGGAATTAGTCGACGATCACTGCGGGGTCGCGGACGGCCACTTGGGTGTGCGTCTTCTTGAGGATGTACGCGCCGGGGAACGCGGGTACCCCCTCGACGAAGACGCCGTGCACGGTCTGGTAAAACGAGCTGCCGCGGCGCTCGGGTCTGTCGGTTGCACGGAGGTGGAAGTTCAGCACCGCGCAGTCGAGGTCGCGAAGGAGGAGGTCTTCGCCGCGCTGCGGGTCAGGTCGAAGCAGCGGCCGAGGTGGATGAACGCACCGATCACCGAGAGCTTCTCAACTTTTCCGCGGGCGTGCTGTTCTTCTGCGAACGCCCATGCCCGCTCGGGGTCCTGGTTCCAAAAATAGATTCCCTCGGCGAGCCAATCCCACTGGTTGCTGCTCGGCTTCATAGGCTCGCCGGTGACGAGCACGCGATCGGCGGTGGCCTGGTCGCAGCCGTGGAAGGCGACGATCACACGGTGGTCGAGGAGCGCGAGAGGGGATGGCATGGCACGTTCGGGTAGCGCACACCTGAACGGATGTCAAGATATCAGTCTATTTTACGGTCATGCGGCTCGACATCCCGCTCGGCGACGGGGAGCTCTCAACAAACCTACAAACCCCCGACCACGCCGCGATGGGCAGCGAACGGAGCCCGACGAAGGGGACCGGGAGTCGCCCATCGCCCGGACGCCAAAAGCCCGGTAGAACTTACGTTCTACGGGGCGAAGGTGGTAGTCCTAACGGGACGATTTCGGACCTGGATCCGGGAGAACGGGGAGCTGTGCAGGGAGATGGTGAGGCAGGGGTATGCACGTTGAAGGTGTGCTTCTATGCGGAGCCAGGTTCGGTCGGCGTTGAACCCGGCTCCGGGCGGCGGAAAGATGCCTCGACAGCCAGAAGCCCTTGATCCCGTCGTAATACGAGCGTATGATCACCGCATGGAACGACTCTCCCTGTCCCTCCCTGAAGACCTCGCCGTTCGCATCCGAGACGCCGCTCTCGCCGACGGGGCCACCCTTTCAGCGTGGCTCGTCCGCGCCGCTGAATCGCAGTTGCTGTTGCGGAACGCGAGCCAGGCCATCGCCGCCTGGGAGCGCGAGCACGGTGAGATCACCGACGCCGAGCTCGCCGCCGTAGAGCGCGCATGGCGGGAGTGACCCTGGACACCGGTGCGCTGATCGCGGCCGAACGGAACGACCGGCGCTTCTGGGTCTGGTGGAAGTGGCAGACCTCGCGAGGGGTGGTCGCCACGGTGCCGTCGCCAGTCGTCGCCCAGGCCTGGCGGAGCGGGCGCGAGGTGCGCATCGCGATTGTGCTGGGGGGATGCCGCGAGGTGGCGATGGACGCGGCCTCGTCGCGCCGAACGGGCGAACTCTGCGCCGCTGCGAAGTCTGCCGATGTGGTCGACGCCTTCGTGGTCCGAGGGGCTGCGGACCGACGCGAGGATGTGCTCACCAGTGATCCGGGAGATCTCTTCGTCCTCGCTGCGCACGCCCCGGGAATCGGGCGGATCCGAACTCTCGACGATCTCGGCTCGTAGCTCGTGTCTGCGGGGTCGAAGACGGTCGGGGCCCTGGGTGCCGCCGTCGTTGGCGTTGGTATCTTTGCGGTGTGGAACCTGAACGCCGGGGTGCGTGCGAAAGCCAGGAAGCCGGAGCTTTGACTGGTCGCCGACGACCCGACGTTCCGCTGCCGCCGGGTCAACCGAGCTGGGAGACGCGCCAGTCCATACGGGAGTACCTGCCGTTTCCCGCGGCCCCGCCTTGACTCGCCGTCACCGCGGCCTCGTCGGAGTTCCGCCGTCCCATCAGGGTTCCCTTGCCCCCAACGAGAAAGCCCCTTCCAAACTCGCGTTTGAAAGGGGCTTCAGGTGGTAGTCCCAAGGGGAATCGAACCCCTGTTTATGCCGTGAGAGGGCACTGTCCTAACCGCTAGACGATGGGACCGTACAGGTTTGGGATGGTTGAGGCGCTAGGGGTCGAACCTAGAGTCTTCTGAGTCAGAGTCAGAGATGTTGCCAGTTACACCACGCCTCACCAGCGCGAGCCCTATTATGCACCGGCGTGGGAGATGTCAAGTGGCCCGCGACTCCCACCCTGCACGAAGACGCCGAAGGGAGGTTTCTCGGCCAAGAATGTACAGGGTTTGCCAGAGCCCCGGCCCCACTTTTTGGCCGACGAGCGCAACACGCAGGGGCTGAGCGAGCTTGCCCAGCTTCACCCCTTCCGCGAGGCACAGCGCGTTCCCGGCCGCCTCTAGCGCCGCCTCCGTCCACTCGGGCGCCGCTTCGAAGGCATCGGCGGCCTTGGCGACGAGGGCCCGGGCGGGCGTGAGTAGGTCGGCGACGGCCTGCGCGTCGACGGCGATCGCGTCGTCAGCAAGAAAGAACACGCCCGCTGACTCTGCCAGTGCGGCCAGGGTGTTCGAACGCTCACGCAGCGCGCGGACCGCGTCGACCCAGCGATCGTGCAGGACATAGCCCCGAGCCTCGAAGAACGGGCGCGTGTCGGCAGCGATCCGCTCCAAAGGCAGGTTCTTCATCCAGTGGGCGTTCACCCAGAGCAGCTTTTGCATGTCCCACTTGGCCGCGGAAGCGCCGATGCCGTCGATGGAGAACATGGCCGTTAGCTCCGCGACGCCGAACAGCTCCGCATCGCCGTGAGCCCAGCCGAGCCGCGCGAGGTAGTTCACCAGCGCCTCCGGGAGGAAGCCCTTCTCTTTGTAGAGGCCCACCGCCACGTCGCCGTAGCGCTTCGACATCTTGCGGCCCTGATCGTCGTGGATGAGCGGCATGTGTCCGAACTGGGGGCGTTGAACGCCCATCGCGGCGTACACGAGGAGCTGCTTCGGCGTGTTGTTGAGGTGCTCGTCGCCGCGCAGCACATGGGTGATGCCCATCGCGACGTCGTCGCAAGCCACGACGAAGTTGTACATCGGCATTCCGTCAGGACGCACGAGGATGAAGTCGTCGAGCTCGGCGCTGTCCCACGTCACGGGCCCCTTGATGAGGTCGAAGAGCTCGACGGGCTCAGATGCCGGAACGACCAGCCGAATCGCGGCAGGACCCACCTCGGGCCCGTGCTTGCGGTCGCGACAGTGACCGTCGTAACCGCGGCGCCCGCCGGACTCCTTCGCTGCGTCTCGAAGCTGGGTGAGCCGCTCCACCGAGCAGGTGCACCGGTACGCCTTGCCTTCGGCGAGGAGCCGGTCGGCGACGGCCCGGTACTGGTCGAGCCGCTCGCTCTGCCGGTAGGGCGCGTTCGGCCCGCCGACTCCGGGGCCTTCGTCCCACGTAATCCCGAGCCACGTGAGCCCGTCGAGGATGGCATCTACGGCCTCCTCCTTGTTGCGATCCTCGTCGGTGTCCTCGATGCGCAGCAAGAACTGACCACCGGTTTTACGGGCGATCAACCAGTTGAAGAGCGCCGTGCGGGCGCCGCCGATGTGCAGGTAGCCCGTGGGGCTAGGCGCGAAGCGGGTACGGAAGGCCATCGGGGGTCCGGGGAGGGCGCTTGGCTAACCCCGCCCTACTTCGCCGGGTACTGCTCCAGCGCCAACTGGTACTCACCCAGCACCACGTTCACATCGGTGAAGTAGACCTCTTCATCCAGCTTCGCCTGGGTGTTTTTCTTCATCGCCGCATCCCACGCCACGAGATCGCCACGGCTCCAGGCGTCCCGCAGGCCGGCGTAGGCCTCGGCGCGATCGCTCCAGGCCTTCACGACGCGTGCGTGCGCGTCCTTGAGCTTCGGATCGTCCGGTTGTACGGCGGCAACCGCCTTCGCGAGCGCCTCGGCCTGGGGCGCGAGCTCCTTGGAGAGCACCTCTGCCAACCGCGCCCCGTCGGTCTCCTTCTTCTTGATCCGCGAAGCTTCGGTGAGAAACCGCTGGGCAAGGGCGCTGTTCTCAACGAGCGCGGGCTCCATCGCGGCCACGTAGGCCTCGGCGCCTTCGGCCTCCGGGCCCCCCGCGCACGCGAGGACGAAGAAGAGGATGGCCGCGAGTCGACGCACGCGCCGTGGATAACGCGCGGGCGGGTTATCCGGCGCGTTCAGGCCCCACGTGAAGCTGCTCGAGACCCTCCGAATCCGCGCGTCGGCGTCCGTTCGCCGACAAAAAGCCCGTTTTGGCGTAGGGGTCCGGCCTGCGCGCCTCGAATTGCGGCTGGATGGATTCGATGCGCCCGCCCCGATCGAGGGCGAACCGCTCAGCCTCGAGCGATGGCAGGAGCGCGTGGTCGAAGCGCTGCTCTGGGTCGGGCCCCTGCCCGTCCGGGTGATCGCAGATGCCGATCATGCCTTTCTGCCGGAGATCGTGCGCTTCTGCCACCGCCTCGAGATGCCGGTCACGGTGCGTACTGGCGCGAGGGGGCTCACGGCGGCGAAGGCGGAGGAGCTGGTGGATCGCGGGATGGGCGCCTGCGAGGTGGTCACGATCCTCGATGGGGCGGGAGAAGCGGCGGTTCGATCGTTGGTTCACGCGCGCCACAGCCGAGCCGCGTCCCTGACCGTGCACGTGCACCTGCCGGTGGGCGGGGAGGGGAGCCTCGCCCGTGGTTTTCAGTCCGCGCGCGGGCTCGGGGCGGATGGCGTGGTGCTGTGCGCGCCATGGCAGGGCGTCACGCTGGGCGCCGCTGTCGCCTCGGATTTGTCGGCCGCGCTGGCTGAAGGCTGGCCTCTGCAGAAAACGACGAACGTGGCGAAGGAAGCGCTCTCCAGGCTGCAGCCGGGTGGGCCAGGGGCACCTCGCGCGGCGGGGAGCTGCGCGCTCGGTGGTCTCCGCCTGGCGCTGGCGCCAAACGGCGCTGCATTCGTATGCCCGTTCAAGCCGGGGAGCACGATGGGCCCCCTGGCGGACTCGGGCGCGGCCCTCGCCGACCACCGCGCTGCGATCCGCCGCTGTGATCGTGTGTGTGGCCACCCCGAGCTGGTTTGACGCTGGCCCCCGACCGGGGTAGACGCCGCCCCTTCCGATCTTTGTCATGCGGAGACCGTTGTGATCGTGCCCCTCGCCGACATCTCAAACCGCGGTATGAACGTTTCGCTGGGCCCGTGGGCCCGCGCGGCGGCAGCCGAAGGGGTTGACGGAGACGTGAAAGCCATGGAGGGGAGTCTCGAGCTCACCCGTCATGGGGTACATGTCGCGGTTCGTGGCGAGCTTCACGTCGTCGGCGAGGTGCTTTGCGATCGCTGTCGCACCCCGCTCGTCGTGAGCCTGGGTGGCGATGTGAGCATCGTCTACTCCCCGGTGAGCACGTTGCCGGAGAAGGTGGACGACGAGGAGGGCCTGCCGAGGCCACCGGTGGACGTCGGCTTCCCGGTGGAGGACGTCGGCGAGTTCGACGGCGAGAAGCTCGATCTCGCTGGCGTGGTCCGCGAGTGGGCCACCGTGGAACGCCCGGCCCGCCTGATGTGCCGCGACATCGACGAGGCGGAGAACGACGCCTGCCAGGCGCGTTTCCTCGAGCTCTCCGGTCAGGCCAGCCCCACGACCATCGATCCCCGCTTTTCCATTCTTTCTGCCTTGAAACTCAAATCTGAGGACTAGTCCATGCCCGTTCCCAAGAAGCGCACTTCCAGCTCGCGTCGCGACATGCGCCGCGCCCACGACGCGCTGAAGCTCACCGCCGCCGTCGAAACCTGCCCGGATTGCGGCGCGCCGAAGCTGCGGCACCGCGTCTGCACCGCGTGTGGCTGCTACCGCGGTCGCAAGATCTTCGCGGACAACGACACTGCCGCTGCGCCCGTAGCCGAGTAGGCCGGATGGCCGATCCGCGCCCCGTCGCTCTCGACGTTTTCGGGGGAGACAAGGCGCCGGATGCGATCCTCGAGGGCGCCGCGTTGGCGATCGCCCAAGGGGTTCCGGTGGTGCTCGTTGGCGATACCGACCTGTTGCGTGGGAAGATCCCGCGCGGCGCGGAGGTGGTGCACGCGCCGGAAATTGTGGGGATGGACGAGCCCGCGTCCACGCCGCTGCGGAAGAAGCCGAACAGCTCGATCCGGCGCATTTTTGAGCTTGTCCGCGACGGGTCGGCGCAGGCCGCCGTTACTTGCGGGCACTCCGGGGCCGCCATGGCGTCGGCATTGCACGTGCTCGGTTCGATCCCCGGCGTAGACCGCCCACCGCTCTGCACGGTGGTGCCCCGGGGCGATGGTGGGCAGTTGGTGCTGCTCGATCTCGGCGCGAACGTTGACTGCAAACCGCAACACTTCGCGCAATTCGCGGTGCTGGGCGATGCGTACGCGCGCGTCGTGCTTGGCCTCGAGCGCCCCCGGGTGGGCCTGCTCGCGAACGGCGAGGAGCGCGGGAAGGGAAACACGCAGGTTCGTGCTGCATTTGGGGAGCTTGAAGGTCTGGATATCGGCTTTGTGGGGAATGTGGAGCCATTGGGCGCGCTGCGCGGCGAGTGTGACGTGCTGGTTTGCGATGGGTTCGTTGGCAACGTGATGCTCAAGACGGTCGAGGGCACGATCGAGGTGGCGGGACGGGTGCTGCGCGAGGAGCTGCGCCGCCGGCCGGGAGCGCTGTTTGGCCGGTGGCTCCTGGCCGGTGGCTTCCGACGCTTCCGGCAGCGCACCACCTATGACAGCGTGGGCGGGGCGATCCTGCTCGGCGTCGATGGCGTCGCGGTCGTCGGCCACGGTCGCGCGGACGCGCGCGCCGTCGCGAGCGCCCTACGTTATGCGCGGAGCTGCGCGGGTTCCGGGCTGGTGGCCGCGGTGCGGACCGACGCCGCGAAGCGGCTCGTACGCCTCCCGTCGGCCTGATCGCGGCGTTCCGACTGACCCGTAGAAAGCCGTGGCACGCCGCGGCGACGGGGTTAGGCAGGCCCACATTCGAGGACGTACCAGATGGCAGCCGAAGACACCGCCCGCCGCGTGAAGGACCTGATCGCCGAATCGTTGGGGGTCAACCCCACCGAGGTGCTCCCCGATGCGTCGTTCATCGACGATCTGGGCGCCGATTCGCTCGACATCGTGGAGTTGGTGATGGCGATCGAGAAGGAGTTCGACATCGAGATCCCGGATGAAGACGCCGAGAAGATCTCGACGGTGCGAGACGCGATCGACTACATCAGCAACAAGGTCACGAAGTAGCTCGTGGATCGAAGGGTCGTCGTCACCGGGCTCGGCGCGGTGACGCCCTGCGGCTTGGATGTGCCCAGCACGTGGGAGTCCATGGTCGCGGGGCGTTCCGGCACCGCGCTGGTCTCCCGATTCGACACATCGTCGATGCCCGTGCACATCGCCGCGGAGGTAAAGGGCTTCGACGTTGAGCAGCGGATCGACAAGAAGCTGGCGCGTCGCCTCGATTTGTTCGCTCAGTACGCGATGTTCGCAGCCGATGAGGCCCTCGCCGACGCGGGGCTCTCGCCCTCGGAGGAGGGAGATCCGCGCTTCGGCGTGTACGTCGGCACGGGGATCGGCGGATTGCAGGAGATCGTGAACGGCAGCCGGCTCTTCGATCAGATGGGTTGGAAGGGGCTCTCTCCATTCTTCATCCCCCGGGCATTGACGAACCTCGCCGGAGGGCAGATCGCGATCCGGTACCGCGCGCAGGGGCCGGCGCTGTGCGTCACGACCGCATGCGCCACCGGAAACCACGCGATCGGGGAGGCGTTTCGCGCGATCCGGAGCGACGACGCAGATGTGATCATCGCCGGCGGCTGCGAGGCCGCGGTGACCCCTGTCGGTCTGGCCGGCTTCATGGTGATGCGGGCGCTATCCAAGCGGAACGACGACCCGGCCACGGCCAGTCGCCCCTTCGACCGGGATCGCGATGGCTTCGTGATGGGGGAAGGCGCCGGCATCGTGGTGCTGGAGGAGCTGGAGCACGCGAAGGCGCGAGGCGCGCGCATCTACGGCGAGATCATCGGGTACGCCCTGAACAACGACGCCTGGCATGACACGGCACCTTCGCCCGGCGGCGCGGGGGCGGCGCGCTGCATGCAAGCCGCGCTTCGTAGCGCCCGCCTCTCGCCCGAGCTGGTGGATTACATCAACGCCCACGGCACCAGCACCCCGCAGAACGACGTCACCGAAACCGCCGCTGTGAAGACGGTTTTTGGGGACCACGCGAAGAAGCTCCTCGTGTCGAGCACCAAGGGGGTCACCGGCCACCTCCTCGGTGCGGCCGGCGGCGTCGAGGCCGTCGCGACTGCGCTCACGTTGCAGACCGGCATCGTTCCGCCCACGGCGAACCTGTTCGTGCCAGATCCGGAGTGCGATCTGGACTACGTGGCGTTGGAAGCGCGCGAAACGCGCCCCGCGATCGCGATGAGCAACAGCTTTGGCTTCGGCGGCGTGAACGCTACGCTGGTGATGCGAACCTTCGTCGGCTGAGCCCGGTCGGCGCGGTTCAGGGCGCTCCGGGAGCCGCCGCTGGGGCCGCGCCGGCCGCCTCCTGCTGTTCCCGCTGCAGGCGCTTCCACAAGGACTCGTGCTTGGGCTTCGGGTTGCCGGCGGCGTCGAGCTCCACGACTTCGGCCTCTGGCGGCGGGTGTTCGATGCCGCACCCCTGCGTCGGAACCGTGCCCTCCATGAACGGCGCGCTGATCCCCGGGCACGTGCCGTTCATCAACCGGCCCGACACCTTGCAGATCGACCGCTTGAGGATCTTGGGTTCTTCCGGCCATTTTGGGTACAGGATCCCGCCGCTCGTTGGGTCCTTCTCCGTGAGATCCGCGCGGGTGACCCGGTTCATCCACCATCCCCAGAGCGGCGCGGCGAGGTCGCTGGCGGCGACGCCGAGGGGGGTGGGCGTGTCGTACCCCACCCAGACCGCCATCGCGAGCGTGGGCGTCGCGCCCACAAACCACAGATCCTTCTCGCTGTCGGTCGTGCCCGTCTTGCCCATCGCCGGGCCCTGGTAGCCGCCCTCGCCGCCCGCGCCGCGGCTCGCACCGCCGGTTCCCACCTCGATCACCGACTTCATCAGCTCGCGCGTGAGCGCCGCGGCTTCGGCGCTCACGACGGAGGCGCCCTTCTGGGGCGGCCCTACCCGCTCAACCCCGCCCGCATCCACGGCGCGCCAAACGGGGGAGGCATCGAGCTTGTACCCGCCGTTGCTGAAGATGCCGGCGAGCTGCGCCATCGCGAGAGGTGTTACCTCTCCCTGCCCCAGGCACAGCCCCATCTCTTCGGGGAACTTGGATGTGTCGAACCCAAGCTTCGTCGCGAACGCGATCAGCGCTTTCGGGCCGCCCGCCTCCTCCAGCAAGGAGGCGGTCGCGATGTTTTGAGACCAGGTGAGCCCCTGCGCCAGGCACGCGGTCGCGGTGTACTCGCCGCCCACGTTGCGGGGACGCCAGTTTCCCTGCGGCGTTTTGAAGTCCCGCGGGGAGTTGGGTTCGGTGCTCGCGGCCGTGAACCGCGGCTTGCCCTCCGCGTCGCGCAGCTCGAACGCCATGGCGTAGGTGAGCGGCTTGAAGCTGCTCCCCGGCTGGCGCATCGCCTGGGTGGCGCGGTTGAAGCTGATCGCCGTCACATCCGTGCCGCCGTACACAGCGCGCACCAGGCCGGTCTCCACGTCGAGCAGCACGCCCGCGGCCTGCATCGGCTCATCCTTCCGCTTCCGACCGATCAACGACTCGAAGTAGCGCGTCTTCGCTGGGAAGAGCTGGTCGGCCTCCTCTTGCGCCACCACGTCCAGCCCTACTTCGACCTCGAGGCCCGAACCATACAGCACCGTCGGGCTCACGTGGCTCTCCAGCCACGCCCGGGCGGCGGAGAGATACCCCGGATAACGCTCGGGGAACGCCGGAGGTGGCGATGTCTCCACCGCGGCTGCGAGCGCCTCCTGCACCTCAACGCCGAACACCTCGTGCATCGCGGAGAGCACCCGATCGCGGCGCTCCTTGGCCTTCTCGGGGAAGCGGTCGGGCGCGAACTTGCCGGGCGCGGGCAAGATGCCGGCGAGCGTGGCGGCCTCGGGGAGCGTCAGGTCTTTCGCCGGATGCCCAAAGTAGTGGAGCGATGCAGCTTCAAAGCCGCATACCGACAGGCTCCCCCGTTGGCCCAGGTACGGGGCGTCCAGGTACATCTGGAGCACGCCTTCTTTCCCGAGATGGCGGTCGATGGCCCATGCCATCACCATCTCCTGCAGCTTCCGTTGGACCGTCTTCTCTTTTCTTTGGTTGAGGTTCCTCACCACCTGCATCGTGAGGGTGCTGCCTCCCTGCGCGTACCCGCCCTCCTGGGCGTTGGCGAGCACCGCTCGAACCATCGACGTGACGTTTACGCCATGGTGCTCGCGAAACTCCCGGTCCTCGGCCGCAATGATGGCCTGCACCAGCAATTCCGGAGCTTCCTCCAGCGGGAGATGGTAGCGGATCTCGGCGTCGGGACCGAAGAGCCAGCCGAGTTCGATGGGTTCCAGCTCGACATCCCCGCTTCGGGGCACGACGCTTTGGGTCTTGGTGCAGAATTCGCCAGGCCCCGGAGTCGGGCACGTTTCGGTGTACCCGCGCGCCTTCGCCTCGGCGATCAGCCGCTTTGGCGAGGCCGAAAGCGGTGTGGGCCGGGACACCACGTGGGCCGGGAAGCTCCAGCCGGGGTGCGCAACCTCGTACCGCGCATGGGCGTCGGCCAGCGCCTCGCCTTCGGCTGCCCAGTCCCGCGCGACGTACATCGCAGGAACGGCGGCGATGCCGAGCGCGAGCAGGCCGAAGCCGCCGACCCACGCGGAGGCGCGGACGAGCCGTCGGAGCCAGGTCGGTCGGGGCATGGGGGCCGACCCTAACCGGATAGCTCTCCGCGCATGGCACGCCCCCGCTTTCTTTCCCGGTTCCTCGCCCACCCTGCCGAGCGGCCGGCGCTGGACTGGCAAGGAAGCACCTACACGTTCGGTGAGCTTCGCGCCCTGGGGGAGGGCGCCGCCGGTTGGCTCGCCGGGCGCGGCGTGAAGGCGGGGGACCGCGTGGGGATCCAGTTGGAGAACGGCATCGAATTGGTGGCGGCGCACCTTGGTTGTATGGCGCTCGGCGCGGTTCGCGTGCCGCTCAACGCGCACTATCGGGCGTTGGAGTTGGCTCCGATCATCGAGGATGCGACGCCCGCGCTCGTAATCACGGCCACGCCCGAACACTTTTCAGTGGTTCGGTGCGAGCCAGCCGTCGGGAGTGAGCCGGCGGCGGGAAGCTGGGATGGGGGCGAACTGACCGCGCTCCTCTTCACGTCCGGGACCACCGGCCGCCCCAAGGGTGCCCCGCAAACCTGGCAGATGTGGGAGTCAAACCTCGATGCGCTTCAACAGCGGTGGGCGCTTTCGAGCGACGATGTGCTGTGGCTCACGCTCCCGCTATTCCATACTCACGGGCTGGTGCTCGGGCTGCACGGGGCGTGGCTGCGGGGCGCTCGCGTGCTGCTCTCCCCGCGCTTCGACCCGGTGGAGCCGCCCGACAATGCGACGCACTTCTATGGCGTGCCGACCTACTACCGGCGTTGGTTGCCGTTGATGCAGGCGCACCCGGAGTGGTTCACGCACTTCCGGTTGATGGTGAGCGGGAGCGACGGCCTGGGCGCCGAGCTCTCAGACGCCGTTTTCGAGGCCACAGGTCAGCGCATCCTGGAGCGGTATGGGATGACGGAGACGGTGATGATCTGCAGCAACCCCTTCGACGGGGAGCGCCGAGCCGGCACGGTCGGCACGCCGCTTCGGGATACGGAAGTGAGGATCGTCGAAGGCGAGGTTCAGGTGCGAGGACCTGGGGTTTTCGCAGGGTATTGGCCGCGGCCCGAGCCGGGAGCGTTCACCGACGACGGCTTCTTCCGCACGGGCGACGCCGGGGCGTTGGATGAGGCGGGAAGCCTGATGATCGTGGGTCGCAAGAAGGACCTGGTGATTGTCGGCGGGGTGAACGTGTCGCCTGCGGAGGTGGAGGCTGTACTCGGCCGGGCGCCGGGCGTTGCGGAGATCGGCTGCTGCGGGCTGCCGGATTCGGATCTCAACGAGATCGTGGTGGCGGCCGTGGTTCCCGATGGCACGGTGGAGCTGATCGCGCTGCGGAGAAACCTGGAGGCGGCGGCGGCGGCGCTGAGCGGGCTGAAGCGGCCCCGACGCTACGCGTTTGTGAGCGCCCTGCCCCGCAACGCGCTGGGCAAGCTCCAGCGCGGGCGCCTCCCCAAAGAGGTCAGCTTCGATGCCTGATCGGGAATGGCCCTCGTGTGCAGATGCGCTGTTGCCGATCTACCCTTCATGTTCACCGTTTGGTTGGGTTCCCTCCCGCCGCTCTTCGCCAGTGGGGTGCGCGCGGTCGTGCTTGGACAGGACATCGTGGAGGGGGACACGTCGGCGTCGCTCCATCTCGTCTATGCCACCAACCGCGAGGTCTCGCCGATCTCCGCCGGACCCCGCCGCGTGCTCATCTGGGGCGGTGCTGGACGAAGACCAGCGCCAGCTGACGTGTTTTCCGAAGCCGTGCTTCCGCTGGGCGTGCCATCCGCTGAATTACGTAGGGTTATCGAGGGGCTTGCTCCGGTAGGTGAGGTGGAGCCTCAAGGGGCCCACGCCGCGATCACCCCGCGCGAGCGGGACATCCTCGCGCGCGTTGCGACCGGCGCCACCTCCCGCGAGATCGCCGGCGCGCTCGGGATCAGCGAGCGCACGGTCGAGGTTCATCGACGTAACCTACTGAAAAAGCTGGGTGTTCGCCGCAGCGCGGGGCTCGTGAGCACCGCCATGGCGCGTCACGTGCTCGACTGAGCGGCGATCGCGAGGGCGCGGCAAACGCGGGTGTGCTCTTCCCAGGTGGCCCAGCCGTCGGCACGGCGGTCGTCGCCCGGGCGCGATTGGGCGGGGCAGGTGCGGCGGGGTTGAACCTCGGCGTGGGGCCAGCGCAGCGCGACGGCATCCGCGAAGGCCTTGATCGAGCGGCGCTGAGCGGAGGCCTCCGCGCCGGCGAGCAGCCGAAGGTCGACGGCGCCTTCCACCACGCGAAACATGCCCTCATGGGTGTGGAGGTCGAGCACCGCGATGCGCGCCTCGCCGCCCGCGCCGTTCGCCGCCGCGTAGTGGCTTCGTTGCCAGCGCGACTCCGCCGCGGGTGGGCGAAGACGCTTCTCCTCGACTTCGCCGCTTACGATCAGCCAAACGTCGCCGGAAGGCCACTCCGCTCCTCGCGGGAGCTGGGACGGGTCGGGTCGCGACTCGCCCCATCGGGGCGCCTCCCACACCCGCCAGGCATCTGCCGCCTCGGCCGCTACCAGCGCGTAGGCCGCTCCGAAGGCCAGTAACTCCGCGCGATCCAGCACGCGCCAGCGTACGCCCAGGCTCGCCAGAGCGCTGCCGCGGCGCTCAAGCTCCGCGCGCTCCGGCGAGCGCAAGACGATGCGCGCGCCGCCTGCCAGTACGGCCGCGCGTGCGGTTGCGAGATCGACCTCCAAGGCCGTTGCGAGGCGCCCAACCTCCACGCCGTCGGGAACCCCAGCGAGCGCCAGCGCCCAGGCATGGCGGGAAGGTGGCAGGCGAACGGGCGGACCGTCGTCGGGGGCCGGCGTTGTTTCCTGCGACGATTCGGCTCCGAGCGCTTCGGCTGCGAGGCGCTCGGCGGCAGGGAGCGCCTCTCTGAGCCGACACAGCGCGGCCGCGAGGTCGGCGGGGACGGCGCGCGAGGCAACGGCTTCCTGCGCCGCGAGCAGAAGCGCGTCGAGCGGATCGATGACCGGCGCGGGCGCGATGGCGGCGGTCGCGAGGGGCTCCAGCTCCGTCCAAGCGTCCGGCGGCGGGGCGGTGGTCGGGGGCGGCGCCACTTCGGGGCGCGGCACCGGCGGTGTGGGTGGTGCGCTCGGTGGTGGGGTGGGCTCGGGCGCGGGATCGGCCAGCGCCTTCTTCAGCGCGCCGATCCCCCCGCCGGTCATCGCGCGGCGCACGAGCTCGTCGAGGTTCGCTGGCAACTCCCTGCTTTTTGACGGCGGGGCGACCGTTGGCGTGGGCATCGTGGCGCCGCAGTACAGGCAGGTTTCGCGATGCGGCGCGTTCGGGCGTCGGCAGCGGGGGCAGGGGACGGTCACGAGCGGTCACGTAGCCCGGACACCCGCGATCCGTGCGCCAACGCGGCGCGTACGGTCTGGCATGACCCTCTGGTTCTTCCTGGCTTGCGCGGCCAGCTCTCGCGCGCCCCTACCGGTCGACACCGCCCCGGCGCCAGCCTCCATTCTGCTGCAGGGCGGCCGCGTGGTCGGGCAGGGGCTCGTGGACGTGTGGATGCGCGATGGACGAATCCTCGAGGTTGGAGAGGGGTTGGCCGCGGAGGGCGCGGAGGTCATCGATGTCAGCGGCCGGTTCCTCGTTCCCGCGTTCATCGACAGCCACGTGCACCTCGCGTACCTTCCCGAGGGGGGCGCGATGGCCGATGGTGGCGTGGCCGGGGCCGTGGATCTGGCCGCTCCGATCGAGTTTCTGGCCATCGACCACGCCCCGCTTGAGGTACGGGCCGCCGGGCCGATGATCACCGCCTCGGGCGGGTACCCCACGCGCTCCTGGGGGTCGGATGGGTATGGGTTGGAGTGCACGAGCGCGGCCGAGGCAGTCGCGGCGGTCGATCGGCTGCACAACGCTGGCGCTTCCGTCGTGAAGCTGCCGATCACCGCTGATCCACAGCTGGATGACGGGGCCATTTCGGTCGCGACCGCGCGCGCGCACGCCCTCGGGATGCGCGTCGCGAGCCATGCCTTGAGCGACGACGAGGCCTCGCGCGCCGCCGCGGCCGGCGTCGATGCCTTGGCGCACACTCCGACCAGCGAATTGTCCTCGGATACCTTGGCTTCCTGGTCCGGGCGAGCCGTGATCAGCACGCTCGGCGCGTTCGGGGGTCGTGCCACTACCCTCGCCAATCTGGCCGCCCTTCGCGACGCCGGTGCCACCGTGTTGTACGGCACCGACTTCGGAAACTCCCGCTTCGCCGGGATCGACCCGGACGAGATTTTGTTGCTCCAAAGCGCTGGACTCTCGGGCGCGGAGATCCTCGCCGCGGGAACTTCGGCCCCCGCGGCGTTCTGGGGCTTTGAGGATCTCGGGGTGATCGCGGTCGGTCGGGCCGCCAGTCTGCTCGTTCTCCCTGCCGATCCGCTGGTCACCCCCGAATCGCTCACCGTGCCCGAGCAAGTGTGGATCGCGGGTGAACGCCGCCGGTGACGAATCGTGAGAATCTCGCCTGGGTGCCGTGGCATCCCCCAAACGAACCCCCTGGAGTCTCATGCGCTTCTTCTTCGCCGCTTTGATCGCTGCTTGCGCCACGCCCTCTGAAGCCGGCGCCCCCGCCGAGTCCGCCATGGCCACCATCCCTAAGCCTGGTCCGGGGCAGGCGGTCGCGGTCTTCGCGGGCGGGTGCTTCTGGTGCATGGAAACGGACTTCGACCACCTCGACGGCGTTGTCGCGACGACGTCCGGCTACGCGGGTGGCCACACCAAGAACCCGACCTACATGGATGTGACCGGCGAGGACACCGGGCACCAGGAGGCGGTACGCGTGGTGTTCGACACCGAGAAGCTCAGCTACGCCGCGGTAGTCGACTACTACTTCCATCACATCGATCCGACCGATGGAGGCGGGCAGTTCTGTGATCGGGGCGACAGCTACCGTCCGGTCATCTTCGCGGAGAGCGCGGAGCAGGCGGCCACGGCCACGGCGGCGAAGGCGGCGCTTGAGGCGAAGAAGGCGCTGCCTGGTCCGATCGTGGTGCCGGTGGTGGAGGGCGCCACCTTCTACGCGGCCGAGGTGTACCATCAGGACTTCCACGAGAAAAACCCAAGTCGATACCTGCCCTATCGGCTCGGATGTCGCCGGGATGCCCGGGTGAGTGAGGTGTGGCGGGCTGAGGCCGGTTAACCAGCACCCATGGCCACGATCGCAGAAGAACTGGCGCTGCTTCCCTTCTTTTCGAGGGTGGCACGCTCCGACCTTGAGCGCGCCGCGCCGCGGTTTCGCCGGGTCACGCTGGCGCCCAACGAGATGTTGTGGGCCCAGGGCTCGGCGGTGGACGAGCTGGCGCTCATCCTCTATGGCGAGCTCTCGGCCAGCGCGCAGCTTCGGGAGATCGGTCGCATCCGTGCGCCAGATATCATAGGTGAAACCGGCGCATTTGTCGCCGGCAGTGTGCGTTCGGCCACGTTGAAGGCCACCTTGCCGACCACGCTCCTGGCCCTGGAGGTGGCAGACCTGCGTCGCCTGCGGTTCGAGCGCAGCCGCGTGTACGACGCGCTGCTCGACCTCGCGCAGAAGTCGGCCGTGAAGCGCATCTCTGCCACCAACGCCAAGCTCGCGGCGGTGGCGGCGGGGTCGTTCGCGGCGCCGAACCGGAAGGAGCCGGGCGCGCTCGTGCGCCTCTGGCGGGTCGTTCGACCGGGCCTCCCGACGGGGGAGTGCCCACCCCCGGGGCCCTTGCTCCGCGCCCAACCGGGCCTTCGCGACATGGAAGGCGAGGTGGAGGAGGCCCTGGCTGCGTCGTTCACCGCCGAAGCGGTGGCAGAGGGGCAGGTGATCGTGCTCGAAGGCGAGCCGGGCTCGTGCATGTACATCCTCGCGGAGGGCACGGTGGAGGTGCTGCGAAACGTGCGGGGGGATCGCGCCGAACTGCTCACGCAGCTCACGCCCGGTCAGCAATTCGGGGCGAACACCCTGGTTGAGAGCATGGCGCGCACGGCGTCTTGTGTCGCGGCCGGCCCGGGGTGGTTGTATCGGATGGATCGCGCGGCGTTCGATGGCCTGCGCGGCGATGCTCGGCTGCTTTGGCGCGAGAGCGTGCTGGCCACCTTGTCCGCCAACACGCGGAACGCGAATGCGGCGCTCGAAAAGGCACTCCGGGGCGCCACTCCCGCAGGCGCGGGCGCCGCGCGCTCCGGCGGCCGCGCCAGCGCTGAAAGCGCCGAGTCGAGCGGCGGCTTCTCCGACCTGCTTCGCGCCTCCGGCTACTTGGAATCGATGCCTGCCAATGAAGGCGAGCTCGCCGAGATGGACTTTGTCGTGGACGAGGACCACCAGCGGAACCGGAAGAACCGCGGCGTTCGTCGCCCCTGAGCGTCGCCCCGTAGGGCGCCGGCTACATCACCGCGCGGATGCGCTGCTCGCCGACCAGGAGGGCCGCGATGTCCGGCTCCTTGCCCACGATCCGCTGAACCACGTCGGCCACCGCTTTCACTTTCGCGGTGGAAACGAGCTCAACGCCGCGATCAACGCCGAAGCGAAGCGCGGAGCCGGGCGTCGGGCTCTCGAGCACGAGGTCGCGCAGGAGCGCCCGGTAGCGGATGCGCTGGATGCCGAGCGCGATGGGATCCCACCGCCCTTCGCCGCGGCGGGCCGCGATGCTGCGCAGGGTGTTGGTGAGGCCCGAAGCCTGACCGACCGTTTGGTAGAGCACGGCCGTGTCGCGGATCGTCTCCCCGCTCTTCCGGGCGATCGCGCAGACCTCGCTGGCGCGCAGGGTGCTGCTCGCCACCACGATCCGCGTGGCGAGGTCGCGAGGGATCCCGGAGCCCGCCATCTTGTCGACCGCGTTCTTGGCGAACGTCGCGTCTGCACCGGAGCGGGTGGCCGAGATCGCCGCGAGGGCCTCGCGGAACCGACCCTCGTCTTCGGCCGCATACCCGCCGCTTCCCGGCGACAGCCAGCCGGTAACGAGCTGCTGGATCGCCTCCGTGAACAGGGTCCAGGCGTAATAGGCCCCTTCGGGGTGCCCGTGCGCCGCCACGAGCCCCGCCTTGAGCTCCTCGCCGTCGGTCAACCGCATCGCTTCCGTCCAACTGCTGGCGATCTTCCCGGCGCTCGCGCCGGTGAGCTCCAGCATCATCGGGAAGAAGCCGGCGCCAGCGTCGGTGGCCACTTCGGTGAGCAGGACGGTCATCACGATGGCCTTCGCCAGCATGTGGTTCGGCAGGTCGGCGGCGAACTCGTTCTGGATGCGGGTGGGGAAGTAGCCACGAAGGAGGCGGTTGAACGCCGGGATCGTCGAGGCATCCTCCTGCATCAGCATCTTGAACGTGTGCATCTTGACGTGCGCCTGGATGACCGCGAGCTCCGGGCGAACGAGGCCCTTCTGGCTCGCGGCGCGCCGACGCAGCTCGTTGTCGCTCGGGAGCGCCAGGAAGGCGCGGGTCACGGAGCCTTTGGTGCACAGCCAGTCGATCGCCCGACCGTACGGGAACGGGTCGCGAGCGGACCGGATCTCGTCGAGCGAGATGAGCCGGCCGTTCGCGTTGTTGTTCGCGAGGACCATATTGGCGACTTCGTCGGTCATCGAGCGGATGATCTCGTTGCGCTGCGTCTCTGAGATCCGACCGGAGGCCACCATGGGGTTCAGGAGGATCTTGAGGTTCACCTCGTGGTCGGAGGTGTCTACGCCGCCGGAGTTGTCTACGAAATCCGTGTTCAGGCGGCCGCCCCGCTGGGCGTACTCGATGCGCGCGGCCTGGGTGAACCCGAGGTTACCGCCTTCGCCGACCACCTTGCACCGGAGCTCGTTGGCCGATACCCGAATGTCGTCGTTCGCCGTGTCATTCGCGTCGTTGTTCGTCTCGACGCTGCTCCGGACGTAGGTGCCGATGCCGCCGTTCCAGAACAGGTCGACCTGCATCTTCAGGATCAGGTTCATCACCGCGTTGGGGCTGAGCTCGTCGGCGTCCGTGCCGAGCATCGCCTTGACCTCGGCCGAGAGCGGGATGGTCTTCAGCTTCCGCGAGAAGACGCCGCCACCCTGCGAGATCAGTGACGTGTCGTACTTGTCCCAGCCGCCCACGACGTCGAACAAGCGCTTGCGCTCGACGTACGATCGCGCGGCGTCGGGGTTGGGATCAAGGAAGATGTGAACGTGGTTGAACGCCGCGAGCAGCTTCATCTTGGGCGTTTCGATGACGCCGTTTCCAAACACGTCGCCACCGCAATCACCGATGCCGAAGCTCGTGAATTCGTCCTTCTCCGCGTCCATCCCCATCTCGCGGAAGAGGCGCTTCACGAGCACCCACCCGCCCCGGGCCGTGATCCCCACGACCTTGTGGTCGTACCCCTGGCTGCCACCGGAAGCGAAGGCATCGCCGAGCCAGAAGCCGTAGGCCTTGCTGAGCGAGTTCGCGGTGTCGGAGAGGTGGGCCGTGCCCTTGTCCGCCGCTACGACGAGGTAAGGGTCGTCTCCATCGTGAGCGACCACGTTCGGGGGGCGAACCGACTTGCCGTTCACGAGGTTGTCCGTGATGTCCAGCAGGCCGCGGATCAGCACCTGATACAGTCGGTCGCCCACCCGGCGGCGCTCGCCAGCGTCGTCGATGGTGTACTTCACGTAGAAGCCACCCTTGCTGCCCTCGGGCACGATCACGACGTTCTTCACCATCTGCGTCGTTACGAGGCCGAGAATCTCCGTGCGGAAGTCTGCGCGATCGGAGTAGCGCAAGCCACCGCGTGCGATCGGGCCGCCGCGGATGTGTAGCCCCTCCATCTCGTAGTGGTGAACGTAGATTTCCACCATCATCCGCGGGAGCGGGATGTGGCGGATCTTCGCATGGTCCACCTTGAAGCTGATGTAGTGGAAGATGCGGTCGGTGCGGTAGAAGTTGGTGCGGAGCGAGGCCTCGATCAGGTTCAACAAGAACCGGAGCACGAAGTCTTCATCTACCGTCGGGATTTGGCTGAGCTCCTCCTCGACGGCCGCCGCTGCGAGGCCGATGGCTGCCGCCCGATCCGTCGACACCTGCGGATCAAACTTCGCATGGAACAGGCCGATCAACGCGGCGACGGCGCCAGACTGGTTGACGAGGATCTCCTGCACCTTGGACATCAGGTGCGCAAGCTTGATCTGCTTGGCGTACCCCGCAAGCGCGCGCACCAGGTCCACCTCCTCCCAGGTGAGGTTCGCGCGAAGGACCAGCTTGTTCAGAGGGTCCGAGGCCATCTTCTTCTCGAACACGGCCTCGAGGCCCGCCGTGAGCCGGCCGCTGCGCTCAAGCACCTGATCCAGCGTGAGCCCGGGCACGCGGGCGACACGGAAGGTGTCGATCGCGCCTTCCCCCTCGACGTTGTCCTTCGCCCACTCGTCGCTGATCACCAAACCGAAGTTGTCGACGATCGGCAAAAGCTCGCTGAGCGTGAGGTCGGTCGGCTGGTAGATGCGGAGGAGCACATCCCCATCGTGGGAGAGAACGGCGACGCGGACGCGTCCGTCTGCAAGGGCGGCTTCGAGGAACTTGGTATCAGACACGTTGAGCTCCAAGGCGATGCGGGTGGCCACGCGGCGGGCGGCGGCGTAGCCTCTCGGGGCGTGGGTGTCTATTCCCCCGAGGTGTCAATGTCGCGTCTGGTTGTCCTCCTCCTGCTCACTGCATGTGCACCCGAAGTCGAGACCGGCGAGGCTCCGGAAGACACTGGCCATGCCGGTACCGAGTGCGGCGATCCCGAGGTGTTCGACATCGAGATCGTGGCGAAGGTCGAGGCGAACGGCAAGGCGGCGCCGGGAATCGAGGTGGCGTTGGACGATCGAGGTCAGACGGGAGAGATCCTCGGAACCGGCACGACCGGACCCAACGGCACGACGACCTTCACCGCAGTTGGGGTGACCTCCCTCGACGGCTGCTGGGGGATCGTGCTCGACTACTGGTTGGTGGCGACGGATCCGGACGACGCCTCCCGGACCGTGGAGGACGACATGAACACCGAACTGTACAACGCGATCGAAGATGGCAGCATGCAAGCCGATGTCTCCGATCGCCCGCTCGAGCTGCCCTGATGGACGATCGCGCGGAGCTCACCCCGTTGATCGAGGCCTGTCGTGCACGCGGAGCCCGGGCTGTCGAGGTCTTGCGGCAGCGCTTTGATCGGCTCGAAACGACGGGGTGCCGCGTACGCCCCACGCGCAGCGCCGACGAGCGCTGGACGTTGAGGGTGTGGCTTGAGGGCGGGCGTGCCGGCGTGGCCGTGGCGCCCAGCCGGGCCGGTCTGGTGGACGTTGCGCTCGCCCTCGCAGCCGATGCGCCGCCCTCCGGCCACGCGGGCCCGGCGGACCGCTTCGCGCCGATTGGCGGCTCGCTGGGGCTCGACGACCGGCGCCACGCGGCGATCGAGGAGGCCGATCGCAACGAATTCTTGCTGCTCGCCGAGCGCAGCCTCAACCACGGCAACGTGCAACTTCAACAGCTTCGTTATCAGGAAGTTCGGGAGTGCCGCAGCCTGATGTCCACCCGCGAGGTGGAGCTCAGCGGCGCCGCCACCACCTACACCCTCGAAGCGGTGGCGGGGAGCGGCCCCGTGCAGCTCGGTCATCGAATCGCGTCGCGACACTTCTCTGACGTCGCCAGCTTGCCCTTCGGCACGGAGCTTCGTCGCCGGATCGAGGGTCTCCTCCGGCCGGTTTCTCTGCCCGGCGGCGCCCTGCCGCTGGTGATCGACCCGCGGGCGGCGGCCGACTTCTTCCGTCGCCTCGCTCCCGCTTTTTGCGCGGACGCGGTGCGCGCTGGCAACTTCTTGGCTTCGCGCATGGGTAAGCCGTTGTCGTCGCCGGTGCTGCACATCACCGACGACGCGGGCTTGTCGAGCGGCCTGTACTCCCGCACCTTCGACGATCGGGGCGTTCCCCCGATCCCGGTGACCCTCCTCAAAGAGGGCGTTCCGACTAGCCTCTACCACGATCCGGAGAGCGCCCGCGCGCTCGGCCTGCGCCCGACGGGCCATGTGACGGACGGCGCGATTCGCCCCACCAATCTCGTGGTGCGCCCTGGGTCTCGTACGCGCAACGTGATCCTCGCGGAGCTGACGGAGCACCTGGTGATCGACGATCTGCCGCCGCTGAACCTCTCGACGGGGAGAATCGAGGGATCTGTGCGCGTGGGCGTGGTGCGGGGGAGCCAGCGGGAAGGCGCGGCTGTGGCCCACCTCGATCTGGACGTTCGCGAGCTGCTGTCGTGCGTGGACGAGGTTGCCTCTGACCAGGAGCGCAACGGCGAAGTGGACGCGCCCACGCTGGTGTTGCGAGGGTTGTCCCTGCAGGCTTGAGGCGGACGCGTACCCTGAGTCGGCGTCCAAAAACAACACGGCCCGGCGGTGAGGCCGGGCCGGTTGGGTGCTTCGGCTTACGCCGAAACGGCCTTTAGCCGCGCTCGCACTTCTCGACGGCGATCTCGATCTTCTCGATGGCCATCGCGGAGCTGTCGGCGTTCATGTCCGGCACGTTCCACTTGCAGGGCCAGCCTTCGTAGAAGTTGTAGCGGGCCACTTCCGTGGCGCCGTCCTGGTCGAGCACGATGACCGAGCCGGAGCGGCGGTCGATCTTGCCGTCTTCGATGTTCTTGCGCCAGGTCCACAGATCGTCGGTGGCCGTGTAGCCGCGCTCGAGGACGATGTTGCTGTAGGTGGTGCGGCCCGGCTTCTTGCGGACGACCTTGTCGTTGCCCTGCTTGAACTCGACCACTTCGGTCGAGCTGTCCATACCGGACACCGACTTGAAGCCGCCGACGATGATCTTGTTGTCGCTGATGATCCCCTGGATTTCCAGGAGGAAGTGATAGTTACCAAACAGTTCTTCAGTAGGCACGTTGCTTCTCCGGGTAGATCTTTCCGCGGGGGCAGCGGGAAGAGCGGTTGTATCGTCAGGCTCTTTCCCCGGGGGGAGCCACCTCCTGCCGACTCGTCAACTGTCTCTCGTTGCAGGCCGCAGGTCAAGCGTTCTCCGATCTTTTTTTCAAGGAGGTTAGAGAAATTTCGATGGCCCACGTCCTGCTCATCGACGACGACCGAGCGCTCGTGGATCTGCTCGCGTTGGCCTGCGAGGAGGCGGGGTACGTCGTTACGACGGCATTCGACGGAAGGGTAGGTTTGCAGCTCGTGAATGGCGCGGACGTCATCGTCTGCGATGTCAACCTGCCGGGGCTGGACGGCTTCACGGTTTGCCGCCGCGTGCGTGAGGTGCACCCCGAGCTGCCGTTCCTGCTGCTTACGGCGCGGGACTCGGAGATCGACGAAGCCCTCGGCCTGGAGCTCGGGGCCGACGACTATGTGACCAAGCCATTCTCGACCCGGGTGCTGCTGGCCCGGATCGCCGCGCTGCTCCGTCGGCACACGGCCCCGCCCGCCGCCCGAAAGTTGGGTGCCCTGGAACTGGATCCCGAGCGGCTCACCGTGCGCTGGGCGGGCGCGCCGCTCGCGACGACGCTCACCGAATTCCGTCTGTTGGACGCGCTGACTCGCAGGTCGGATGTTGTGCGGAGCCGGGCGTGGCTTTTGGAGGAGGCGCGGGGCGACGACTCGGTAGTGGCTGATCGGCTGGTGGACACCTACGTTCGCCGGCTGAGGCGGGGGTTCGAGGGGCTTGATCCCCACTTCGATCGGATTGAAACCGTGATTGGCGCCGGGTACAAGTGGCGCGGCTGAGCCTCCGGGCGCGGGCCCGGTGGTTGGTGGTCGTCGTGGCGCTGGCGCCGGCGTTCGTGGCGGTCCTCGCGGGGAGCGCGGAGCGGGTGCAGACCTGGTTCGTCTGGGGACGCGTTCGGAGCGCAGGCCGGGCGCTGCTCCTGGGGGGCGAGCCGAGTGAAATTGCTCGCGACGCGGACGTGCGCGTGCGGGTGTACGAGGGGGAAGCGCCGGCCCTCGCGGTGGTCGGCGCGACGGCGGACGGCTGGTTTCGGTGGGTTGGGGTGGGGATCTTCGGCGAAGCCGCGTTCCCGGGGTTCCCGGAGTGGGATGCCGAAAGCCCCGAGCCGCTGGACGGCTGTGTCGTGGGGCTCGAGCGGCGCGCGCTCGTGTGTGGCGTGAGCGTGACGCTGCCGGATGGACGCCTCGCGGCCGCCGACGCGATCCTCCGCCGTCACGTCCTCTACCTCTCGGACGACCTGTTCGCGGTGGTCGAACTGGTGTCCGTTTCCGCGCTTGTGGGCCTCGGATTGTCGGCGTGGATGACGCGACGGATCGTGGCAGACGTTGAGCGGCTCGCTCGCCGTGCCGAGGCCCGCCCGGCTGCGCCTCTCGAACGAACCGGGATCGTGGAGCTCGACGCGTTCGTAGACCTCGGCAACACCCGGCTCGCGACGCAAGCCAGGCGCGCGGCCGATCTTGCGCACGAGCTGAAAGGGCCTGCCGCGGTGTTGCGCGCCGCCGCCGAGGCGATCCCCGAAGGTGAACGTGGTGATCGGCTGCGGCGTAGCCTCGACGAAGCCGGGCGACGCGTGGACCACGTCGCCTCCGGCTTCCTGGCGTTGGCCAGGGCAGAGGCGGGGTTATCGTCGGCGTCGCGGGAGCGTGTGGACCTGCTCGCGTTGGCGCGCGGGCTGGCGGCGAGCCGGGAGTGTGTGTCGGTCGGGGAGGGGAGCTACCCGGTGCTGGGCGCTCCGGCCGCGTTGGAGACGCTCCTCGGCAACCTGATCGACAACGGCCTGGCCGCCGGCACGAAGGTGCAGGTGCTTCGCGAAGGGCAAACGCTCGTCGTCTCGGACGACGGCCCCGGCGTGCCGGAGCCGGACCGGTCCCGCATCTTCGACGCGTGGTTCACGACGCGCGAGCGCGGCACGGGCCTGGGGCTGGCGCTGGCCCGCGCCATCGCGGAGGCGCATGGCGGGTCGCTGACGTTGCACGAGAGAAATCGGTTTGTGGTGATCGTTCCGCTCGGGGGCTGAGAGGGTCCGGGGGACGGGCCCCGGGTCTCCGGCCTCCGGTTGCCCCGTCCCTCACCGCGGCCGGCGGTACAACGCCACCCGCCGGTCCCCGACCTGCGCTTCGGTCACGACGTCCCACCCCTCGACGAGCGCGGAGAGCCCGCTCGGGCGACCTCCCGCGATCGCGAGATAACGTGCGTTGCCAGGATCAATCACGCCGCCACCCTCCACCTCTACCACCCGCAGCGCCGGCTCCTGCACGCCGCCAAGCTGCGCGAGCGCTTGCAGTGTGCGAGACTCGAGCCCCAAGCTCCGCGCCTCCGCGAATGGTGGCACCACGATGAAGAACGCGCCGGCGTCGTTCACGCGCTCCCCGACGATCGCCGCGACCAACACTTCCAACGCCACGACGAACGGCGCCGCCTTCGGAAGCGGGGGTGCAAACGGGCCCTGCGGTGCCATCGCGAGCGCGGTCTGCGCCGAAAAGCTGGTTGACTCCAAGCGAACCGGCTTCGGACCGATCCCGCGGTCGGCGGCGAGCTGCCAGAGGAACACGCCGCCCAGCAGCGGACCGAGCGCCCAACGCCCGAGGCGGAACCGGGTCGCAGCGAGCGGAAGCAACAGGGCCACGCCCACCAGGAGAGGCAGGTAATAGCGGGTATCAACCGGGAGATTACGCGCCGTGTAGAGGGTGCCGAACGCGCACGAGGCGATCACCGGAAGGGCGGGTCCGAAGCGGGGAGGGGGCGTCGTTCCCTCGGAGGGCGAGCCGCGCGGATCGGGGTCCCGGCCCGTCGCGCTGCTGTTTGCCTGTCGCCACGCGGAGACCTTCCGATAGGCCACGAAAAGCAGCCACGCACACTCCAAGCCGACGGCGGCCTGCACGAGCGACCAGGTTTGGGGCCAGCTTCGCAACACCATGGCCCGGGCGAATCGCGTTGCAGGACCCACCCCGCTGCTCCGCACTTCCGTGATCGCCTCCCGCTGCACCTTCTCCCACACCACAGGCATCGCCTGATAGAACCAGGGGAAGATGACGAGGAGTGCCAAAAGTGCGGCGAGGGCGAGTCCAGCGCCATCCGTGAGGCCGGCCGCCGCCCACCCCGGGCGACGCCGGCGAAGGTAGGCAGCCGCGGCGAGTCCGGCGGCCGCGATCCCCGCGAACGTGCCGAGCTCGCTGAACACGCGGCCGTACGTCGCCAGGTCGAGCGGCCCGCCCTGCGGGCTCGCAGCGCGAAACTGCAGCGCTTGGGCGACCTCGCGCGCGGGCCATGCCACGAGCAGCAGCGGGAGGATCGACGTCGGCGCGCGCACCACCATCCACGCGCCGGTGAGCACCAAAGCCGGCAAGACCCAGATAAATAGCGTGTACTTGACCAGGGCACCCAGCCCGAGCACAACGCCGAGGAGCAACGTTGGAACGACGTAACGGAAGCCTCTGGACTCCCAGGCCAGCACCCAGATCGCGGCGATCGCGGCGGTTGCCGGGACGTCGAGCAGGACCTGTCGGGCGGCACCGGAGAGCATCGGCGCGGAGAGCAACGCCAGGGGAAGGACCACGCCGGCGGTCCACCCCGATGCGCGAAGGCCCAGCCAGGAAGCGACGCTGGCGAGTAGCGCCGCGAAGGCGACGGTTCCCATCGTAACGTGGTCGACGGTTGGCCCAAAAGCCTTGATGATGAAGGCGGAAGTTACGTACAGGCCGGGGGGAAATGCCTCGATCGGGAGGTGACCTCCACGGAGCCAGAGGAGGTGCCGCGCTGCGTTCGCGAGGTGCCCGCCGGCGTCGCCTACCGGCAGCCCGCCATCCTCTGCGAGCCAGCGCGCGTGCCACCACACCGTGAACGCGGCGGCCGAGAGCGGTACGCCGCAAAGTCCCAGCGCGCGGGCCACCGCGGCGCCGCGGGAACGCGGCGCCCTGGCTGGGGAAGCGCCCGGGTCGGGCGCTTGGTGGTTGGAGGGAGTTTCCGTGTCCCGAAGCTAACGTCCCCGTTCGCTCCGTAACTTCGGATAGCTTGCCGACGTGCGACCCTTCCTCCGCCGGGTGTTGTCCACCCTCCTCGTCAGCGTCGTGCTCCTCGGGTCGCTCGAAATCGCTGCGCGCGTTTTGGAGCCGCGCTTCATCCCGCCCGATCGCACGCTGCCGCTGCCGCGCCCGGGCGTGGACGCCGACTTCCTCGAGAAGGCCAGCCGGGTACGCGACACGCTGGGCGGTCTGCCGATGGTGAATGACGACGCAACGGGGTGGAACCTCCCCGCGGATCGGGTGATCATGTCGGGCAACGTGCCCTGCCGGATCAACACGCTGGGCATCCGCGGCCCGGAGCTGGGGCCGCGAGCTGCTGATGAAGAGCGGTTGTTCACCCTTGGAGATTCCTCCGTTTTTGGAGACGGCGTTCCCGAGTGGAACGTGTTCTCATCGGTAGCCGCGCGGCGGCTCGCTGGGCTGTGGCAGAAGCCGGTCACGGGCGTGATCGGCGGGGTGCCGGGGCACGATTCGGGCCAGTCGCTTGCGCGCCTCAAGGTCACGGGCGGGGGCGTGCAACCCACATGGGTGATCATCGCGAACCTGTGGAGCGACGTCTACAAGGACAACGGCTTCCTGCGCCCCGAACCGGTGGTTGCGACCGTGCGCGACCCGCTGCGCAAGCTCGCAGCCTATCGCGTTGTGCGCCAGCTCCTCACGCCGCTGTTGCTGCGACGGAAGGTGAGCTGGATCGCGTCGATGGACGGCGACGTGGGGGGCCAGGACGGTGAAGCTCGATCCCGTGTGTTGCTGCGCGACTACATCCTCAACTTGCGCGCGATCGCGGACCTGACGAAGTCCCTCGGCGCGCGCCCCGCATTTCTCGCGCTGCCTGCGCCGATCGACCTCGACCCGGCGGGGCCCCCGGAAGACGTGCGGAGCTACCGCGAGGCGATGCGCGCTGTCGCGCAGGAGTACGCGGCACCCTACATCGACGGGCCGGCGTGGTTCCACGATCATGGTGGAACGATTGGGCATTTTGCGGATCAGGTGCACCCGAACGTGCACGGGCACGCGCTGATCGGGGAGGCCGTGTCGGCGGGGCTCGCCTCAGCCGCGCAGGCGCGCTAGCGCCCACTCCGCGAATCGGAAGGGGTCCGCCGTTTCTTCGGGGGTGCCGCGCACATCCAGCCCCATGTCGCCCTGCCGTTTGAACCGACCCG
>BJHF01000025.1 GCA_014191855.1 Deltaproteobacteria bacterium
TCACTCGGGGATTGAAAGTCGAGCGACGGCACCGCGATCCTCACCATCCGCGTGGTCCGAGGGCCCACCAATCAGCAGAAACGCCCCATGTTCGGTGTTGGCGGCCACGAAGGCCGCGGTGTATCCGAATCGCGCATCCGCAGGATCGGGCACCGCGAGGAGCGCCAGATCTTCAAGGTTGATCGTACCGCCGCGGTCCGCCAAGGCTCCGGAGAGGATCCCGCCGATGTTCTCGCCCCCGCCGCCGTCTGTCGCGGTCACGAAGGTTTCAGCGCGAGCGTCTCCGTCGCGGTCGCTCAGGTTGACGGCTGAGCGCATCGTCGCTGCGCCGGCGTCGATCCAGAGCGAGCGGTCGTCCACCGTCAGCAGGCTCTGAGCGGTGATGTTCACGAAAAGCGATGTCCCACCAACGGCGTTGCAGGCCATGTCGGGCTCGCCGTCTGCGTCGACATCGCCAACGAGGTCGCAGGCAGCGGACTCGCCGGCCCCCGTGCCCGTAACGCGCGTGATGGCATCCCCAGGAATGGAGGGCTCCGCAAGGCCGCCTGGCAGCACAACCACCAGGTCGCCCGCCGCGAATTGGACGAGGTAGTCGTTCAGCCCGTCGCCATCGACGTCGGGAGCAGCCCGCACGCCCAGGCCGAATTGGCTGCCGGCGTAGTACCCTTCTGCCCCACCCGAGGCGGCGTCGGGACCAAGGGCGCCCTCCGCGGCCCAGTCGAACAGGAGAAACTCGCCTTGTTCGGCGCCCATCGCGCCCGAGTGGTAGGGGAGCGTGACCGCGAGAATCGCCCCACCGTCTCCTGAGAAGTCGGGGAGCACGGCGAGCTCATGCGCGAGGTAGCTGCTCGGCTCCTCACCGAACACCCAAGCGCGAGCCGGGCCGGGGAGGGCGACGGTACCCGCAGCGGCCAACGACGCTCCGTCGAGGATCCACGCTGCACCTCGCCCGCCGTCGTGACCGTCACCTCCGAACACGACGTCCAACGCTCCGTTTCCGTCGACATCGGGTCCCACATCGCCGGAAACGCCGAGGAACGTCCTTTCGATGTCGGGAGTGACCTGGCCGGCGTCGCTGAGGTCGGCGGCGGCGTCACTGTGGAGAACGTACACGCTACCGCCCCATGTCCCGAATCGGGGATCGAAGAGGGGGGACGACCAGAACTCCTCGCGCCCGTCTCCGTCGAGGTCGGCCAGTGCGCCAAGTCGGTAGCCGAATTGCCCGGTGTCCGTCTGCCCGAGCCACGTCGCGGAGTACTCCTCCCGAACCCCCTCATTCCCTCCCACGCAGTCGTTGTCCACAAACCCGTCCTCCCAGGTTTCGGCCGCGGAAGGGTAGATTTCGGCGTCGGCGTCGTTGCAGTCGTCGCCTCCCGCCGCTTCCGCGTCCGCGCCGTCTCCGTCCACATCCGCGAGGTCGCCGCCGGAGCAATCTTGGTCGATCCCATCGTACGGAACCTCCGTTCCTCCAGGGTATTTGGCGCCGTTTGCATCGTCGCAGTCGTCACCCGCCGCCGCGTAGGCGGTCGGCTGAAGGCATGCGGTGGTCACGACGCTTGCCAGCCCATGCCCGTCCCCATCCGCGTCGCCGTACCAGGTCGTTCCATCCACAGGTTCGTCGTCGATCACCCCGTTGCAGTCTTCGTCGGTCCCGTCGCACGTCTCGGCGCGCCCAGCGAAGCCGTCATCGATCTCGCCGTCGCAATCCTGATCCACACCGTCGCAGAGCTCCTCAGTATCAGGAGAGAGCTCCGCGTTCTGATCGTCGCAATCATCCTCATAGGCGAACCCGTCACCGTCGTGATCGGTGAGCTCGTTGAGGCGGCGCTCGTACGTGGCGCGGTCGAAGAGGCACCCTGCGAGGACGAGGAGCAGCATCCGGGAGCTTAGCGCGGGGTTCGCGTCACGACGATTCGCGGACCCCGCGCGATCGCGTTCACGACCCGAGGCGACCCCGTGCAAGCTCGGTGCAGACCCAGGCCGGTTTGCCGCCCCGGAGCTACCCTCTCCGCATGCAACGCACCCTCTTCCTCCCCTGGGGACTCTCGATCACCCTCGGCGCCCTCTGGATCCGGTTCGGCGTGCCCCAGGCGCACAGCCCCTGGCTGAAAACCTGCGCAGACTCCGAGGTATTTCACGTCCTGGCGCACACGGCTGGCTACGGCGCGTGCGCGGCGCTGGCGATGCTCCGGTTCCGCCCGCTCCCCGCCGTGCTGGCCACGCTCGCACTCGCACTGCTTCAGGAGCTCGCCCAGGTGGTCGGGGTGCGCGCGTTCGGCGGACCGGAGGTGTTCGACCTCGGTGTCGACGGCCTGGCCGCCAGCCTAGTTGCCCTTGGCGCGCTGGTTGCCCTCCGAAAACCCGTGAGCCTGGCAAAAAGCGGCACCCCGGAAGCCGCCCCACGTTAAGCCCGCCGGCCACGACATCCCCGAGGTCGGCCGCGATGAAGATCCACGAGTACCAGGGCAAAGAAGTCCTTCGAAAGCATGGAGTTTCCACGCTCCAGGGCGCCGCCGCCCACACCCCCGAGGCCGCGATGGACGCCGCGCGCAGCATCGGCGGGAGTGTTTGGGTGGTGAAGTCGCAGGTACACGCCGGCGGGCGTGGCATGGGTCGCTTCGTGGGAGAGGTCGATGAAGCGGCCCTCGCCCTCGTCGTTGCCGGGGCCGACGCGCCGGGGTAGGGCGGCGTTCGCGGCGTGAAGTCGCTCGACGCCGTGGGCGAAGCGGCAAAAGCGATGCGCGGCAACACGCTTGTCACCAAACAAACGGGCCGCGCCGGCGCGGTGGTGCACAAGGTGTTCGTGGAGCAGGGCGTGCAGATCGCCAAGGAGTTCTACCTGGCGATCCTCCTGGATCGTTCGGTGGGGCAGGTGCTGGTGATGGCCAGCAAGGAGGGCGGCACGTCGATTGAAGAAACGGCCGAGCACAACCCCGAGGCCATCCTGAAGGAGTGGGCCGATCCGCTCACCGGCCTCGGCGCGTGGCAGGCGCGAAACCTGGCGTTCGGGCTGGGCCTCACCGGCAAGGCGATCGGTAACTTCGTCAAGTTGGCGCAGGGCCTGTTCCGGGCGTACAACGGTGCGGACTGCGCGATGCTCGAGATCAACCCCCTCATCCTCACGGCGGACGAGCAGGTGCTCCCGCTCGACGCGAAGGTCACCTTCGACGACAACGCGCTTTTCCGTCACCCCGAGTACGAGGGGTACTACGACCCTGCAGAAGAGGACCCGCAGGAGCGCGAAGCCGCGAAGAACGAGCTCTCCTACGTGAAGCTCGATGGCAACATCGGCTGCCTCGTGAACGGCGCGGGGCTCGCGATGGCCACGATGGACATCATCAAGTTCTACGGGGAAGAGCCGGCGAACTTCCTCGATGTCGGCGGCGGCGCCACCAAGGAACGCGTCACCGCGGCCTTCAAGATCATCACGGCCGATCCGGCGGTGAAGGGCATCCTCGTCAACATCTTCGGCGGCATCATGAAGTGTGATGTCATCGCGGAGGGCGTGCTGGCGGCGGTGCGCGAAACGGGCCTGAGCGTGCCCCTGGTGGTGCGCCTTGAGGGCACGAATGTAGACCTTGGCAAGAAGATCATCGCCGAGAGCGGCCTCAAGGTCATCCCGGCCGATTCCATGTCTGATGCGGCCGAGAAGATCGTCGCCGCCGTGCGGGGGGTTTGAGATGGCGATCCTCGTAGACAAGAACACGCGCCTCGTCGTTCAGGGCATCACCGGCTCAGCCGGCGGCTACCACGCGAGCGCCTGCCGGGCGTACGGAACCAACGTCGTAGCCGGCGTTACCCCTGGAAAAGGTGGCACCTTCTTCGAGGGCGTCGTACCCATCTTCGACACGGTGGCCCAGGCCGTCGAGCACACGGGCGCCAACGCCAGCATGATCTTCGTGCCGCCGCCCTTCGCGGCGGATGCGATCCTCGAAGCGGCGGACGCGGGCGTCAAGCTCCTCGTCCCGATCACCGAGGGCATCCCGGTTCGCGACATGCTGCCGATCATGCCGTACCTCACGGCGCGTGGCATCCGGATGATCGGGCCCAATTGCCCGGGAATCATCACGCCGGGGCAGTGCAAGATCGGCATCATGCCCGGTCACATCCACATGCCGGGCCGCATTGGCGTCGTGAGCCGCTCCGGCACGCTCACCTACGAAGCGGTGGGTCAGCTCACCCGCCTCGGGCTCGGTCAGAGCACGGCGATCGGCATCGGCGGCGACCCGATTATCGGCACCCGCCACATCGATGTGCTGCAGCTCTTCAACGACGACCCCGACACGGATGCGATCATCATGATCGGCGAGATCGGCGGCACGGCGGAAGAGGATGCTTCGGCGTGGGCCGCCGCGAATTGCAAGAAGCCGATCGTGGGCTTCATCGCAGGTGCCACCGCGCCTCCCGGGCGTCGCATGGGGCACGCGGGCGCGATCATCTCGGGCGGACAAGGCACGGCGGAGGCCAAGTATGCGGCGATGGCTGCGGCGGGCATCCACATCGTGCGCAGCCCGGCGGAGATGGGGGCCAAGCTGGCCGAGGTGATCGGCCACCGGGTCGAGGGCGGGCGGAAGCAGTAGGGCGATGGTGGCGGCCTCGTGTCGATGCCAGGCGGGCGTCGCCCACCATCGCAACGCCTACGGAACGCACGCTCGCGGGCTTCGTGCGGGATAGCCTCCGGGTGTGTATCGAGTCGGCGAACCCTGGCTCCCGTGTGGCGACTCCGACCAGCGCGAGGTTGGCGTTCAACTCGGCTGGCTCGCGTGAGCGGCCCGCAACCCACCACGGGATCCGTGCGGCTCAGCGGATTGGGGCTGCTTCTGCTCGGAATGGTTGGTCTGGCGGTGGAGTGGGCCACGTTTGCCCCCACGTGTAGTGACCTGATGTGTTTGCTAGGCGGAATCGGCGTGTTGGTTGAGGGAATGCGGCGCACGATGACCGGTCGCGCTTCGCCGCCCGATCCGCCTGCTCCTTGGATGCCGTAAGCTTCCTCCGGTGGTGGGCGTCGGCTGGTTCAGCGTGGAGGAGGAGGGCTCCGACCACGGGCGCTCGCTGGTGCGCGAACTGGAGCAGACGGTGGCCGACGCGCCGGAGTTCTTGCCCGTGCTCGAAGCCCACTTCGACGTGGACGCGATTCTCGGCGCTCTGGCGGTTGATCTGGTCATCGCGAACGAGGACGGCTACGCGAGGAATGCCAACAACTTCCTGCTCTACCACGAGGCTGCGTTCAACCGGTGGTGGCTGTTTCCGTGGGGCATCGACCGCGCGTTCACGGACGAGCGGGCGGCGGCGCTCCGGTGAGCGGGGCGGCCACCGCTCCCCAGGCCCCCAGCAGCACCGATAGTCGCCACCGGTCGGTGAACACGTCGTCTACCCGCCAGTCGCCGTTCGAGAGGATCAGCGTGTAGTGAATGAGGGTGGGCGTACCGAAGTTCTCGAACGCCGCATCGACGTCGGCGCCGAGGCAAGCGGAAGCGCGGGCGGTCAACCGCAGATCGGTGAGGCGGTAGTCCTGCCCGTCGATGTAAGGGTCGAAACCCGGCGGCCCCTGCTCATCGGGCGATCCGGCCAGCGCGTGATCCCAGTGGTTCCGAAGCGCGCTTGTCCACGGGGCGGAGGCGTTGAGGGCGGGGGTTGGCGCATCGGGCTGAAGATACGGCGCGTAGAGGCGGGTGATGACGGCGGTCGCGGCGTCGAGCTGGGCAGCGGAGAGCGGCGCGCCGGCCGCAGGGCACGGCGCCGACGGAGGGCCAGCGAGCGCGAGGTGGAGCACGGTCAGCAGCACCCCATCGGCCTATCCTCGCTGACGCCTGCGCCCACTACTCCACGCACCCCGTATAAAACAGGCTCCGGTTGGAGCCTTCGCCGACCTGCCAGAATCCGCCCTGGATCGGGTCGTAGGCCACGGCCTCGCCCTGCAGCTCCAACGCGAAGGGTGTGACGACGGGCGTCCCCGGCGCGCGCGGATTGGTGACGTCCACCTCGTAGAGATGCAGGTAGGTTCTCACTAACAACGTGGTGCTGTCGGTGGAGAGGTCGGCGGCGGTGGCGCGGGCGGTGAGGTCTTCGCCCGCGGCGCCGGTCGCGATGTCGGCGAGCCACTCCAGCTCGGAAGCGCCCGCCGGTAGCTGAAAAAGCCCCGCGGTCGCGTCGGCGCGCTTCGTCACGATGAGCGGGGTGCCGTCGGGGAAGAGGGCGAGCCCCTCGGCGTCCTCCGGGTCGCCCGGGTAGGTGAACGGCCTCACCTCGGGAATCAAGGTGTACTCGGCGGTTCCGTCGAGCAGGGGCTCCTCCACCACAAGTACGCTGTGCTCCCAGTCTGCGGTGCCGATCTCGCCCACGACCAGGCACCAGCCGGCCCCGCACGGCCCGATCGCGAGGTCTTCCCAGTCGTTGTTCGTGACGCCTTCCAGGTGAATCGTCGCGACCGTGTCCCCGGCGCTGTCCAGCGCGTAGAGGTCGGGAGAGCCGCCGGAATCCTCGTGGGTCCAGAGTATGCCTGGGTTTTGGCGGCTGACGGCAAGGCCGGAGAGCTCGTTCAGTCCGGGATCCTGCACGGGGCCGAAGCCGATCGCGGGGGCGTAGGCGGCGCACGGGCCGGTGATCGGGGCGGCGCCGGTGTCGAGGGCAGTGTCGGCGGAGTCGTGGTCGCCGGTATCGGGGTCGCCGGCGGTTTCGCTCGAGTCGGGCGCGGTATCGTTTGGAGCGGAGGCAGTTTCTAGGGGATCCGAGGCGGTGTCTCCCGTATGCGATCGCGACGTGTCGCCGGCTGGTGAGGCGCTCCCTGATTCAGCGACGCAGGCGGCGAGCAGCAGGAGCACCGGGCGCTGTACTTCGGGGGCGGTGGGGAGGCGAGGGGAGAAGGGCCGATCCTGGCGCACGGCGCGCTACCCCGGCCCACCGTACAAAAACCACCCCTCTCCCGAATTCTGGAAGTTCACCGTGTCTTGTTGCTGGAGCACGTAGAAGTCGCCGAAGCCGTCGCCATCCAGGTCGCCGACGCCGCCCGCGGCCTGCCCCGCTTGATCGCCGCCGTTGGGGCCGATGAGGGTGCCGCCCGCGTCCGTCGGCGTGAGCGAACCGGGTGCGAGCGGCGCGAAGAACACGTACGCAGCACCGTCTGACTTGCCGTCACCGCCGATCGCGTACGGGTCGGTGACGAGAACGTCGTCGCGACCGTCCCCGTCTACGTCGCCCGCGTTGCCAACCGCGTACCCGAAGCCGTAGCCGGCGTCGGCCAGCGTGGTGGAGGCCGCTCCGGAGAGGGGACTGAGGTAGTAGCTTGCTTTCGTGTAGGTCACATCGCATAGAAGCAGCTCGGCGAAACCGTCGCCGTCGGTGTCGTCGAAGAGCGCCAACGAGGAGCCGAGGCTGTAGCCCCCCGAGCCGGTGAACTTCACGGCGGCGTCCGCTGGATGGAGCGTGCCCGTGAAGCCGCCGAGAAACACGTATGCGGCTCCCGAGCCCCCTGGGGCGCCGATCGCGAGGTCATCGAGCCCGTCGCCATCGATGTCCGCACCCCCGGCGACCTCCTCCCCAAAGTACGAGTACTCCTCGTCCCCCATGATGATCGGGTCAACCCAGAAATCGGCTGGGTCGCCGCCGAGGATCAGGCCTACGGCGCCGCAGCACGGCTCGTTGCCGTTCACGCCGGCGGAGCTGGTCGCCCCCGATACGAGGTCATCGAGGCCATCCCCGTTGAAGTCGCCAGCGTTCGCCAAGGACTGACCGAAGCCCTCCACCGACGCCACCACACCGATCTCGGCCCCTCCGGAGGTGCCCGATACCGGCGCGCCGAACCACAGGAACACCGTGTTCAATCCAGCAGCTCCGACCGCGAGATCGGAGATCCCGTCGCCGTCGATGTCTGCGCCCGCTGCGGAGGTGCCAAGGACCTCGTTCGCGTCCGTCCCGTAGATTTGAACCGGGGATTGCTCCACCGTCGCCTCCCCCTGCACGGGGCCGGACCACACTGTGACCAGCCCGCTCCAGCTCTCCCAGCCCTGGTGGGCGCGGGAGGATGCGACAACAACCTCGTCTTTTCCGTCGGCGTCCAAGTCGCCGACCCCCGCCACCAGCATCAACGGCGCGAGGTCGGCGCCGTGCACGATGGCGGGAGCCTCGTCCAGCCGCGCCTGCCCAGAGACGGCGCAGCTCGCGACCACGCCGTCGCAATCGTTGTCCAGGCGATCACTGCACACCTCGGCCTCGCCGGGGTCGTCGGCCACGCCCGAGCAGTCTTCGTCGCGACCGTCACAAGACTCGTGCGCGTGGGGGTTCACCGTGGCGTCCACGTCATCGCAGTCCCCCGCGAAGGCCGCGAAGCCATCGGGCTGCGTGCACGATCGCGTGGTTTCGGTGCCTCCCCAGCCGTCGCCATCGGCGTCGATAAACCAGACGAGATTCGGGCTCGTCAGCGGATCATTGTCGTCGCAGTCTCCGCCCTCTGGCACGTAGCCAGCGGGCCCCTCGCAAACCGGGCTCGACGCGGCGCTCCCAAAGCCGTCGCCATCCAGATCGGCATACCACACGCGGGCCGCGCCCACGGTCGGATCGAGATCGTCGCAGTCTTGCGGCCGCGCAGCGCCGTCGCCATCCACATCCCAACGCGCGGCGAGATCGTCGTCGGATATCAGGGCGCAGCTTAGGGCGGTTGCGATGAGGAGCGACATGCGCTGCGTCTTAGCCGGAGCCCGCGGGCGTTCGCCATCCTGGTTGCGGATTCTCATCCTCTGCAGTGCGGCGGCGTGCCGATCTGAGGCCCCGCGCGTCACGGTTCAAGTGCCCACCGATGCCGACGCGGATGGGTTCGCCGTGGAATTGGACTGTGACGACGAGAACGCGCTGGTGTTCCCGGGGGGGGCCGAGCTCTGCAACGGCGTGGACGACGACTGCGATGGGGCCATAGACGAAGACTTTGACCGGGATGGGGACGGGTTTTTGACGCCGGTTGCCTGCGCGACGGGGGACGACTGTGACGACGATGCGTTCGCCGCTCACCCGGGGGCTGACGAGGTGCCTTACGACGGCGTGGACCAGGACTGCGACGGCGCCGATCTTGTAGATGTGGACGGTGATGGTGCGATCTTCGGCGTGGATTGTGACGATGCCGATGCGAGCGCCCACCCGGGCGGCGAGGAGGTGCCCAAGAACGGCGCGGACGACGACTGCCTGGACGGGGACGACATCGACGGGGACGGAGACGGCGCTGGGGACCGCGACTTTGGCGGTTCAGATTGCGATGACGGCAACGCCGCGGTGCGCCCGGGAGTGCGCGACTATGGCAACGACGGCGTGGACGCCGATTGCGACGGTCGCGACGGAACGACGGAGTCCTTGATCAACGCCGCGGTAAGCGTTGGAGCGCCCGGCTCGCCGGCGTTTGTCGGCTGGGCGACGACGATGTGCGATATCGACGAAGACGGGCTTTCGGACTGGATCGTCGGCGCCTGGAACGACGATGTGAACAGCGGGCGGGTCGGCATCTGGTACGGGGCCACGTCCGCGACGTGGGGTCCCGACATGTCCATGACCGACGCGGACACGCTGATCAACGGCGAATGGCACGCCTTCGTGGGCATCGGCGTTGTATGCGCGGACATCGACGGGGACGGCCACCTTGACGTTGTGGCCGAGGGCGCGGAGAGCAACGACCCCTCTCACCAGATGGTCAACCCGCTCCGGCTCTACGAGTTCTACGGCGATGGCGGCCGTTTCGCGCCGCTGATCTCGGCCCCGGATGCCGACGCCGTTCTCTCCCGCGACGCCGACCGCGTGGAGGTGCCCCTCCAGGTATCCGTGCGCGGGATCTGGGCGGGGGACCTCGACGGGGACGGGGCCTCCGAGCTGATGTTCAGCGATACGCGAACGTCGACACTTCCGGGCGGCACCGGCACGCTCATGGTGATTCCCGGCGGGCGACGCTCGGGCGCGATTGAGCTACCCGATGCGACGACCCTGAAGCTTGATCCAGAGGATACCGGCTGGGTCAACTCGGTAGTCACCACCCCCGACGCGAACGGCGACGGCTCCGCAGACCTGGTCATCGGGTTCGGTGGGGCGGGGCGGCCCGTGGATGCGACGGACACGGGCGTCGCCCCCGGGAGCGGGGTGTTGGCTTCCGGCGCGGTCGAGGCGGCTGGGCTCGGCTCGCCCGCGGGGGGGGGCGGGGCGGGCGGCTCCGGGGACCTCTTCGGCATGACGGTGGGGGCCGCCGACCTCGATGCGGACGGGCGAATCGACTGGATCGTGGATGCACCCGGCGGCGAGGGTGGATTCGGCGCGGTTTATGCGTTCGACGGCGCGCCGGCAGATTGTTCGCCGGAAGCGGCCTCGGGGTGGATGGCCGGCTCCACGCTCGACGGGCTCTTCGGCGCCTCGATCCTGCCGGTGCCCGACATGGACGGCGATGGGTTCGCGGACATCGTCGTGAACGAGCCGCTCGGCGGCCAGCTTGGGGTCGGCTTGGTGTGGCTGCTCAGCGGGCGGCTCGCTCGGGAGGCCGACGGGGACTTGTCCGCCTGCACCCTGCTCGCCTGGAGCGGCGAACAGCACGACACGCACCCCGGATACGCGCTGGCCGCCGGCGACGTGAACGGGGACGGGTTGACCGAGATCGCGGTCGGCGCGCCCTTTTTTCGGGACCCGGTGTCGGGATACTACGCCGGGAAGGCGTATTTGATCCTTGGGGAGTGAGGGGAAGGGGGGCTTCGTCGCGCCCGCGAGCCGCCGCTACTCGTCCGTCGTCTCGGTGCAATCCACCGTGACGGTCACGTCGGCCACTCCATTGGGTTCAACGGTAACATCTGCGCTTCCACCACACTCCCCGCCGAGGTCTCCGGTGTCTCCCCCGCTCGACCACGTTCCGGCCACGAACACCGTCAGTTCACCGGCGTTTCCCGCGTCGATTTGCGTGGTCCCGTCCAGCGTGACCGGGATGTCTGGCTCCCCGCCCTCAAAACAGGTCCAGATGCTGACGAACAGCTCCGAGGCTTCGATGTCCTCGCGGTCAGCAACGACCGTGATGTTCAACGTCGAAGGCGACTCGTCAAAACACGAGTCGTCCGGAACGTTATCGGCGAAGAGGCCGCCGCCTCCCGCGCATCCACCGAGCGTGATCAGAAACATCAACATTGGGCGCTCCCTCCCCAGACCTGCAGCAAGGTGCGTGCCAACTACCCGGGGGTTGCTTGGTTTCCCGCAGGCAAACGGGCTTGCGGGTCGTTGCCCACGTTTGAGCCGCACGTCCTGTCGCCTCCCCCACGATCTGGAAGTCCCGGGCCGCGAGGTGCGGCAAGCTTGAGCATCGCCCTACTCGCACCACTCTCCCGCTTCCCCTCCGCTCCCCACCCACGGCACACACGCCCCGCACTCCAAGCCGTCGAAGCTGGCGGTTACCGCGTCGCCGGACTCGCTTTCCGCCGCCGTCCAGGTGGCGCCACCGCTCGTCGGATTCGCGTCGCATCCGTCGTAGGCCCAAGCCCCCGCCAGGTCGAGCGCGATCGGGTCGCCCGCGCCCTCGAAATGGAGGGTGACCGCCCCCGTGGCGCTGAGCGCCCGCCCCTGATCGTCGAGTAAAAACGCGGCGTATGGGTAGGTGCCGCGCGCAGCACGGCGCTCCGCTGGCCACCACTCCGCCACAAAGTCATACGCCGTCAGGTTGTTTGCGCCGTCCGTCTGCACCCAGCTCAGGTTGCCTGACCAGCGCGTCGTTTCGTCGACGCGCCGCTCGACCCACTCCTCAAAAACCCAGGAACCTCCGTCGGGAGCCTCCTCGACCCGCACCTTGCCCGACAGCCTTACGCCTCCGTCCGTGGTGCATCCGCCGATCAATTCCATGGTCTCGTAGGTTTCCAATCTCCCTGGACAGTGAAGCTCGGTGTTGTCCCACGCTTTCGCCGCCGCTAGCGCCTCGGCTGGCCCGTTGGTTACCCGCCACAGCAGGTCCTTCTCGGCCGCCGCGAGCAGCACCACCGCACCCTCATCTGCGTCGTCCCCGCCGCTCTCCACCTCCGCCGGCAACCCGCACGCCGAGCCCAGCACCACACTGGCCAAAACCGCCCCCCCACGATAGTCGCGCGACCCTTTCAAGGAGCCCCACATGGAACGCACCCTCTCGATCATCAAGCCCGACGCCGTAAAAGCCCAGAAGATCGGCGCGATCATCTCGCGGCTGGAGAGCGAAGGCCTGCGCATCGCGGCCGCGAAGAAGGTGCAGTTGGATCGGCGCATGGCGGAAGGCTTCTATGCCGAGCACGCAGGCCGCGGGTTCTTCGACGAGCTCGTGACGTTCATGACCAGCGGGCCGGTCGTCGTGCTGGTGCTCGAAGGCGAGGACGCGGTGGTGCGCTACCGCACCATCATGGGCGCCACCAATCCGGCGAACGCCGCGGAAGGCACGCTTCGCAAGCTCTATGCCGCTTCCGTCGGCGAGAATGCGGTGCACGGCTCGGACTCTCCGGCCAGCGCAGCGCGCGAGATCAGCTACTTCTTCGCGAGCACCGACATCACCTAGGCGGCCGGCCCTGCTATGCTCCCCGCCCGGAGCGGCGATGAGCAAACAGATCGGCGACGGCTACCACCTCAAATTCACGATCGGCAAGGCGCTGTGGAACGATCTGTTCGGCATCGGCTTGCCCTTTGAGGTGGGAAAGGGCACGTTTGACCTGATCAAGCAGGTGCGCATGGGCGTGAAGCAGCTCGGCGTACGCGAGAAGGTGCGCGGGCTCCTCGTCGACCAGAACGTGCAGCTACCGACGGTCGTCGTGCGCGGGAAGGACGCGGCGGTGCGCGTTTGGGAGGGTCGGCGCGAGTCCGTGTGGAAGGTGGTGGACGAGCTGGTGCGCGTGGAGGGCGACTGGCGGGTGGATGTAGACCGGGAGGGGAGCGATTTCCACTACGGTAGCCAGAAGTTCGGCGTCGAAGCTCATGTAAAGGCGGTCGCCACCGGAAAGGTGTACCTGCTGCGCGAGAACATCGAGTTCCCGTTCGTGCTCGAAAAGCGCATCGGCGCGGAGGCCGCGCTGGGAGACATCCGCTACGACAAAGAGAAGCGGGCGTTGATCGGTCACCTTGAAGACGTGGAGATCGACCTCGGCGATGCGTTCATCCTCCAGATGCTCAGCCGCGGGGTGGAGCGGCTGCTCAAGGAGCAGGTGGAGAAGGTGAACCCGGTGCAGATCCTGCGGAAAGACCAACTTGAAGACATGGTTTCGCCCGCCGGTGGTCCGCTCAAGGTGAAGATGGGCGTGGAGGACGTGGCGCTCGACATCTCCGAGGAGGAGATGACCTTGAAGGTGCGCTTCGGCTTCACGCAGCTCCAGCTCACGGCCGGCTGAGCGGATTCGCGGGCGGCGGCCCCAGCTTCGAAGACTTGGGGATCACCGCCGGCTCGCCCCGCACACCGAATACGCCTCGCCATGGCGTAGCCGGGGAGCCGACTCGGGCGAAGACAACCCCGCGCAACGCACCGAGCGGCACCGGTCCCCACCAGCGGCTGTCGAGCGCCCCATCGCGGTCGTCGGCGCCCAGGAACGCCGAGTCGTCCGGCACGCCAACGTCCGTGACCGTCATTCGGGTAGGAGCGGCGGCGCGGAGCACGAGGTGCTCGCCCTCGAGGTGCACGGGACGACCGAGGTATTCGCCCATGTCCAGCAGCTTCACCTTGCGCTGCTCAGATGTGCGGAAGGTGCCGCCATCGTACGAAACGGCGCCACCGATCGCCTCCACCCGGCGCAGCGTCCAGCGCTCGGCGTCCAGGGGATCCACCACGGCCACCACGTCGCCCACGCGCGGCGCGAGTGGGAGGATGAGCACGAAATCGCCGGGGAGCAGGCTCGGGGCCATCTCCCCGTCGGGAACACGGGCCACGCGCGAGAGGAGAGCGACCAGGAGCAGTCCGCCGATCGCCGCGATCCCCAAGGCCAGCCGCCGTCGTGTCACTCGCAGAAGGGCTTCTTCACGATGGCTTCGTTGTTGTCTTCCGTGCACTCGGTCACGATGCCGGTGGAGGAGCCGTTGTCGTCCACCTCCATCACCAGCGTGTCGGCCTTGGCGATGTCGCCGCTCTCGACGATGAAGCTCACGGCTTCCGAGCTCATGCCCGAGGGCGTTGCGGTGGTGGTAACCTGCACGTCCAGCAGGGTGAGCTCGCCATTCTTCTCGGCGTAGAGCGCCAGGGAGAGGCCAGCCGGTGCGATGCTGGTGCCGGTGTTGCGAGCGCGCCCGGTCACGACGAACCAGCCGTGATCGCAGTCGTCGGCGCACGTTTCGAGGATCTCGCCTTCCAATTCGGCCCCGACCCCCTCGCCCGGGGGGAGCGCTTGCGCCGAATGGAAGTTGTTGTACGTCGTGAAGTTCGGCGTGGCGGTCTTGGGCACCGTGAGATCGTCGTTGATGTTCGTGATGCTGTACGCGTGCTGGTTCCAGACCGAGCGGGCGGGTGCCCAACTGTTGTTTTTGTCCCGGTACACCGAGAAGGCTGCACCGCCGCTGCCGAAATTTCCATCGTGAGTCACGACGATGTCCGCGTGGCCGTCGGCGTTCACGTCCGCGATCGTGGGGTAGTCGTACAACGTATCGGAGTTGTGCTCGTCGCTCTTGAATTTCAGGGTTCCGTCGGTGCCATCGAAGGCGTAGAGCGCGACCTCGTCGATGTACACCACTTCCTGGATGCCGTCGCCTTCGAAGTCGAACATCGACGCGCCGGTCGCGCCGGTGGTATCCGTGATTTTCGCCTTCCACAGCACGGAGCCGTCTTCCCCGTTCACCGCCCAGAGGTTGTTCGCACGCGCGGCGACGACCTCCGGGAGCCCGTCTCCATCGATGTCTGCGATGGAGGCGTTGGACATGATGCCCTCGGTCTCGCCACCGCTACCGGGGAGCTCAAACGTCCACATCTCGCTGCCGTCCGTGTCGTGCGCCACGAGCTTGCTGTAGGTGGCGCGGACGTACTCGCCCTCCGGATCGGAATCGAGGTTCGCGATCGCGGGCGCACCGTCGTCGCCGTGGGTCTTCATGATCTCCTGACCGTCGGGATCGTAGAAGGCATCGCCGACCACCACTTCGTCTACGCCGTCGAGATCCATGTCCGCTATCGCCGGCATGGCGCCTTCGCCCCAGAGGCCGCTCAGGCCCACGAAGTTGTCGCAGCCGCGGCCGGACCGGCCCACCCCGCGCTCGCTCAGGTCGTCGTTGAGGATGACTCGCCCGGCCACGATCTCGGCGTGCCCGTCGTGGTCCATGTCGGCGACCGCGATGCCGGTGACCTGGTCGAACTCACCGTCCACGTACAGGTCGGACTCCGCGAGCTCGTTGCCCTCCGAATCGAACATCACGACCGACACTTGGCTGTTGGACATCAGGTTGTATTTATGGAGCCGCACCGCGAGGATCTCCGCCTGGCCGTCGCCATCGAGATCGGCGAGCGTGGGCCCGGAGCCGTAGGCGATCTCGGCGCCGCGCGTTTCCCACAGCAAGTCCCCTTCGCCGGTGTAGGCCACAAGCTCCCCCTGCGCCTCGAACAACCAACCGAGCGTGACGACAACATCGGGCATGCCGTTGGAGTCGATGTCCCCCACCGCCGGCTGGGAGCATGCGTTGCCCTCGACGTCCCACACCACCACCGGCTCAAAGCCGCTCACCTCGAAGTGGCACGTGTCGCTCAGCGGCACCGACTCGGGGGGGAACTCGTCGGGACTGCACGAGCCCAGATCCTCTTCATCAGGTTTGAAGCCGGTATCGGAGCCCGAGTCCTTCTGACCCTGCGGATCGCCGAGACCCTCCAGGTTGAAGTCCGAGCAGCCGAGGAGGAGGGCAGGGAACAACAGGGAGGTTCGCATGATCGTGAGCCCCTAACCGGTGAGATGCGATAGTATGGCGGCGATGTCGGATGGCGCGGACGAGTTGTTGCTGCTTCGCGAAGAAGTGCGCTTGTTGCGTTATCGATTCAACCTGCTGGTGGAGCACAGCAGCGAGGCGATCTACCTCAAGGATCTCGACAGCCGCTACGTCTACATCAACGAAGCCGGCGCGTCGATGATGTACCGACGGCCGGACGATCTGATCGGTCAAGACGACGAAGGACTCTTCGCGCCCGACGTTGCCCGGGAAATTCGAGCGGACGACCAGCACGTCATCTCGACGGGACAAACCGCGGTGATCCGCACGATGCGGGCGATGACCAACGGCACACGGATCGACTTTCTCACGGTGAAACGTCCTTGGTTCGATGGCGATGGCACCATCGTAGGTGTGGTGGGAACCACCCAGGACGTCACCGAGCTGGCCGACGCGCAGCGCGAGGCGGCGGAGGCGGCGGAGGGTTTCCGAACCCTTGTGGAAACGATGGCCGAGCTCGTGATCGTGCACCGGGCGGGTGCGATCCTGTACGCAAATCCGGCGGCGCTCGGTGCGCTTGGCCGACGAGAGAGCGATCTTACGGGCGGGATGCTGAGCCACCTCGCGAGGGCGAAGGACCGCAGCGTCGTGGCTGGCCTGGGGGCGGGCGCGGCGTCGCGGGCGGAGGTCGGGTTCCTCCGGCCCGACGGGGCGGTGGTGCTGGTGGAGCTGTCGGATGTGCCCGCTTCGTGGTGCGGCGAGCCCGCGCGCGTGGCCATCGGTCGCGACGTAACGGTGCGTCGGCGGATGGATGCGCAGTTGCAGGATGCGGATCGGCTAGCGGCCGTCGGCATGCTGGCGGGCGGCATCGCCCATGAGATTCGTAACCCGCTCACGTTCGTTCTCGGCGTCGTGCGGGAGCTGGCGGCATCCACGGGGGACGAAGCTTCCAAAGCGCGGCTTCTCGACGTCGTGGACGCCGCGGAGCGGATCGAAGCCATCGTACAGGGCGTTTCGGGCCTGGCCCGGCCCGACACGGATGCGGGGGGGCCCGTGGACGTGGAGGGGGTGATCGATCGCGCCCTGCTGCTCGCCGGCTCGCGGCTGCGGGATCGTGCGGTAGTGGAGCGATCCGCGCGGGGCAACGCCACGGTCATCGGCTCGGAGCGCCGACTCGTACAGGTGGTGATCAACCTCCTGGTGAACGCCTCGCAAGCGATCGGCTCGGGGCACACGATGGGGAAAGTGTCCATCCAAACGGCGATCGTGGGCACGAGCGTACGGATTCGCGTTCGCGACAGCGGGCCTGGCGTCCCGATGGCCGTCGCCACACGGATCTTCGAGCCGTTTGTCACCACCAAGCCGAGCGCCGACGGCACGGGGCTTGGCCTTTGGGTGTCGCGCGGCATCGTTGCGGAGATGGGGGGGAGCCTTGAGCTGGAGAATCCGGGCGCCCCGGGAGCCTCATTCCTCATTGCCCTCCCGGTGGCCACGGCACCCCAAGTCGAACTTCGGCCCCTCGCGGTCCGACCGAGGCTGCTCCTCGTGGACGATGAGCGGCTGATCAGCGATCTGCTGTCCGACGGGCTCTCCGGCACCTTCGATGTTCAGGCTTGCGACGGCGTGGCGGCCGCCCTCGCGAAGGTGCAGGCCGAGCCGCCGTTCGACATCGTGTTGTGCGATCTCATCATGCCCAACGGCGGCGGCGAACGTCTGTTTCAAGAGCTGGGCACGCTCGGTGTCCGGCCGCCCATGTGCTTCATGAGCGGCGGCGCGGCCACCCCGGAGGCCCGCCAGTTCCTCGAGCGCGAGCGCATCCTACCCATCGACAAGCCCTTTCGTATCGGCGATGTGCGTCGCCGCCTGCTCATCGCGCTGGGGGCGCGTACGAACGCCTCGGAGTGAGGCTCGGCGTGGTGGTTACTTCAGGCCCAACGCGGCTTTGAGCCCGATCCTGCTTTGCGCGAACTTCTCCGCCAGGCTGGGGTCGAGCACGGTGGCTTGCAGGCCCTCGTCGGTGCTCATCGTTGCTTCGAGTACCGGAATGTCCAGCTTGTAGTGCAGCTTATAGCGACCGGCCGCGATGAGGATCGCCCCGAGGTCGCGGTTGAGGGACTCCGAGGGGCGGAAGGTTACCCGCACCTCGGCGGCGGCGGGAAGGTCCGACTTGCGCCCGCTCCACCGCGTAACCGTGGCGTTTACGCTCACGATCTCGAGACCAAGCTGCTGCAGCTCGATCAGCAAGGCATCTCCGAGGTCCCCGGGGCGGTGCACTTCACGAACATCGCCCAACGGCGCGGCGCGAAGCTCAGCTTCGAGGGCTTTGAACGGATCGACCGCCTTCGGCGTGACGGGGGGCGCGACGCTCAGCACCGGCTGCGACACGGGCCGCGTCATCTCGGCGACGGCCCAAAGGCCGCCAGCGATGCTCACTCCGACGAGGATCATGCCCAGCACGCGCCACGGGCGGACGAGCGGGGGGGGCGGCGCGGGCGGGCGAGTGAGCGTGGGCGTGGTCGTGCGCGGCCGCGAAGGGAAGTCGATGAGCTGCCCGCCCGCGAGGGGCGGAAGCGACGAGGGCGGGGCCGCGACGGGCACCGCCGGCGGTACGCGCGCCGGGCTCACGACGGGACTTGCAGCCGGCGGCGGGGCCGGGACGGCGGTGCCAGCCAGGTTCTTCGGCCGGCTGGTGACGATCGGGTTCGGCATCGGCGTAACGGCTCCGATCGGGAGCTCCACGAGATCGTCCCCGGGGCGCGCAGTGATGGTTTCGAGCGCGGCCTCGGCAGCGTGCTCGTCTACATCGCTCCAGGCCGCCCAAGGGTCGGCCGCGGCGCTCGGGGAGGGGCGCGCGAGCCGGTGGATCACCTGCCAGCCCTGCGAGGTCAAACGCTCGGCATCGGCGCCCAGGAGCCCGCGGCGACGCATGTCGTCGAGCGACGCCTCATCGTCTACGTCCACCTCCACGCCCCCGGTACGGATCCGAATCGCCGCCATGCCGTGCAACGTGTTTCGTTGTGACCCGCGCGTCAACTCCAACGAAGTTGCGGAAAGCTAGGGACGCCCACTTGCCCGCGATCGCCGGTGCTTGTAAACACGCCCCCAATCACGGAGGCTCGCATGCGTTCCGGTCCAGAGCTGGTCCGCGCGTCAAACGAATTCGCGAAAGAAGATCGGGCGCGCACGTGGCGCCTGCTCCTCGTCACGCTCGCGGCGTGGTTCACCGCGATCGCCGTGGCGTCGGTGGCCCCGTTGTGGGCGGCCATTCCGGCCACGCTGCTCGCGGGCTTGCTGGTGGTGCGGGTGTTCATCTTCTACCACGACTACCTCCACACCGCGGTGCTCGTCGGCTCCCCGGTCGGCGGCATGATCATGCGATTGTTCGGGTACTACCTGATGGCAGGCCCGAGCGTTTGGCGCGAAACTCACGACTACCACCACCGGCACACCGCGAAGATGGTGGGCGGCTCCATCGGCAGCTACCCGGTCGTGACCGTCGGCATGTGGCAGGGGATGACGCCCTCGCAGCGCACCGGGTACAAGCTCATCCGCCACCCGCTCACGATGGCGTGCGGCTACTTCTTCATGTTCGTCATCGGGATGTGCCTCTCGCCGTTCAAGCGGCAGCCGAAGCAGCATCTCGACGGGCTCATCGCGCTCGTGTTCCACGTCTCGCTCGTCGCCGGCACGTGGATCTTCGTCGGGTGGCAGCCCGCCGTGCTCGGGTTCATGGCGCCCGCGGTGATCGCCACGGCGGCGGGCTCGTACTTGTTCTACGCCCAGCACAACTTCCCGGGCATGCAGGTGAAGGGTCGTCGTGACTGGGAATACTCGTTCGCGGCGTTGCACAGCTCCTCCATGTTCGACATGGGCCCGGTGATGCACTGGTTCACGGGGAACATCGGCTACCACCACGTTCACCACCTCAACCACCGCATCCCCTTCTACCGGCTGCCGGAAGCGATGGCGGGCATGCCGGAGCTGCAGAACCCCCACCGAACGTCCTGGGCGGTTTCGGATATCCGGGCCTGCCTCGCCGGCAATGTGTGGAGCCCGAAGGACGGGCGTATGCTCACCTTCGCCGAGGCGGACGCCCACCCCCCGCTCACCGACGACGCGCTCGCCGCGAAGTAAGCAAGGAGTCTCATGCCCACGATCGCGGTGGTGCCGGGCGACGGCATCGGCACCGAAGTCATCGGCGAAGCACTGCGCGTGCTCGCCGCTATCGCCCCCGACGCGCAAACCGAGGTGTTCGACCTCGGCGCGGAGCGCTATCTGCGCGACGGCACGACCATGCCGGCCGACGTGGTGCGTCGTTTCGGCTCCGAGTTCGACGCGGTACTGCTCGGAGCGCTTGGTGATCCCCGCGTGCCGAGCAACGTTCACGCCAAGGACATCCTGCTCGGAAGTCGATTCCAGCTCGATCTCTACATCAACTTCCGGCCGTGCAAGCTGCTCGATGCGCGCTACTGCCCGCTCAAGCACGCCACCGAGGCCGACGTGGATTTCGTCGTGTTCCGTGAGAACACGGAAGGTCTCTACACGGGCGTCGGAGGCCAGTTCAAGCGCGGCACCGCCGACGAAGTGGCGATGGAGCAGGAGATCAACACCCGCAAGGGCGTGGAGCGGATCATCCGCGCGGCCTACGCGTGGGCGCGTCAGAACGGCAAGACGCGCGTGTGCATGAGCGACAAGGCGAACGCGATGCGCCACGGGCACGACCTCTGGCAGCGGGTTCACAAAGAAGTCGCGGCGGAGTACCCCGAGATCAAGTCCTCGCACCTGTACGTCGATGTGCTGGCGATGCGGCTCGTTCAGGCCCCGCAGGACTTCGAAGTCATCGTGACGAACAACCTGTTCGGAGACATCATCACCGACATCGGGGCGGCGCTGCAGGGCGGGCTCGGGCTCGCGTCCTCGGGCAACATCAACCCCGGGAAAGCGGCGTTGTTCGAGCCGGTACATGGGAGCGCGCCGGACATCGCGGGGCGGGGCATCGCCAACCCGTTCGCCAGCATCCTCACGGTGGGCATGCTCCTCGCGTACCTCGGGCGGCCGGCGGACGAGGCGCGTATCCAGAAGGCGGTACAGCGTTGTCTGAAGGACGGGCAGGTGACCCGGGAGCTGGGCGGTACGTTGTCGTCCCGCGAGGCTACGGACGCGGTGCTCGCCGCGCTTTGAGCACGCGCAGGAAGAAGCGGCCGTTTCCGAGCAGATAGCGCCGCCAAAGCCGCTTGGGATCAACCCAGAGGCGGGCAAGCCACTCCTGGCGTTGGTGGAGCCACTCCGGCCCGCGGGACACGCGCCCGGCAACGAAGTCGTGCGTCGCGCCAAGCACCCACACCACCGGCGCATCCAGGGCCCCGCGCCAGCGGGCGACCCACGCCTCCTGGGTGGGCGTGCCCATCCCGACCAGGAGGATGTCGGGTTGGAAGGCGTTGATTCGCGCGATCAGCGGCGCGAGATCGGTGTGGAAGCCGTGGTCGGCCTCGATCGTGAGGCGCGGGTGTTTAGCCCGCAAACGCGAAGCAGCCTCCGCCGTTACCCCGGGCTCGCCCCCCAGCCAGAACACCCGCCAATTCCCCTCGGCACGCGCGGCGAAGTCCCAGATCCAGTCCGCGCCTGTCATCCGCTCGGTGAGGTTCTCGCCCGAGAGCCTTGCGCCGAGCACGACGCCGGCGCCATCGCAGTACACGAGGTCGGCGGCGTTCAGGAAACCGACCAGCGCGTCGTCTCGGCCGGCCACGTCCAGCACGTGCACATTCACGTACGCCACGGTTGCGGGGCTGCCGGCGCGGCCACGCTCAACGAGCGTCGCGACCCGATCGAGCATCCCGGCGCGGGTGACATCGTCGATGGGAACGCCGAGCAGTGAGATCCGGCGCGGCGCCGACGCACCGTTGGATGGCGGCTCCACGCTTGTCGCCGACGCGCCGTTGGATGGCGGCTCCACGCTTGTCGCCGACGGGCCGTTGGATGGCGGCTCCACGCTTGTCGCCGCGCTCACTTCGTGAACGCCGCCCCGTACAGGACGTACTCGCCCATTACCGCCGTACTGGCGTTGTTGTAGGGGATCAGCCCTTCCGCCACGGTGTAGCGGCTCACGAGGATGTCGAGCTGCCGACCCACCGGCCATCCCCCCTCCCACGCGGAGGAGGGGATGTTGAAGCCACCGTCATCGCGCAAGTGGCAGTACACGGTCTCCTGGAAGCCCGTGCCGCCAGAATTCCAGAGCCGCAACGTGGCGATCACGCCGTCGGCGGGTGAGCCTCCGCTCCAGGCCAGGCTGAAGTTCTTCGCCACCTGCGGCGGATTGCTGCCCGCGAGCGCGGGCGTCGTAACGCTGAAGTTCGCCGGGATGGTGACCACGTCCGACGTGGTGTACTCGGGGAACAGCGGATCCCCGAGGCTGAGGTCGGTCAGGTCGTAGGTGGAGCCCGCTCCGATGGCGGAGGCAGTGAGGTTCTCGGCCAACAACGAGCCAAAGCTCGGGTCCCACGACATGGTGATCGACTTCGAGCCGCTGTCGAGCGTGGCGGAGGAGCCGTTCCCGATATCGTAGTACCCGAGGTTGGGGGCGTAGGTGTAGCTGCCGAGGTCGGATGTGCAGGTGTCGAGCGTGGGGGCATACACCAGCCCCCACTCGAAGTCGCCTGGTTGGGTGGGGTTCAAGTAGGCGTAGCCGACATCGGTCGTGGCGCCGTTCCAGTACGTGCCCACCTGGTCGATCCACGTCACCACCCCGATCAACCCAATCTTGCCGGTACCATCCTCGTAGTAGGTGTAGGCGTCCTCCAGCTTCGCCGTCTGGTCGTTGCTGTCGAGCACGATGCTCACGGTGCCTTCGCTGTCGGCCTCTGGCGCGTAGAACACCAGCTTGTTCTTGTTGGGCTGCACCGACTTCAGATCGGCTTCGTTCCCTCCGACTCGGATCGAAGCATCGTCGGCGAACGTGCCCATCAGGGTGACCTCGGTGCCTCCCACCGTGGTGCCCCAGTTCGGGTCGATCGACTCGATCTCCGGCGTGATGTCGGCGTCGGAGTCGCTATCCGCGTCGCTATCGGAGTCGGCGTCGCTGTCGGCGTCCGTGTCTGCATCCGCTTCGCCGGCCGAGTCCAGCCCCAGGGCGAAGGCGTCGATCCCCTCTTGATTGTCCGGTTGCAGGCCAAAGCCGCAGCCCGCGAGCAGCAGTACGGGAATGGAGGTGGAGGTGCGCACCGGGCCCACCTTAGCGCAAAACTCGTCGGCGCCCAACTCCGGACCACGCGAACCTCGTCAATCCGCGGTAGAGTTCGGCATGCGTTGGATTCATAGCGGCCTCGTTGCCGCCTTCCTCGGGCTCATTTTCGTGGCTTGCGACTTCGGCGGGAGCTTCACCGACGTGGACTTTGCGCGCAGCGATTCCGCCGGCTGCTTCGACACGGGGGAAGCCGATCTCCGGCACGCGGACGTGGACGGGGATGGTTTCGGTGACGCCGATGCGGCGCTCTCGCGCTGCGACGCGCCAGAAGAGTGGGTCGAGGACAGCGGCGACTGCAACGATGGGGACGCGACGGTGCACCCCCGCGCCGACGAGGTGTGCGGGGACAGCGTCGATCAGGATTGCGACGGCTCCGACGAGGCTTGCCCGGGGTAGCCCAGGTGCGTTGACGTGACCCGACCGGGCGGCACCCGACGGGGCGCCGGACGCTGGCCCAGAAAGCCGAACAGGCGCGTGGCGCTGCGGGCCTTGTGTCGCAAGTCCTCGATGGAGGACACCGATCGGGCTTGCTTCATCATCCCGGAGGGGGAGAGATACTGCGCGGCATAGGCGAGCTTCAGCGCTAGCCGAAGCTCCCACGCCTTGAGGTGGGGGAGGTTCACGATCGCGTCCCGCTGGTTGTCGACCGGAAAGAAGTCCCCATCCGTGAACCAACCTTCCCGCATCGCGATGTCATACAGCTCCGTTGAGGGGGAGGGGAGCGCGACCGAAAAGTGGACGAAGCGGGTGCCGAGGCCCCTCGCGGCGCGCCAACTGTTGATCAGCGTCTTCCAGCTTTCATGCTGTGAAGCGCCCATCAGCACGCTCACTTCGGGGTGCACTCCGTTCTCGCGGCACGTCGTAACCGCCTTGATGATGTCCTTGACCTTCAGGTCCTTCGCCATGTCATCGAGCAGCCCGTCGTCGAAGCTCTCGCTGCCCATATACACGAGCTTGCACCCCGCATCAGCCATCGCGCGCACCGTCTTCGCGTCGTGGAGCATGTTCGCTCGGGCGAGGCACAGCCAATCCAGGTTCAGCGGCGCGATGCGGTTGCAGATCTCCTGGGTGCGGCTGTTGCCCCAGGTGAAGATGTTGTCGGCCACCTCGACGCCGCGGTACCCGAGGGCGTGGATCGCGGTGAATTCCTCCACGATCTGGTCCACCGTGCGCTTGCGGAGGGGCGGACGGTCCACGTAGGTAGGCTGAAGCCGCTTGAACTCCAGTTCGATCATCTGATCGATGGCGTTGGGGGTGCAGAAGGTGCAGCGGAAGCCGCAGCCGCGGGACACCACCAGGGTGGTGATTGGGTGTACGTCAAGCCGGTTCGCCCGGTATTTCCCGAGGAGCAACGTGCGGTCGGGCATGGGAAGCTTCGAAACGTCGAGGAGCTGCCGGAAGGCGCCCCGCCGAAGCTGACCCGAGGCGAGCGACGCGAGGCCGTCGATGGACTCGAGGGTGCGCTCGCCGCGCCACGCCGCCGCGAGCTCCGTGAGGGTGATCTCCGGCTCGCCCAACAGCGCGAAGGACGCCGCATCGTCGAGGAACTCCGCCGGCTTCCACGTTGGCGCCGTTCCCATGAACACCGCCTTCAGCCCGGGGTTGTGGCGACGGATCAGGCGCATGGCCAGCAGGTCTTCTTCGGCGGAGAGGTACACGCTGTGGGCCACGGCGACATCCCAGCGCTGGCTGCCCGCCAGCGCCTCGAACGCGGCGAGATCGAGGCCCTCCGCCGGGCAGTCCACGAACCGAACGCTCCAGCCCAACCAGGCCTTGGCCACACTGGCGAGCTGCAGGAAGTGGATGGGCGGCTTGTAGTCGTACCCGTAGTTGCAGCCGTACACGCGGTCTACGGCGAGCCCCACCGGGCTGAGCTCCACGGGCGGCACAAAGAAGAGGGCGTTCACGCCTGCAACCTACCCGCTGTGCGGCCGCCCGTTGGGGCCGCGTGCGCATCGGCCGAGCTGGGCTACAGAATTCGCCTCATTCCTCGTCGTGAGTGACCTTGCCCTCGATCCCCAGGATCGCCTCGGCCGCAGCGAGGCGAACGTCGACATCAAGGTCCTCCAATCGGGCGCGCAGCTCGGGGATCGCTTCATGGGCGCGCAGGTCTTCGAGTGAGCGGCATGCTTCGGCGCGGACGGTGGGGCTTTTGTCGGAGAGCGCCAGGATCAGCGGGGCCACGGCGGCGCGCGCGCCGGAGAAGCCGAGGAGCTGCACGCACATGAACCGTAGCGAGGCATCCTGCTTGGCACGGTCGAGGCACTCGATCAGGTCGGGCAGGGCCCCCTCCCGGTCGAACAGCACCGCATCGAAGGCCGCATCGGCGGCCACCGGGTCGGGGTCCCGCATGCGCTCAAACAGATCCTTGTAGCGCGGTCTCACTTCGGCGTCATAACCGACGATCATCGGGGTGGCGACAGGATCGATGCGCGATTCCACTCCCCTTCGGCGAGCACCGGTTAGGAGCCGCGGCGTGCGGATCCTCCTCTCCAACGACGACGGGATCGAGGCGGTCGGTCTGGCCGCGCTTGAGCGAGCCATGGCACCGCTTGGCGAGGTGTGGATCGTCGCTCCCGCTACCGAGCAATCGGCGAAGAGTCACTCCTTCACGATGTACGAGCCGCTGCGCGTGAACGCGCTGGGGCCGCGGCGCTTCAGCGTATCCGGCACGCCGGCCGATGCGGTGTATCTGGCGTTGCATGGGCTCCTTCCCGAGCGCCCGCACCTCGTCGTTTCGGGCATCAACCGTGGATCCAACCTCGGAACGGATGTTTTGTACTCGGGCACGGTGGCTGCAGCGCGCGAGGCGGCGGCGAACGATCTCCCAGCGCTCGCAATGTCGCTCCACGTGCCGGAGGGAGCCACCACGCTCCATTGGGATACGGCGGTTCACGTCGCAACCCGGGTCGCGGCGGCGCTGTTGGCCAGGCCGATCGGCGTCGGTCACTTGCTCAACGTGAACGTGCCGAACGTGCCGCTGGCTGAGCTTGGAGGGCTGCGCGTTGCGCCCCTGGCGCGGCGTCGCTACGCAGCGATGGTAAAGAAGACGATCGATCCGAGAGGGAAGCCGTATTACTGGATCGGAGGGCCCCACGATCGCTTCGACGGTGAGCCGGATGCCGACGGTCCACTCTGCCTCGCCGGGTACGCCACGCTCACGCCGATGTCGCTCGACATGACGGCGCACGATGGGATCGACGCGGTGCACGCCCTCGGCCTGGAGGGCTGATGTTTCACGATCTGTTCGTCACCTGGTTTGAGTGGACCCGCGACAACGGCTACACCGGCATCTTTGTGATGATGGCGTTGGAGAGCACGATTGTGCCGATTCCCTCCGAGATCATCATGCCCCCGGCAGGCTACTACGCGTCGCAAGGCACGATGAATCTGCCAGGGGTGATCCTGGCGGGCGGGCTCGGGTCCACGTTCGGCAGCTCGCTCTGCTATGGGTTCACCTACACGGTGGGGCGAGCGTTCCTCTTGCGGTGGGGCAAGTACCTGTTGCTTCCACCAGCCAAACTCGAGCTCGCGGAGCGGTGGCTGCAGCAGTTCGCGCTGCCCGGGGTGTTTCTGGCCCGCCTGCTGCCGGTCGTACGCCACCTCATCGGCTTCCCCGCCGGGTTGGCCCGCATCCCCTTCGCGTCGTTTGCGGCGGTTACGTTCGTGGGCTCGACGCTCTGGTGTGGGATCCTCGCGATCTTCGGGCAGAAGGTGCTCGGCGCGCAGCCCGATCTGCTGAAGGATCCGAACGCGCTCGCCGCGCTGATCAAGCACGATTTGATGTGGTTTGTCCTCCTGGTGGCCGGCCTGGGCTCCGGGTGGATGTTCATTCAATGGTTCGCAAAGAGGAAGGTGGTGAATGTCTGAGCTCTCTACGCGCCTGATGTCCGCGATCCGCGACGTGCCGGACTTCCCGAAGCCCGGCATCCTGTTCAAGGACATCACGCCGGTGCTCTCCGACCCGGCGCTGATGGTGGCGATCACCGACCGCTTCGCCGAAACGTGGCACGGAAAGGGGATCGACGCGGTGGTGGGCATGGAGTCGCGCGGCTTCTTGTTCGGGATGCCGCTCGCGATGCTCCTCGGAATCCCGTTCATTCCGGCCCGCAAGCCGGGAAAACTCCCGTACCACCGGATCAGCGAGAGCTACGCGTTGGAGTACGGCTCGGCCACCCTGGAGCTGCACATCGACGCGTTGGCAAAGGGCCAGCGTGCGCTCATCATCGACGATCTCGTCGCGACGGGCGGCACCGCGTTGGCCACGGCGAAGCTGGTGGAGAAGCTGGGCGCGGAGGTGGCCGGGTTCGGGTTCGTGATCGAGCTGGGCTTCCTCAACGGGCGCACGGTGCTCGACCGCTATCCGGTCGACGCCATCGTTCAGTATTGACAGGATCGCGGCCATGAACGTGGACGCGGAGCTCGCGGGGTACGCCGAAGTTCGTGGGATGTATCAGGTCGGTGTCGAGGGCACGCCCTGGACCCTCATCGAGAAGGTGCGCCCCACCTTTGAGATCAACGCTGCGCCCCGGGTTCGTGCCTTCGTGGCCGTGGACGGGATGCTCGTGGAGGGGCGGGACACCTCGGACGAGCTCCGGATCTTCTTGGAGTCAACGCAGATCGGGCCCACGCTCGAGGAGTACTGCACCCCGGTCGAGACCTACCACTTCGAGGATGTGCGCGATTACCTCACCGTGGAGCGACTGTACGTCGACTTCACAGGGAAAAAGGCTGACTTTCGGCTGGGGCGTCAGCCTGTGAATTGGGGCTCGGCGTTGGTGTTCCACCCGACCGATCTCTACAACGAAGTGGTCGCGAGCGAGCCGTGGCGGGAACGGAAGGGCGTGAACGCGCTCCGGGCGAAGATCGCGCCGGTTCCCGCGGCGGACATCTTCGCGATGGTGGCGATGGACGACGACCTCAGCGCATTTGAGAAGACCGAGGGTGACGAGCTGCCCGAATTCGAAGACCTGCCGTTCTCCGGTGCGATGAAGCTCACGCTCCGAAAGTTCGAGACCGACTGGAGCGCGGTTGGGCTCTACCGGGCCGACGGGCGTTGGTTCGCCGGGGGAGACCTCCGCGGCACGCTCGGCGTCGGCTGGTGGGTCGAAGGCGGCTGGCATGGCGACGCACGGGAGGTGGACCCGGAGGGCGCGGAGGTCGTCGTTGGCGTGGACTACAGCCTGCCGATCCTGGACCGCTTTTACCTTGCGGCTGAGTACCGTTACGATGGAACAGGGGAGGAGGACCCCGAGGACTACGACTACTCCCTGCGTTCGGCGGGCGCGGTGGACGTGCCGTACAGCTGCCCCTTCGCGACCGCGGGCGTGAACGTCGATCCCGACGAGGTGCAGCCCACGGCGCGGACCACCCTAGGTCAACATTATGTGGACGCGACGGTCAACGTCATGTTCCTCGACGACTGGACGGTGGGCGGAGTCGCGATCGTGAACGTGCAGGACGGCACCGGGCTCGTGGTTCCGGACGTGGCGGTGACCTTGGGCGAGCGCGTAGCCCTGCACGTCGGCGCGCAGATCCCCGTTGGTGAGGAGGGCGAGTTTGTCCCCCCCGACGAGACCTTCGACGTAAGCGCGGGCAACAAGTCCGCGAACCTCGCGGGGTTCGTCCCCGTCGCCACGCTCAATGCCTGGGCCCGGTACAGCTTTTAGGAGATGGGGATGATCTGCCAACTGATTGGCGCAACGAAGGTGTACCCGATGGGCGATCTCACCGTGGTTGCGCTCCGCGGGATCGACGTGGGCGTCGAGTCTGGCGAGTTCACCGCGTTTGCCGGCCCTTCCGGCAGTGGGAAGTCGACGGCGCTCAACCTGATCGGCTGCCTGGACCGCCCCACCGAGGGCCGAGTGATGGTGGATGGTCGCGACGTGGCCACACTGACGGACGGCGCGCTGGGTGAGCTCCGCGCCAAGCGGATCGGCTTCATCTTCCAGTCGTTCAACCTGATCCCGGTGCTTACGGCGGCCGAGAACGTAGACCTCGCCCTCCGGCTCGCTGGGGTAACGGAGAACCGCGCCGCGCGCGTGGAGAAGTCCCTGGTGGACGTGGGCCTCAAGGATCTCCTGCACCGGCGGCCGGCGCAGCTCAGCGGCGGGCAGCAGCAGCGGGTGGCGATCGCGCGGGCACTGGTGAAGAACCCCGCGATCATCATCGCCGATGAGCCGACGGCGAACCTGGATAGTTCCAATGGTGAGGCCATCCTCGACCTGATGCGCGAGATGAACGAGCGGGACGGAGTAACGTTCCTGTTCTCCACGCACGATCCGATGGTGATGGGGCGCGCCCGGCGGGTCGTGCGCCTCAAGGACGGAGCGATCGTGGGCGAAGAGCGGAGGGCCTGAGGGTGATTTTCCTGATCGGCCTCGCGGCCCGAAACCTCGCCCGCAACCTCCGGCGTACGGTGATCACCAGCGTTGCCGTGGTCGCCGGCGTGGCCATCATGGTCCTTGGCTGGGGCCTGGTGGATGGGCTTGACGACAACGTCCTGCGCGCCGCGCGTACGACCTACGCCAGCGAAGTCATCCTGCGTCCCGACGGGTACCCGGACGACGGCATGCGGTATCCCCTGGATGAAGCCGCCTTGATTCCAGACTCGCTGCGGTCGGAGCTCGACAAGACGGGCGCGTGGACGGCGCGCACGGTGTTCCCCGGGCGGATCGTGCGCGGCTCCGAGTCGCAACACATCTCGGTGTGGGCGTACGATTCGGCCACGGAAACCCAGGTGTTTGATCGCGACGGTTGGAAGGTAACGGGCGCGTGGCCTGCGCCCGGGAAGACCGAGATCGCGCTGGGATCGGGCCTCGCCCGCCTCATGGAGCTGAAGGTGGGCGACGAGGTGGTGATCGAGGGGCGAACCCGCGATGGCGCCATCAACGCGCTCGGGTACACGGTGGCGGGCATCGTCCGGGTAGACAACTCGTCGATCGATGCCCTGGGCGTGTGGATGGAGGCCGCTACCGCTCAAGACCTCGCGCAGCTAAACGGCGTTCGTACCCACATCGCCGTGGCACCAAAGGGGAGCGTAGCTGCGGCGAAAACCGAGCTGAGTGGCATGGGGTGGACCGCGCTTACGGTGTCGGAGGAGTGCGATGACCTCATCGCGATGAACCGAATTCGTCGCAAGAGCATCGGCACGGTGGTGGTGATGATCATGCTCATCGCCGCAACGGGCATCGCAAACACCGTGATCATGGCCACGTTCGAGCGGATCCGGGAGATCGGCACGCTCTTGGCGCTGGGGATGCCCCGCGCCGATGTGCGCGCGCTCTTCTTGCTTGAAGGCGGAATCATGGGGCTGGCGGCGGGAATCCTCGGCGCTGCGATCGGCGGGAGCGCGGTGTTGTACTGGCAGCGCCACGGGATCGACCTCTCGCAGCAGGTGGATGAGGTGGGCGCCAACATCGCGATGTCCACGATGGTCTATACGCACTTTTCCTGGCTTCCCCTGTTACTTTCGCTGACGTTCGGCGTGGCCATCGCGGTGGGCGCTTCGCTCTGGCCCGCAACCCAAGCCTCCCGCATCGTGCCGGCCGACGCCGTGAAGGCGGATTGACATGTCGCTGCTCCTCTCACTCGCGATGCGAAACCTGGGCCGCAACCGGCGGCGGACGGTGCTGACGGCGCTCACCGTCACGCTCGGCACCGCGCTGCTCACGCTCGCGCTCTCGATGCTCAACGGCATCCTCGGCGCCACGCTGGAAAAGGCCGCCGGTATGGCCGGGCATGTTCGGGTGGTGGACGTGGACTACGCCCGCCGCGAGCAGCTGATGCCCCTTGCAGAGAACCTGCCGGACGTCGCCGCGGTGCTCGCGGCGGTGCAGGGCCAGCCCCACGTGCTGGCCGCCTACCCACACATCGCGATGGGCGTGACGGGTGCCCGCGAGGATCAAGAGATCGGCGAGCGCTTCGCGCTTTTGCACGGCGCGCCCGAGGCCTACTACCGCGACGTCCTCCACCTCGACCAGTTCCTCGCCTCCGGCGCGATGCCCACCGCCGACGACGAGGCGCTCGTCGGGCGCGCGTTCGCCGAGGAGATCGAGGCGAAGGTGGGAGACAGCCTCATCGTGTTCGGGCAGACCCAGGACGGCTCGCCAGCTCCGGCCCGACTCAAGATCGCGGCGCTCGTTGATCTCGGCAGCACCACGCAGAACCGGCAAATCTGGGTGGCCATGAGCAAGGCCCAGTGGATGGCAGATCTTGACGGTGGCGCGACGGAAGTGCTCATTCAAACGGACGACTTTGAGCGCGCCGTGGACGTGGCTGCCGGCCTGCGCGACTTGCCTGCGCTCGCAACGTACGACGTCCACGCCTGGGACGAGCGCTCGCCCTACGACCAGATCGGCGGCCTGATGACCGCGATCCAGTCGATCGCCGCGAGCATCATCGTCTTCATCACCGGGCTGGGCGTGCTGAACACGATGTTCATGTCGGTCTTGGAGCGCACAGCGGAGATCGGGGTGATGCGCGCGTTCGGGCTCCGTCGTTGGCAAACCGTCCTGCTCTTCTTCTTCGAGGCGTTCGTGATCGCGGCGCTGGGCGGTGCGGTCGGGATCGCCCTCGGGGCCACGGGTGCCACGATCTTCGGCCGGGTGGGAATCCACCTCGGAGAAGGGGCGTCGAAGATGCCCGCTACGATCCCGATCAATGAGACCATCTATCCCCACCTCACGCCTGACATCCTCGTTACCGGCTTCATGCTCGGACTCGCGATGGCGGTGGTGGGCGGCTTCCTCCCGGCGCTTCGCGCCTCCCGCATCCAGCCGATCGACGCCATGCGTCAACACCGATAGCGATTCACGGAGCTTCCATGCGTAACTTCATCCTGGCGTGTCTCCTCGTGCTGCCCTCGGTCGCCCAGGCTGTTACCGTCGACGAGGTGCTGGCGAAGGTGGACAGCAACCTCACCTACGACACGCGCGAGAGCAGCCTCACCATGACCGTGGTGAAGTCGGGGCGCACCAAGACCTACAAGATGCACAGCTACGGGCGCGGCCAGGAAGAGATGGCGATGGAGTACCTTGAGCCCGCGCGCGACAAGGGCACGAAGATGCTCAAAAAGACGGACGAGCTGTGGATGTGGCTGCCCAGCGTGGAGAAGACGCAGAAGATCTCAGGCCACATGCTGCGCCAGGGGCTGATGGGCTCTGACATGTCCTACGAGGATTTGATGGAGTCCTCTCGCTGGCGCGACATGTATGGGGGCACCGTCGCGGGAGAAGAGACGATCGACGGGCACAAGGTGTGGAAGATCGACCTCACCGCCAAGGATACGACCGTCTCATACCCGAAGCGGGTGATCTGGGTGGATCAAAGCAACTACATCCCGGTGAAGCAGGAATTGTACGCGCTCTCAGGTATGCTGCTGAAGAGCTGGACGATGACCGACGTTCGCCTCATCGAAGGTAAGGAATTCCCGATGAAGATGGTGATCACCGACAAGCTGCAGGCCGGAAGCACCACCGAGATCACCTTCGACAGCGTGACCTTCAAGGTCGCGCTGCAGGACGAGGTGTTCTCCACGCGGTGGCTGGAACGGTAGGAGGGAACGACCATGTCCGTGACTGCGATGTCCTGCCCGTCCTGCGGCGCCCCCGCGCCGGCCACCTCCGGGAGCTGCGCGTACTGCGGGGCTACGCTCCAGGTCGCGACGGCCCCTGCGCCGATGCCCGGCGGCGGCGGCGGGCCCGGCGGCGGCGCACGGTTCGACCTCGTGCTGCACGGTCTTGCGGACGCGCATGTGCCGCTGCTCGTGCAGGTGCTCGGCCGCCCCCCGCACGTGATGGCGGAGGTGCCCCAGCGCGTGCCACCGACGGTGTTCGGCGTTCCGGCTGATCAAGTGAACCGGCTCACCCAAGCCCTGGGGGCGCACGGCGTGCGCGTCGAGAGCCACCCTGCGGCGGGGAGGCCGCCGGGTGCGGGGCCGCAGGGCGGCCCGCGCGGCGGCGGCCCGGGGCGGGGCGGCCCGGGGTTCGGGCCCGGCGGGCCACGAGGGCCGGGGTTCGGCCCCGGCGGGCCGCGCGGCCCGGGCCGGCGTTAGTCGCCGCGTTTTCGTAGGGCAACCCAGGTTGCGCCGGTGAGCATCGGGCGGGCTCGGACATACGTAGAACTAACCCGGAGCGCGCTCGAGGATCCGCAGCTCAACGCGGCGGTTTCGCGTCCAGGCCACCTCGTCGTGGCCGTTCGCGACGGGGGCCGTCTCGCCATACCCCCGCGCGCGGAGCCGTTCTGGCGCGATCCCGGCCCCGACGAGCCAGTCCACCACCGCCTCGGCTCGTGCCTGCGAAAGCGTGAGGTTGAACGCGTCGTCACCCCTCTCGTCGGTGTGACCGGCCACCTCCAGAACGGTGACTTCCGGATGCGCGCGGAGCACAGCCGCGACGGCCTGGAGGATCGGCGTCGCTTCCGGCAGCAGCGCGGCCGATTCGTACGCGAACTCCACGCTTTGATCGATGACGATGGCCGTTTGAGTGAGGTTCGCGCGCGGGGGTGGGGGAGGCGGCGGAGGCCGTCGCCGAGGCGGCGGGTGCTCCAGCGGCGGGATGGCGTTGGCCTGCCCGACGCGCCGGAACGAGCAGTCGCCGCGAAAGTAGCCGAACGTGAGCAAAAGCCGGGACTCGGGCGTGCCGATGCCCGCGAGCACGGTGCCGCCGCCGCCGACGGAGAGCTGCGCGCCCGAGCACGGCGTGTAGCCGACGTAGGCCGCCCACTCGCTCGTGTCGGCCGCGATGTCTCCGCTGGGAGCGAACGGATGCCTCCCGTCGATCTCCGCCCCAACCACCACCTGCTCCAGCGCCCAGACGTGTACACCGGCGCCGCCGATCAGCGCGCTTCCAAGCTTGCGATCCAGGTAGGGGGGGTCGTTTATGTAGTCGACTCCGGCATCGACCGTCCACCCGACGCGCCGGTGCCGGCCCCCGACGATCGCGCGCCCCTGGCCGCCCCAGCCGGAGGTGAACAGCGGCGAGCCGGTCGCGAGGCGGGCTTGCGCGTCGATCGCGACGCCAACGCCCGCGGAACGTGGGGCTGCGATTGCCCAGTGGCCGCCGATTCGGGTGTCGCCGATCGCCATCGTCTCCAGCTCGGCGCTCCAGTCGTGCTGGGGGAAGCGCACGCCTGGGAACAAATCCATCGCAACGTCGAGGCGCAGGCGTGGTGCCACGACGCCGCCGAAGCCGAGCTCAGTGCCAAATACTTCGTCGATGACCGGCTCACCGGTTTCGAAGCGCAGCGGCGCCTTGGCCACGGTAATCAGCGCCCCCACGTAGTAGCTCTCGGGCTCATCGAGGAAGGGGGCCGGTCGCGTGAGCGTGCCGGAGCTGGTGAGGCTGCTGCCCGAGAGCTGTGGGCGGTCCACGTCCAGGGCGTGCGCGGTGGCCACCAGGATCAGCACGGGCGCCGCCGCCGGGTAGCGAGGACGAATGAAAAAGCAGTCGCGACTTGGAGCGCGGCTCTGCCCCCGGTGGACGTGCAGCCGGAGCCGGTGAGGGCGCTCCCCGCTGGGGGGCAGTCGTCTTGAATGTTCGCGTCGGTATCGTCGCAATCGCCGGCCTTCAGGTCGGGATGCGCCTCGCCGGGATCATCGCAGTCCCCGTCGTCGCTCACGACGGGCTCGTCCGTGCGGAAACCGTCTTCGTCGGCGTCGGGGTAGCAGGTCTCCAGCCCATCACAGTCTTCGTCGAAGTCATTGCCCACGATCTCGGGGGCCCCCGGCCAGGTGTCGGCGTTGCCATCGTTGCAGTCGAGGGTCGGCTGCGTGGCGAGCGCCTCGCCCACGTCCTCACAGTCGAGATCGGGATACCAGCCGGGGTCGGCGTTTTCGGTCCGCCAACCGTCCAGATCGAGGTCTGCGAAGCACGTCACCACGCCATCGCAGTCGTCGTCCACGAGATCACCGACGACTTCCGGGGCGCCGGGATGTACGTCGGGATCGGCGTCGTCACAGTCCTCGCCGACCGCTTCGGGCGGGCGCTCGCCCGCGCTCTCGCAGGCACCGTCGCCATCGGGAGCGAGCGTGGAGCCTGCGTAGCCGTCGCCGTCCGCGTCGAGGGCGCAGTCGCCCGCGTGGGCCAGGCCGATCAGGAGCAGGCTGAGCAGGAACAACGAGCCTATTCCGTTGTCGCTGGCGTGGAGCCGGGCAGCGCCTCCACGTACTGGGTGTACGGGAACAGGGCCCCGAGGTCCAGCCCGACCGACCAGGGCACCGTTCCGTCGAGGTGGCGCTCCTCGATGAGCCCGGTTGCCGACCAGGTGACCAGCAGCCGCTCTGGTCCAACCCAGGAAACATCCCCCATGATGAAGTCGAAGATGGGAGGTTCGTGCGCGCCTTCCCACGTTTCAACTGCGGCGGGCGGCTCGGCGGCGAAGTCCAGATCGTACACCACCACGCGGCTGCCCCGCGTGGCGTCGCGGTTGTCGTGAACGACGAGCCGGTCGTCGAGGAAGTCGAACTGGTGCTGCCCGAGGGGAAGCGCGGTTTCTTCGGGGGAAACGAAGGAGGGCGTGGCGCCGCCAAACACCGTGACCGGTCGCCACGTCGCCGGGTCGAGCTCCACGAGCGCGCTCATCTCGCGAGAGCCGACCCAGAGGGACTGGCGCTCGTTGTTCCAGCGGAGCGCGTTCGCGTGGGTCCACGAGAAGGGCGCGATCACGTCGGGCGTCGGCGCGAAGTCGTCCCAGAACGACCAGAGCTCGGCCTCGTTGCCTTCCGCGTCCAACGCGAAGAGGCTGTCCCCGGCGTACTCGATCTCGTCGATGTTGCGGGTGTCCGGTCCGAGGAAAGCAACCCGTCCGTCCGCCAGCTCGAAGAGGTCGTGGCTACAGCCCTCGCCGTCGTGCCCAAGCGGCTCCACGTCCACGAGCAAGCTCCCGTCCCAGGCCACCGACCCGATCCAGCCCGGGATGCCCAGTCCCGGGTCGGGGCTGGCCAGCAACCAGACGCCCAGTCCGTCGCGTCGCAGGAGTACACGATTCAGGTAGATCCCCGCCACCTGCCAGTACCACACCGGTCGCCCGTTGGGGGCGAGGATCACGACGGTCTGCGTCTCGGTCGTGCCGATCTGGGTGACGACGTAGCCACTCCACGAGGCCGCGCCGGTCACCGTCATCCGGCTCAGTTCGGTGGGGCCGGCACCAGTTGTCACCGTGCTCGTCGCGAGAACCGCGCCGGCTTCGTTCGTAAGGGAAACGGTGAAGGTGTCCGAGGTCCAGAGCCCGAGCAGGGGGACGTCGCTCGCGTCGGGACCGTCGATCCAGTCGGTAACCAGCACGGGCGAGGATCCCGTCGTGACCTCAAGGCGGGTTCGCGTGCTGGAATTACTGGTCCACGAGGCGGTGGAATAGACGTCGATGCTCTCGTTCGGATGGAGGGTGAGCGTAGCTTGGGTGTCGTCTTCCGCCGCAGAGTCGACCGACGCACCCCCCTCGTCGCAGCCGGCCAAGGCCCACAGGATCCAGCGCGTGGCGATCATCGGACAGCCACTGTACCGCGGCGCCTGCCGTGCCGCCTCGAGGATGGGCCGGCGTGCTACCCTACCGGCTGAGGTTGAAGCGCATCCCCCCAAATTTTCATCTGGCGATCGTGCTCCTCCTCGGCTCTTGCGACGCTCAGAAGGCCGATCCCGTCCCGGCTTCCCCCCCGGCGGCCCCGGGGCGACCGGGCCCTGACCCGCGCGCGGGCTCGCCTGGCGCGCCCGGCGCTGCGGGGAAACGAAGCTTCGTGGCAGACTCCAAGCTGCCGAACCTCCTGTTGATCACCGTATGTTCCTTCCGATCGGATCACATCGGGGCGTACGGGTATTCGCGCGCCACGACGCCCAACCTCGACGCGATGGCGCTCGAGTCCGCGGTTTTCGAAGGTGCCTGGTCGAATGCCACGCACACCGGTGCCTCCCACGCCGCGCTGTTCTCGGGCTTGATCCCGGGACACGCGGGGATCCTCGACATCGGTGAGCCTCTGCGCCCCGACGTGATGACGCTGCCAGAGGTGATGAGCCGCTATGGCTACCGCTCGTCCGGCTTCATCGACGTCGAGAGCAACTTCGGCGCCGAGGCCGCGGGCGGGATGGCGCGGGGGTTCGACGAGCTCCAGTTCGTTCCCCTTGCTCAGGTGGGCCGGGCCGTGCAGCGCTGGGTTGCGCGCGACCGCCGCCCGTGGCTGGCCTGGGTGCACATCCGCCTCGCGCACCTGCCCTACGGCGCCGGTCCGCCGTTCACAACGAAGATTGAACCGGAGGTTGCCTCGTGGTTGGCCGCTGTGCGCGCCCCGATGATCGACGGCTCTCACGACGGGGTGAACGACGCCTTTGCGGGCGCGATGGCGGCCAACCCAGTGCTCCGCGAGAACCTGCTGGCGCTGTACGACTCCGGCGTTCACGACGCCGACGCCCAGATCGGCGTGGTGCTCGATGCGGTTGCCGACCGGCGCGCGACGACGATTCAGGTCGTGCTGGCGGACCATGGGGATGCGTTGGGAGAACGGGGCCATTTCGGTCACCAGGACGTCGTGCAACCGGAGGTGCTCCGCGTGCCGCTGGTCGTGCGTGCACCCGGAATCGCGCCGATCCGCGTGCCCGACACCGTTTCCCTGGTCGATGTGATGCCGACGTTGCTTGAGCTCATCGGCGCCGTGCCACCAGCCGGCATCGACGGTCGCTCCCTCGCGGCGGCGCTACGCGGAGGGGCGTTGCCGGTGAAGCCGGTGCTCGCGCAGGCGGTGATCCGGGCGGGAAAGGCGAACACCGTTCGCCTGCTCGAAGTGCTGGTTCGTCCACCCTGGTGGCTCACCGTGGATGATGGCGACACGACGCTATTGCAACTCGATCCGGCACGCGGCCTGGTGGCGCCTCCTTCGACGGACGCCGCGCTGTTCAGCGAGTTGGAGGCGGCGCGCGCGGCGGCCAGCGCCGGCAGCGAGTTTCGAGAGGTGCGGCCGAAGCTCTCGATGGAGCTGAAGAAGGCACTTCAGAAGCAGGGGTACTGGTAGCCCGAGGCCGCGCCGCGGCGTCAGGCGTGGGCAGCGGTCGACGGCGCAGCCCCGCCTCCGCGCTTTTTCCGGTACCATCGGGCGGAGGCCAAGCGGATGCCCGTCCCCAGCCAACAGACGCTCCTGTGGTTCGTGGTCGTGCTGTTGCTCCTCTGGCTGCTCACCCGCCGCAGGGAGCGCGCGGCGATCGGCCGCCAGCGCCGCATGCCGCTGACCGAGGCGGAGCTCGGGCGCGTTGTCTTCGAAGTGGCCCGCAGCGCCGACCTGGAGGCGTTCCGGCATTTGTATGTGTCCGGGGGAGAGGCGCGGGACCTGCTGGGCGATGCGGCGAGTGCCTACCTGGGTGGTCGAGGCAAGCGTTGGTTGGAGGATGAGTTTCTTGAGATCTCGGTGCGTGTCGCGCCGCCGGTTCAATACGAGGGGGTGCACGTTGGTGAGGATGGGGTCACGGTGCTCCGCGTGCGCAGCCTGGCGGCCGGGGCGTACGAACTGCCGGTGGGCCGAGCGCTTCAGGTAGGGAGAATCTGGCGTCTCGTGCATCCCGTTGGCGACTGGAGCCAGCTTCGCCAGGTGGGCGCGCCCTCTGGGGCCGCACGGGCCTGAGCCCGGCGCCGATCCGCGTCCGCTCGCGGCTCGTAGCTTCAGCATGGTCGCTTCGTTGGCGAGTTTGGCCGTGGGTGGGTACGGAGGGGGCTCCCCCCGCCCGGAGCGCAGGTTGTCGTTTTTGCCGCCGCCCACGCCTGAGGACGCGGAGCTCGTAGCGGCGATGGCAGACGGCGACCGTTCTGCATTGGCTGCGTTGTATCAAAGTTATTCTGACGTGATGTTGGCGGTGGGCGTGCGGATCCTGCGCGATCGCAGCGAAGCCGAGGAGCTGCTGCACGAGGTGTTCGTCGAAGCGTTTCGCGCGGCGGCTGCCTACGATCGCGCGCGTGGCTCGGTGCGAACGTGGCTCACGCTGCGGATGCGAAGCCGATGCCTCGATCGGGTGAAATCGGCGGGCCGGTCGCGTCGCGTGGGGCTCGACGACGTGGCTCCTGCGCGCATGGTGGCCCCGGTCGAAACGGGGTCGGGCGACGAGCGGCGTGTGGCGGAGGCGCTGGCCGCCCTGCCGCCCGATCAGCGCGCGGTGCTCGAATTGGCGTACTTCGAGGGGCTTTCCAGCACGGAGATCGCGGCTCGCCTGGGGGTGCCGGTGGGGACGGTGAAGTCGCGAACCGCGGCCGCGCTCGGTCGGCTGCGCGTCGCAATGGGGGCCGCGTGAGCCGCCTCGTGGACTGGGAAGGCTGCTCGGAAGAGCAAGCGGTGCGCATCGGCGATGCGCTGGTCACCTCGCTCGTCGCGATTCCTCGGCCTTCGGATGGCCTGGAGCGGTTGCTGGGCGCAGTTGCCAACCCCTGGGTGCGCTTCCTCGACGCGTTCGGTGAGCTCGTGGACCTGCCGGCGGCGGCCGCGCGCGCGATCCTGGATCGGGCCGAGGTCGGTCGCGGCTGGGAGCCCGCGCCGGTGCCGGGGTTGGAGCTGGTGCATTTTGAGGGCGGGCCCCGAACGGCGGGGGCCGACGTGGGGCTGGTGCGGCTGGCCCCGGGGGCGCTGCACCCGGCCCACGAGCACCTCGGAGAGGAATCCATCGTGGTCCTGGCCGGTGGATACGTCGACAGTGCGGGGTACACGGTTGCCGCGGGGCACGTCGAGCGGCGCCATGCTGGGGAGCCCCACAGCTTCGTCGCCGGGCCCGAGGGCGTCGTGTTCGCGGTGGTGCTGCGGCAAGGCGTCGCGTTCCTCGGTCCGAACGGCGAGCATGCGCTCGTCCTCCGGGCCGGCGGTGCTTGACCTTTCCCTGACATCTCGGTAGGGTTCGAAACAACGGCTACGCTCACGTGCCCCACGTGAACGACTCCGTGGAGGTGCCAGGATGGCGCCGAACCCCGACTCCAAGCGTGAACCCCTCCCGGGTTATCTTGTGTTCTGCGCCGTGGTCGGCCTCGCGGCGACGGAATGGAGCTTCGGCAGCTTTGGACAGACGTTTTTCGTCGAGTCCGGCCCGGGTGCGCACGCGGTGTGGCTCTCGCTCGGGAGCGCAGTGAGCCTCGCGATGGGGCTGATGCTGGAGCTGCAGTCGCGCGCCAACGAGGGCGACGAGGCCGCCATCGCTGGCGTTCGACGTGCTCGCCTCCACGCCGTGATCGGCCTCGCTGGCGGGGCGCTGGTCGGCGAGCTGGCGGGCCACACCCATTCGTGGGCGGCGGGCGCGGCCTTCGGCGCGTCCTTCGGCACGGTCGCCTCGATCGCGCCGGATGCTCCGATCGACTGGCTCACGCGCGGGCGTTTCGCGCTGGTGGGACTGCTCCTGCTCTACACGAATCTTCACCTGCTTCCAGGTTTTATCGGTACCGCGCAGCGGCTCTCGGGCGCCGCTTCGGCCCTCGATTGGGTGGAGCGGGGTGGGGCCCTCGTCGGGGTGGTCGCGGTCTTCGGCGCGGCGCTGCGCAGCCTGCGGATGCTGGACGACGCGCGCGGCGGGGGGACCCTTCGACTACGGCTGCACGCGCAGTGGATCGCGTCCCTGGCCGCGCTGCTGGCCGCGGTGTGCGTGGCAAGCGCTGCCTCGCGGTTCTTCGGCGGGGAAGGCAGCGCGTGGGCCCGGCCGGGGCTGTTCGTGGCGCTGGCGTGGTTGGCGTGGGCGGGCCTGGTTCGCGGCCGGCGGGAACAGGGGCCGGCGCCGACCCGCGCTCCATATGCGCCCTGAGGCTGTGCAAGATCGCCTTGCAAAACGCGGCGCCATCGCGGGCCGGAGTCGGGCTCAGGCCGGATTACGAGCGGCGAACCGAGCGTCGCCGCAACCCCGCCGCAGCCGCGAGGAGCACACCGCCGATCGCCAGACCCGCGCCGCCCGCGCTGTCGCACCCACCGAAGAGGCCGCCAACGCGGGCTTCTGCCAGGTCACCGCTGTCGCCGAGGTCGTCCGCGGTGTCGCCCCCTCCGGTGTCTTCGGTGATGCCGTCGCTGCCGTCGCAATTCTGGTCGATGCCATCCCCCGGGGGGTCGTCGGCCCCCGGATACACGTCGCTGCGGCCGTCGTCGCAGTCGGTGCCGTCTTCCACGTAGCCGGGGTTGTCGCTGCACGACGTGCCCGCCACCGTCGGGTTGCCGTACCCGTCGCCATCGTTGTCGGCGTGGAGCGTGGCCGCATCGACGGCGTGATCGTCCACGGCCCCCGAGCAGTCGTCGTCGAGGCCATTGCAGATCTCGATCGCGTCGGGATTCACGGTCGCGAGCGCGTCGTTGCACTCTTCGCAGGCGCCGAAGCCGTCGCCGTCGAGGTCGTCCAGCCCCGTTGAACCGTCGCAATTGTAGTCGTTGGGGTCCTCGCAGTCGGCCTCGGCGGCGCCGGGGTGGTAGGCCGCATCGGCGTCGTCACAGTCGCCGACGCTCGTCGTCGCGGCGGCTTCGCCCCCGTCGTCGCAGTCGGCGTCCGCGCTCGCCGTCGTCGTATCGTCCGCGCGGTAGGCGTCCCCATCGCCATCGACGTAGCACAGCTCGAGGCCGTCGCAGTCCTGATCCACCCCATCGCCGGGTAGCTCCGTTGCGCCGGGGACAATGCTCGCGTCGGCGTCGTTGCAGTCGTCCGTTGCGGCCTCGTCGGTGGCTTCTCCAGGGTCCCGGCAATCGGTGTCCGTGCTGGCGGTCGTCGACGTTTCGTCTGGGCGGTGCCCGTCGCCATCGGCGTCGACAAAACACGTCTCGAGGCCGTCGCAGTTCTGGTCAACGCCGTCGCCAGCGGCCTCCGTCGCGTCCGGGTTCACGGTCGTGTTGGTGTCGTCGCACTCCTCGCAGGCGGCCCAACCGTCGCCGTCAATGTCGTCGTAGCCTGTCGCCCCGTCGCAATTGTAGTCGCTCGGATCTGAGCAATCGGTCTCGGCGGCGCCTGGATGGTACGCGGCATCCGCGTCGTTGCAGTCGCCCGTGGAGCTCGTGAGCGAGCCCTCACCCGGATCGGAGCAGTCGCTGTCCACCGAAGTCACGACCGTCGTGCCGCCGAGGTACCCGTCCTCGTCGACGTCGGCGTAACAGTCCTCCGCACCGTCGCAATTCTCGTCGATCTCGTCGGCGACCACCTCGGTCGCGCCTGGGTAGCTGTTGGCGTCGGCGTCGTCACAGTCTCCGTCGGGGGTGGCGGCGTCCGCCTCGCCCACACCGTCGCACGCCAGGTTTGCGCTCGCGAAGGTGGTGCTGTCCCGGTAGCCGTCCGCGTCCGCGTCGTTGTAGCAGGCCTCCATCAGGTCGCAGTCTTGATCGACGCCGTCGCCGGCCGACTCTGCGGCGCTGGGGTTTACGCTGGCGTCGTCATCGTCGCAATCGCTCGGCGCCGTGGCGTCGGCTTCACCCGCGTCGGCGCAATCAAGGTCGGCCGATACCACTGAGTCGGTGCCGCGGTAGCCGTCGCCGTCCGCGTCCGCGTGGCAGGCATCGCCGCCGTCGCAGTCCTGGTCGATCCCATCGGCCACGGTCTCTGCCGCGGAAGGGTTCACGAGCGCGTCGGCGTCGTCGCAATCGTCATCGTTTTCGACCACCGATCCGGTCGGGGCGCAGCCGGAGACGGGGGCGGAGGCGTCCCCGTAGCCGTCCCCGTCGGCGTCGGTGTAGAGCGTGACCGTCCCCGCCACGTCTGGATCGGCGTCGTCGGTGAGGCCGTCGCAGTCTTCGTCGGTGCCGCCGCAAACCTCGATTCCCACCGGGGATACGTCGGCGTCGGTGTCGTCGCAGTCCTCGCCATTGGCGCTGGTGCCGGTCGGGGCGTCGCAGGCCAGTTCGGCGAGTGAGGCGTCGCCATAGCCGTCGCCGTCGGCGTCCGTGTACCAGGTCGAGGCGTCGATGCTGGTGGGATCGTTGGTCAGCCCATCGCAATTCTCGTCGACGAGGGCGGCGTCGCACTCCTCATCAGCCCCGGGGTTCACCCCCGCGTCCCCGTCGTCGCAGTCGCCAGCGGGGTCCGTTGCGGTCGCCTCGCCCGAGCCCGTGCAAGATGCATCCGCGCTCACGACGGTGCTGCCGTCCTGATAGCCGTCTCCATCCGCGTCGGAATAGCAGATTTCGCCGCCATCGCAGTCCTGATCCACCTCGTCGCCGGCGATCTCCACGGCGCTGGTGTTGATCAATGCGTCGGTGTCGTCGCAGTCCGTCGTCGGGGTGCTGGTGGTGCCTTCGCCGGGGTCGTCGCAGTCCAGATCGGTACTCGCAACGCTGTCTCCGCTCGTGTCGAGCGTCTCGTCCCCGTCGTCGTCGTCGAAGCACAGCTCCGCACCGTCGCAATCCTGGTCCTGCTCGTCCCCGATTCCTTCGGCCGCCCCTGGGTTCACGCTGGCGTCGGAGTCGTCGCAATCGGTGGTGGGATCGGTCGTCGTGCCTTCGCCGGCGTCATCGCAGTCGCTGTCGCTCGAGGTGACCGTGGAGCCCGAGCCGTCAAGGTAGCCGTCGTCATCGTTGTCCGACAGGCACTCCTCCTCGCCGTCGCAGTTCTGGTCAACGCCGTCGCCCGTGGTCTCGGTCGCGCCCGGAAACACAGTCGCGTCGGCGTCATCGCAGTCGGTCGCGTCGGCGCCGCCGCCGCCGTAGCCGTCCCCGTCATCGTCGGCATAGCCCATGTACACGTAGACTTTTCCGTACAGGGTGCTGTCGCTGTAGTCGCCGACGATGAGGTCCGTGTACCCGTCGCCGTCCACGTCCGCGCCATCGAGGGAGTATCCGTAGTACGTGCCGGACTCGGAGACGTCGGCCACAGAGGTGGTCGCGACGCCGGATGCGGAACCACGGAACACCGACACTTCGGTGCCTGGCGCCCCCACGGCCATGTCCGCGTATCCGTCCGCGTCCACATCGGGGAGCAGCGCCAGCGAGGAGCCGAAGTAGGCGCCTCCGGTAAGAGTGGCCGCCGCCGTTGTGGAGATCCCGGAGGAAGAACCCTCGTAAACGTAGGCGTGGCCAGTCGACGATTCAAAGGTGCCAGCGGCGATGTCGTCGTAGCCATCCCCGTTGAAGTCGCCGCCGCCCGCCAACGACGTGCCGAGCCCCTCGATGCTGGAGCCGTACAGGTGGGCGACGCTGGTGGCTGTGATCCCCGTGCTGGAACCGTAATAAACCGAAACCCGTCCATACCCGACGAGGTACACCGGTGCGCCGACCGCAATGTCGTTGTAGCCGTCGTTGTTCACGTCCCCCGCGTTGTGGATCGTGAGGCCGAAGTACGAGGCGATCACGCCCGTGAGGGAAACCGAAGCCGTGCTCGATACCCCGGAGGCCGAACCGGCGTACACGGTGACGGTGCCGCGGTAGCTCGACGTCGCCGGGGCGCCGACCACGACATCGGCGTAGTCATCAGCGTCCACGCTTGGCACCAAGGCAAGGCCGTAGCCGAAATTGGTGCTCTTCGTGCCCGTGAGCGTTGTCGACGCGGTGGTCGACACGCCCGACGCGCTACCGTGGAAAACCTGCACTGAAGCCGTATTGTAGATGCAGGCCATCAGCACGTCGTCGTAGCCGTCGTTGTTCACGTCGCCACCGCCCGCCACACGGCCGCCGCAGTAGTAATACGGCGTAGACCCCGAGCTATATCCCCCGCTGAGCGTGGTGCTCGCGGTGGTGGACAAGCCCGTTGCCGAGCCGTGGTACACGTACGCCCGCCCCGTGTTGGACGACACCCTTGATGCGCCGACGATCACGTCGTCGTAGCCATCATTGTTCACGTCTCCCGCCGAGGAGACCGACTCGCCGAAGCGTCCGGAGGCCGAAGGGCCCGTGAGCGTGACGTCGGCCGTGGTGAGCACCGGATCGATCTCGATCGGGTAGGTGGCGCCGGTGTCGTCCACGTTCACGACGAGCTGGTTTCCCTCGGCGGAGAACCAGATGTCCAGCGGTTCACCCGTTGCGTCGAAGGCGGCGGGATCGGCGTAGCGCCACTCGCTGCCGGCGTCGTCGAGCCAGGTCGCGACATCCATCGACACGTCGAGCAGCGTGGCGTCGGTGTCGATGCCGAATCGCACCGCTCCCGCGCCATCTGGGCGTTCCTCGAGGGTCCAGCCGTGCTCCAGCCCCTCGGGCGCGCCCACGAACCACTCGGAAAGACCGTCGTGAGCGTACGTCAACCTCCGCGACAGCGCGCCGTCCGGTCCGACCAGCCCCGGCACCCCTTCGCCAAGGTAGGGCTCCGCCGAAGCGAGCTCCCGCTCCGCGCCGGCGCGTCCAAATTGTCCGACGCGAAGATTCATTGTGCCGGAACGGGAGGAGACCGTTGCCCCCCCCGAGTCGAACGTTACCCCTCCTCCCAATCGCGCGATGTTGGCTGAAAACACGCCCGAAGCGCCGCCGATCGCCGCGTTCGCGACCTCCACGCGCTCAGTGAGCTCCACCGACCACGAGCTGCCCGCCGCGGGGGGCTGGGCGAGCGCCGCGTCGGGATTCGGCTGCGGCGCGCAGGCCGCGAGCAGGAGGAGCGAAGAAAATGGGCGCATCTGGCTATCGTACCACGACGGCCTACCGCACTGACAACGGGATCCGCCTCAGCTCAACCGTGGTTGTGCCACGCACCGCTCTCACCACCAGAGCGCCGGTTCCGGGCGCGCCCTTCACGTTCGGCATGAGGTGCACGGTCCACTCCTTCTTTCCACCGGCGACGATTCGGTCGTCCCCGGTGGTGCGCCACGGCGGCGTGGCCTCGACCGTGCGGGCGAGCACGGTTCTCTGCGGAGGGGCCAGGTCCTTTCCCGCCGCGTCGATCGCCACCACTTCGATGGTCCACGTCTTGAACGGGTTCCCGGTCGGCACGCTGTGCCCAGCGCCGCTGTTCACGAGGGTGATGCCGACGTCCAGCGCCGTTCCCCGCGTGATGTAGGGGTCGGGGAGCGCGACGAGCGTCGTGAGCGCGCGCAGGATGGTCGTGGGGGAGGCATGGGCGGGCACGGCGGTGAGGCTGCCCGGCTGAGGCGCGCCCGCAGCGGGCGCCATGTGGCAATCCTGGCAGTCCACGCCGGCTTTGGCGTAGGCGCTCCCGTTCCACTCGCCGTAGGTATCGTAGAAGGGTCGGTCCGACTCCGGCCAGCTCAACTGGTGGCAGCTCGCGCACAGCTCGCTGGACGAGAGTTCGGCGGAAACCGTGATCGGATGAGGGGAGTTCGGGCTGGCGTGGACGCCGAGGATCGTGCCCTCCCGCACGTGGCACGCGGCGCACGTCACCCCCTCGGACATCAACGTGACGTCGAACGCCGGGTTGTCCTGCAGGCGTGGCCGAGCCACGTCCCCATCGATGTAGCCGGCAGCGAGCTGATCGTGCTGGGAAGCCAGCGGCAGATGACACGACAAACAGGCGGTTGAAGCTCCGGCTCCCTTGAGCGCGGCCTGGTACCCGGGGGCGCTCCAGGCGCGGGCGTGCCCGCTCGGCGCCCAGGAGTCGTGCGCCGCCCAGTGGCAGGCGTTGCAGCTCTGGGCGGAGAGCGAGGCGATTCCGGGCGGAAGCGTGTCGACGAGAACGGGGAGCCCGGCGGGAAACAGCGCTGGCGCCGCGGGTGGCGGCGGAACCTCGACGGGTGGGGGCGGTGCTTCGACGGGCGCCGGCTCCACGGCCGCCTCTTTTTTCCCGCGCGCGACGGCGAGGCCGATGGCCGCAAGGGGCAGGGAGAGGGCGATCGCCCAACGCAGCGGGGAGGACATGGCGAGGGCCTATTCGATCAAGCGGAGATGGGCTGGACCGAAGTCCTCGCCGGAACTGGGGCCCGGTCGCGCTGTCGGGGGGCGGCTCATCAGAAGTTCACCAGGCTCGCGTCGTCCTTGGTGACCGAAAGCGGGATTCGAACCTGGTCCCCCGGCGCGCCATACAGGGCGACATACGCCATGTACCAGCCGGTCACCTTCTTCACATAGTCGCGCGTTTCTGGGTAGGGCATCGTCTCCACGAAGTCGTCCATCCGGATCTTGTCACCGAAGGGCGCGAGCCAAGCCGACACGTTGTGCGGGCCTCCATTGTAGCTCGCGACGGCGAGCGGCCACGCGCCGCCAAAACGTTCGAGCAAGACACCCAGGTACCAACAGCCGTATCGCACGTTCGTGGAGGGGTCCGAGAGCACGTCGGGGGAGTAGGTCGGATCCCCCATCCGGGCCGCGATCCGCGCGCCGGTGCGCGGCATCACCTGCATGAGCCCGACCGCGCCCGTGGCCGATAGCGCCCATTGCCGGTACACACTCTCCTGGCGCATCACCGCGAGCGCCATCAGCGGATCCACGTCGTAGCGCTGCCCGTGGCGCCACAGCGCATCGGCCTCTGCCGTGGGGAAGGTCAACCGCCAGGAAGCAACGGATTCTTCGGCGGTGTTCGCCCCCTTGTGGAGGCCCCAGGAAAAGCGCGCCACATGGTAGTGGTCGCGTACGAGCAGGAAAACCTGCCGCCACTCGGGAACGGTGAGCGTGACCTCCGGGTGCGCCGTGCCGCCCACGGCCGGGTCGATCGCGTCGTACATCCGCGCGACGAGCGGCGCGGCGAGGTCAAAGGCGCCGCCGCGCGCGAGGTCTGCGGCCGCCTGGGCGTCGGGGAACAGGTCCGCGTGATCGGTGCCGAGCGCTTCCAGCAGGCGCGCGCCTTCGGCAGGATCGAAGAAGCTCCCGGCGACGTAGGCTTCGGGGCGCTGATCCCAGCTTCGAGCGAGGGGAGGGGAGCCTGGCGCTGCGCCGGGCGTCGCCGCCAGGGTGGCGCCAGGCGCGCCGGCAGAGGCGACGCTCACCACCATCGTACCCTGGTTTCCGGCGGCAAAACTGCCCCCTGTCCAGGCGAGCGCGCTCCAGTCGATGCCAGACTGCGTCGTCGAGGCGGGCGTGGCCGCGCGAGCGCCCGGCGTCGCGAGCGCGGGCCAGCCGGTGGCGGGGGTCCTGAGCGGAGGCAGCGTCGGCGCGGTGGGTCCGGGCCAGCGCCCCGCGCGGGCGACCTCGTTCGCTTCGGCTGGATCCTCGTTCGCGAGGAGCGCCGCGTACCAGCTCCACGGATCGGCCTTGATCAGCGCCTCGCGCGCGGCCTTCGCCTCGTCGGTTTTTCCGGACCGGAGCAAGGTGCGAATCCGGTAATATCGGGCCGCGCTCGCGGTCCAGTCGTCGCCGCGGGTGAGGGGCTCAAGCCGGGCGAGCGCGTCGGCGTCGTCCCCCGCGCGGAACGCTGAGAACGCCGCGAGCCAGCGCGCTTCCTTGCCGAACGCGCCGCCGCTCTTTCCGAGCGCCGTGAAGGCATCCCGCGCGCCGGGGTAGTCGCCGGCGAGCAGCTTGGCCCGGGCAAGATCCTCCCGCGCCCCCCGGAATCGCGAACCCGGATGGTTCTTCGCCCCCTCTTCGAGCTGAGCCTGTGCGCCCTTCCAATCCCCGCCGCGGGAGAGCGCGCGGTACCGCTGCCACGCCACCTCGGCGGAGGGCTTCGCCGCGTACTGCGTGGCCAACAGCTCCGCCAGCTCCTTGTACTGCTTCGTCCCCCATCGGAATTGGTCCGCGTGATCCTCGATCCATGCGGCGATGGCTGGGTCGTCCGCCGCGCGCTTCTCCAGCGCTTCGAACTTCTGCCACGCGTCGGTTTCGTAGCCGCAGCGCTTCCGCTCGGCCGCGAGCCGGCAGGCGGTGATCCCATCGTCGGGCAAGGCCGTGGGGAGCCCTTCCTTGGCCATCTCGTCGAGTCGCCGCTGCGCGCTCTCCCCGGTGGAGTGGTATTGATGATCGAGGAGCAGACGTTGCAGGAGGGGAATCGACTGAACGGGATCGGTCGTGCTCACCGCGAGCGCGATGCCCAGGCGCAGCGTTTCCTCCCGCGGCGAATCGGGGTGAGCGTCGAGGTAGGCCTGATAAGCGCCGATCGCCGGGCCGCGTTGGCCTGCGGCGACGTACGCATCGCCCATGAGCACCAAGCACTCGTCGGCATGCGCGCCGGTTGGCCACTTCTTCCGGTAGGTCGCGCACTCGCTCGCAGCGGTGCTGTGTCGCCCCCGCCGGTGGTCGGCCAGCGCCTCGTACCAGGCTCCCCACGGGGCCACGCTCGCGCCGCTGGAGCGCACCTTCGAGAACAGCGCGCTGGCCGAGTTCGGATCGTCAAGGTCCAGGTACACGAGGCCGAGCGCGAGCTGCGCGCCTGCGCGTACGCCGGCGGTGCCGCCCTTCTGGCCGAGCCAGCTCTCGTAAAGCCAGGCGGCACGCCGTAGATCTCCCTGGTTCCGGGCCTCGATCGCCGCGGCCAGGGCGTTTGGCGGCGTGGCCGCCACGCGGCCCGGGGGCACGGTCGGCGCCGCGGGGAGAACCGCCCCCACATGCGTATTCGCCGCCGCTGCGGCGGGGAACCACAGAGCGCAGCCGAGCGCCGCGCCGAGGAGGCCCCGGATCACCTTCACCCGGTCAGCTCCGCCTCCGCCACCGGGCCCCGAATGACGCCGCCATCGAGCAGCACCGTGTACTTCGCTTTCTTCCCGTCGAGCCAGGCGCCCTGCACCACGCCGCGTGCGCCGTCCTTCAATTCCACCGGATTCCCGAGGTGGTACTTGCCACCTTCAGGGGGCTGCGGGAGATTGACGGGCTCATCGTGCTCGATCCACTCGGCGTACCCGCCCTGGAGCGTACGCGCCCAACCCCAGCCCTGCTCGCGTAGCCAGGCGGCGAGGGTCTCGGCCGCGTCGCTCCCCGTCTGGTCATACAGCGTGATGCGAACGTCCTTGGCCGGAAGCAGGTCCAACCTCGCTTTCACCTGCTCGCCCGGGAGCAGGTGCGCCTGGGGGATCATGCCGGCTACCACCTCCTTGGGGTGCCGAAGGTCGATGATCATGCCGGGAACGCCGCTGATCACCTGGGATGCGAGCCAGGTGCGCCCGATCCGCTCGCGGTGCTTGGGCCCCGGCGTGTCCCCCGAGCCGTCCACCACCCGGGGGATCTTGCTCATGTCCACTTCCTGCGGGCCATCGCGCTTCGAGTTTCCCTCGTTTGCCGCCAGCTCTTCGGCCTCCCACTCCATCCCGAAGGCCTTGAGCGCCACCTTTTTCGCGAGCCCCTTGATTCGGTCCCGAATCACAGCCACGCCTCCTGGATCCGCTCGGTGTGGTGGCCCAACGCGACGCGCGCATCATCGGGGATCTCCGTGAACTCCACGGCGACCCGGTGGGTGGCGGGGATGGTGTCATCCCGCTCGTCGATCGGAATGCGGGACACCCTCACGACGACGGCGGCGCCGCGCCAGGAGTGAGGAGCGCCGGGTACGGTGATCACGAAGGCGAGCACGTCGGCCTCGGCGCACGTCTCCAGATCGTCGAAAGCAAGCCCGGTAACACTGAAGTTCATGAATGGATCGGGCTCGTGCTCCTGCGCCACCGGCTTGCCGCCGCGCATCCAAGCATCCAGCGCGTCGGCTGCGTTTGCTTTCGGCAGCACGTGATACCGCAGCGTGATCCCCCCGTTCATCCGGGGATACTCGCGTTTGTCGGGGGTGGGCACGCGGGTAACCTGCACGAGCAGGTTGCCGTCGCGTTTGCCGAGGTAGGCCGCGATCGCGCGGTTCACCCCGGACTCACTGGTGAAGTCGATGATCAACGGCGCGTTCGCGGGCAGCTCGGTGCCGGAGGGCACCTCAAGGGAGAGCTCATCGCCGTTCTGGGCGACGCAGCGACCCCTCACGAGCAGCGGCGGCACCGCCTTTGCGCAGACGATCGAGACCTGGGCCGGGAGCTTCAGGTTTGGCAGCATGGGCGCGAGAGTAACCGGATCGGGCTCCGCTTGCGCTGCACGAGGCTTGCACAAGTCTGAAGCGGTGCCCGCATGTCGCCCGCCTAAGCTGCGTGTGCACCCAGAGCACTCATGCACCCTGTCCTTCGTATCCTTGGCATCTTCGCCGTCTTCTTCGTCGCCCTCGTGGGCTGGCTCACCCTCGCCGGCGTGACCGACTCTCGCAGCAGCGCCGCGCAGTCCACCCTCAGCGACGATGTCGGATCCCTCTGGGGCAACGCCCAGACCCAGGCGGCCCCACGCTTCGTGCTCCAGTGGCCGGAGGAGGTGACCACCTCCAAGGACGTGACGGATGCGCTGGGCAACGTGGTGAGCACCCGCGTCGAGCGCCACTGGGAGACACGCACGGCTACCGTCGATCCCGCCTCCACCACGATGGACGTCGCCTTCCACCTCGACGAACGCCGCCGGGGGCTGCTCTGGTTCCCGCTATACGACGTCACCTTCGATGGCACCTGGACCTACACCCACCGCCAAGCCGTCGCGCGCACGCTCGTGCTGAGCTTCGAATTCCCCGACCGCAACGCCGTGTACGACGATCTGCAGTTCATCGTGGACGGCGAGGACCTCGCCCGCGATCTCCGCGCCAGCGACGGGCAGACCTCCGCGACGATGCAGGTAGATCCCGGGCAAACGGTCACCCTCCGCGTCGCCTACGCCTCACGCGGCTCCACGAGCTGGAGCTACCAGCCGAGCGTGGGCGTCGGCCAGCTCGAAGCCTTCGCGCTCACGATGCATACCGACTTCGCCGAAGTGGACTTCCCGGTGCCCGGCCTCTCCCCGACCAGCAAGGAGCTCGCCCCCCTCGGCGACGGATGGACGCTTCACTGGGACTTTTCCCGCGTCGTCACCGGCTTCGGCGCCGGCATGATCATGCCCTCTCACATCCAGCCGGGCGAACTGGCGACGGATCTCAGCTTTTCGGCGCCGCTCTCGTTGGGCTTGTTCTTCCTCTGGATCTACGTGCTCGGACTCTTGAAGGACCGCCAGGTGCACCCCATCAACTACTTCTTCATCTCGGGCGGCTTCTTCGCCTTCAACCTGTTGTTCGCCTACACCGCCGACCGGCTCCCGGTCGAATGGGCCTTCGCGCTCTCCGCCGCGGTGAGCGTGCTGCTCGTCACGAGCTACCTTCGGCTGGTCGTCGGCGCGCGGTTTGCACTGGTCGAAGCCGGCATCGCGCAGCTCCTCTACCAGGTCGGCTTCGCGGGCGCACACTTCGCCGACGGCTTCACCGGCCTCACGATCACGGTCCTCGGGATCGTGACGTTGTTCGCCCTGATGCAGCTCACCGGGCGCATCGACTGGTCTGCGGTCTTGGGGAAGAAGTTGGGCGATGCTGCGGCCCGATCTCCTGGTCAGGCGGGGTAGGAACGCATCGCGGGAGCGCGCGGGCCCCGACGTCCGCTCCTACGTCTCGACGACCTTCACCTGACCATTCCCTGAACAGCGCCGCCGCGACCAACGCGGCGACGCATTGGAGCGTACATTGAATCCATGACCCCGGAGCTTCCATGACCCTCCTCCTCCTCCTCCTCGCTTGCCCTGGCGGCGAACCCGATGCGCTTGTCTGCGCCGAAGGCGGCACCGGCACCCTCCGTGCCGGGCTCGACCTGCCCGACGAGGTTTGGGTCACCGCCCCATCCCTCGCGATCTACGCGGCGGACGGGACGCCCATGGAGAGCATGACCGCTTCGGGCGATCTGGAGCTTCCCGGGGGGCGTTACACGATCGCGGCGCGGCGCGGCACCGTCGACGGCTCGCCAGTTGGCGCGGCGTTCGGCCTGCTCGACGACACCGTTGCGCGCGTGTGTGTGGTCGATGGCGAAACGACGACGTGGAGCGGCACCTGGGAGCTCCAGCCGTCCAGCGGCAAACTCTGGACACTGAGCCGCGAAGCCGCGTACGCCTTCGATCCTACGGCCCTTGCGGCGGGCGGCGACGTCGAGCCGGAGCTGACCATCGAGGTGCCGCGCTCGAACGATTTGCGGGGGTTCGCCGTGGATCCGATGGGCAACCTGTGGATCGCCACCGCTCCGACCTACGAAACGCGGCTGCTCGTGTACCCACCCAGGGGCGCCGACGGCAGCGTCGAGCCGGCCGAGTTCAACCTGGAGGCCTACGGGAGCTGGGCGCAGGTGGCAGCGCTCGACTTCCAGGCGAAGGACCAGCTCTGGGTGCTGCTCAAGGGCTCGAACGAGGGATTCGCCGGGCTGTGGGGATTTGGACCGACGCAAGCGCTGGACTGGCTTGCAACGGGCGAGGTGCCCGAAGCTCCCGGCACCACGCTCACGGTGGAGGGCGTGGTCGCGCCGGAAGGAATTGCAGAGGACGCCTCCCATCGGATGTGGTTGGCCGACATGGCGAGCGACACGGTGTTCGCCGTCGGATCCGGCTTCCAGGACGCTGGCGAGCTGAGCGTGAGCCCGGAAGACCAATTCCTTGGCGGGTGGGACGACGAGACGGGGACGCACACCCTCAACGGCCCTACCGCGCTCGGCTTCGACGACTCCGGCCGGCTGTGGGTAAACTACTGGACCAACCCGGCGTTGGCGCGCTTCGATGATCCCTCGTCGGGCGGCGCGACGCGCGCGCCCGACCTCAACGTGCGCGGCGAGGTGCTGGAGCTGCCTGCGGGCCTCGTGACGGACCACGCCGGCCGCGTGTGGTACGGGAACGAACCGCAAGATGGTGCGGGAGAGCTCGTCGCGCTCGACGGCGAAACCGGGATGGAGCTCGCACGGGCCCGCTCGGCGGACGCCCTCTCGCCAACGACGCTGGTGTTCGACCCGCAGTGAGTCCGGGGTAGACTCGGGTCGATGCGCCTGGCGTTCGGACCGTTCCTGCTCGACCTCCGCGCGCACTCGCTGCACCGGGACGGCACGTTGGTGCCGGTTCAGCCGAAGGTGCTCGACCTTCTTGAGCTTTTTGCGACCGAGCCCGGCGTCGTCCATGGGCGCGAGGCCCTTGGTCGGCGGCTCTGGCCGGGTGTCCACGTAACGGAGGACTCGCTCCACCAGTTGATCCGCAAGGCGCGCCGCGCGCTCGACGACGACCCCGCCGAGCCCAAGTATATCGACACGTTGGCTCGGCGCGGCTGGCGGTTTCGCGCCGCGGTCGTCTCCGTGCCCGAGCACGCGGCCCCGGCGGCGCTGCCGGCGGGTTGCGACGCGGTGGCGGCGAGCCTCGTCGAGGCGATGCGGGTTGGGCGCACCGTGCTGCTGAGCGGGGCGGCCGGAATCGGAAAATCCCATCTTGTCCGCGCCATGTACGGCGATGACCCCACGGTTGCCTGGGTGGATCTCCCCCGCGTGCGTACGTCCGCGGAGCTTGTTGCCGCAGTGGCCAGGGTCCTGGATGTACCCCTCGAAACCGACGCAGTTGGGGCGCTGGCCGCGCTGGAGCGCGCCATCGCCGCCCGCGGGGCCACATCGCTGGTCCTCGACGGTGCCGAGGGCTGCCTCGATGCGCTCTCGGACGCGCTTCCCCGATGGGTCTCGGCGAACGCCGCGTTGCGCGTCGTGGTCACCAGTCGGCGACGCGGCGGCCTCTCGGTCGAAACCGTGGTGAACATGCCGCCGCTCGCGGCGGATGCCGCCCGCGCCCTGCTGCTCAAGCTTGGGCCCGCCTCGCTGATCAGCGTGGACGAAGGCGAGCTTACGAAGCTGCTCGATCAACTTGGCGGCGTTCCGCTCGCGATTGTGCTCGCCGCGGGCCGGCTGCGCATCCTCGGAGTCGCCGAGCTCTCCGCACGCCTCGCCGTTCCCCGCGCGTGCTGGCTCATGCGGACGGTTCCAGCCTCCACAGCGCGCTTTTGAGCTCCTGGGACACACTTTGCGCCACCGACCGGCGGGTCCTGGCGGCCTGCGCCGTGTTCCCGGGCTCCTTCGCCCTCGGCGAGCTGGAGGTCGTGCTGGGCTCCGGCGATCTCGACACGATTGCGGCGGTGGAGCGTCTGGTCGATGGGTCCCTCGTGGTGGCCGATGCGGGCCGCCTCGGGCTGCTCCGCCCCGTTCGTGAAGGGATCCGTGCCGTGTCGATCGAGGCCGGCCTCGACGAGGGTCTGGTCCCCCGCTGGATCGGCGCGGTGATCACCCGTGCGGAGCCGCTGTTCCAAGGGTTCTTCCGCTGGGAAGAGGACAGCGTCGTGGCGCTCGCGGCGCAGGCGGATGACCTCCGTTTGGCAGCCCGGCGGCTCGGCCAGCCCGACCTCCGGCTAGCCTGCTTGCTGGCGGCCGCGCTGCGGTACGGAGGCCCGTGGAGCGAAGCTCGGGATGGACTTGAAGCCGCGTGCGCCGGTTCCGACCCCGACGCGCTCGGCTTGGCGATGCTTGGGGAGTACCGGATCCGCACCGGCGCCGCGGAGGCGGGACTTCGCGCGCTGGGCGCGGCCATCGAGCGCGCGCCGACGGCGCCGCTCGTGCTCGCGTACGCGAACTTCCTTCGCGCACGGGTGCTGGCCGCAATGGGGGACCGCCCGGCGGCGTTCACCGCTGCAAACGCCGCCATTCACCACGCGCTGGCCGACGGGAACCGTGGGCTCCTCGCACTCGCGCACGACGCCGCGGCGCTCGCCATCGCGCCAGCCGCCGGCCTCGCGGGAGTTCATCATCACTACGCGGCGGCGCTGGACGCCGCGAGCGGGCGGCAGCACCTCACGCTCCGGGGCCTCGTCGGGGCCAACTACGGCTCCGCTCTGGGGCGGGCGGGCGAGCACGGTGAGGCGCTCATCCGGTTCGCCGCGGCGCAGGACGACCTTCGCGACTCCCCGTTGCGGCACCTTCGCGCGGTGGTGCTGGGGAACACGGGGCTTGCGTTGGCGGAGGGCGGGCGCGTGCGCGCCGAACCGGCCCTCGCGGAAGCCGCGGCGCTCGCGAGCCGAGTGGGGGACGCCGCGGGCGAGGCCCAATTCGTTGGGAAACAGGGCGAGGTCCGCTTGTGGTGTGGTGATGTGCGGGGTGCGCGTACGGCGTTCGATCGCGCCCGCCACCTCGGGGCGGCCGCCAGCCTGGATCGGCGTCGTCGCGCATGCCTCGCGTGGGCGGAAGGGGATCTCGACCTGGCCGCGCGGTGGGCCGACGAAGCGGTTGCCGGAGGCTCCAGCGACGCCGCGGGTTGGTCGGCGTTGTTCGAGGCGCTTCGAGGGGCACCGGCGCCGGTTGTGCCCGCAGGTTGGTTGGGGGAGGTGGTCGCCGCCGTGCGCGGCCTCGCCCCATGGCCGCGGTTCGAGATCGGGAACGCCGAGCGCATGTGGGTGCTGAGCCTCGCGCGCACCCTGACCGTTGCCTGAACAAGCGCCGACGTGCTGATTGCGAGCGTCAAGCGGCTCGTAGAGTGGGGCGGAGGGTTCCCGATGTCCCGAGCTCAGCAGTCAACGTCCGTCCAGGAAACACCCCGTTCGCCCACCCCGCAGCCACCGTCCGCCGGGGCGGACCCGCTCGGGAACCAGGCCCGCCTCGCAGGCGCACGCCTCCAACGGGAAGCGCCGGAGCCGCAGGAGCGAGTCGCCGTCACCGGGCCCGAGGCGGGCGAGGCGGGGGTGTGCGAGGCGGTGGTGGGCATCGACGCCGACCGGCGCGGCCGGCTGGAGGCGCTCGGCGCGCAGGTCCGCGCCGCGCTCGCCCCTTGGGCCACCCAGCGAACCACGGCAAACCTGCGCTTCGACGTAGGTGAGCTGAACGAGGCGATGCGGGCGTTCCGCGAGAATTGGCGAGTGGCCTACGGCGCGCTGCCGGATCCGCGTGAGGTTCGTCAGGTGCTCGACGAGGGGACCACGCGCAGCGCGATCGCTGAACTCCTTGCCTTCGAAGCTGGACTGGACTGGGGGTACGCTCACGGTCTGCAAATCGCTCGCGGCGAGTGGCCGACGCACAAATACACCCTGACGCCGCGTGCCAGCGTCACGATCGGCGCCGCCGCGGTGGGGCGGCTGGTCGCGTGCACCCTCCGTTACGAAAACGACCACGGGATGGGGTGGGAGCGCGAGGGGTGTCTCACCATGCTCGGGGCGAGGGCGGCGCTGGGGTACCGCCACGGTACGGGCGGAACGGGCGGTCCGACCACCGCGTCGGCACTCGGGATCGAGCTCGCGGGGGCGGGTCAGCCGATCCTCTCGCAGCCGGCGCGTGCGTATTTCAGCGCGGAGGATTTCGGGTCAGCGCTGGCCTACGAGGTCAACGCCGAAGCGGCGGTGGACGCTTCGGTGAGCGTCGGGGGGGTTGCGGGTGCCGAGGGCGTAGCCCTCAGCGCTCACGGGATCTCCCTGCAGGCCGGTGGGCGCGCGCTGGACTTCCTGACCACGGGCGTGGGTCGAACCGAGGCCGCTTCGGCCGCGCTGTCTGGCCCCGCGCCGACCGGCGTTTCCGGGGGCGCGCAGCTCGGCTTGGGGGCCACCCTCGGAACGGTGACCGGGGAGCAGACCCCCACGGTCGTCGGCCACGCGAATCCGCTCGCCGAAGCGCCTCGTCGTGAGGATCCGGAGCTCCTCGTTACCGCCATGCTCCATTTCGGGACCGGAGAAGCGCGCCTCGATGGGGATGATCTCGCCACACTCCAGGACGTGATTCACGAGATGTACCGGGTGGACGAGCGATTCGAAGGCGCGCTCTACACGATGCACCTCATGGGCTGGGCTTCGCGGCGTTGGCGAGGGGCCCGCACCCCGGAGGAGGCGCTGACCCGCAACCTCGCGCTGGCCGAGCGCCGCGTGGCCACGGTGCGTCGCAACCTCGTGGCGTTGCTGGCTGATCCGGGTGTCCAGTTCACGGAAGGGTGAACGAGCTTTCCGATGTCACGACGGCGCACAGCGTCGGCGGGCAGGCCGACGCCGACGACAACGACGCGGACTCCCGCGCGGTAGACATCCGCGTCACGTGGCGGCCCTGCCGGGAGTCGGAGCGCGCGGGGTCGTCCCGGGTGTGAACGGCAGCGGCCACGCGGGGGCGACACGATAACGATCGGGATCGGTCAGGCGTGTTTGGTCGCATCTGCTAGGTTTTACAATGGTTTATTTCCGGGCGATGCTGCGGCCCGGTTCCAGGGTCAGGCTCGGGTAGGAACGCATCGCGCCAACAACACCAGATGCGCTTCCTCGCAGGCGAGGTACCGCTCGGTCCCCGGGGACCATTCGTAGCGCTCCACCACGAAACCGCACCGCTCCAGCACCCGGATGGAGGCGACGTTTGACCTCGCGACGCGCGCAACCAACGGGCGCTTCGTTACTTCCTCCAGCAACAACGCCAGCGCGGTGGATGCCACGCCACGGCCCCAGTGCTCCCTGGCGATCCAGTAGCCAACCGCATCATGCCCCTCCATGACGAAGCAGGAGATCTGGCCGGCGAGTTCGTCGTCAGCGAGGATCGCACGTGCGGTGATCGCCGGGTCGCTGAGCACCCGACGCCAGAGCGCGTTGAACGCCTCAGCGTCGCGCGGCTGTACCTCCGCCATCCGGTTGGCTTCGGGATCCAACTGATGGTGGAACAACGCGCCGAGATCGTCGTCGGCCACCGGTCGAAGGGAGACTTGAGGAGGGCGGGCTCGGGGCACGCACGAGAGTAGCCCGCGAGGCCGTTGGAGGGTGCTCGCGGTGACGGTCGCCACCACGATCGCACGGGATGCGATCGTTGTTGATGTCGCGACAACAGTCGCGCCCTGCCCGCGGTGTCGAGTCGCCCGCGTTCGCCGTACCGAAGGGTCGAGTCTGGCTATCTGGCCTGGTGGGCGTCGGCGCGTGCTGACACCCTCGAAAAATGGCGGTTCGCTGGTAAGGCGCGGGACGCGCGCCCACGGTTGGGGGCCGAGCGGCGCCGTGGCGAGGCTGTTCTTCATCGCGAGCGGTCAAACAGCCCCGCTCAACTCGGCACCCCGGCCAAGGAGGAGGAGTCGACTGGGACTCCAGGCCGATCTCCCTGCCTCCACCTGCCCCCTACTCCTCCGGCGGATCCTCCCCGAAGAACCGGCCCTCGAACAGCTCCGCCGCGTCGAACGGCGGGAGCCGCGCGAAGCCTTCTCCACGACCACGCCGTCGATGACTTCGACGGCGAGACCGGCCAGCTCGGCCTCCCGAACGGCCTCGCGGGTGGCCTTCGGATTGGCGGGGGTGCCCATGCCGGGATCATAGCGCAGCCGCGTGCAGTTCCAGCGCAGGTCGCAAGTCTTCCGGCGCTCGCCACATTACGTATCTCCGCGATGGCGCCGGCGCTCTACCTCGTGAACGTGCTGGCCTGCGATGCGGAGCGGGTGCCCGATGCCGAGCCCGAGCCCGCTGCCGACTCCGGCGTGATCGCCGAGGCGCCCGCCGCCGACCTCCCCGTGCACATTACCCAGCCGCGCGAAGGCAACGTCGTTAGCGGAGTCCAGCGAGTCCGAGGGGAGCTTGAGGATGGAATCGGCTGGGTCACCGCGATGGATTGGAGCCTGGATAGCGCCCCTCTGTTTCACGACGACGAGGAGCCGTCGGAGTGGCAGTGGAACACCTGCTCCTACCCGCCCGGGCCGCACGAGCTGAGCGCCAGCGCGGTGGACGATCGGGACGGACGCACGGGGCGCGACACGGTCACGATCGAGATCGATCAGGGGTTTTTGATCGCATTTTCCGGGTTTGACAACGATTTCTCGCCAGGCGATGCGCTGCAGGTGTGGGCTGCGGACGATCGGGAGATTTCGGAGGTCGTGTGGTGGATCGATGGCGTCGAGGTGGCCCGCTCCGGAGCTGGTGAGGGCGTCTCGACCGTGGAGTGCAGCGCCGAGTGCGACAACCTGTGCCAACGATTCACGGCCGACTTCGACGTGCTTTCGCTGGCGGAAGGGGACCACCCGTTGGAGGTCCGCGTGATGAACGCGGCCGGGGAGACGCTGTCGAAAGTCACCACCCTGCGCCGGGATGGCGATGCCGATGCAGACGGGTTCGACGGGCCCGAGTGGGGAGGTGCGGACTGCCACGACGGCGACGCCTCGGTCTCCCCGGCCGCACCCGAGCGCTGCGATGGCCGTGACAACGACTGTGATGGGCAGGTGGACGAGGATTTCGACGTAGATGGCGACGGATTCATCGACGCCGGGCGGTGCGAAGTCGGCCTCGATTGCGACGATCTAGACCCGTTGGTGAATCCCGACGCCGCCGAGGCCTGCGACGAAGTTGACAACGATTGCGACGGCTATATCGACGTCTCGGAGCCCCCGGAGCACACCGGCGTCGTCGCCTCGGATTCGCTGACGGCAACCGTCGCGGGCCAGTTTTGGGGGAACGCCTACACCCCGGTTCACGACGTGCGGCTCACCTTCTTCGACGTCTACGTCCGGCCGACCGGCAGCCTGTTGTTCTCGGTGTATGAAGCGGATGAGGGGAGCGGCGTGTACGCGCTGGTGGCTTCTTCGACCATCGTCCCGACGGGTGCCCTCGAGTGGGTGGGCTCAGGCACGCTGGACGTTGAGCTGGTGGGCGGTCGCGACTACCTGCTCGGCGTTGGCGCGGACCACGGGCTGTCGCTTCGCTACGAACGCGGGCCGACGCTTTCGGAGGTCACCGCGCTGGTGCAGGGCGGCTTGGTGAAGTCGACCGCTTCGATTCAGCCGTCTACGCTCGCCGACACGCCCGATGCCAATGGCCTGATGTACCAGACGGTGCACCTCTGGTGGATCGAGGAGGAGAACCTCGATGTGGACGGGGACGGGCTGAACGCCTGGTGCGGCGATTGTGACGATGGGGACCCCTACACGGCTGCTGGCTTCCCGGAGTCCTGCGACGGCCTCGACAACGACTGCGACGGGGCCGTGCCCGCCGACGAAGCCGACGCCGATGGGGACGGGGATCGCGTATGCGACGCAGATTGCGACGACGGCGATTCGCTGCGATATCCCTCGTCTGTCGAGCTTTGCGACGGCGTTGACAATGATTGTGACGCCTCGACGACCGAAGCCGACGGGGATGGCGACGGTGTCCTGGCCTGCTGGGGCGGGGACGGCATGGACTGCGCCGATGACGATGCGTCTATGCTGACTGCCACACGCTACCTCGACGCGGACGGCGACGGGCACGGAGATCCTTTCACCGCTTCTACCGGGTGTCCTTTCGCGGCCGGCGCCGTGCTCGATGGCGACGACTGCGACGATGGCGATTCGGCCACGAGTCCCGACGCCAGCGAGGTTTGCGACGGCATCGACAATAATTGCGACGGTTCGATCGACGAAGGCTTCGATGCCGACGGCGACGGCGTTGCCGCGTGTTTTGATTGCCACGACACCGAGCCGAGCGTTTTCCCCGGTGCGATCGAGGTTTGCGGCGACGCGGTGGACGACGACTGTGACGGGGTGGCGGAGACGTGTCGCTTCGAGGGGGAGTATGGGGCGGGCGAGGCGGACGCGATCGTGGTGGGGGCGTCCGCCTACGAGTGCATCGGCTCGTCGATCGGCGTGGGCGACTTCGATGGGGATGGGCAGGCGGACCTCATGATCGCGGCGTATATTGCGGACTATGATGGTCTGGTCAATAACGGGGGGGTCGCCGTGATTCGGGGCCCGATCACGGCCGATGTCGAGGTCAATCCGGCCGCGGCCACGCAGCTCTACGGCGGCGACGACGATTCTTTTGGTTCTGCACTCGCCATCGCGGACGTGGACGGCGACGATTTGGACGACCTCGTGGTGGGTGCCTACCGGGATGACGATGGCGGAAGCGATGCGGGTGCCGCCTACGTGATCCCCTCCGCCACGGCCACAACCGGTCCTGTGGACGGGATCGGCTTCAAGCTGGTGGGGCAGGATTCGGGTGCGTACTTTGGCCAGAGCGTGGCGAGCGGCGACGTGAACGGAGACGGCAATGCGGATGTGATCGTCGGCGCGTACCTCGCCGATAACACCGAGACCAACCAAGGGGCGGCGTGGCTGTTTCTGGGGCCCATCGTGGGCGATCTGGTCACGGCCTTCGCCGACGCCGTGCTGCTCGGCGAGGAGAGCTTCGACGGAGCCGGCCGCGCCGTCGTGAGCGGGGCCGACCTCACGGGCGATGGGATCGACGACATCGTGGTGGGCGCGCACGGCAACGACTGGGGAGCGCTCTACGTGGTATCCGAGGCGGCCGGTTCGCTACTCCTGAGCGGCGCAGACACAAAGATCGTGGGTGACGCGGGCGCCGACTCGCTCGGCTATGCCACGCCGGTCCTGGTCGATCTCGACGGCGATGGCTGGGAAGACGTTGTGGCGGGCGCGACGCAGGCGGACGGGGACGCGCCCGGATCGGGCGGCGTGTTTGCGTGGTACGGGCCGTTCGGCTCCACGCGTTCGACCGCGAGCGCCGACGTGACGCTCCGGGGCGAGTACGCGCAGGACACTGCAGGATATCCCGTCGTTTCCCTTGGAGATCTTGACGGGGATGGTCCAGTGGACCTCCTGGTGGGTGCGGCCGGGAGTGACGCGAACGGCGGCTCAGCGGGCGCGGCCTACCTGGTGCACGGCCCCCTGCGCGGTACGTTCTCGCTCAGCCACGCGGACGCAGTGTTCCGCGGCGACGCCGAGAGGGACACCTTTGGGGCCGCAGCGGCCGGAGGTGCAGACCTCTCCGGCGACGGCGTTGCCGATGTCCTCTTCACAGCCTCAGGCAGCGATCGCGGCCAGTCGGGCGGTGGCGCCGTCTACCTCTTCAACGGACCGGAGTAGTACCCATGTGGCTCTCCATTTTCCTGCAGGCCTGTGCGGCACCCATCACGACGGAAACGGCTTCGGATGGGGATTCTACATTCGCAATCGACTCGGCCGACTCCGCGGACACCGCGGCCGGGATCCAGAAGGACCAACCCGGGACTCTCGATATCACCAGCCCCCAGGAAGGCGCCTTGCTGTACGGCACGCGCACATTAGTCGCGGAGGGCGACGACGGCGATGGTGTGCACGGCGTGGAGTGGGCGATCGACGGCGCGCCGTGGGTCGTGGATTACGACCTTCCGTCGCGACAACCACTCGACACCTGCGGCTATGCCCCCGGTCCGCACAGCGCCTCCGCCACGCTCACCGACTACGACGAGAATACCACGATCGACGAGGTGAACTTCATCATCGATCAGGAATTCAGCGTCACACTTGAGGGGCCGACCACAGCCATGGCGGACACGGAGCGGGTCGAAGTCCTGGCGGCCGACGACCGGGCGATCGTGGATGTGGCCTGGTTCGTCGACGGGATCGAGGTCGCGCGCAGCGCGGATGGCGTCGTCGACACCGAATGCCTCATGGATTGCCTGCTCGAATGCCTGGTGTTCACCGCAAACCTCGACACCACAGGCCTCAGCGACGGCGAACATACGCTTTCGGCGGCGGTGACCAACGAGATTGGCGAGGTCGAGTCGGACAGTCAGTTGGTCACTGTGAACCGGGATGCGGACGGGGACGGCTTCGACGTGCCTTCCCGCGGCGGCACGGACTGCGACGACAGCGATGCCCGGGTGTTTCCCGGCGCCCGGGAATCCTGCGACGGCGAAGACCAGGACTGCGACGGGGAGGTGGACGAGGGCTTCGACCGGGACGCAGACGGGTACTTCGACGACGTACGCTGCGATTACGGCGACGACTGCGACGACGATGATGCGACCGTAAACCCTAGCGCAACGGAGGTTTGCGATGGCGTGGACAACGATTGCGATGGCTACGCGGACGTGTCCACGCCGCCGGGTGCGGCCGCCGATGAGTTCGGCACCAATTCGGACTCAGCCGTGGCGGATAGTCAGCTCTGGGCCAACGCCTACACGCCGCTGCGCGACGCCACGCTCGCCTCGTTCGACGTGTATGTGAACCCGGTTGCGACACTCATTTTTTCGGTGTATGAGGCCGATGAATCAGGCTCCGTCTTCACCCTGGTAGCGGGGAGTACGGTCGCGACGGGCGGCGCGACAACGTGGTACGGGTCCGGGGATCTTCAGGTGAGCCTCACCGCTGGGCGAAAGTACCTGTTCGGCGTTTCTGAGGAGAGCGCGGCTCGCTTCTACTATGAGCCTTTCCCGGTGCTTGGCGCCACGACCGAGCTGGAGGCGGAGGGGTTTGTTCGGGACACGACGGCAAGCCAACCCGACACGGTTACGGCGACGCCCACCGATACCGTACTGTTGAACCAGCGGGTGTATTTGACGTGGCTCGAGGGCGAAAATGAGGATGCCGACGCCGACGGCCAGAGCCCCTGGTGCGGGGACTGCGACGACGAGGACGCGAGCGCCGGAGCGGGTTTTTCGGAGCAGTGCGATGGCGTGGACAACGACTGCGATGGGAGCGTGCCGGCCGACGAAGCGGACGACGATGCCGACGGCGACCGGGTGTGTGACGGCGACTGTGACGACGCCGATTCACTGCGATATCCCTCGTCTGTCGAGCTGTGCGACGGGATCGACAACGATTGTGACACAAGCACCACGGAAGAGGACGCGGACGGCGACGGCGTCCTCGCCTGCTGGGATGGGGAAACGATGGATTGCGCCGACAACGACCCCGCTGCGCTGGTTGTAGCGCGCTACGACGATTCCGACGGCGATGCGTTCGGCAACGACGCCACTGCGTCCACCACCTGCCCCTACACGCCCGGAAGCGTGCTTGATGGCGGCGATTGTGACGACACCGACGCGAGCCTGAGCCCCGCCGCGGCCGAGGTTTGTGACAGCGTAGACAACGACTGCGACGGCGACACGGACGAGGGCTTCGATGCCGATGGCGACGCCGTCGGCGCGTGTGAAGACTGTGACGACGCGGATCCGACTGTGTACCCGACCGCAGAGGAGACCTGCGGCGACAGCGTGGACGACGACTGCGACGGCTACGCCCCGTCGTGCCGGCTTGAGGGGGACATCGCCGCCAGCGAAGCGGAGATCATTCTGTTCGGAGGCTTCGTGGACGACGCCGCGGGCAGCCACATCGGCGCTGCGGACATGGATGGGGATGGCCAGGTAGACCTGTTCGTCTCCTCCCCGGGCGCCAGCTACACGACCGCGGATTCGGGCGCGGTCTACGTGATCCGGGGACCGCTCAGCGTGGACCTCACGCTGGACAAATCAACGGGGCTGCGCTTCGATGGGGACTCCGACGGGGACAACCTTGGGCGCGCCGCCGCCAGCGCCGACGTGGATGGCGATGGCTGGGCCGACCTCGTGGCCGGCGCCACCTCCGACGACGAAGGCGGCACCTCCGCCGGGGCGGTGTACGTCATCGCCATCGACGGGGCTGCCTCGGGATCCGTCGCTTCGGTGGGCCACAAGCTGGTCGGTGAGACCGCCGGCGACCTGTTCGGCACCGCGATCGCGCTCGGCGACTTCGACGGCGACGGTGTGGGAGATGTCCTGGCCAGCGGCACCTACGCCGATGGCGGCGGCAGCGCTTCAGGAGGGGTGTGGTTGTTCTCCGGCCCCGTTTCGGTCGGTGCCGACGCATCAGCCGCCGATGCGGAGCTGATCGGCGAAGATGCCTCCGACTACGCCGGCACGGCGCTGGGGAGCGGGGATCTCACTGGCGATGGGCTCGATGACGTTTTGGTCGGGGCCTCGGGGGACGACGACGGGGGCGCCGGGAGTGGGGCGATCTACATCCTCTCGGAGCCGTGGGGAATGGCGGATCTCGGCGTCGCGGATGCGAAGGTGACCGGCGCCGCCACGAGCGACGCGCTGGGGAGCGATACGCTCCTGGTGCCAGACCCGAACGGGGA
>BJHF01000026.1:0-39282 GCA_014191855.1 Deltaproteobacteria bacterium
GCGCCTCGTGCGTACGGATGCCGGCGAGCTTTGCGCGGTCGCCCCAGACGGCGCCGCCTGGCGGGTATTGACGTTCGTGCCGGGCGTGACCGTGCACAAGATGGACAGCCCAGCGCGCGCCCGTGAGGCCGGGGCGTTGGTGGCGCGCTTTCATCACGCGGTAGATAGTTTGGAGTGGGAGTATCGGCACGTGCGGCCGGGCGCTCACGACACGGCGCTGCATATGGAGCGGCTCGAGCGCGTGGTTGGCGGGGGTCCGGCGCTGCCGGTTGCGGAGGGAATCCTGGAGCTGTGGCGCGCCTGGCCGGGTCGGCTCGACCTGCCGCTCCGCCACGCCCATGGCGACTTGAAGTTGAGCAACCTGCGCTTCGACGAGGCGGGGCGTGGCCTGTGCCTCGTCGACCTCGACACGCTGAGTCGTCAGCCGATCGACGTTGAGCTGGGGGATGCGTGGCGTTCCTGGTGCAATCCGATCGGGGAAGACGGAACGGACACTCGGCTCGATCTCGATCTGTTGGCCGCCGCGATCGCGGGCTATTGCGCCGAGCGGGCGCTCTCCGGCGAAGAAGCCGAGGCGCTGGGTGTCGCGGTGGAGCGCATCGCACTTGAACTGGCGGCCCGGTTCTGTCGCGATGTGGTCGAGGACTGCTACTTCGGGTGGAACGCGGAGCGTTTTTCGAGTCGCGCCGAGCACAATCTCCATCGTGCGCTGGGGCAGCTCAACCTCGCTCGCAGCGCTCGCGCGCAGCGCGCTGCCATCGCCGCCCTGCTCCGGTAGACATTCCGGGGCAAACCCGGCCCTGTCACACCCCGCCCACCGCAGGCTATGCAGGCGATCATGCTGCTCGTTCTCGCCTTGGCGCTGGCCGCCGACCCCCCGCCGCCGCCCGAGGCCGTGGTGCTCGGCGACGAGGAGGTGGACGAGACGGTGCTGGTGACCGGCGAGCTGGAAGTGAAGAAGGCTCGCGACGAGCTCACGCTGAAGCTGCGCAGCGAAGGCTACAAGCGCGCCGAACGACACGGCGATTACACCGTGTACAAAAGCGAGATCGCCTACCACCCGCAGGTGTGGTTGCACGACGATGGGTGGGTGTCGCTTCGCCGCCAGCCGCCGCGTATCCACTCACCCGGCCACGCCTTCGCCGATCAGGGCTCGCCGCTGAACTACCTGTGGTGCGTGCCCACATTGATGACCGCGTGTGTTTCCGTTGGTGGCTGGATGATCGGCCCGAGAAAATACACGGGGATCAAAGGCGATCTCCTTGATTCCACACGCACAGAGGTGCGTAAGGTGAACGACGCCGTGGTGCGTCAGCACCTCGGGCAACGGCTCTACAAGGACATTCCGGGGGATCTCGACAAGCTATGGCGGGACGCCGGCGTGGCCGCCGAGGTCCGGCGCCGGCTCATCTTCGTATACTGGGACAGCCGCGTGGAGAACGATGCGGGCTACGCCGCGAAGAAGGCCATCCAATCGTTCATCCTCGGCGTGGTGCAGGCAAGCCCGGAGCCCTACACGGCGGCCGAGCTCGCGTCGCTCAACGCCGACCGCACCAGTGAGCGGCCCCTCGTGCTTGCGGGGTTGGAGGCGCCGGCGCCCTCGCCCGCTCCTACGCTGTAGCCACGCTCAGCCTTCCCACTCCACCAGCGCGCTGGCGATGGTGAAGCCTGCGGCCGCCGAGCCAAGCAGCAGCTTCATGCCGGGCTTCAGGTCGCCGGTGTCGTGGAGATGGCGCAGGGCCACCGGCACCGCGCTCGCCTCGGTGTTGGCGTGGAGCTGGTGCAGTTGGGGTACGCGCTCGGCGGGCACTCCGAGCGCCTTCGCCACGCCGCGGAGCACCCGATCCGACGGTTGGTGGAACACAAAGCGGTCGATGTCCGAGACCTTCCAGCCCGCGCGGGCGGTGGCGCGCTGGATGTGCGCCGGAACCAGCGCAGCGAGGCTCATGAGGGTGGCGCGGGCCGACTGGAAGGGGCCGTTGGTCGGCACGCTGCACAGCGCGTGATGCTGGGAGGCGCCCTGGGTGTGGGTGGCGATCACCCGCCCACCGTGCAAAAACGGGGTTCGACCGAGCAACCAGCCGGTAGAGGCGTTGCCGATCGTGAGCCCCGCCGCGAGCGTTTCCAGCTCATCGAGCCGCTGGATGTCGTAGCTCAGGTGCCCCTCCGAGAGCGAGGCGGTCACGATGGCGCCGAGCTGCCAGTCCGGGTCGATCGCCGCCTTTCCGAGGAGCGTTTCGATGGCGACCATGGGCCCTGCGCACGCCGCCACGACATCGAAGGCCATCGCACCGTGGGCACCCGCCCGTGCCGCGACCTCGCAGGCTGTCGCGGGTTCAAAGACCGTGCGAGCGATGGAGCCGTAGATCACGGTGTCGAGCTGGCGGGGATCGAGGTGATTTTCGGCGAGCACGGCAGCTAACCGACGGGAAGCATGCAGCCCGGGCGCGGCGGGAGCCTCGGTTTCCATGTACCGCACGGTCGTGCCGCAGCTCTGGAATACGAGGCGCACGCCCCGCTCCAACGCGCGCCACTCTAACGGCCCCCCTCGGAAGCTCGTGCGCACGCGCTCGATCACCTCGGCGTTCGAAACGCCGGGGCCGGGGAGTTGCACCGAGGGAAGCGATAGGTACAACGGCACGATCAGTCCGGCGCGGGCCCCCCCAGCTCCGAGATGGGCTGGAAGAAGCCGAACCCGGCGCCGAGCGACAGGTCGAGGCGGAAGGTCTGCTCGCCTTCGGCGTCGAATTCGGCGAGGATCCCGGTAGAACCCCAGCTCGTAAGGGTCTGTCCCTCGTCTGTTCGGTATACGTCGCCCAGCACGGGCACGTAGGTGTTCGCTGGGTTCGGGATGTGCCAGCTTTGCGCGTACGTTCCCTCGCTCTGCTTGATGCGATAACCGCGCACTTCCGACACGTCGCCGCTGGTGTTGTCGAACACCGTGAGCGCATCGCCCCGCAGCGAGGGGGAGTGCTGGTGCACGAACGCCTTTCCGGACGTGAGGCTCAACTCGGAGTCCTCGCCGCCGATCTGCCGCGTGATCTCCCCGGTTCCGCGGTCCACCTGAATCACGGTGCTGAGGTTGTGGATCGAAACGAGATACTCGTCGGTCGCCGCCAGATATTCCAGCGTGTTGGCGTGCGTCCAGTCGGCGCTCGGGCCGTAGAAGCCCGTCTCCATCGGACCGCTCGGCGTCCATGCGTCCCACGCGCTCCACACCCGGCGGAGCTCGTTCCCCTCCAGGTCGATCTCCACGACAACATCGCCCGTGATCTGCTCGCCCTGGTACACGCGCGTGTCGAGCGCCAGGTAGGCCCAGCCCTCGGGGATCGCGACGAAATCGTGGTGCCCATACGGCGCGGAGGCGCGCACAAGCTCCTCGCCGTCCAGCCCGAACGTGGCGATGTAGCTGTTCTCCAGCACTTCGGCGTCGAACACCCCCACGCTGAGCGTCGACCCGCCCGCATCCAGCCGGCTCCGCGCCCCCAGCCGACCAAGGAGGATCGGCAGGCTCAGCACGACGCTGCCCGCCTGGTCGTAGATCACGACGCCCTCGGCCCCGCCAAGCGTGGTTTCGAGGAGGTAGTTCGTCGACTGCATTTCGCCTTCGATCGCGCCGATCTTGGCCGCGCCGGCGGGGATCGCCTCCGTGTCCACCTGCACGGGCGCGGTGTGAACTTCATCGCCCTCAATTTCGGTAACGGCGGTGAGCGTCCACGCGCTGGATGGCGTCATCCCAGCGACCACGAGCTCGTGATCCGTGGTGGCCACGAGGTCCCGACGTGTTTCCCGCGGGCGCTCGCCAGGCAGGTTGTATCGGACGAAGCCGATTCCGGGCTCCGATGTCGTCCACGATACCCGCGCCACCGTCGGGCCCATGCGCTCCACCGTGGCCACGCTCAGGGGCGCGGCGGTTTCGGGCGCGCACGCGAGCAGGTGAGCGAGCATCAACATCGCGCTGCTATAGCCGATAGTGCAGCCATCGACGTCAACGATCTGTGCTCGTGACGAAGCCGTGACTGGGCCGTGTGAAGCTGCTTGCAAATGCGATTGCTCACCAGCGCCCTTCGTCAGCTTGTCGGCGTCATGTTGATGGCGATCGCCACGGTGGGGTTCGCCGTGGCCTGCATCCTCCTGCTCCCATCGCGGGTGGCGAGGATCAAGGTCTGTAATTTCTTCGGGCACGTGATGGGTCGGACGATCCTATGGCTCACCGGCACCCGGATCGCGGGCGACCCCAAGCCGGCGATGAACGCGGCGATGCCCGCGATCTACATCTCCAACCACACCTCCCCCATCGACATCTTCCTGGGGATCTGGCTGTCCCCGTTCGGCACGTGCGGCGTAGCGAAGAAGGAGGTGGTGTACTACCCATTTTTCGGGCAGTTGTACCTGATCTCCGGGCACCTGCGCATCGATCGCGGCAACCGGGACCGCGCGATCGAGGCCCTCCGGAGCACGGGAGAGCTGGTTCGCAAACACCGGCTGGGGATCTGGATCTGGCCCGAAGGCACCCGGTCGAGGAGCGGGCGGTTGCTCCCGTTCAAGAAGGGGTTCGCGCACATGGCCATCGCAACCGGCCTGCCCGTGGTGCCGGTCATCGTTACCGGCGCGCATCGCATCTGGAAGAAGGGCAGCTTCCTCATCGAGCCCGGTGCGGTGGAGGTGCGGGTGCTGCCCGCGATCGACACCTCGGGGTGGAAGGCGGAGACGCTCGATGCGCACGTGGCCGAGGTGGCCCGGATTGTGAATGACGCGCTTCCGGAGGATCAGCGGGCCGAGCCGGTGTCTGCCGCGGCGAAGTAGCTTAGCTTCCGGGCCGTGTTCGCCCCGCCCTCCGCCCCCGTTAGCCGAGCCGCGCGCGTGGCGGTGTTTGAGGTGGCTCCCGGCGTCGGCGTCGCCCTGGTTTCGGCGCTTCCCGCCTGCGAGGTTCGGATCATGCCCACGGGCCCGGGGCTGCTCACGCTCGTTGGGGAGTGGCACCCCGACGTGATCGTGCTGTTCCGGCCTGGGAACGAGCTTATCCAGAGCGTAGGCGCGATCGCCGGCGCCGGCCAGATCGTCGTGTCGCGTGATGGATCGCTCGGGTCCCTGGGGCTCGGAGATGTGGAGCTGCATGGCTGGTTGCCGGCCGAGGCCACCATCCAACAGGTGCAGCTCGCGGTGGAGTCCGGGCTTCGTCGTGAACGCGAGCAGCAGGAGCTGCGGCGGCACCAGGAGGTTTTGCGTCGCATCCTGGCGTTGGCGACGATTGTGGGGCGCCTCCGCTCCCCAGAGGAGCTTCCGCTGCTCGCCCTTGAAGGCTTCGTGGATGTGATGGCGGGCCATGGCGGCACGGGGGCGTTCGCGATGCAGCTCGGGGCGTCTGCGCCCGTGCGCTACATCGGCGTGGGAAGGCTGGCCGCGATGACGGGGCACCTCGATCTCCCCAACGAGGCTGCTGAGGCGATCGCGAGGTGTTTCCGCGGCGAAGCGGATGTCTTGCGAACGGCGGGGGCCCTGGTGCTCGGCGTACGCGGCTCTGGGGAGTGTGTCGGCGCGCTGTACGTCGAGGGTGTTGAGCTCCCCGGCTCATTCGACGATCTGGTGGCGATGTTCGCCAGCTTGCTCGGGCAGTCCCTGAGCAACGCGGTGCTCTTTCAACGGTCCAGTCACGACGCGCTCACGGGCCTGTATTCGCGTTCGTTCGGCCTGCACCGTGTCGCCGAAACGCTGGCGCTCGCCGAACGTCACCCGGCCCCGACCGCCGTGATGGTCATCGACGTCGATCACTTCAAGCGCGTGAACGACACGCTCGGCCACGCCGCGGGCGATGCGGTGCTGGTCGCGCTCGCCGATCTCATCCGTTCTTCGTGCCGAACGAGCGACGTGCCTTCGAGGCTCGGGGGCGAAGAGTTCCTGGTGGTGCTCCCGCGCACCGACGAGGCGGCGGCGGCCCTCGTTGCCGAACGGCTCCGACGGGTCGTGGCCGCCTGGCGGGGCAGCTACGAAGGGGTGGATCTTCAGATGACCATCTCCATCGGCGTGGCGGCCGCGGAGCCGAAGGAGCTCGATACCGCCCAGCTCGTCGCGAGAGCCGACGATGCCCTGTATGTCGCCAAGCGCGAGGGCCGGAACCGGGTGGTGCGCGCAGGGTAGTCGGTTACCCGGCGGCGCTCACCGAGTGCTTCGATGTCCTTCTCCACTGTTGGCGTGATCGGCGCCGGAACCATGGGCCACGGAATCGCGCATGTCTGCGCGCTGGCGGGGCAAACCGTCGTGCTCTACGACGTGGACCTGCCGCGCGTCGAAGCGGGCCTCCGCAAGATCACCTCCAACCTGGATAAGGGCGTGGAGAAGGGGAAGGTTTCCCCCGCGGATCGTGACGCGGCGCTCGCCCGGATCGGAATCACCGTCCACCTCCGCGACCTCGCCGGATGCGATATCGTCGTGGAGGCCGTGCCCGAGAAGCTGGCGCTCAAGCAGGGGTTGTTCAAGGAGCTGGAAGGTCTGTTGCCGCCCGAGGCCGTGTTCGCCACCAACACCTCCTCGCTCAGCGTCGCTGGCATCGCCAGCGTACTCGCGGATCCCGGTCGGGTGATCGGCGCCCACTTCTTCAACCCCGTGCACATCATGACGCTGCTCGAGATCGTTGTTCACGAGGGGACGCGCGGCGATGTGCTCGCCCGAACCCAGGCCTGGGGTGCAGCGATCGGCAAGGAGTGCATTACCGTGAAGGACTTCCCCGGCTTCGCCACGTCGCGGCTCGGGGTGTGCCTCGGCATGGAGGCGATCCGCATGGTGGAGCAGGGCGTCGCGAGCGCGGAAGACATCGACAAGGCGCTGGTGCTCGGGTACCGCCACCCGGTCGGCCCGCTGCGCCTCACCGACATGGTGGGGCTGGACGTACGACTCGCCATCGGCGAATATCTGGCGCGAGAGCTGAAGAACCCGGCCTTCGAGCCCCCCGCGCTGATGCGCCAGATGGTCGAGGAAGGCAAGCTGGGCCAGAAGTCTGGCGTCGGCTTCTATCGCTGGGGCTGAGCCGCCTCCGGGGGCGGTTTCCCGGCCGCGCGCACCGGTCGCGCCCGTCGTCGCCTACTTGCAGAGCCCCTTGGTGATCTTCATCGAGTTGTTGTCCTCGTTGCACTCCACCACCACGCCGATGCCCTCGTCGTCGTCCGCCTTCGCCTTGAGTGTATCCGTGATTTGAGCCGGATCAAGGTCGAAGATCATCCCCTTCGTGGACTTGCCCGGCGCGACCACCTCGTCGGTGTAGAGCGTGGCGAGCCAGGTGCTCCCGGACCACATCGAGATCGGCACGCCCGCCGGCAGATCGGCGAGGCCCTGGTTCCCGACCACGACGGTCACGTAGAGGTGACCGCTTTTGCACTCGTCGTTGCAGATGTCGCCGAGGGCCGGCACCGCATCGGTCAGGAGCCCGCCATCGGCGGCGCTCATGTCGGCCGAACGGAAGGTGTTGTACGAGTCCCAGTTCACGTCGGGCGAGGCGGGGATCGTCGCGTCGTCGTTCACGTTCGTGATCGCATACGCGTGCTGATTCCACACGTGGCTCCCCGGCATCCACGAGTTGTCGGCGTCGCTGATCACGGTCACCCCCGACTCCGGCCCGCTGTACACGCTGGAGGTGTAGAGGATGTCAGCGTGCCCGTCGTTGTCCACGTCCGCGATCGACGGGGACTCAGAGCACGTCGCGGAGCTGTGCTGCGTCTCCTTCATCTTGATCGCGCCGGTCGCGCCGTCGAACACGAACACGTCGTTCTCGTCGGCGTACACCACCTCGGCCTGCCCGTCGCCCTCAAAGTCGAACACGGCGGATCCCGTGAATCCCGAGCTGTAGTCGTTGGTCGTGCGGGTCCACAGCGTGGCGCCGTCGGTGTCCACCACCGTGTACGAGCCCATGCCGGCAACGCCGATCTCGGGCTCGCCGTCCCCATCGAAGTCCGCGACCGTCGGGGGGCCGATGGTCGAGCCGGTCAAGCGGCTGCGCGACCAGATCACCGTGCCGTCGTGATCCTGCAGGCGCAAGTCGCCGGTGCCGGCCACGACGATCTCGCCTTTCTTGTCCGAGTCGAAATTGGCGATCGCCACGAAGCCGTCGCCCTTCCCGTTGTTCCACTTGGTGGCGCCGTTCGCATCGAGCACCGCGTTGCCCACGACGATGTCGAGCGCGCCGTCGCGATCGATGTCGGCGGCCACCCCGTACGCCGCCGCCCATTCGTGTCCGGAGCCATCGCCGCCGGCGCCCCGCGCGCGGATCGATCCGTCGTAGTTCCAGATCGTGTGGCCGATCACCACTTCGGCGGTGCCGTCGCCATCGAGATCGTAGATGCCGACGGCACCGCAGGGGGGCGTGTGCCCGCCGCTGTACGCACCCGCGTTCCACTTCACGCTGCCGTCTTTCCCGTTGAAGGCCGTCATTCCGCTGCTGCCCGCGCCCACGACCTCGGGCCACCCGTCGCCATCGAGGTCGCCGATCGCCGCTGTCATCGGCTCCGCACCGAGGTTCCCGCCCTGCCACAAGATGCGGCCGGTATCGCCGCTCATCGCGTACACCACCCCGACATAGTTCGCCACGACGACATCCGGCGTATCCCCAGCATCAATCACGCCATTTCCGTTGTCGTCCGTGAGTTGACCCACGACCGGCGTGACGTACGCATCCCCGATCCCGTTCTGCTGCCACTTGATCACGGGGGTGAACGTGCCCGTGATTGCTTCGGCTTCGCAGGACTCGTCGATGCCGACTTCCTGGCGGGACATGTCCGGATCGCCGCACTGGCCCATGTCGCCGAGCGCCGTGTCGGGGCTGAACTCGTCGCCGCTGTCGCCCTCACCGTTCGGGTCTGCGCTGTTGTTGAGGTTGTAGTCCGAACAAGCGGCGGCGAAGGGGAGCAGGAAGGCGTAGCGCATCGGTGTCCTCGGCAACGCCGCACCGTACACCATTCCGCTCGGGTTGGCGATTCCCCACGTGTGCCCCACCGGTGGGGCATGGATGTCCCACTCTGCCGCCTTCCCGGGCGTGGGCTACATCGCTGGCTCGTGGCCTCCTTCCGCTCCCACCTCCCCGCCCTCGTGCTGTTCGCGGTCGTCGCGGCCCTGCTGCTTTATCCGGCGCTCGGTTCGTTGGGGTCGGCAATCCCGGGCCATCCGCAGTCCGATGCTTACGAGCACGTGCAGGGGTACTGGTGGGTGGCGGATTCGTTGCGGCATGGCGAATTCCCTTGGCGCACCGCCGCGTTCGGGGTGCCGAGCGAGGGGGTGTTATGGTTTCCGGACACGATAGGGGCGTTGCTGGCCTTGCCGATCACCCTGCTGGGGGGGGCGCCGCTCGCGTACTGCGGCTTGGTGTTCACGCAGGTGTGGGCCGCTAGCGTCGCCGCCTACGTGCTTGGGTTTCACGTGTCTCGGAGCCGAGCGGCCGGGGTGTTGGCAGGCGTGGTGTTTGGGGCGAGCCCCTTTGTATTGGGACTGGTTCACAGCGGGGTCTCCGAATACCTGCACCTCGCCGCGTTCCCGGCGTTGTGGCTTGCGGGGGAGCGGGCGCTGAGCCGGGGTGGGCGGTGGGTGTTTGCGGCTGCGCTGGCCTGGGCTTGGTTGGGCTGGGCGAACGCCTACTACGCGATGTTCGGCGCGTTTGTGTTGCCGTTGGTTTGGCTAGCTGGAGTTGAGGTGGGGTGGCGGGTCTGGGTGCCACGAATGGCGGCGGTCGTGGCGATCGCGGCCGTGTTGGTGTTCCCGGTTGCGTTGGTGATCCGTGAGAGCATCTCCGCCTCCACCGCCGTGCTTCGCGAAGAGAGCGCGCCCGGCTGGAGCTGGGTGTATCTTCCGGCCAACGATGTGGCTTCGTTCGTCTTCCCCGGGGATCAACTGTTCCCCGACTTCCGCGACAATGGGAACTTTGGCATCCGGCATGTAAGCTACCTGGGTTGGGTGGCGCTCATCGCCGCGGCGTTCGTCTGGCGGCGGTGGTGGCGGCCGATGCTGTTGGCGGGGGTGCTTGCGTTGGGTCCTTCTTTGCACTGGCGGGGACAGCCGGTGAAGGTGGGTAGTCACTTTGTGCCGCTTCCAGCCGCGCTGTTGTATTTGCCCGGGTCTCCGTTCCGGGCGGTGCACCACCCCTATCGGATGACGGTGCTGCCGCTGTTGGTGCTCGCGGCGGCGGCGGCGGACGCGCTTCGTAAGCGGCCTGGTCTGGCGCTCTCAGCGGCCTCGCTGGCCTTGGGGGAGACGTTGCTCGTTTCACCCGGGCACTGGCCCATCGACACGGCGCCGCTCAGTGGGGTGGCCACGCTGCCCGAGTCGGGTGGTGTTTGGGACCTCCCGCCTGACTTCCGCGCGCAGAACCGGCGTTGGATGGGGTTGCAGGCGGTGCACGGGCGGCGCATCCCGTACACCATCAACGTGTTTCTACCTGCTCCCTGGCGTGGCAACCAGCTCTACCAGTCAGTGATGGGGTGTTTGGATCATCCGGATCACGCTACCATCGCTCGCGACGCTCGGCCTCCGCTGGGGGTGTGGTTGCTCCACGATTCGCCGCAAACGTTGGAGCAGGGGATCGCGGAGGTTCGCGGCTGGGGGATTCGCTATGTCGTGGTGCACGAGGATGTGCTGAATGCCCGGGAATCCAAGTGTTTTGGGAAGTTGTTGATGCAGGGCGGCGCCGTGGAGGTACCCCAGGGGGAGGGGAGTGAGCGGGCGTTTGATTTTGGGGGAGGGTAGGAGATTATTTTGGGCGATTCGCGCGGCCTGGTGGCCTTTGTCTGGGGGTGGGTTGCGGCGAATCGCGGCAGAGGGAGAAGGTGTTGGTGTGAGGACAGCGTCGGGGTGGGTGGGAGGCCGCGATCCCGACCATCCCCCCGCTAATGTGACACTCGCCGGAGCATCCCCTCCTGGATGTGACAGTCAGCGCGGTCCGGCGCTCGCGGTTACGAAGTTCTGTTGAATAGCTGGCGTTTGTCCGATTCTCGGGGAGTCGGCCATGGCGCCGCGGAGGCCGACTGTCACAAATTTGGGGGGATGCTCGGCCCGTTGTCACCTTTGGAGGGGGATGGTCGCGCTCGTGCCCCGGCGACGCCCGCTCGGGGCGCGGCCACGCCCGTTCGCCGGCACCGCGAGGCGTCGCGATCCCGCCTCACCACCCGCATGGCCGGGAAGCGCGGCAAGTGCACGCCGCCCCCGTCTATCGGCTCCGTCCTTGTTTCGTGAAATCTCGGAGTCCGACTCCGAGATTTCATGATACGCTCCAGACCCATGATTGAACGCACACTTTCGCTCCAGCAACTCGGGACCCTCTTCGACGTTTTTCCCGTGGTGTTGCTCCTCGGGGCTCGCCAGGTGGGCAAGAGCACCCTCGCTCGACGATTCGCTCTGGGGGCAGATGTAGCCAGCTTCGACGCTGAGATTCCCGCAGATGCCGCCCAGTTGGCCGATCCGTGGCGCGCGCTCGCCCCGCTCAGCGGGCTGGTCGTCATCGACGAGGTGCAGCGGGTGCCGGCGGTGTTCCCGGTGCTTCGTGCGCTGGTGGATCGACCGGGGAACGCCGCTCGGTTCCTCCTGCTCGGCAGCGCTGCCCCGGAGCTCTCTCGGGCCGTCTCGGAGACGCTTGCCGGCCGCGTGGGCACGCTGATGCTGCCGCCTCTGGCACTCTCGGAGGTGGGTGATCTCGACCGCCTGTGGCTCCGCGGCGGTTTCCCCAGGTCGGTGCTCGCAGAGTCGGACGAGCACAGCTTCCTCTGGCGGGAAGCGTTCATCGGTACCTTCCTGGAGCGCGACCTTGCGTGGCTGGGCGTGGGCTTCGCCCCCCCGACGATGCGTCGCTTCTGGACCATGCTCGCGCACTGGCACGGGCAGCGGTGGAACGGCGCGGACTTCGGTCGGAACTTCGGGGTGAGCGACAAGACCGTGCGGGGCTACCTCGATGCGCTCACGGGCACGTTCGTGGTGCGCCAGCTCCAAGCGTGGCACGAGAACATCTCGTCGCGACAGGTGAAGGCTCCCAAAGTGTACATCGCGGACTCGGGGCTGCTCCACGGGCTGCTCGGCATCCGATCCGCAAGCGACCTCGCGGCCAACCCGCGCGTCGGGGCGTCCTGGGAGGGGTTCGCCCTCGGGGAGGTCATCGTCGCCCTCGACGCTCGGCCCCACGAGTGCTTTCACTGGGCAACGCACGCGGGCCCGGAGCTCGACCTCCTCGTCGTGCGCGGAAACCGCCGGCTGGGCTTTGAGTTCAAGCTTCACTCCGCGCCCACGCTCACCCGCTCGATGTTGGCGGCGAAGGAAGTGTTGCGACTGGACCATCTCCACGTCGTCGCGCCCGTGGAGCGCGGCTACCCGCTGGCGGAGGGCGTGGACGTGACTCCGCTCTCGGCCGTCCGATGGAACCCCCTTGCCCGTTCACCTGACTGAGCATATGTTCACCTCATGCCGCCGCTGCCCGCTTCCCAGCGCCCTGCCGTGCTCGCCGAGCTGCGTTCGCGCATCGCTGCGCCGCGGGTGTCGTCGGGCAGGTTGGCGGCGGAGCTTGCGGGGATCGAAGCGTGGATCGGCGGCTGGCCGATGCCGGGGATCAGCGAGATCGTCGGCGCCCCGGGCAGCGGTCGGCTCGGGCTGATCCTGCCGGCGTTGGCGGCGCTCACCCGGCGGGGGCGGCCGGTGCTCGTCGTGGATGCGATGGAGGAGGTGTATCCGCCGGGGTGGGCGGGGCCGGGCGGGGGGGTGGAGCTGGCCCAGCTCTGGGTGATCCGCCCGGGGCTGGAGCGGGCGGCGTGGGTGGCGGAGCAGGCGGCGGCGGCGGGGTCGATCGATGCGGTGGTGTTGCTGGATGCACCTCGGCTTGGCCGCGCTGCGGTGCGGCTCGGGCGGGCGTGTGAGCGCGGGGGGAGCGCGCTGTTCGTGGTGGCGGAAGAGAGCGAAGTGACCCTGCAGGCGGCCGTGCGGCTCCAGGTGCATGGGCAAGAGGCGGGGCGGGTGCGAGTGGTGTGTACGAAGAGTCGCGACGGGCGCCAGATTGGCGAGCGTCGGGTGGCAACGGGTTGAACGTTGCGACGAGTTGTAGTGCTACATACCGATGATCCGGTTCTTGCTGGCGATTTTTCGGGGGGGGGGGGTAGCCTCAGAGAAAGGAGCTACGATGCAGCGAATCATGATGCCTTGGTCTACTCTTCACGCCTTCCGCAGCGGCGAGGCGAACGCGAGGTTCATTCCGCGAACCGCGTGGATGTCGGCCGCAGATGTGAAGTTCCTCCGCTGGGTGTTCGAAGCGATGGCGATGCAGACGGACTTCCGGATGAAGTTCGCCTACCAAACGGCCGACTCGGAAACGGCCACCGAGGCCTGGGTGGTGCTCGGCTCGGCCCAGTCGGCGGATGGGTTCAACCGGGGATCGCGTACCGACGTTGGGTCAGCCACCACGAACAAGCAGCTCATCCGGTTTGGGTACATCACGTGGAACAACGTCAATGACAACACGCTGGTGTGTGCTGCGGCAGGCGGCTATGTCGAAGTCTTCTCCTGCTGAGTGGGCGCTGATCGGGGGTTTGGCCTCCGGCTGTTTTGTCGGGAGTGAGGCGGATTCCGTAGCAGACGTCCAGGATACGGCCGGGGACTGTTACGGCTTGCAGTGCCCATGCGAGCCGGGCTTTGATTGTGAGATCGATCCGTACTACGCCCCAGATGCGCTTTGTTTTACCGACGCGGAGATGGAGGCCTGGCCCTCGGGATACCCTGTGCCCCTCAACCCTCAGCCCGATGGCACGATCGCCTGGGAAACGGACGACCAGATCTACGAGTGGCGCGGCGACGTGCAGGGGGCAACCTGGCCCGGGCAAACAGCCCAGGTGATCGAGGCCTGGGATGGCTTCGTTGGGTTTGAAGGTAGTTATGATGGGGGTTGGGTCACGTCGGAGTATCCGGATCCGGATTGGGGGCACGAGTACGGTGCGGTCACGTTTGGCGCGAACGAGCCGTGGTGGCGATTCCGTCCAGAAGACACCGGAATCTACTTGAGCAGGATCACCTGGGGAAACGTCGCGGGGGGTGCGGCCACCGACTTCATCGTCACCGAGGAGCGAGACACGGGCCTCAGTTATCACGAGGTCTTCGTCAACATTTTTGCTGATCCCGCGCCTGGGCAGGTATCCGAGCGGGATGCGACGGCGGTGATCTTGACCCATGAATATCAGGTCTTCCATCCGGTCGTGGTAGGAGACATCGACGGAGACGGGGGCGATGATTTGGTTTCCGAGTACACGTCATCCGTGTTCTTCAGCCCCATCGAGGGGAGCCTCTGGGCGGATGAGCCGGATGCGGTGCTCGATCTCGAGGCGGCCGAGAACTTGGACAACGTCACGCTGACTCCATATATTGACCCGGCGCCGCCATTTGACGTTGACGGGGATGGGCGAGATGAGTTGTTGGCAGTTGGGGTGGCGGAGCTTGATGGCGAGCGCGCCGTCGTTCAGCAGGTGTACTCGTGGGAGGTTGGCGGATTGGTCGCACGCGGGCGCGTGGTATCCACGGATGAACTCCATATCTTCGGGAGTGGCGCCCCCTCGCTGATGCAGGATCTGGACGGGGACGGGGGGATGGAGTATGTACTTACGGTAGGCGTGGTTGAGGCCGGCGACACGGCTGGTCGTTACGCTTGGGCCGTGGCTCCCTATTCCGAGGGCACGCAGGAGTTGGACGTTTCAGTCGTGCGCTTGACTAATGTTGTTCAGGACACCACGTTGTTGCAGATTCGGCAGATCCCTTCGATCGAAACAGTGGGGGGCGGTAGCGGCCTGATGGTGCTCGGCGCCAACGCGCTATGCGGCGAGGAGACGCTCGCCTACTCCGTCATCGACTTCGCCTCGATGTTGGGGGTTGGCTCGTGAGCTTCACCTTCGTCGACTCCCTTCCTGAGCATCTGGCAATCGTGACGGGTGCGGTGGATCTCGCCGCGCTCGACATCCTCAACCCTACAGTGATCCGGGTTCAGTCCGGGGTGATGTGGTTGTTCGCCGTGGATGACGGGGAGGGCGATTTGGTGTGGTCTGCGGAGCAGACGCGGCAGGCGGCGGACGGCAGCTTCACGGACAAGGTCATCATGGCAGTGCGGTGTCCGCCACCGGATCTGGCGACGATCATCGATGCAGATTGGACAGTGTTGCTCACCCAGGCGGAGGCGATCGCTGCGCTCAACAGCGCGGGGTACGCGGCGGATGGGATCTCCGATCACTGGCACATCTACGCGCATGGCCAACACTGGATCGCGTTCTCCTACTCGGAGGCCGGCAGCGCCGGCGTTCCGACCGGCAAGGGCGTTGGACTCATCGCGTTTGACGCCAACCTTGTGCGGACCATTGGGCCGGTGGTGTTGTTCTGCAACGATCAGTCGGGCGGTTGGGGCGACGTGCAGACGAACGACCTGTGCATGATGGAGACCGTCGACGGCGTGACCGTGGTGGTTATTGACCGCGTGGCTTCGCCAAATATGCCCGTGTTTCTCCACGTCCCCACCGCGTCGCCAACGGCGATCCCCGGCCCGGTGAAGCTCACCGACTACGCGATTCTTCTCGACTCAGGTATCGACCGCATCACCAACCTCGGCTCAGCCTACTACGACTCAACCTCGGCGTGGCCCTACACCCTGCTCCTGCCGATCACCGAGGAGCCTCCCTTCGTCGAGAGCCGCATCCTCGCGCTGCGCCTCGACAGCACCTTCGCGCTGATGGCGGTGGAGGAGGTTCAGGGGACCCTTGGCCGCAGCGCCGTTCTGGTTCCGGGCGCGCCGCGTCAGAACCTCGCCATGCCCATGCGCGTGGCCGTCGGTGCATCCCCTTCCCCGACCGTCTGGACCTGGCGCGAACGCACCCTCACCGAGCCGCCCACATCCATGAGCGACGCCGGCAAGATCCGCCTCCAGGTTCGCGATAGTAGCGGGCGCCGAGTCTATGGGCAGACACTCGCGCCCCTCGCCAACCGCCCGCATCTCACGGCGTTTCGGTCGCAGCTCATCGTGGCCTACGACTACGAGGGTGGGGCGGCCGTCTGGGTTGCGGACTACGCGATCTGACACGAAGCGCGCCGCGCCCCCCCCTTGCCCGTTCAGATGGCTGAGCATATGTTCAGGCACGCAGTCTGCCCACCATGCTCGCCCTCCACCTCCCCGCCTTCCGCCTCGAACGTTGTGGGTACGACCCGCGCGAGTCCGTCGTGCTTGTGGAGTTTGAGAAAAGCGCCGATCGGGTGCAGGCGTGTACGCCGCCGGTAGCACGGGCCGGCGTGCGCCCGGGGATGGCGCTCGCCGAGGCGCGGGCGCTCTGTCCGGAGCTGCGGGTAGAGCGCCGCGCGGCCGAGGGGGAACGCTCCGATCTTGAGTCCTTGCGGGATGCGTGCTTGCGCTTCTCGCCGGCCGTATCTGCGATCCTGCCCGATGGGCTGTTCCTCGACGTAGCGCCGGCCCAGCTCCCGGCGGTGCGCGCGTGGATCTCCAGCCTTGGCCACGCCGTGCGCCTCGTATGGGGGCCGGAGCCGTGGGCGGCGCTGGTTTTGGCGCGGCACGCGGAGCAGGATCTGGTGCTGGCCGACGCGGCCGCCGTCGCAAAAGCGCTCGCACCTTTGTCGGTAGCGGCCTTGGGGCTCGACGCGGAAGTGTTGGAGTCGCTCGCTGGGGCGGGAGTGCGTACGGTCGGGCAGTTTGCGTGTCTGCCAGGCGCGGCGTTGGCGGGGCGGTATCCGGCGGAGGCGCGGCGGCTGTGGCAGATCGCGCGGGGGGAGGCAACGCTGGCTAGCGTTGCGGTGGGGCTCGGGGAGCGGGTGGCCGCGGCGATGGTGAATTCGGCGTCGGGCCGCGCGCGGGCCGTCGAGAAGGGGCAGGCGGCGTTGCCGGCAGCACCGCGGGAAGATCCGGTGTGGACAACAGAGCTCGACGAGAGCGTGGTCGAGCTCGAAGCCGTGTTGTTCGTGATCCACGGTCTGTGTCGCGATGCGGCGCTGGAGCTTGAGCGCACCGGGATGGCGGCGGCGCGGGTGCAGCTCCGGATGCGGTTGGACGAAGGCGAGCTGGTGTTGCCGGTGCGAACGGGCCAGCTTGTGCGCGGGGCGGACAGGCTCTTTCACCAGCTCAAAGCCAGATTGGAGCGGGTGCAGCTCACCTCGCCCGTAACGGCGGTGAGCCTCGAATGTCTGGAGTCGGCGCCGTGGCGGGCGCCGCAAGCGGGGTTGTTCGATCGGTCGAGCGCCCCGGAGCCCCTGCCCGAGCTGTTGGCCCGCCTGCAGGATGCGCTCGGGGTCGAGCAGGTGTTTCGCCCCGCGATGGCGGATGCGTGGCGGCCGGAGGTGGGCTGGGTTCCCGTGCGGCCGGGGAACGAAGCGAAGGGGCCAATCGCCACGAAGAAAGCGGATCGGGCGCTGGTTCACGAGCCCGACGCGAGCACGTGGTCCGCCCAGTTCATCGATGGCAAGCTGCCTACCGTCGCGCCCACGCCCGCTGATCGGCCGCGCCCGGCCTTGTTGTTGCCCTCGCCGCGCCCGGTGCGGGTGGCGGTTGGCCCCTCCGGTCGGCCGAGGGCGCTGCTGCTGGATCGCGATGCCGTCGTGATCCGCGATCTGGTCGGGCCGGAGCGGCTCTCGGGTGAGTGGTGGAAGGCGCGATCGGGGTACACGCGGGACTACTGGTCGGCGTCGTTGGCGGATGGGCGGCGGGCATGGATGTACAGCGAAAGCGCGGGAGGTGCCTCGTCAACCGCGGTGGGGGCGCTGCCGCACGCGCAGCGGTGGTTTTTGCATGGGTGGCTGGATGCCGGAGGGGAAGCGGAGGCAGTGGAAACGCCGAGCCCGGTCGCACCGCCGGCGCAGGAGAGCGCAGTGCTGCGCTTCGTGTCGCGACCGCAGGCGCGTGAGCCGCAGGTTCGGGGCCAGGTAGTGGCGTTTCCGGGCCGGGGAGAGGGGGCATTGCGGCCGGTCGCGCTCCAAGCGGCCGGCATCGAGCCCGATGGCGCTTCGCCAGACCGGCGGCGCTCCGGTAGCGGGTCGCCGCCCGCGAAGCTCCGCTACGCCGAGCTGATGTGCCGCTCCAACTTCTCGTTCTCGGAGGGGGCGTCGTCTCCGGAGGAGCTGTTGGAGCGGGCGGAGGCGCTCGGCCTGAGCGCCTTGGCAATCACGGATCGGGATGGAGTTTACGGCGCCGTGCGGGCGCATCGCTACGCCAAATCCAACAGCTTGAAGCTCATTCATGGCGCGTTGCTCACGGTGCGGGGGCCGCGCGGCGCGCCGGGGGCGAGCGTCGTGGCCCTCGTGCAGAACCTCAAGGGGTGGGGGAGCCTGTGCCGGCTGCTCAGCGCGGAGCGCATCCCCACCGGCGCGCGATCTACGGCGGGGATCGACCTCGATCAGTTCTCGATCGGCATCCCGCTCGACCCGCGCCACGCCGACCCGCTGGTGCCCGATCCGGCCGCGGTCGCCTCCGGGCGCCACCTCGGCAAGGGCTGGCCGGCCCTCCCGCTCGAAGCGCTGCTCGCCGATCACGAAGGGCTCCTCTTCGTCGCCCGCGAAGGCTGGTCGCCCCGCGCCCTCGACGCGCTCCACGCCGCGGTGGGGGATCGGCTCTATCGCGGCGTTTCCCGCCGGCTCGACCCGGGGGATGAGCCCCGGATCGACGCGCTGGTCGCCGCCGGGCTCCCCTGCGTCGCAGTCGGCGATGCGCTGATGCACGACGCCGCGCGAAAGCCCTTGCAGGATGCGCTCACGTGTATTCGGCTGGGGCTCACGCTCGATCAGGCCGGGCGCCGTCTCCAGCCCAACGCCGAGCGGGCGCTGCACAGCCCCGAGGCGATGCTCCGCCGCTTTGCGCGGTGGCCGGAGCTGTTGGAGCGCTCCGTCGAGATCGCCGACCGTTGCGAGTTCTCCTTGAAGGAGCTCACCTATACCTACCCCAAGGAGGTGGTTCCCGAGGGGTACGGCGCCATGGCGTGGCTTCGGGAGCTGGTGCGGCGCGGGCTGATCACCCGCTACGGCGCCGCGGTGCCCGAGGGGGTGAGCCGGCAGGTCGAGTACGAGCTAGGCGTCATCGATCGGATGAGCTTCCCCGCGTTCTTTCTCACGGTTCACGATCTGGTGCGCTTCGCGCGCCGTCGGGGGATCCTGTGCCAGGGGCGGGGGAGCGCCGCGAACTCGGCGGTGTGCTTCGCGTTGGGGATCACGAGCGTCGATCCGGCGCACTCCGCCCTGCTGTTTGAGCGCTTCATCTCCGAAGAGCGCGGCGAACCTCCGGATATCGACGTGGACTTCGAGCACGAGCGCCGCGAGGAGGTGCTCCAGTACTGCTACGAGAAGTACGGCCGCGCGCGGGCCGCGATGGTGAACGAGGTGATCAGCTACCGCGGCCGCTCCGCGGTGCGCGACATCGGGAAAGCCGTGGGTCTCGGCCTCGATCAGGTCGATCGCCTGTGCGGCCTGCTCGACTCGTGGGGCAAGCTCAAGGAGGGCGACGAGGTGCTCGTCGAAGCGGGCCTCGATCCCACTGACGAGCGCGTGGGCCTCGCGATGAACCTCAGCCGCGAGATCCAGGGGTTCCCGCGGCACACCTCGATCCACGTCGGCGGTTTTGTGATCAGCCACGATCCGCTGGTGAACCGCGCCCCGATTGAGCCCGCCACCATGGCCGGCCGCACCGTGATCCAGTGGGACAAAGACGACATCGACGAACTGGGCTTCGTGAAGGTGGACTGCCTCGCCCTCGGCATGCTCAGCGCGATCCGCAAGTGTTTCGACCTGATGCGCGCGTGGCACGGCGTTCACCACGATCTCTCGACCGTTCCCCGCGAAGACCCGGCGGTGTACGAGATGCTCGGGGAAGCCGACAGCATCGGCGTGTTTCAGGTGGAGAGCCGGGCACAGCAGGGGATGTTGCCGCGCTTGAAGCCGAAGTGTTTCTACGATCTCGTGATCGAGGTTTCGGTGGTGCGGCCGGGGCCCATCCAGGGCGGCATGGTGCACCCCTACTTGCGGCGGCGCCAGGGACTGGAGGCGGTGGAGTACGCCGACCCGCGGCTCATCCCCATCCTGGAGCGCACCCTCGGGGTGCCGATCTTCCAGGAGCAGGTGATGGCCATGGCCGTGGCCGTCGGCGGGTTTACACCCGGCGAAGCGGATGGATTGCGCCGCGCGATGGGAGCCTGGCGCAAGCGGGGCGGGCTCGCCGAGATCACCCAGAAGCTCATGGGCGGCCTGCTCGCGAACGGCCTGGAGCCCGAGTACGCGGAGCGCGTGTGCAAGCAGATCCAGGGGTTCGCCGAGTACGGCTTCCCGGAGTCGCACGCCGCGAGCTTCGCGCACCTCGTGTATGTGTCGTCGTGGCAGCGCTGCTTCTACCCGGCGGCGTTCACGGCGGCGCTGATCAACAGCCAGCCGATGGGTTTTTACGCACCGCGAACCTTGGTGGCCGACATCGAGCGCCACGGGGTGGAGGTGCGGCCAGTGTGCGTGATGGCGTCGGACTGGGACTGCACCTTGGAGGAGGGGAGGGACGGCCCCGCGCTCCGGCTCGGGCTGCGTCTCGTCAAGGGGGTGGGCGAGGAGGAGGGGCGGCGCATCGAGCGCGCCCGGCGGGATTCTCCGTTCGAGAGCCTGCCCGATCTGGCTGGTCGAACGGGCGTGGATCGCGGGATCCTCCGTGCCTTGGCGCAGGCGAACGCGCTGGCGGCGATCCCGGCCGCCGGCCCGGTGGTCCGGCCGCCGGAGCACCCACCAAACGAGGAGGGGCCAGCGGAGCGGAGGGGGGCCTCGCCACCCGGGCGGAGGGAAGCCTCCTTCGCGGTAGATGGCCTCTGGCCGGGCATGTTCGCCCGCCTCCCCCGCAGCGATGCCGACGTGCAGATCCCCGTCGCCTCCGCGGCTGAGGACATGCAAGCCGACTACGCCACAGTCGGCCTCACCCCCGGCACCCACCCGATCGCGCTGGTGCGGGATCGGCTGAATCGGGAGGGGATCACGCCCCTCTCCAAGTTGATCGACCTCCCGAACGACACCCCCGTCGTGATCGCGGGTCTGGTCGGCGTCCGCCAACGCCCGGACACGGCCTCGGGCGTGATCTTCCTGATGTTGGAAGACGAAACGGGCACCGCGAACGTGGTGATCTGGCCAAAACTCTATCAGAAGCAGCGCACCGTCGTGAGAACGGAGCGCCTGCTCCGCATCCGTGGGGTGCTCCAGCGGATGGACGGGGCGATCAGCATCGTCGCCCATCACCTCCGCGCGCTCGACATCGGCGCCGAGTTGACAGCGAAGAGCCGGGATTTTCACTGACCGCTCAGATCATCGGCGCAAAACCGAACACCTGCAGCAGAGGGTCCAGGAACAGCGGCACCGAGGCGAGGAACAGCACGATCGTCCACGCATGACCGAGCGGTCGTGGCCACCGCGCCACCCCGAGCGCCCGCTCGATCGCCACGAATACCCCTTGGAGGAGGAAGAACCCGCCCATGAGCGCGGCCGCACGAACCCCCACGGCGGGGAGCAGCAGGTAGGCGTGGATGAGCGCGCTGAGGGCGAACGCGAGCAGTCCGCCCACCACGGGGCGCCCACGTCGCGCGAGCGGCAAGAACGCCACTGCCGACAGCCAGCGGCGCACGATGGAATTCCACCGGATGCCCCAGAACTCCGCGATGGTGCGTGCCGCGATGGGCATTCGCTGCCCGGGCTCCACCTCGAAGCCCACCAGCCCGTAAAGCACCCGGGCGAGGCGATCGATCGCCTCGAAACTGAGGTAGAACCCGATCGTTCCGCAACCCCAGCGCTGGAGGAGGGGCCAGGGCTCGGCGATCTCCGGGGCGGCGGCCGCGACCATCAGCGGCGGGGTCGCGAGGAGGGCACAAGCAACGCCTGTGACCAACAGGCGCACGCGCACGTTCGGTGCCACCCTGGCCGCGAGGCGCAGGTCGGCGATCGAGCAGGCGTGAACCAGGCGCTCAAGGAGCGGGCGCGGTCGTTCGCGGAGCAAATCCGAGCCACGGATCACGAACATCAGCGCGAACAGCGCCGAAAACCCACGTAGGGTGAAGTGCTCCGGCGCGAGCGTGTAGGGCATCGCGAGCATGCCGGCGAGGCCGAGCGCGACCGCGATCCGGGCTGGGCGCGGCCCCCCCGCGGCCGCCGCGCACGCCAGCGCGAGCGCGCCTTGGGCAGCGAATGTGAGCGGCGCCGGGTCGAGGGTGGCCACGGCGCCCCTTAAGCCGGCGCTGGCGCTCGTCGCGGTTTGCCACAGGACGCAAGACGGCAGCCGGCGCGCGACGAGACCGGGTTAGAGCCTCACGCGCATGCTCGTAACTACACTTCTGGCCTGCAACAGCAGCTCCGACGCGACGAATCCCCTTGGTACGCCGGGCGAGGAAACCGTCGAGGCGCCGGCTGCCGCAGCGGCGGCGAGCGTCCCGGCGGAGCTCACCCTCGGCGTGAAGGAGGTGGCCACGCCGCCGGGGTTGCTTCGGCTGTCGAACCGCGTCGATCAGGTGCCCGCACGGCACATCGAGGTGCGGGTGGATTTCGCGGGTGGTGACTTTGGCTCGGTAAAGAGTGACTTCGAGCGATGGGGCTTCACCGTTGAGGACGGGGACGGGGCCACCCTCCGCCTCCTGGCCCCCGCTGGGGACCGGTGGCCAGAGCGCCTGGAGCCCCTGCCCGGCGTCGAGCGGGTCACGGAAACGCTCACCCAGGACAAGCTCCCGGATGGCGCCGTGCGCGGCGGATCCGCCAATTTCGGCCCCGCCGCGTACACCTGGTCGCTGAAGGACGGGCAGCTCGTGGAGTCGCTCGCCGGTGGCGTGCTCCCAGGAAAAGTAGAGCTTCCCCGCACCATTCCTGTCGCGGTCGTGCGCTGCTTGTCCCCGCTGCGAACCGCGATCCTGGATGGGGAAACGTCGGGCCCAGGCTGGGAGCGCGCGCTGCAGGTAGAGCCGGCCGCGTGGGTGCTCGTGCTGGAGAGCTTCGGCGCGTGCGAGGCCACGGGCTGGGTCGTCGCGCGGGCGGATGCCAAGGTGGACCAACTCATGGTCGCCGGCAAGGCGGTGAAACAACTGGACGACGCCACGCTGTTCGCCGCGGCAACCCGCTACCTCTCCAGCGAGCGCGCGGCCTCGGACGAGTCGGCGGCGGCGGCCGTCGACATCCTCCGCCGCGGAGACGACGAAACGCTCAAGGCCGCGATCACCGCGGTCATCCCCGGATCACATCAGGAGCGGCTGCTCCTCGCGCTCGCGCAGCGCGGCGAGCCCGCCGCGATCGCGTTTGCCAGCACGAGCGCCTCGCCGACGGCGCGCGGGTGGGCCGCCGGTGTGGATGTTGCGGCGAGGCAGGCGGTTTTGGCGGATCCGGCCTCTCCAGCGGGGGCGCTCGTCACGGCCATGAGCGCGTGGCGCCCCGGCGCGGGGGAGGCGGCCACGCTGGAGCGGCTCAAGAAACACCCCGATCCGCGGGTGCGAATGCGGGCCTGGGATCTCGCGATCGACCTCGGGCTCCAGCCGTGCCTCGCGCGGGTTCCGGACGTCAAGAAAGCAACGATTGAGGCGGCGAAAGCGCTGTACGCAGAGTGCCCGCAGCAGCCGGTGCGCCTGCAGGCGTTCTCGCGGGTGGTGCAGCTTGATCGCCCCGGGGCGGTCGCGCTCGTTCGCGCCACGCTGCTCAATCCCGAAACGGAGCGCACGGGCATCAACGCCGTTCGCGCCCTCAACTCGCTTGAGCGCGACGATGTGCTGGAAGATGCCGTCGCAACCGTCACGCTCGATCGGGACGTGCGGGCGGAGGCGCTGCGTACGCTCCTGCGCGTCGGTCGCAGCGCTGCCGCGGCGGGGCTCGTCGAAAAACACGGGGCGTTCCTCGGGGTGAAGCCGGTGGATGCGCCTGCGGTGGCCGACGGCGTGAAGCCGAAGGCCGGTAAGCCATGAGCCCGGTCGCAGCGGGGTCGGGCCCGTACAACGCCACCTCTCCGTACTGGCTGGACGGCGCCGCGCCCCTCGCGCCGGAGCTGGAAGGATCGGTAACGGCGGATGTCGTCGTGGTCGGGGCGGGCGTGTGCGGCGCGTCGGTGGCTTGGGCGCTCGCACAGGCAGGCGTGCAGGTGGCGTGGGTGGAGGCGCGGGGGGTGTCAGAGGGAGCGAGCGGGCGAAACGCCGGCTTTGTGCTTCAAGGAACGTGCGAGCGGTACAGCCGGGCGGTGGGGCTGATGGGGCGAGAGCGCGCCCGGGCAGTGCACCAGGCGAGCCGGGACAACCACCTCGCGATGGCCACCGTGATCGAGGAGCTCGGCTTGGAGTGCGGCTACATGCGCCGCGGCTCGTTGCAGCTCGCGGGGAGTGAGCAGGAAGAAGGGGAGCTCCTGGAGTCCGCGGCGATGCTGCGGGAAGATGGGTTCTCCGCGGAGGTTCGCGCCGGCGAAGGGCTGGATGAGCTGTACCAGCAGGCCGGCTTCCGCGTGGGGGTTCACATCGCCGACGATGGCGAGCTCGACCCAGCCCGCTTCGTTCGCGGCGTGGCTCAGGCCGCCGTGGGGCGCGGGGTGCGGCTGTTCGAGCGCTCACCGGTGCTTGAGATCGCCGCGCCCTCCCCTGGCGAGGCCTACGTTCGGACCGCGCGCGGGGAGGTTCGCGCGCAGCTCGTGCTGGTGTGCACCAACGCGTACGCCGGCGAGATCATCCCATGGTACGCCGATAAGGTCGATCCTGTGCGTGGCCAGATGTTGGCCACGGCCCCCGCGCCGCCGATGTTCTCGTCGCCGGTCTATGCCGACCACGGCTACGACTATTGGCGGCAAGACGAAGCCGGTCGGGTGGTGCTGGGCGGCTGGCGCAACCTCGACGTCGCCGGCGAGAAGGGCACTGCCGAGGTGCTGCACGCCGGGATCCAGGAGCGAATGGGGGCGTTCCTCGAACGTTTCCCCGGCATGCGCGGCGTGCCGATCACCCACCGGTGGAGCGGCACAATGGGGTTCTCTCGCGATGGCCTGCCCATCGTGGGCGCCGTACCTGGCCTCCCCGGTGCGCTAGGTGCGGTCGGCTTCACGGGCCATGGCTTCGGCTTCGCCTGGGTGTGCGGTCAGGCGCTCGTCGAACTTTCCCTGCAGGGAACCAGTGAGATCGCGGATCGTTTCAGCTCCCGGCGTTTTGTCGGCTGATGCCCGGGGCCTCGGATAAGCTCCGCGCCCGTCGGAGTGTCCCCATGATTCGGTTGTCCGCCCTGTGTCTTCTCGTGGCTTGCGTTGAGGAGCCAGAGCCTACCTTTGAAGCGGAGGATTGCGTGGCGGCGCAGGGCGAGGAGCTGACCGACGCGACGATCAGCGGCACCCTGGCGGCCGACACGGGGGATGGGCGCACACTCACCGAGGTGGTGGTGACCACCCCGGAGTGGACCGTGACGTTTGACGGGGGCTCGCTCGCCGCCACCAGCGATCACTGCGACTGCACGAGCGAGGTGTTCTCGTTCGCCAATGTCACCGATCCTGACGGGCCCGAGCTGGCCTCGGTCGTATCGGGCGGAAACGTGTGTTTCCGGAACACGTCGTCTTGCGGCGAAGTGGAGCTGATCGGCGCCGGCATCTCTGGCGTGCCCGCGCTGTACGTCAGCGGCTTCGGCGATCTGGTTTGCGATTCGGAGTAGCGGTCGCCACCGGGTCGAGGCCCCACTCGCCGCGAGCTCCGAGAAGCGGGATGAACACCGGCCCGCGCACCTCACCCACCGCATCGTAGTCGTAGCTCCACGCCTCGTACATCACATTGCTGCCGGGCGGCACGAACCAGAGCTCGCTGTACAACGCGAGGCTCCAGGTTCGGAACCGCAAGTCCTTCTGGATGTGCACGTCGATCTTCTGAAACGCCGGCAGGCGGGCGCCGTTGGTTTCGCCATAGACCGGGGTGTAGGTGTCATCGTCGGCCTGGTAGGCGCCATCGATCACGGCGGTGTACGGGAGGCCCTCGCTGGCGCGATAGCGGAGCCCCGCGTTCCAGGTCGGGAGGAACGACCAGCTCCCGATGAGGTTGAACGCCCAGGGCTGGTCGTAGTCCGAAACGTGGTCGTCGTGTTCGCTGTGCGCGAGCGTGAGGGCCAGCGAGGCGAAGAAGAGGTTTCGGATGCGGTAGCGGCTCTCGACTTCGAGCCCGTAGGCCGTGCCGGATACGCCCCCCACCGGCGGCTCCCCGGGCTCGGCTTCGACGAGGTTCTCCGAGACCTTTCCCCACCCGCTCAGCGCCACTTCGAGTCGGTGGGCGATGGCATAGTCGAAGCCGATGGCGGCTTGCCGCGACACGGAGGGCGGCAGTGTGGGATCGCCGACGCCGGGTGCCAGCCAGGCCGTCTGCGCGAACTGCGAGTACTGGCCCAGCGCGACGCGGAGCTGCTCGTCTGCGCCGATCCGCCAGCGTGCGTTGAAGCGCGGGTCGACGATCGCGGCGCCCGACAGGGTGTCGCCATCCACGCGAACGCCGGGGACGAAGCGGAGCTTACCAGCGGAGAAGCGGCCTTCCGCATAGGCGCCGACGATCGCGCGCTCCACCACCTGCTCGGTTGAAACCCCACGATCCAGGAGCGGGGACTCCCGCACCACTTCGTGCCACGCCCGGTCCGTCTCCACGTCCAGCGCAAGGGACTCAAACTTGCCCGTGGCACCGGTTGCGAGTGTGCACCATGGGGCGAGGCTGAGCGTCGCATCCTCACGGAGCTGCATCCGCAGGAGGCCTTCGTGGTCGTGGGCCGCCGGCAAGTCTCCGGTCACGGAGTAGCCGGTGACGGCGAGCGCCCCTTCCACCTTGTTCGCCCCGACCAGGTGCCGATGCGCGATCTGGCCGACGTTGTAGTGCTTGTCGTACACGAAAGAGGGATTCACCGACTGCTCGTACGGATCGAGCAGGGTGGGCTCGCCGGCGGCGCGCGTGTAGGCGTCGCCGGCGCCGAAGCCGGTGATCGCCCAACGCGCGTCGGACGAAGGCGCGTATTCGAGGCGGCCGTACCAGTCAGAGAACGCGGGGAACGCTGAATACTGAGGATCGTCCTTGGTCACGAGGTCGAGGTAGCTGCGACGGGCGCTCGCGCGCACCGTCCAATCCTCGCCGCTCGGCGCCGCGACCTCCGCGCCGGCCATCACGAAGTTGACGTTGGCGCTCGCGCGGGGGCGCTCGGGCCGGCTCCAGGTACTGCGCGTGTCCACGATGGCACCGGTCGCATCCCCGAATTCTGCGCCGAACGTAGATGGGTAAAGCTGAAGCTCGTCCAGCAGGCGCGCGGGCAGCACGGAGCTGTAGCCGTTGAAGTGGTACAAGTAGGGGAGCTCGATGCCATCGAGCAGATACCGCGTCTCCGAAGGGTCGCTCCCGCGCACCGCAAGATCGCCTGCGCTTGGAGAATACTCGGGGGTCAACGCCACGCCGGGAAGCGCCTGTACCAGCCGGACGGCATCTTCGAAGGTGCCGGGCGTGAGCAGCACGCGCTCGCGATCGAGTGTGTGCGAGGAAACGACTGGCGGATCGCGCCGGGCCTCGACCACTACCTCATGAGGGTCGTCGCCCTCGGCCTCGCTCTCGGCCGTCTCTTCCGCGAATGCGAGCTGGATCAGCGCCAGGATCATCGAACGATCTCTCCGGCGATGCGCACGCGGGCGCCCACCACCTCGTCGCGTCCGCACGCTCGCTCGATAACGCTGTCCGGATCCCAGTTTCCAGTCGCGCTCGCACCCTCCAGCGCGGAGCCGCACGGGAAGTCCCGGGTGGCCATGCCGTCGTCGGCCACCAGCTCGGTCAGCGCAAACCCGGTCAGGTCGTCGGTGGCGGCGAGCGTCGTCAACGCGGTGGTCGGCCCGCCGGGCAGGTCGGTGTCAACCGGGAACAAGCGACCGCCCACCGCAAAAAACGGTCCGTCCACCCCGATGGGCACGTCGAAGGTCGCCCAGTCGTTGCCCCCCCGGCCGTCCATCCACAGGGCGACCAGGGGCCACACCCCGGCGGTCGGCGTCCCGTCCGCCTCGACCGGGCCGGTGTAGGACATTGCCGCGAAATCGGTCTCGGCGATCTCGCCGACCGGTGCCATCCAGCGCACCATCGCTGCGTCGGGCACGTCGAGCGCGACGCTCGCCCCCGCCTCGCCCAAGACCCGAGACGACCCCCGAAGCGCGGGGAGCTCCGCGTCGTCCTCGACGCGCAGCTCGCCCACCTCCTCCGCGGCGGCTGCGCCCGTAACCTTCAGGCCGAACCTGCCGCTGGGCAGGCTACCGCAGCCCGCGTCGTCACAGCCCATCTCCAGGATCTCCCACGTTCGCGCCGGGGCGGTGGGGCTCCAGGCGTTGGCGCCCTCCCGTACGAACCGGCGAGGCCCCCCGCCGGCGTCGATGCCCATGGCCGCGATGCGCAGGTCCACCAGATCGTGTCGATCGGTGGGAAAGGGGTCGAGGCAGCCCAATAGGAGCGGGAGAATCACCGTGCGGGGCTAACACGAGATCCGCGGGGTTGGGATCGGCGGCGTCGCGATGCTCACGCAGCGCGGCTCTGTCAACACGATTTGATTTGCGAATCAATTTGGATCGAGCGGTCGCCGCCCTTGACTTGTGCCGCTCGGTGTGCAGGGCGCCCTCCCGGCGAGGCCCGGAGCGGCCAACGGAGGCGGCGAGGTGCCCATCGCCCGCGCGAGCTCGGAGGGGTGGCGCCCGGCTGATGTGATTTAGCAGCCGCAAAGCTGCTGGTATTGGTATGGTTGCGAAATCGTGCAGCGTCGACTGCCGTCGTCGCCTGTCGAGCGTCGCGTCCGTACTTGTGGAAAAAGCATCAGGGGGTGATGCGATTCGCGCAGTGTTCCAGGGATGGATTCGCGCTTGGGAGGCGTGTCGTTCTCCTCCATGACCGCGAAAATCACCAAATTGCGATTTGTGGCGTCTCTTCGAATCGCCGGACGAGTGGCACCAATTGTGCATACCGGTCCTGTGCCCGGGGAGGGCGGCGGAGCCTGCACCGATGTGGGCGATAACCTAAGAGCTTACAACAATCATATTTCTGGAGGTTTTGCATGTTTCGTATCCTGTTTGACGACGAGTCCGGCGCAACCGCAATCGAGTACGGCCTCATTGCCGGTCTGGTATCCGTGGCTATCATTGTCGCACTGACCGCCCTGGGCGACAGTCTCGACACCGTGTTCAGCACGATCTCGGACGAGATCAACTCGGCCGCGTAGTGTTGGTCGGCGCGGGAGAGCCACTTGGCTCTTCCGCGCCCGACCCCCTCAGAAATTCTGCCCGGCCAGCCCTCGCGGCTTGGAGTCCGCCATGACCACACCCGCACCACAACGCCGCCAGCAGGCCGCTCTGTTTCTCGTTGGAGCCGTGCTTGTCGCGTCCGGAACCGCGTGGTTCGCCCACCGGACGTTCGAGACCTTCCGTGACCGGGCCGCCGCAGCTGAGGCGGCCGCGCCTCGGATCTCAAGGGTCGTCGCGGCCCGCGATCTGGAGCCCGGCCAGGTGATCACGGAAGGCGACGTTCGCCTCGCCGAGGTGGCGGCAGATGCCGCGCCTGAATCGAGCGTGTACCGCACCCCCTCCGAGGTGGTTGGCGCGAGCCCGCAGGAACGAATCCTCGCCGGCGAGTTGATCCGCGTCGAGCGCATCGAGAGCTCCGCGCACCCTAGCGTGCTGCCAGGCGTCATCGAGCCCGGAGCCCGCGCCGTAACGGTCTTGGCGGAGCGGGCTGCCGGGCTGGGCGGGCTCGTACATCCTGGAGATCACGTCGACGTGATCGTGACCATTCGTCCGGACTCCAACTCGCTGGGTGCCGACTGGGTCACCGAGACCATCGTCCAGGATGCCCGGGTGCTGGCCGTCGGCCCTGCGGTGCTGGGCGCGCCGCCGGACGAAGAGAAGGAGGGGCACACACGCCGGGCGGAGCTGGTCACCATCGAGGCGACACCCACCGAGGCCGAGATGCTCGCGATGTCCTCCGCGCACGGCGACCTGCACCTTGTGCTCCGCGCCGAGTCCGACGAGGAGATCTTTGCCAGTCGCGGCCCGCTCGTGACCAACGCCCTGGTTGGCCTACAGAGCGTGGCGGCGCCGGCCGCGGCCGAGAAAGCCGCCCGTCGCGCGCGTCGGAGCACCACGGCGGCCCCCCCGTCGTCCGAGGTCGCAGAAGTCATCGAGGGCGTGAGCACCTCGGTTCAGAAGTTCGGTGCGGGCGGTGTCCGCGTCGTTGAGCCCACCACCCGTCGACGCCCGACGAAGTAGCCGGAGGATTCCATGTTTCCGATTGCCGCCGCTTACGCTGAGGAAGCCGCCAGCCCCCACATTGAGGTGGGCGTAGGCCAATCTTATATCTATCAGGGTGCACGCCCCATCGCGCGGGTCTTGGTGAGCGACCTCGACATCGCCCGCGTGCAGCTCCTCGAGCAGGGTCAGGTGCAGGTTTTGGGCCAGGACCTCGGCACAACCGACTTGTGGGTGTGGTTCCGCGATTCCATGGAGGCGCCGGTTCGCACGACGATCAGCGTGCACCGCGACCTCGGCGAGCTGGAGCATCGGATCAGCGAGCTGGTCGTCGATCCCGCGGCAGTACGGGCGTACTCCCTGAATGATCGGCTGGTGCTGGATGGCATCGTGCCCGACGTGGAAACGCTGGAGTCGCTCGCGCAGTTGGGTTCGGTGTACGACGAGCACTTCGTGAACCTGCTCCAGGTGGCAGGCGATCATCAGGTGCAATTGCGCGTCGTGTTCGCCGAGATCAACCGATCAAGCCTGCGCGAGATGGGCCTCGACGTGCTCTGGAACGACGGCGGCCTCATCGCAGGCACATCGCTGACGCTGGGCACCTCGCCGCCGGCTGCCGTTGCGGACGCGTTCTCCTTGTTCGGCACGCTGGGCTCTCCGTTCGAGCTCTCGGCCACGCTCTCCGTGCTGGAGCAGAATCGGCTGGGCAAGACGCTGGCCCGGCCCACGCTGGTGGCCATGTCGGGCCAAAAGGCCAGCTTCCTGGCGGGTGGCGAGATCCCCATCCCTGTGTCGCAATATGGCACGCGCGTGTCGGCCGAGTTCCGCGAATACGGCGTCAAGGTCGAATTCGTGCCCACCGTGCTGGGGAACGAGGTCGTCGACCTCCAGGCGTACGTGGAGGTGAGCGACATCGACCCGTCGAATTCCGTGACGCTGACCGACGTCGCGATCCCCGCGCTCACGACCCGTCGTTCGGAGACCCATGTGCGCCTCAACAACGGCGCTACGTTTGCCATGGCGGGCATGCTTGGCGACTCGGTTCAGTCCAACATTGCCAAGATCCCCATCCTCGGCGACATCCCCATCCTCGGTGCATTGTTCCGTTACGTTCGCCACGAACGCAAGGAGGTCGAGATCGTCATCTTCGTTACGCCGGAGCTGGTGCGCCCCCTGGGGGCTGGCGAGGTGCCCGCGCCGCCGGGGACGCTGGAGGACAACGACCCCACCGACTTTGAGTTGTTCTTGCTCGGCATGGATCGGCACGGCCCGCGGCCGGTCCCCGCTGCCGGATTGGAGCGCTGATGGGACAGGACGGAGCCTTGGCGGCCCTGAACCCCGCAGCCGGCGCATCGACCTGGATGATGCTCGCGGTCGTGGGCGCAAAGGGAGGGTGCGGCACCTCGTTGCTCGCCGCGAATCTGGCCGCTGAGTTGGCGGCCACCCGGAGCGTTTGTCTGGTGGACCTTCAATTCTCCAAGGGGGACCTGGCCGGCTGCCTGAACCTCGCACCGACCCACTGCGTTCGTGACGTCCTCGGTCCGGATGTTCGCTTGGACGCGGCGGCGGTCCGCGGTTCGGTCGAGGCGCATTCCTCCGGTTTGGACGTCCTGACCCAACCGTACGATCTCGTCGACCTGATCCGCGTGGATGCGGGGGAGGTTGATCGGCTGCTGGGCGTGACATCCCAGGCGTGGAGCGTGGTCGTGGCCGACTGCGGATCCGGCATCGAAGAGGCGTTGCTCACCGCGATGCGGCGCGCGACGTTTGTGCTTCTGGTGGTCACGCCGACCATCCCTGCGTTGCGCGATGCGGTGCGCACGCTCGGGCTCCTCAAGGATCTTGGCGTGCCCCAGAGCCGCGTTCGCCTCGCCCTGAATCGATGGCAGAGCGGCTTGAGCCTCGACCAAGCCGACATCGAGGAGCAGCTCGCGATGACGTCGTTTGTTACGTTCGCCGAGGATCTGCACGCCTGCGTCGCGGCGGAAGAGCGCGGCGCGCTGCTGAGCGAGGCCGCGCCGCGGTCGCGTCTCACCCGCGATGTTCGCGCCGCCGCCACGCGCGTGCTCGCCGAGCTCGATCAGCTCGCCCCCTCCCTGAGGTCCCTATGATTGCCCGCCTCGTCGATCGGGTCATTACGGCGCAGCAGGGGGCGCTGCCCCTGCCCGCCGCGCCGGCCACTTCCCCAGACTACGAACGCGTCAAGCGGCAGGTTCATAGTGAGTTCGTTGAGTCCATCGATCTCACCAACCTACGGGCGCGGGCGCGGGCGGAGCTGGAACCCCAGATGCGCGCGTCGCTTACCGCGCGGCTGCAGGCCCGATCCTCGGTGCTCGACGCCAACGAGCGAGCGCTCCTGGTGGACGAGATCCTCGATGAGATCCTCGGTCTGGGGCCCCTCGAGCGGCTGATTCGGGACACGAGCATCACGGACATCCTGATCAACGGTCCGCAAACGGTGTATGTCGAAAAGGAGGGGTTGCTCTACCTCACGAATGTTCACTTTCGAGACGGCCCGCACCTCGCTCATGTGATCGATCGCATCGTGAGCGCGGTCGGCCGGCGCATCGACGAATCGAGCCCGATGGTGGACGCGCGCCTCGCCGACGGGAGCCGCTTCAACGCCGTCATCCCGCCCCTCGCCCTGGATGGGGCCGTGGTCTCCATCCGGCGCTTCGGGGTCATTCCCATCGACGTCGAGGAGTTGGTGACACGAGGCTCGATGCCTCGTCCAATGGCGGAGCTCTTGCGGGCGTGTATCCGCTCGAAGCTGAATATCCTGATCAGCGGCGGCACGGGCACCGGGAAGACGACACTGCTCAATGTGCTTTCGTCGTTCATCCCCGGGGGGGAGCGCATCATCACCGTAGAAGACGCGGCGGAGCTGCGGCTGCAGCAGCCTCACGTCATTCGTTTGGAAACCCGGCCCCCCAACCTTGAGGGACAGGGCGAGGTCGCGTGTCGTGACCTCGTTCGCAACGCCCTGCGGATGCGCCCCGACCGCATCATCGTCGGGGAGATCCGGGGCGCCGAGGCGATCGACATGCTCCAGGCGATGAACACCGGCCATGAAGGCTCACTCTCAACCATCCATGCGAACTCTCCACGGCATGCACTGCGTCGGCTCGAGACCCTGGTCGGCCTCGGTCTGGGCAACATCCCGGGTGCCTCCATCCGCGAGATGGTTGGCGGGGCCCTGGACGTGATCATCCAGGTGAGCCGCCTGGCCGACGGCGTCCGTCGCCTCGTTTCGATCACGGAGGTCGTGGGGATGGAGCAGGGTGTGATCACGACGCAGGAGGTTTTTCAATTCGAACAACGTTCCATCGCGCCAGATGGTCGGGTGCGGGGCACGTTCCGGGCGACCGGCGTGCGCCCCGTATTCGCGGAGCGCCTCGCTGCGCATGGCGCACCGTTGGCACCAGAATTGTTGGCCTTCCACGAGGAGGTGTGACGTGCTCGCGCCAGCCGATGTGCTCCCGCTGCTCCTCTCCACGGTGATCTTCGTTGGGCTGCTCGTCGCGGCCACCCTGCTCTGGGCGGCGCACCGATCCCGAAAAGACGCCGCGCGGCTCGATCTGACCCAGCGGTTGCGGGTGGGTGGGCCGCGGCTGGACATGTTCCTCGACGATCCGGCGCAGACGCCGCTCGGGCGCGTCGGGCGGATCGTCGCGACGTGGCAGGAGCGGGCAGGAAAGCGGCCCGCGCCGGTGCGCTTCGTGTTCCTGTGCCTCGCCCTGGCGCTCGGCGGCGCCGTTGCAGGGGGGTTCCTGCTTCGGGGGCCGGGCATGGTGGCCGGCGTCCTGCTGGGCTGGATCCCAAGCCTGCTCCTGGTGTTTCAGGCTCAGGCGCGCGATCAGGCCCTCACGACGCAGCTCCCCGATGCGCTCGACCTCATGACGCGCGGCCTGCGGGCAGGGCATGCGTTCACCGACGCGCTGAGAACCAGCTCGCGCGAGCTCCTCGATCCCCTCGGCGAGGAATTGGCGAGGGTTTCGGAGCGGCACCGGCTCGGGAAGGACCTGCGGGATTGCCTCGACGATCTGCTGCGGCGCAATCCCGAGAATTTCGACCTGCGTCTGTTCTGCGCGGCCGTGATGCTACACCGGGAGGCCGGCGGAAACCTCATCGAGAGCCTGGAGAACCTGGCGAACACCATTCGCGAGCGGATGATTTTCCAGGGCAAGGTGGAGGCGCTGACCTCCGAGGTGCGGTTCTCGGCGACGGTGCTCGCGATGTTGCCGTTCCTGGTCGGGACGCTGATTCTGGTGTTCAAGGCATCGTACCTGCTCCCCCTCCTTGAGAGCCCGCTCGGCCATGTCATCCTGCTCGGCGGCGGGGCCTCGATGCTGTGCGGTGGGTTGGTCATGCGCGTGCTCGCGCGGGTGGAGGCCTGATGGAAACGCTGATCGTGCTGTTCGGAGCGTTGGGTACGCTGGTTGCGTTGGCGGCGGCGACGCGGGCGCTTCGTGCGCCGGTCGCCGAGGTCGCCCCGGCGGGGGAGGTTCGCACGCCCGACGCGGGCGGTGGAATCGGCGCGTTGGCGGCTCCTCGAGACCCGGTGTCGCGGCTTGGCCTGCGCCGCGAGCTGGTGCAGGCGGGATGGCGCGGAAATCACGTGCTGGCACGCTACCTCGCGACGCGGGCCACGCTGGCGCTCGCGCTTCCTCTCGCCACGTACGTGATCGCGCGACCAGGCACCTTGCTGGTGGCGCTGTCACTATCGGTGGCTTCGGCCGCCCTCGGGTACTACATTCCCATGGTTTGGATGCGCGCCCAGCGCGCCGAGCGGCAGGCGCGCCTGCTCAAGGCATTCCCCAACGCCCTCGACATGCTGGTGAGCTGCCTGGAGGCGGGGCTCAGCTTGGATCCGTCCCTCCGTCGGGTGGCACGCGAGCTTGAGCCGAGCGCGCCCGAGCTCGCGCAAGAGCTCCAGACGGTGTTCGACGAGAGCGCGGCGGGCATTCCGCGGATCGCGACGCTTCGCCACCTCGACGAACGCACCGGCCTCAACGAGTTCAGCTCGCTCGTGAACGTGATGGCAGACGCCGAGCGCTACGGGGCCTCCATCGCGGCGTCGATTCGGAGCCATGCCCAGCTCACCCGCCGACGCCGGGCGCTGGAGATTGAGAAGCGAGCCGCGCAGGCCGCACCCAAGCTCACGATCGCGATGGTGCTCTTCATCTTCCCGGCTTTGTTCGTGGTGACCCTGGGCCCGATGGTGGTTCAGCTCTTCGACCGCATGCTCCCCACACTCACCGGAGGCTCCCCGTGAACGCCGCCTACCTCGTCTTGCCACTGCTGCTCGCCGGAGCGTGCGCTCCGCGGCATCCCACGCCCGTCACGATGTCGCCGGTCGAGGGGACGTCGCGGCCGGGGGCGCGCGCGGAGACCTGGCGCGTGCAGCTTGCGCTCGCGACGTCGTTGCTGGAGCACGGGAACGCAAACGCGGCGCTCGCGCTCATCGCGACGGTTCGGGCGACTGGGGGCCAGGGTGTCGAGATCGACGTGCTGGAGGGACGCGCCCTCCGCAAGGCCGGCCTCGTGGATGCCGCCGAATCCCTCCTGGTCTCCGTGGCGAGGCGCTACCCGAGTCGCGGAGAGGCTTGGAACGACCTCGGGATCCTCGCCATGGAGCGCCGGGACTTCCCGGCGGCGGTGGAGCGCTTCGAGCGCGCGGTGCGGCGGGAACCCCGGCGCGCTGACTACGCGGATAACCTCGGGTTTTCGCTGCTGGCCGCAGGCCGCGCGCCAGAAGCGGTCGTCGCTCTCCAGCGCGCGCTTGAGCAGAACGGTGCCTCGCCACGGGTGCGCGCCAACCTGGCGATCGCGTTGGTCGCCTGCGACCGGGACGCCGAGGCCCGGCGCCTCTTGAGCGCGGGCGGCGATCGCGTCGAAGCCTTTGTCCTGCTCGGGGCCGCGCTGGAGCTCCGCGGAGACGAACCGGCGGCGCTCGCCGCCTACCGCGAGGGGCTGGCCCTCGATCCCACTCACCCCGGCATCGCGAGCGCGATCGCCCAACTGGAGTCCCCATGACACGCTTCTTGACCCTGGTTTTGCTCCTGTTCCTCGGCGGCTGCGCGCGGCCCACGCACCTCACCGCCGATTTTGGGCGGGCGTACAGCGCGTTCGACCTCCAGGCCCAACGTGACCGGCCCGCCGCCGCCACCTCGGCCTATCGGCTGGGAGGAACAGAAGGGCTCGCCGTTCGCAAGAACGTGCTCGACACCACCAGCGATCCGGTTGAACTGGCGCCGACACCGATCGGCGAGTGAGGTCGCCATGTCCCGCCGTTCACGCCGTTCTCGTCGGGCCGCCGTGGTGGTGGTCGTCAGCCTCATCGTGCTCGTATTGCTGGCCTTCGGCGCGCTGGTTCTCGATCTGGGATATGGCCGCACCGTGCAGGCCCAACTCCAGGCGGGCACGGATGCGGCCGCCCTGGCCGGCGCAGCGGAGCTTGACCAGTCTACGGCAGGGCTGGCCGCTGCGCGAGAAGCGGCCGTGGAGGTCGCGGCGCTGAACATCGCCAACGGGGATCCGCTCGTGCTCGATGCCAACCCCAGCAATGCGCCAGACGGCGACGTTGTGTTGGGCACCTGGAGCGGGGGCGTGTTCACGCCCTCCTCCAATGCAGCGGCGGTCAACAGTGTCTTGGTACGGGCGCGCAGCACGGGGCTTCTGCCGTTCCTCAGCGGGGCCGCGCTCGGTCAGGGGCCGCTCGACGCCGGCGCGCACACGATCGCGCGGAGGGGCGCGGAGATCAGCGCATCGGAGGTGCCGTGGTACCTGCCGTTCGGCCTCCCCGAGTGTTTGTTTGACAGTCACACCCCGGGAGAGATCCTCGACATGACCTTTGAGTTGAACCCCGCCGGGGTCGACAACACCGGTTGGGCGCTGGTGGAGGGGACGACGAGCGCCGCCTCGCTGATCAGCCAGCTCACGGCCATGCTCCCCTGCATGCGGGAGTGGGCGACAACCGGTGACGTCACGCAGGTCTGCACCCAAGCCTCGGCTGGCGACGACCTGAACCTCTCCAATGGGGACATCACCAGCGCGCTCAAACGGCTGGCCGAGCTGATGGTTTCAGACGGGATCCCGTGGGCGACGGTGTCGGACGAGGCGCTGCCGCCCCGACACTCGGGCAGCGCAATTCCGGCGGCGAAGTACGGTAAGGTTCTGGCAGGCCCGCTGCCGATCTTCGATGGGGGCTCGGCGTATTGCTCCGAGGCCGGGAGCTGGAACGAATGGCGGCCGGTGATCGGCTTCGCGTGGGTGATCATCTACGACGTGCGTTGGCAGGGCAGCGCCAAGCAGAAGAACGTCTGGGTACGTATCGATCCGGAAGGACCGTACTCCGTGGGGACCTGGTTCGACGGCGGCAGCTATGGGGTGGTTGCGACGGGCCCAGCCGTGGTGGTACAGTGAGCCGGCGCGGCGGGGCGGCGGTGGAATTCGGGATCCTCCTCCCGGTTCTGGCCGCCCTGTTGGGCGGAACCACCGAGTTCGGTTGGTTCTTTTCGCGGCAACTTGCCGTGATCCAGGCGGCCCGCGACGGAGCGCTCGCGGGATCGCTCACCGAGGCGAGCGAGGATCCGGCGTCGGTTGCGGAGTCCCGCGCGAGGGAAGCGCTCACGCAGGCCGACTTCGACCCCGCCAGCGGCACCCTCACGGCGGCCGTAGCGAGCAGCGCGGCCGGCGCCGTGGTGACGGTGTCGGTGACCGTGCCCCACAGCCCGCTGATGGGGTTGATCCCCGTACCGGATGAACACACTGCCGTGACCACGATGCGCCTGGTGGACCAATGAACGCCAAACGAGGATCGACCGCGATCGAGTTCAGCCTGATCCTGCCGGTGCTGCTGCTGCTGTTGGCGGGGATCATCGACTGGGCCTGGTTCCTGTTCCAGCAGGCTGCGTTTGTCGTGGCCACCGCCCACGGCGCGCGCCTGGCGGCGGGGTTGGCGGGCGAAACCGACCCGACGACGGCCGCCACGACCGAGGTGCGCGCCTGGCTCGATGCGTTCGCTGTCGATGGGTCTGGCGCGACCGTGGCGGTGCTGGTCGTGCCCGATGGGTTGACCGGCACCGTTCACGTGTCGGCCACGCTCGCGCACGACCCCCTCTTCGGTCTCGCCGGCACCCCGGCGCAGATGGGCGCGACCGCGGACGGCGTGTATTACGGCGGCATCTACGCTCCGTGAGCGTGTGCGTGCGTCTCGAGGGCGTGGGCGAGGCGCTCCGGGGTGCCGACATCGCTCCAGCCGACGGGCGGCATGGACAATACGCGCAGGCGCGCACACGCGTGCTCCAGCACGTCCTTCGAGAAGTTCGCGGGAGGGAGCGCGTCGTAGAGTCGGGCCAGGTAGTCTGGATCGGACAAGCCCCGCACGATGCCGCGGAACCAACTGGGTGCGTGTGTCAGTACCAGATCGGCGAAGGTCCACGCGTAGGCCGCCATGACAAAGGTGTTGGCCAGCGCGCCCGAGGCCATCAGCGCGGGCAGCTCCGCCTCGGTGGGTTTTTCGCTGAACGCGGCCACCCGCGGCAGGGAGCGGCCCGCGTCTGCGGGGAGGATCCAACCGTAGCCCGCGTCAGGCCGCTCCAACTGCGTGCCGAGCAGGAGCACGTCATACGGGTAGTAGGGTACCTCCGCCAGGGCGCGGGACACGCAGTCCACGAAGGCTTCGTGGTCATCCACCGCGTGGTCTGAGGGAAGCACGGCGACGCTCGCGTGTGAGTCTCGGCTGAGGATCGAGAGGATCGGGAGCGTGAGCCCAGGCAGGGTGTCCCGGTTCTGGGGCTGTTCCAGCCATTGTACGCCGGGCCAGCGGCGGAGCACTTCCTCCGCTTCGCGGCGGTGTCCAGCCGTCGTCACCACGACAATTCCCTCCGGCTCCACGATGGCATGTGCGCGAACGAGGGAGCGGTCGAGGAGCGTCATGCCGTCTCCGAAGTCGCAGTATTGCTTGGGGCGGGCATAGCCGTACCTCGCTCTCGCTGCGGCCTCCAGTCGTCGTCCTTCTCCGCCTGCCAAAATCACGATATGGTTCATTTGTGTGCTCCTTGAGGTGTGTAAGAATT
>BJHF01000026.1:39292-64971 GCA_014191855.1 Deltaproteobacteria bacterium
GTCGATTCCGGGGGTGAAGCGCTCATCAATGCCATCGATGTTCGGCATGCTCCGGGATGCATCGATAAAGCAGGGCGCAACGGCATGCTTGACATCCGTTCGGCGGAAGTAGCGATGCGTATCATCCGCCTCCGGCTGAAAGACATCACCACTATCGTCGGTGCGGGTCTCGGCGGTTGTGAAGTGGTTGATCGGCGCTGGGTTTTCGTTGGTTGCTTCGTTCATTTGTGTGCTCCTGGAGGTGTTTAAGAATTCCTGGGGCGTTTACAGATCGGGGGGCGGGGGCTCGGCGGCGTGGCGGTACACCCCCCCGGAGACGTCCGTCATCGTGGCTTCCGTCAGCAGCAGCACACCCGCGACGGAAACGGCGTTCTCCAGCGCGGTGCGAACCACCCGCGTCGCGTCAATGATCCCGGCTTCGTACAGGTCGCAGAATCGTCCCAGGGCCGCGTCGAAGCCCCACGCGGCCGTGCCCGTGCGCATGCGGTTGAGCACCACGCCGGGGTCGACGCCCGCGTTGACCGCGATCTGCCGAGTCGGCACCTCGAGCGCGCGCCTCAGGATGCGCACACCGGTGCGTTCGTCACCCTCCACGGCCGCTTCGACGTCGGCGAGCGCGTCGATGCACCGTAGGAGTGCCAAGCCTCCCCCCGGAACGACGCCTTCAGCGATCGCGGCCTGTGTCGTATGGATGGCGTCGTCGAACGCCTCCAAACGGTTCTTCAACTCGATCTCCGTGGCGGCCCAAACGTGGATGATCGCCACACCGCCGGCGAGGTGGGCCAACCGAGACTGCAGCTTTTTTCGATCGTGCTCGGACACCGTGCGCGCCAGCTCGCGGCGAAGCTGCTCCACCCGGGCGCGAATCGCGTCGGCCTGGCCGTTCCCGTCGATCAGGGTGGTCTGGTCGTGGGTGATGCTTGCGCGCGCCACCGAGCCGAGGTCCGCCAAGGTGGTGCTCGAGAGCTTCGAGCCGAGATCCTCGGCGATCACCTTGGCCCCGGTGAGGATGGCGATGTCCTCCAGCACCGCTCGCCTCCGCTCGCCATACTCCGGTGCGCGCACCGCGCAGACCGCCATCGTGCCTCGGAGTTTGTTGAGCACCAGCGTGGCAAGCGCGGCCCCATCGATCTCCTCCGCGAGGATCAGCAGTGAGCGGCCCGAGGTGCACACCGCCTCCAGGAGCGGAAACAGGTCCTTGATCGATGTAATCTTCGCGTCGCAAAGGAGGATCAGCGGTTTGTCGAGCACACACTCAAGCTGCTCGGTGTCGGTGACAAAGCAGGGCGACGCATAGCCGCGACCGAATTGAACACCGTCTACCATCTCCAGCGTGGTTTCCGCGGTCGCCGCCGGTTCTACGGTGATCACACCCTGGTGGCCGACCCGCTGCACGGCTTCGGCCACCAGTCTGCCGATGGCGGCGTTGCCGTGCGCGGAGATCGTGGCCACCTGCACCCGCTCCGCGGAGGAGCCCACCGGCCGGGACAACTCCCGCAGCGTGATGAGCGCGTGCGCAAGGCCCCGGTCCAAGCCACGCTTGAGGTCGACCGCGCTGGCGCCCGCGATGACGTTTTTCACGCCCTCGGCGTACATCGCATGGGCGAGCAAGGTTGCGGTCGTGGTACCGTCGCCCACGGTGGCGCTGGTTCTCAGGGCGGCCTGCTTCAGCATGCGCGCCCCGAGATCTTCCGCAGCGTCGAGCAAGAAGAGCTCTCGCGCGATGGTAACGCCATCGTCGCACACCAGCGGCGGCTCCAACCCCTTCCCGATCAATACGCACTTGGAGCTCGGCCCCAGAGTTATCCGTACGGCATCCGCCAGCGCGGTTGCGCCGCGCAGCACCTTGTCGCGAGCCTCATTCGAAAATGTCAATTGCTTTCCTAACACAAAGCCTCCGGGATGTCCCCGCCGATCGGGGCGGTGCCGCTGGGGGTGATGAACGTGGGGTGGGCGTCTCGCCTGCGGGCGGGAACGATCCGGAGGCGATCGATCGCGGGCAACAAGACATCGTCGAACAGGTCCACCGGCTCCAAGGTCGTGAACACCTGATCCACCGTGCTGGGATGGGCAACCGCCTCGCGCAAGGACTGGAACCACCCATATTGGCATTCCCGCAGCAGGGAGGCGAGGGTCCATGCGTGGGCCACAAGCACGCCCGTGTCGGCGAGCGCGCCCGCCTCGATCATGTCGGACGCCGGCGTGGTGCCCGGAAAAACCGCGTGGAGCAACGGCCAGGCACCGCCGCTCCAGTGCTGCGGTACCAACCAACGCTCGGGCGCCGCCAGAATCGGCGGCCGTGCGGCGACGATGTGCACCGTGGAGAGCGCGTGGCAGGGTGTGCGCGAAGCCGCCTCGATCGCCTCCCCGAGCGCGTGGCTCCGGTGCAGCGGAACCTCAGCGGGGATCACGACCACGCTTGCGTCGGCGTTGCGGGCCAGGGTGTGGAATACGGCGAGGAGCAGCGCCGGGCCTGTTCCCCGATCGACGGGAACGCGCAGGCACCCGACGCGCGACGTGGCATGCGGGCCGAGGCCGACGCGGAGGATCCGGAAGGAGTCCCCAATGTGCGTCGCCAGATCCAGCGCAGCGCGATCTCCCTCCTCCGGCGACTCCAGCACGATGACCCACCTCTCCATCGGCACTCCCCATCGGGATTTCCGTATGCACGATCCGTGCCAGTCGTCACCGGTGAGGGTCCGTGGGTTTGCGTGGCTGCAATGTGGCACACGAATTGCACGCAGCTTGGTCGGCTCCGGCATCCGCCGTGGCCAACCAACCAAGGAACAAGCATGCTCAGCACCGAAGTCACGCGTTTCAACCCATTCGAGTCCATCCGCCAGATGCAGAACTATATGGATCGGGCGTTCCCCTGGCGGTTCACCGCCCCGATGGACCTCCCGGTGTACACCGAAAACCTCCCGTTGGACGTGTACGATGAAGACGGTCACCTCGTCGTGAGGGCCGCGCTGCCCGGCGTGAAGCCGGACGACGTGAAGGTGAAGATGACCGACGACATCCTCGACATCACCGCGGAGTCGAAGGACGAGAGCGAGGTCCGAAACTCCGATTACTACCTCAAGGAGTACTCGGCGAGCACCTGGCACCGTTCGCTACGCCTCCCGGCGAACGTGAAGGCCGACAAGGCCACGGCGAAGTTCAATAACGGGTTCCTGACCCTGCGGATCCCCCGTACGGAAGGCAGCTCGTCGCGCTCGATCGAGGTGAAGGTGAGCTGAGCTCGCCAACGCCCCCAGGGGTCCGGCAGGCCACGCAAGCCTGCCGGGCCCCTTTTGATTTTTCGACCGCTCCGTGGGCCTCGGTCAACGAGTGTCGCCTTTCACCAACACAAGCAGGGCCGCTGCCACCGATCGATCAGTGGCAGGGCCCTTGTGGATTTGCGGTAGTTCCGCTCAGGCGACGGCGGGTCCTTCTTCGCCCCAGGCCGGACTGCGCGAGCGCGAGGGAAGGACCACAAACTCCGGCGCATCGTCATGCGGCCGGGCCGCCACCAGTCGCAGTTGGTCCAGGCTCGGCAGCAACACGTCCGTGAACAGGTCTACGGTTTCAAGGGCGCTGAAGGCGGCGTCTACGTGGTCGGGCTCCCAAACCGAGCGCCTCAGGGCCTGGAACCACGCATAGCGCCGCTCCCGAATCAAGGTCGCGAGGGTCCAGCCGTGGGCCACGAGGATGCCCGTGTCCGCAAGCGCGCCGAGGCGGGTCATCTGGTCTACCTCCACTTCGCCCCCACGGAACACCGAGTGCACCAAAGGCCAAGGTTCGCCGCCCCAGTACATGGGCACGAGCCAGCGCCGGGTGGTTAGGCAGGACGGGCTTTCGGCCGCGACGAGGCGCACCGTAGAAACCGCATCCTCCGCGCTTCCAACGGCGGCGTCGATGGCCTCGAGCAGCCAGTCGCTCGCCTCCAACTCCAGGTTTCCCGGAACCACCACCACGGTCGCGTCCGGATCCCGGGCCAGGGCGTGGAAGATGCCCAACAACAGCGTGGGGGCGGTGCCCCGATCGACGGGAACCCGCACTGCCCCCCCGCGCGTCGATGCGTGCGGGCCGAGGCCCATCGTCAGCGTTCGCGCGCCGCCTCCGACCTGACCCGCCAGCTCCAACGCCTGGCCGTTCGCTCCATGTGGACCTCCCAAAACAATGACCCATGTGTCCATGAATGACCCCCGGGTAGGAGGCTTGCACATTCCGTGCCAAGCGTCGGGGTGTCGTGCGGCGAGCGTTACGACGGGGGGCCCGTCTCCAGCAGGGTGGCCTCGATGTCTGAACCCGGAGCACCTCCAAGATCAACCGGCCAACTTTCGATCGCGCAGGCCCGGCGCGCCGGCGTGAGGTGCCGGCGGATCCCCCCGATGATTGTGGGCGGCGCGACGAGCACAACGCGATCGCAGTGGCCGTCGGCCACGCCGCGAGCGAGCAGCAGCCCAAGCTCGCGGGCAAAGTGGTCGTGAGCCGGGTCGCCCGCTTCCGGGGAGCCGCGGCGGTCCAAGGCGTTCTCCCGGGTTCCGAGCAGATCGAGGAGCCCGTTTTTGCCTTCCCGGTACAAGCGGGCGCGAGCGAAATCACTGACTAGCGTCCAGGTCGTCGACATTTTGAAGTCCTCATGCGACGCCCTTGCAAGTCATGTGCCACGACGAGCGCCGCGGCGTTCCGTACGCCGTCGCGATCGCGACGCTGTGCTATTTACATCACCAGGTGTGTGAAAGCACACTTTTGGGTATTTTCGTATTCGTCCAAAGCGTCGCCCTCTTCGTATGGGTGATGGTATGGAATTGATGACTCTATGAGAATTTTGAGATGCGATGCGACTTCGGACGCTGCGGGGGCGCGAGCGGTGGCGGGGCGGGGCGAGCGTCCCCAGGCCGCGCCGGGGTGCGCCCCGCATCGCGCCGCGTCGACCGGTCCGGCCGCGCTTCGGACCCGAGAGAATTTTCATCTCTGGGGGATCTTGCGAAAATGCATCGGACGGGTGTCGGATGCGACAAACATCCGATGGACAGATGTCCGATACGACGGATGTCCGATGCGCACGTACCTCCATTGGCACGACGATTGCTTTCTTTTTGTGTCGGGGTAGCCAATGCCGATCGCCGCACGTTGGTGGTGGACACTTCCCGTTCTCTTCGCGCTGGGACTTCCAGAGTCCGGGGCAGCCGAAGCGGCCACGCCGGCGGCCGGCGAAGGCTCCAACTCGGGCACACCCGCCAAGAAGAAGGAGAGCGCGAAGGTACCGGCAAAGCGCAGGCGCGAACCGAGGCGTACGCGGTCCGGCGCGCTGATCAGCACCCCAGCGCCGGGGCGCCCTGTGGCCGCGCGTGGTCGGGGTGCGGTGGCGACAAGCAGTCGGCATCGTCCTGCGGTGCGTAGGCCAGCGCTTCCGACGTATGAAGCCTATCATCTTGGCGGACACCATCGACCGGCGTGGCAAAGCACAAACGCACGCTTCGGGCATCCGGCGCCTCGTCATGTGCCCGCCTGCCGGCACGCGGGCCATCCGGCGCCGGGGCATCTGTGGTATCGAACCTGGTACACTCACTGGTGGGTTCACCCGTTTTTCCGATGGATCCACCCCACCACTCTGGTGGTGTCCTTCGACGTCGCCCCCGATCCCTGGGTTGAAGCTTGGGTACCGCCCTTGCGCGCGGGGTGGGTGTGGGCACCGGGAGGGTGGGTCGGGCGGGTGTGGGCCCCGGGGCACTGGACACCGGCGGCCGCGGCTCGTGCATGGTATGGCCGGCGCTGGCTGTGGGTGCCGGGGTGGTGGATGGGGCGGAGGTATGTCGAAGGATACTGGCGAGTGGAGCTCCGCAGCGACGGTGAGTGGGACTGGGTGGAGGGCCACTTCGTGGAAGATGGCGCGTACATGCCAGGGCACTGGCGGCCGGCGGGGACGGTGCCCGACGGCTACACCTGGGAGCCGGGCTTCTGGAACGGCGAGGACTGGGTAGAGGGCTTCTGGCGGCCGGTGTCCCGCGAGGGGTACGTTTGGGTGAGCGCTCACCTCAACGAAGATGGGTTGTTTGAGGCGGGCTACTGGGAGCCGGTCGCGGAGTGGGAGGGGATGATCTGGGTGCCCGGCTGGTTCGACGGGGTGGCCTGGGTGCCGGGGTATTGGGTGTCGGAGGTCGACTACGACGCCGCGGATCCTGACGCCTGGACACCGCCGGCGGGCGTGGAGCTGGGGTGGGACGAGCAGCCCGCCGCGCCGTCCTTGACCTCCAGCGAGGGTGAGGAGATCCCCCTCGCGCTTCCCGCCGACGTGGCGGAGCCGGAGGCTCCAGGTCCATGATGCCCCAGCTCGCAGCGCTGGAGGCGAGGGTGTCGGAGGTGGAGATCGTCGCTCGGGCGGAGCCCCGTGGCCGCGCCGCGCCCGTTGGAATTATAGCGGCGGGAGAGCCGTTCTTCGTGCATGGTCATGCGTCGGCTCCGGGGTGCGGAGACTGGGGGGAGGTGGATCGCGGGGCGTTCGCGTGCCTCGATGAAACGACCGACACCACCGACGCGCCTACCCACCTGCCGCGTGGCGATCCGAACACTCTGCCATACGTGTATGCCCGGCTCGCGCGGGGCCTCCCTGGTCCGATCTACGCATCGCTCGCCGACTTTGAGGCTGGCGCGCCGCCTGTCGCGCGCTTCGAGCCCAACCACAGCTACCACTTCCTGTCCCAGCAGCCGAGCGCCCGAGGCGAAGTGCTCGTCGCGAGCGATGGTCACGTCGTACCTGCGGCAAAGGCGGAGATCTATGCGCCCAGCGCCTTCGCCGGCCGCGATCTCATCGCCGATCCGCTCGCGGAGGGGGTGGCCCTGGCGTGGTGCATCGAGCCGGCCGGGTGTACGGCGTCGGATGGAGCGATGCTGGCGTTTCAGGCGCAGGTCGCGCTCGAACCGGTCCCCCCGAAGGGCCGTGTGCGGCGTTGGCAGCCCGCTCCCCGGCCCATCGGCGTGTCCGACGAAGAGATCTGGCTCGATGTACACCTCGCCCAGCAAACGCTGGCTGTGTATCGGGGCGATGCCGCGGTGTTCGTCACCCTCGTATCTGCCGGCGTTGGGGGGGAGTATGCCACACCCAGGGGCACCTTTCGGATCCTGGACAAGCTAGTCGAGAACGACATGATCAGCCTGCCGGGCGCCGAAGACGAGTACCACGTGGAGCGCGTGCCCTGGGTAGCCCACTTCAAGCCCAGGTATGCGCTGCATGGAGCGTATTGGCACGGCCGCTTCGGGTTGCCGGCCAGCCACGGCTGCGTGAACCTCTCGCCCATGGATGCGCACATCGTGTTCGATCTCCTCCGCCCGGGGCTCCCGCCAGGGTGGAGGCCGGCGTGGCCGACAAAGGATGACGCGGGAACCGCGATCCGGGTGCGCTGAGCCGCGCAACGTTTCAGCGGCGCAGCTACTCTGCCGCCCATGATCTACACCCCGCCGCCCGCTCCGCTGCTGGAGCTCGCCCACGAAGTCGCCGCCTGCGCGACCGTCAACCACGTGGAGGTTACGGCCAGCCAGGTGACCGTGATCGACTACTCGTTGCCCTCCACCGCCCCGCGGCTTTGGGTCATCGACCTCGGCACGGACGCGGTGGTGTATCAGTCGCGGGTGGCGCATGGTCGAAACAGCGGGGAGGATCTGGCGAACTCCTTTTCCAACCGATCCGGGAGCCTGCAAACCAGCCTCGGGGTGTTCCGAACCGCAGAGACGTACCAGGGGCAACACGGCCTCTCGCTCCGGCTGGATGGGCTGGAACCCGGGTTCAACGACGCGGCGCGATCCCGGTCCATCGTGATCCACGGCGCCGATTATGTGTCCGACTCGTTCGTCGCCGAGCATGGCCGCGCGGGCCGGAGCTGGGGGTGCCCGGCGCTCCCCGAAACGGTCATTCATAAGCTCGTACCGGCCATTGCGGGTGGTCAGCTATTGATCGCCTGGTACCCGGACGCCAACTGGCTCGACGGCTCGCACTTCCTGCACTGCGGATAGGAACGCTGGCCCCCAACTTGCATGGGCCCCCCCCAAGGCTCGGCCGCTCCGGCCGATGCCGTTCAACGGGGGTGATTCGTGGGAACTGTACAACGGAAGAGTGATGTTCAAATTCGCGACCAGGTGCTCGCCGAGCTGGAGTGGGACACGCGCCTGCTTCCGGCGGAGGTTGGTGTCGAGGTGCGCAACGCCGTCGTAACGCTCACCGGCGTGGTGGATAGTTGGGCGAAGAAGGTCGCGGCGAGGGACGCGGCGCATCGGGTCGTCGGTGTTCATGATGTGGCGAACGACATCGTCATCCACGTGCCCGGCGGGGGCGCCCCCACCGACACGGAGATCGCCGCGCGAGTGAGGCGCACGCTTGAGTGGGATGTGTTCGTGCCGCATGCCCGCATCCAGTCCACCGTGTCCGACGGGATCGTTACCCTTGAAGGCGAATTGGATTACTGGTCGCAGGCGTCGGCGGCGGAGCGCGCGGTGCGAAACCTCGCGGGCGTGAAGGGAGTGGCGAACCTGATTACCGTGGGTGCTACCGCCATCACGAGCGATGTGCGCCGCGCGATCGGGGAGGCGCTCGCGCGCCACGCCGCGCGCGAGGCGAGGGACGTGGTGGTGGAAGCCGCGGGATCGTCCGTGACCATCCGCGGCCACGTAGACTCCTGGGCGGAGCGCAAGGCGGTCGTGGGGGCGGTTCTCGGAACCCGTGGCGTTTCCCGCGTTGAGGATCAGCTCTCCATCTGGTAGCTCGTTGAGCGCGACACGAAGCCTGCCGCCCGGTGAATCCTAGGCGGCAGGCCTGCTTTTGCGCCGGACGGAGGGCCGGCTCAGCGGCTCGCGTGCTCCGAGGGGCGCGCCGGCACACCCGCGGCTGCGGCGTAGCTCACGGGCTCAGGACCAGCGGCGGTGCCCCAGGCGGGCTGGAGTCGGCGCCGGAGCAGCTCGCCGATGTGTTGGTAGTAGGGATCGTCAACCTCGCACAGGCGCACGGCAAGGGGCCCCACGGTGCGGCTCAGGTAGTTCTGTACGCCCTCCTGGAGCACCGGACAGCAAGCGCAGCCAGCGGTGCATCGACCGGGATCGTGGCGCACCGTGTGTGCGGCAAGGTCGAGGGCATCCGCCGCGCGATCAAGATCCGCTGCAGAGCGACGTTTGCCGCGCGCGACGCGCCAGCGCGCGTGCACGAGATCATCGGGCAGGTGGGGCAGCAGCGACCCGAAGCCCGCCGGCCCGTACAGACAGCTCGTGAGCAGCCGATGCGTTACAGCTTCCCGGTCGTCATCACGCAGCAAGCGGGCGAAGAACTCGAAACTGCGGGCCTGGGAGTCCGGAAACATCATTCACCTCGGAGTCGTGTGGGTGCAGGCGGGTGATAGGCACCGCTGAAACGATATCAAGGGATTTTTTCCCTCGGCGCACTCGATCGCGCCGTGCGAAAACAGGCGATTGGGGGGAGGCTCGTCAAATAACTCTCGGCGTGTCGAGTTCGAGATTGCGACGGTGTCGGATAAAGTAGCCTTCGGTGTGCCTTTCGGCTGTCTTCATTCGCCGATCTCCTCATCTGCCTCGGCGCGGCTCTGGCTGTGCGCGTGCCCACAGGGCCTGTGTCGAATCCCCCGATCCCGTACGGCAACGCCACCCGATGGGCGTCGCGAGGCGCGCGCGTAAATCAAAAAAACGAAACGCCGCACCGCAGAGCGGCACGGCGTTGGGTTGGGTCCGCCCGGCCGGCGGGCCCGGTATTACGCGTGAAGGTGCTGCGCGGGGCCGGGCTTGGTGAGCTCGAAGCGCGGCACCATCCCGAGCTGCTGCATCATCGAGAGGTAGTCCATCTGGACCCACGTTTCGGCGATGCGCCCGTCCCGCACCCGATCGAACTGGATGCCCGAGATCTGCACTTTCTTGCGGGTGGGGGGCCGGCCCATGAAGCCACCCGTGTCGGTGGCGGTGCAGGTCAGGCGGGTGGCGACCAGGTCACCCTCCGCGATCTGGCTGTCGATCACGACGTGGATGTCGGAGAAGGAGGCGAAGTACCCCTCAAACACCTGGCGCAGTCCGCCGATGTCGACGGTGGTGGCCAACGCGTCGTGCGAAACGCAATTGGCGGCGCAGTACTTGGATAGGTTGGAGGCATCGCGCTTGTTGAACACGTCGTCGAGAAGCTTGCGCACGAGAGTCTTGTTGTCCATGTTGTTCCCCTTTTGGGTTCCGCGCTGAATGCACGGAGCCGCAGCGAGGCCCAGCAAATCTCATGCCGGAATCGGTCGCGAGCCGCCGGGCAATTGCTATCCGCACCGAAACGAAAATACCCTAATCCGCGGGCTCACCACACCCGGAAGCGACGTCGTGGGAGCCGGCCTCCGGCTCCACGCCGAATACACACAGCACGCCGGCCACCGTGAGGTCGAGCCCAAGCGCACCTCAACCTCGTGGCCGGCATGGGCCGCCAACACGTCGTCGCCGACCTCCACGGTGCCCGTTGCCAAGGCCATCACCGGCAGGCGCGGCCCTTGGCCGTACCAGCCGTCCTCCGTGGCAATGAGGAGCTGCCAGAAGTCACCAATAGCGCACCAAGACCCATCATTTGTGCCTCCCTTCGCCACTCAAAGAAAAGCACCCGAAGCGGGCCTGAACGGGGTGAGGGGGCCGGGACCGCGTTAGGCGGAGAAATGTTGGTGCGGATGAGCCTGTTGGGGGTGCTGATCGGCTGTGCGGAAGTCGACGCCGAGCGTGTGGCCGAAATTGTGTCCCTGGAGGGGGATGCCGTACACGGGGAGGCCACCTTCGACGACAACTGCCGGGGCTGCCATGGCCCCGAGGGCGTAGGCGTGCTGCTCGGCGGGCCGAGCTTGCAGTCGGAGGCGTGGGCTGCGGAGGAGGTTGTGGCGCAGGTGCTGGTCGGTGGCTTCGGGATGCCGGCCTTCGAGGGCGAGCTCAGCGACGAGGAGATCGCGGACGTCGCCGCCTACGTTGCCGACGTCCTCTCGCAACCCGAGGTCGACGGCGCCTTCTGAGGCATCGGCCGGGGATCGCCGAGCTTGTCAACCCGTGCTTGCCGGTTCTGTCCGAGGGGTTAGCCGCGGCCCATGAACGCGATCCCGCTTCGTGACCTCCTCCCCGACCACGCCAGCCACGCCGACGACCGCGGCATCCCCATCGATCGGGTGGGGATCAAGGGACTGCGCTGGCCGATCGTCGTCTGGGATCGGGCGAACAAGGCACAGCACGTCGTCGCGGAGATCGACGCCACGGTGAGCCTGCCGGCGGACGTGAAAGGCACGCACATGTCACGATTCGTGGAGGTAATCAGCGGCGTTCGTGGTGAGCTTTCCCTGCATACGCTGCCCGATCTGCTCGGGCAGATCCAGCGGCGGCTTGGGGCGCCGGCCGTGCAGCTTGATGTACGCTTCCCTTATTTCATGGAGCGGTTGGCCCCGGTGAGCAAGGTGGCTTCGCTGATGGAGTATGGCGCCGCCTTCCATGCGAAGCTCGTGGGCGATGAGTTCGATTTCGTGTTGGAGGTGCGTGTTCCGGTTACGACGTTGTGCCCGTGCAGCAAGGCGGTGAGCGAGCGGGGCGCGCACAACCAGCGCTCCTGGGTGGATGTTTGGATTCGGAGCCAGGACTTCTTGTGGATCGAGGACATCGTGGAGGCGGTGGAGTCGTGCGCCTCGTCGCCGCTCTTTGCTCTTCTGAAGCGGGAAGATGAAAAGTGGGTCACGGAACGGGCCTACGACAACCCGCGCTTCGTGGAGGATCTGATCCGAGAGGTCACGCGCACGTTGGAGTCCCGTGCGCGATGGATGAAGGTGAGCGTGGAGAACCTGGAGAGCATCCACAACCACAGCGCGTGGGCGGAGCTGGAATGGAGCAGAGGGGGGGGAGAAGCGGTTCTTTTGGGGCAGGGGGGGAATCCCCCCCCGCTACGCCCCCCCGAGCCGGCCTCCTTCGGCGCCTGGATCGCCGAGCGGCGGGCAGCCTACCGATGGTCGCAGGCGCAGCTTGGCGAGCGGATCGGCGTGAGCGCTTCGCTGTTGAGCAAGGTCGAGGCGGGGGAGCGCCACCTCGCCCAAGAGCGCTTCGGGGCCCTGGCGGAGGCCCTCGGCGAGTCCGAGGCGCGCGTTTCGCTGCGCGCGGGGGTGGTACCTGCCGCAGCCTTGGCGCGGATTCAGGCGGACCCTGAAGGGTTTTTGCGGTGGGCTGGCTCGTAGTCCGCCGCGATGCGGTCCTGCTCGCGTTGGACCAGGGACCGGGCCTGAGCATCGCCCAACCGGGCTGAATCCGTGGCCATCGACACCGAATTCGTGACCGGTGCGATCCGGCACAGGCGGAGCCTCGTATACTCCCCGCAGCCGGTGCACCCGCCGACTCAACCCACCCTGGAGACCTTCAATGGCGCTCTCTGTTTCTCCACGTCTGCTCGGGCTTGTCGGCCTGTTGTTCCTGGTGGGCTGCCCACCCGTGGAAGACACCGACAAGGAGACCGGGACGGGCGACACTGACGACACCGACAGCGGTGACACCAACGACACCGACACCGGCGAGACCGGCGACACCGACACGGGGGAGACCGGCGACACCGCCGATACCTCGGAGACGGGCGACACGGGTGAGCCGGCCGACGTGTTTGCGGCCTACACGGACCAGGCCGACCTGCTGGAGGTGACCGACGTCGCCGTAACGGCAGAAGGCGTGTACGTGACCGGCTTCAACCTGGCGGGGGACGCTGGGATCTGGTGGATCGACTCGGCCGCCGTGGCCACCGAGCTGTACGCGGGTGCCCCGCTTGTGCAGCCCACCGGGATCGCGATCTCGGCCGATGGAAACACGGTTTATCTGTCGGACCTCGGTGTGCCATCGACCACCGGCGCGATGAACGGCGCGGTGTACAGCATGGGCAGCGGGGGCAGCGCCCTCAATGAGCTCGGCGCGGACGACAGCATCGACCTTCCGGGCGATGTTGCCGAGGCGCATGGCGGCTCGGGCCTCTACGTGAGCGGCTTTGATGCCAGCGGGAACGCCGCGATCTTCACCCTCGCGGGTGGCGTGGCGAGCGTCGTGGCCTCTGGTGGCTCCTTCGTAGATCCGACGGCGATCGCGGTGGACCCGAGCGGAGACTGGTTGTTCGTGGTGGACTCGCTGGCCGCCGACGGGCGCGCCGCGCTGATCGCCCTGGAGCTTCCGGCCTACGACCAGACGGTCCTGGCGAGCGGCTTCCAGGTTGCGTTCCCGGGCGGCGTCGGCACCGATGGCGCGAGCCTCTGGTACACAACGATCGGCGATCCTGGCCTGATTGAGATGGCTGTGGATGGCAGCGCGATGATGATCACCGACACGCTCGGCCTGATGGAGCTCCCCGGCGGCGTCGGGGTGATCGACGGCGAAGTGTACGTGACCGAGATCGCCCACGACGTGGGCGCAGACCTCTACCTTCTCTCCTACTGAACCCTTCGAACCACGAGAATCCCATGCTCAGCCTGCTTGCCGCGAGCCTCGTTTCGCCCGCCTTCGCCAGCTCTCACCGTGAAGCCCCGGCCATCTCCCTCGATCCGGCCGCGGACATCACCGACTTCTACATGTTCAACGACCCGAACGATGCCTCACGCGTCGTCTTGATCATGAACGTGAACCCGATGGAGCTCCCCGGCGGGGGCCCCAACTTCCACCGCTTCGACGACAACGTCCTCTACTCGATCAACGTCGACAACGAGGGCGACGCCGAGGAGGACGTCGTGTTCCAGGTGCGTTTCAAGACCACCTACAGCGAGCTGGACGCATTCGGGTTGCCCACGTTCCTCTACAACATCGGCGCGGTAGGCGACGCGGGGAGCGTGTACCAGAAGCAAACGTATACCGTGACCCGCGTGGACGATGGTGTCGCGACGACGATCCTGTCGAGCGGGAGCGTGGCGCCGACCAACGTCGGCACGCAGGGCGGCTCCTCGGGCTACAGCCCGAACAGCAGCACCGCGGGCTCGATCACCACGGCGAACGTGGAATCCTCCGGCGACTACCAGTTCTTCGCGGGCCCCCGTCAGGAAGGGTTCTTCGTCGACCTGGAGCGTACGTTCGACCTGCTCAATGTGGCGGGGCTCGACACCGGGGCGAACACCAACACCCTGCTCGGCTACAACGTACACAGCATCGCCATCAGCCTGCCGAAGACGAGCCTGACGAAGGATGGGCTGGCGCCGACCACGGGCAACAAGAACCACGTCGTGGCCGGTTGGGCCACCACCTCCCGCCGCGCCGTCACGGTGCGCCGCGCCAACGGGGTGGACAGCGCGAGCCGCGGGGAGTGGGTGCAGGTCGCCCGCCTGGGCAACCCCCTCGTGAACGAGGTGGTCATCCCCACCACGATGAAGGACACCTTCAACGCTGCTCATCCGCGCGACGACATCCAGTTCCTGTCGTACGTTCAGGATCCGGCGATCGCCCGCTACATGAACCTGCTGCTCGGCACGGACGACGCAGACGCGCTGATCGCTGCTGCAGAGTCGGCGTACGGACTGGGGTTGACGGGCCGCGAGGACCTGATCGAAACCTTCCTCCTCGGGCACCCGACCCTCGGCACGCAGCCGGTGGACTGGGCGCTCGGCGGGGCGATCCCCGGCGAATCCGGCAAGGTGTTCGCGCCGTTCGAGGCCATGCGCCTGAACATGGAGGGCACCGGCTTCGCGGTGTGGCCCAACGGGCGCGGGGTGGCCGATGACTGCGTGGATGTCGCCCTCTCCGGCGTGGCCGGGTATCTGATCTACCTGGATGCAGCTCACTATGTTGAAGACGGCGTAACGAGCGACGGCCTCTCGTACCTCTCCACGTTCCCCTACCTGGGCGACCCGTGGGCGGGCGACGACCACCCGGCGAGCTACCACGACTTGAGCCTGTAGTTCTGAACGCTCGGGGCGTGCGCTGGGCCCTCCCGGTGCGCACCCCGTTGGCGTTTTACGGCTCGGGTTTGGCGATCATCGCGGTCAGCTCCGCCCGCTCCGAAGGCAAGAGCCCCACGCTCATCGTCAGGGCTCGTGCGGCCAGTTCGGGATCACCCAGCAGGACGGCTCCATGGTGCAAGAGCCGCGGCTCGATGCACCCCGTCGCCAGCGCCGCGCGGGCCTCCTCAGCAAAGCCAGGCTTCTTGGCGTAGAAAGCGGCCCATGCGCGCGTCATCTGTGTCACGGCGTCGTGGCGCACCTTCAGCTCCTCCTCCACGAGCGCCAGCGCGCGTTCGGGTTCGCGCGGCGCCAGGTAGTCGGCCAGCCCCCGGCGATCCCCTATCGGCGGGGAGGGGAGCGAGCTCGGAGCGCCTGGGAGCTCCGACCATAGGCGCCACGCTTCGATGGAGCCGGTCTGATCCACGAATTCGGCGAGGTCGGGCCCGGGAGCGACTCGCGCTTTGGCCAGTATCGCGGGTGCGAATCCGGGGGATGCCCGGAGCGCCGCGTCGAGCTCCGGCGCGGGTAGCCCTTGGAGCGCGTGCAGCCAGCCGAGGCGCGTGAGCAGCCAGGCGAGGGTGGTGGGGTCCTCCCCGGTGCCGCTCGAGGCCGCCAGCTCCGCCATCTCCAGCGCCCCAGGAAGATCTCCCTCCAACCAGCGTAACCAGCCGATTCGATCGTAGAGCAGGATGCCGGGTCGGAGATCAACCGCGCGCTGGTAGGCGGCGGCGGCCCGATCGTTGTCGCCTCGCTCCATGTGCGCATCGCCGAGAAAGGCCCAGCCCTGCCAGTCGGTTGGCACGTCTCCCGTGAGCGATTCGCCCGCGGCGACGGCCTCGGCGAACCGGTGCTCCTGAACAAGCAGGTACACCGCGAGGGACCGGGCCGTGCTGTCGTCGGGGTGGAGGCCGAGGTGGCAGTTGAGCGCCACTTCGGCGAGGATGTACTCGCCCTCATCCCCCCGGGATCGGGCCGCCGCGAGGTGGGCCTGCGCCGCGGTGAGCGCACCCGCCGCCTCGCCGCCGCTGGCCTTCAGGATGTCGCAGGGGTTGGGGGGAGCGGGCGGCGGGGACTCGGGGGCAGCGCACCCTGCGAGCGTGGAGACGAAGACGGCGGTGAGCGGGGACACACGGCCCACTATCCGGCGGACATCCCCAACTCACGTAGACTGTGCTACCAGCCACAGGCCGCGCGCGAACCCTGGACCGCGCGTTGTTCAATCGGACCCGATCCGGGCGACCGCGCTTGGTCGTACGGGGTCAACCTTGGAGTTTCCCATGATTCACCGCTCTCTCGTCCTCCTCCCCGTCGCGCTCCTGCTCGGCTGCCCCGAAACCAAGGAGGAGGAGACCGGCGTCGATCCTGTCGACACCGCCGACTCGGGGTCCGGCGACACGGCCGAGACGGGCGACACCGCGGCGAACGAGGCGACCGTGACCATCACGAGTCCCGCCACTGAAACCCAGTCCTACGACACGGTTACGATGGAGTGGACCGTCGAGAATTTCACCTTGGATGAAGCAGGGATCGGCGCCGCGAATGAGGAGGGGCACGGGCACGCCCACGTTTACCTGGACAACGAAGATCAAGGCGCCACGGCCGGCTCGTCGTACACCTTCACCGGGCTGAGCGCCGGGGCGCACACCCTCGAAGTGCGGCTGGCGTACAACGACCACAACTACCTGGAAACCGAGGCGAGCGTGGACTCGGTGTCGGTCTCCATCCTCAAGCCGCAGATCGCGATCTCCTCGCCTTCCGATGGCTACAACACCGATTCGGCCGGCGTGTACCTCACCTACAGCGCTACCGACTTCGCGGTCGTCAACAACGTGGACGCCGCGCCGGTGGTCGGCGAAGGCCATGTGCACCTGATGCTCGACGGCGTGTACTACGGGATCTCCACCAGCCCGACCGGCGACTGGTTCCTGCACCTCGACGGCGGCCCCCACACCCTGGGCGCGATGCTCGTCAACAACGACCACACCGATCTGAGCTCCGGGTCGCCCCTCGCGGAAGTTCAGGTCATCGTGCCCGATCACGCGGCGGACATCGACATCGCGGCCGCGATCGGCACCGACTTCGACTCGGCATTGGTCCCGTTTGAGGTGGCCGTGTCCAACCTCGACTTGAGCAACAACGTCGGCGGCGCGCACGTGGAAGGCGAGGGGCACTACCACATCTACGTGGACGGCGTGTACATCAACTACAGCGCCTCGCTCCTCGACTATCTCCACCATGTTTCGGGTGGCACGCACACCCTGCAGGTGGTGTTGGCCGACAACGACCACACGGAGCTCGGCGCTCGGGACGCGATCGACTTCTCGGTCACCGCCGACCGGCCCGACGTCACCATCAGCTCGCCCTCGGATGGCGAGTCGGTGTCGACGAGCTTCAACCTCTCGCTCTCGGCGGAGAACTTCGCCTTCTCCGAAGATGTGGGCGGAGCCGCGGTCGAGGATGAGGGGCACTACCACGTGTTCGTGGATGGCATCTACTGGACGCTGGGCACGGGAAGCAGCGTGGTGGTGGAAGGCGTGGCTCCGGGCGAGCACGTCGTGAGCGTGGAGCTGGTGAGCAGCGACCACAGCTCGTTGTCGCCGATGGTGATGGACGAGATCACGCTTACCGCGATCTGAGGGCGCTCCGCGACCCGCGATCAGCCTCCCGCCCGCCGCGCCCCCAGGAAGTTCCTCGGGCTCGGGAGGGCGGTGAGGTCGGCCTCATACGCCACGGTGTCCCCCTGTTCGAGAGTCCGTGGAAGCCCGAAACCGTCGAGTAGCGTCGCGACCTGCGCATTCTTGGCAGTCGCGATGTACTCCGCGCGTACGCGGCGGAAGCCCAGCTCCCGCGCGCGTTCGAGCACCTGGCCCCAGAGGAAGTGCTCGACGGTGCGGCCGATCACGCGGCAGCTCATGAGCAGGGTGTCCACCCGCAGCACCTCGGCGTCGTCGGGAACGGCGAACACCAGCCCGATCAGGCCATGATCCCCGAAACGGTCGGTCACGCGCAGACTCAGCAGCACGGCGCGCTCGTCGTTCATCCAGGCGCGAACCTGATCCTCCCCGTGGCGCCGCGTGGTGAGGTTGAACTGGTTCGTCTTGCCGAGGAGCTGCACCACCCGCTGCATGTCGGCTTCGTCCACCGCACGCAGGTCTGCGCGCATGTCGAGGGAGGTAAGGTAGTCGTCGAGCGAAGCATGCGCGTTCTTCGCCGCTTCTCGCTGCGCTTCGGCCTGGTACTGCCCGCCGCGGTCGGCATCCTCCGCGGTGAGGCCGATGGTCTCGAAGAACAGGCTTCGCTCCAAGGCGTTTACATACTCGGCCGGCTCCTCGGGAACGTCCACCACCTCCACCTGGGGTAGGGCCTGCCGCACTTGCTCCCGCTCCGCCGGGTTGTCGTCGAAGAACACGAAGCTGTCGAGCCCGAGGCGGAGCCTCTCCGCGATTCGCGCGAGCGAGCGCGCCTTGGGCTCCCAGTGGGCCTCGAAGGCGGCGAAGTCGCTGAGGCGCAGCACCATGTCCGGGTGTTGAACGAAGGGCTCCTGGGCGTCGGCGAGGTTGTTCTTCGAGGCCACTGCCAGCACCACGCCCCGCTGGGCCAGCCCCTTGCAGTAGGCCTGAAACGCCCGGAAGGCCTCGCCGTCTGCGCTCTCGCCAAGCTGTACCCCCAGCGGCCCGAGCTCCCCGACCACCCCGCCCCAGAGCGTGTTGTCGAGGTCGAGCACGAGCACCTTCTTAGGCCCCGTCGTGAGCGCCCGCGTGGCCGCGAAGAGGTGGCGGGCCACGCACAGCGTACCGTCCTCGGAAAAGGGTTGACGCGTCCAGCAATATCGGCGGGCATCATAAAAGCGCTGGCGGCCGGATTCCCCCGCCAGCAGGTCCAGATCGATGAACGCGGCGCCGGCCGGCAGCGCCTCGCGCAGCGCGTCGTTCATCCGCCGCACCAGCCTCCGCGCCCCGCCGGGTGCTCCCGAGAGCAGCGCCCCTCGCGGCCCCGCCACCGGCGCGTCGTACCCCACCATGATCAGCCGGGCGCCTCGACGATTCGCCCACGCGGCGCGCCAGTAGTCCAGCTCGGTTTCGATGCGGGCGGCTTCGTTCCGGTCGTCGGGCGCGAGCAGCCGCTGCGTCCACGGAAGCAGCACCACCACGTCGCTCGGCTCGCCGTGGCCGAGGTCCTGCAGCACGTTGTCGTACTCGCCGTCGCTCACCGCCAGCGGCACGCCTCGCGCCCAGCCCACCGCGGTGAGCACCGGCACAAGCCACGCCGTGGTGCACTGGCCGAGGATGCGAATCCGGAGCGGCTTCGGCTCGGCCGGGAGCAGCTTTTGCAGGGTTCGTCCCGCGCGTTCGTGAGTCGCCCCGTCGGCTTCGGGCTGGCGAAGCCCGGTCTGGAGGGCGAGGCAAGCCTCGTGGATCTGGCCTGCTTTTCGGAGCCGCGCGGCGTCGGCGAAGAAGTCGGACATCGGTGCGGGCAAGGATAACAGGCCCCGATGGGGCGGCGCTGCACGCGAATGGCCATTGTCCTGGGCCTGCTGGCCCCGGCGCTCTCGTGTCGCGACACGGCTGAATCGGGGCTCCCTGCGGGTGAGGCGCCTCCGGCCTCCACCGTGTACTTTGGCGATCCCCACGTTCACACCGGCGTGTCGGAGGATGGCTGCTCGGCCGATCTCGGGGAGATCGATGCGTCGTGCAACGCGTTCAGCGACATCGTGGACTTCGCGGTAGGGCAGGGGTTGACTTGGTTTGTGCTGACGGATCACGTGAACGGGGAGAAGTTCCGCACGGCGGCCGGCGCCGAAGACGACTGGCGCCGCACGGTCGATGCGGCGCTCTCCGCCTCGGGTGTCCTCGTGCTCCCTGGCGCGGAGGTGTTCCTCGAAACGGCGAGCGACCCGCTGGGCCATCGCTCCGTGTTCTTCTTCGCGGATGCTTTGCCGGGTTTGCAGCGCGTTACGGTCGGTCCGAGCGGCGTGAGCTCGTACGTGGACTCCTGCGCGGCCGTCCAAGCCTGGACGCGCGACCTCGAGGCCCGCTTTGGGCCGGTGCTGCTCGTGCCCCATCACCCGGCCGCCCCCTCGCCGATGCCCACCGATTGGGATTGCCTCACGGAAAACGACGCTGCGGTCGAGGTGTATTCGCAGTGGGGCAACAGCCTCCGCGTCGGGAGTGCGGCCCAGCCATGGGCGTCCTACGATGCGATGGTGGGCGATGCGGGGAGCCGCGACCCCGCGGCGGGCACCGTCTACCAGGCGCTCACCAAGCGTCGCGACCACCCCCTCGGGTTCATGGCCGGAACGGACCACCACGACACCACTCCGGGCGCCGTGTGCACGCCGTGGTCGGAAAGCAAGTACGGCGGCGGGCTCACGGGAGTTGCGCTCCCAGAGGGCGTGCCGCTCAGCCGAGCCTCGCTGTTTGAGGCGATCAAGGCCCGACATACCTACGCGACCACCGGGCCGCGCGTGCCGGTAGAGGTGGCCGTCTTCGATGCGTCGGGCGCCTACGTTGGCGGAATGGGGGATCTCGTCGATCGCACGGGGCGGATCACGTTCCGCGTCACGGTGGATTCGCCTGAAGTGTGGGACGATGAGCTTCGCGGGGTGACGACGATCCTGCCGGTGGGGGGCGACCCGGAAACCGACGTGCGACGTGCGTTGGTGCGCGTAGCGCCGGGCGTTTTCGAGGGCGTGGTCGATGTGCCGGGCGGCGCCTCCACGCACATTCCGGTGTACGTGGAGCTGCTCCTCGACGGGCCGAACGCGCACCCGCCGGGGTGCGTTGACGAGCCGGTCGGGCAGGCCGTGGAGGCGACGGAGCGGGTGTGGACGTCGCCTACGTGGTTCGGCCCGCCTTCTCCAGGATGAGGCCCATCGAACGGGGGAGATACTGGGCCTTGCGCAAGGTGCGCTTCGGGGCCACGGAGAGGGTTTCCACCACGCGAAGGCCGTGTTGCTCGCACAACACCACCAGCTCCGACTCGGTTTTGAACTCGTAGATGTGGTCCACCTGCGCCGCCGTGATGGCGCCGGCGAGGTAGCCGCGCGCCCCCGGCTTGAGCAAGTTCGCGATGTTCGCCACGAGCAAGCCTGGGTCTTCGAGGTGTTCGATCAGGAAGGAGCAGATCACTGCGTCCGCCGAGGCGGTGGGCATCGTCGCGAGATCGAGCGCGTTGCGCTCGGTGTAGGTGACCCGGTCGGCCACGCCGGCCGCCTTGGCGATGGAGGAGGCGATGGCGATCGAAGAGGGGCTGATGTCGAAGCCTTGAAGGCGCGCATCCGGCCGGTTCGAGAGGGCCCAGACGCCCCAGCCGCCGTGCCCTGGCGCGATCTCCACGATGGCGGGGGCGCCGGGAAGGCGCGCCAGGAACCGGTCGCGGAAGAAGAGCGAGAGCTCCATGTGGTGTGACCAGCAGAAGTTGGTGATGAACACCCCCCAGAGGTAGTCGTCCATCACGTCGCGCTGGCTGTACACGTGCTCGTTACATTCGGCGAAGCTCGAATTCTCGTAGTGGCCGTCGGCTTCGTAGCGCGCCTGTGCGAAGATCACATCGCTCGAAAAGCGCACGAACGCGGGGATGCACCGCTCCTGCCACCCTTCGGCTCCCCAAACCCCGGCCGCCCAGCCGAGGAATTGTTCGGCCACGGCGTCCCAGTCCGCGGGGCTCACCTCACGGGCCTCTTCCAGCCCGCGGAGGTTCATCGGGTGGTGCGCGCCAACGTACGCCAGGAGCGACTCCGCCCGCGTCATGCGCTCGCCTTGAGGCGGTCGATCAGATCCACGAGCTCGCCCACGTTCTTCAGCCCGGCGATGTTCCCGCTCTTGAAGCGCAGGCTGAACGCCCGCTCTACCGAGATCATCAACGTGACGTTCATCACCGAGTCCCAGCCTGCGACGTCGCGCGCGGTGGTGGTGCGGGAGATCGCGATGTCGTCGTCTTCGAAGACGTCGCGAAACACGGACTGGAGCTGCTCGATGGTGGACATTAGGTGCCTCAGAACTGGAAATAAATGAAGTCGGTGGTGGTGGTGCGCACGGAGCTGAACACGGCGATCGCCAAGCACGCCCAGAGCGTCGTTTGGAGCGGGAGGCCGACCTCACGCTCGCGGAGCCGTGGCCATACGTAGCGTTCGACGAGCAGCGCGGCGACCAGCGCCCCTCCGGCGATCAAGCAGAGCGAGAGCGTGGACGTCGCGACGATCCATTGCTCCCGGCTGCCGGCAAAGGGGTTGAGCAGCAGCCGGGAGGCGGCGCGGGCCAGGGAGGGCTCCCGGAAGATGTACATGCCCAGCACGGTCACCCCGAACTGGATGGGGACAAAAAGCCAGCGCCAACCCTTCTCTTTTTTGCGTTTCTTCGGCACCCTTGCGAGGATGGCGGTGTAGATCGTCGCCATGCTCGCGTGGTAGAGCCCCCACACGATGAAGTTCCAGGTCGACCCGTGCCAAACGCCGGAGGCCAGCATCGTGATGAACAAGGCGCGTGTGGTCTGCCAGAAGGGGTTCCAATCTCCGGTGCCTGGCACGGTGATCCAGCGGCGCACGAACGGCGAGAAGCAGGCGGGTAAGTACACGTAATCCCGCAACCACGTCGAGAACGAGATGTGCCAGCGCTGCCAGAACTCCATCGGGGTGGCGGCGAGGTAGGGATGGTCGAAGTTCCGCATCAGCTCGATTCCGAGCATTCGCGAGGTGCCCCGCGCGATATCGGTGTAGCCGGAGAAATCCGCGAGGGCCTGGATGGTGAAGCCGATCGCCCCGGCCCACACCATCGCCCACGAGGGATCCGGGTGCTGGAAGAGCATGTCGACGAAAGGCGAGATCGTGTCGGCCAACACGATCTTCTTGAACGCCCCCCACAGCGCCAGTCCGAGCCCCGAGCGCAGCGCCTCCAGGCTGAATCGGCGCGGCGAGTTGAACTGCGGCAGCATGTTTGACGGCCGCTCCACCGGGCCGGCCACGAGCTGGGGAAAGTAGCTGCCATAGAGCAGGTAGGTTTCGAGGTTCGGCTCCACCCGCACTCGCTGCCGGTTCACATCGATGGTGTAGGCGAGATTGTGGAAGGTGTAGAACGACAAGCCCAGCGGGAGCCCGACCTGGAGGATCCGAACGCTCTCGGGGAGCACGGCAGAGAACGCGTCGACGAACCAGCCGAAGTACTTGAACCCGCACAATACGCCGATCGAGGCGACGAGCGTGGCGGCGACGATCCGATCACCGGCCTCCCGCCGGCGCTCGATGGCAAGACCGGCCAGGTAATTCACCAGGGTGATCGCCCCGAGCAGCGCCATCATCCACGGATGGATCCAGCCGTAGAACAGATACGACGCGCCCAGGAGCAGCCGGTTCTGCCCGCGCAGGGAGGGGATCGCCCAGTAGAGCGAGAACACGAGCGCGAAGAAGCCGAGGAACTCGACCTGGACGAAGGACACGGCGGGGCGAGGCTAACAGGTCGGCGAAGGCTTCGCGCGCGCCGATCAGTCGTCGCTGGAATCCGTGACCGCAACCGACCGAACGAACACGTACGGGGCGCTGGCATCGAGGCTGAGTACCAGCCGAAAGGGCTTGGCGCGCCATCCGGGCAGCTTGAAGCGGGCGAGCGCGCGGAAGGTCGCCCACGGCGCCGTTTCGTCGAGCAGTACGCCGGCGTCGTCCTCCAAGCGCACATGCAGCCCGCCCGTGTCGGCGCCGGCCGGCATGGCCGACACCATGACCGACCGCACGGGGAAGCGGCTGTGTCGCGGCTCCACGTCCAGAACACAGGTTTCGCCGGGCAGGAGCCAGCGCCCGAACCGCGCGAGCCGCTCCGCGCTGTGCAGCACCCGCAGCGTGCCGCTCGCGTTCGTCGGGTCGAGGCGAATCTGGCCATCCAGGATGGCATAGGTTCCGGGCGCGGGCGCGCGACCGCGGGTGAGCGCCACGCCGTCCTGGGTTACCTCAAAGGGAGCTGGCCCCGGCTGATTCGCCGCGAGATCCAGCGCTTCGCCGGTCACGACGAGACCGGGCACGTCGAGCCAAGGCTGTGCCCCGGGGTGCAGCGTGGCTGCGGGGAGGGGCACCGCTCCGCTGCACTGAAATTCCGCCCGCGTGAGCGTGCGGTCGTGCACGGGCGGCCCCGCCACGCGGAGTCGGCTCGCGCCTTCGCCCACCTCCAGGCTGCGGAGCGCGAACCACGCACCACCGGCCGGAACCTCCACCCGCAACGCCCAAGCTCCCGGGGGAGGTGCGGTCGTGACTTGAGCGGTGAGCGCCTCGCCCACGCCGCCGAACGCCACGCTCGCCGCGCCGTTCACGCTGAGGCGCGGCGCCGCGCCGACGCCGACCGCGACGCCGGCCGCGGTGGCCACGAACGCGCCGCCCGCCCAGTCGGATGAAAAACTGGCCTTCAAGCTCGTGCCGGGCGCGATCCACCACGCGTCTTCCGGGTCGTCCGGCGGGGCCAGCGTCAAGCCCGGCTGCACCTCGGCGGCCTGGTTGAACGCCGAGAACGCGAGCGCATCCGGTCGGGCGGTCCACACGCCGTTGCAGCCGGCATCGGCGGCGCGCCCACGAGAAAGTAGAGCACCATCCTCGGAGAGATCGAGCGGCGCCGGGTCGAGCAGGCCGAGCGCGGCGAGCGCCGCGAAGCCCGGATCGGGCCAGGGCACGCGGCCGTGGCAAGCATCCTCGAGCTCTGCCGAGGGGAGGGGAGGGGGCGCGCCTTCCCGCGTGAGGCTGGCCACCAGGGGGAGCTTTGCGGCGGCGATCGGCAGGTCGCCCAGCGCGCCGATGCGCTCCAGCTCGCCGCCAAGCGCCTCCGTGAAGCGCGCCCGGCCCACCCGGTTGAGATGGAAGGGGTCACCAAAATCACTGTTCGAGGTGGAGCTCTCGCGAAGATCCAGGTAGCCCGCGCCGTGCGCGTTGATGGTTACGATCGCCGCGCGCTCCTCGGCGGCGGTGAGCTGGTCGTAGCTGCGAACGTGTTCGCTCAGCGGCACCCGAACCACCACCGCGCGCGCCCCGGAGGCGCGGATCAGGTCCAGCAGGTCGGGCAGGATCCCGGCGAGGCCCCCGGCGTCGGTGGCCCCGTCGGGCTGCTCCTCCTCCACGCCCGGGAGCACACGAGCCGCGCCGAGCTGCCCGCTACCTTCCCGAAAAACGGAGGTAGCGGCCTCCGTTTGCACCGCGAGGCCGCCGTCGGGCGAGTGGTTGGGGGCGAAGATCAACCCCACGATCGCGCCGCGAACGGGGTCGAGGACGCTGCGCGAGAGGCCCGCGCGGCGCTGCATCACCCGCTCCACGACCGGGCTGTGCGCGTAGCCCAGCGCCTTCGCCCCCAACACAGCGTCCGGCGCCTCGAAGTGCTGAACCAGGGTCGCGACCTCCTTTGTATTCAGCAGGCCGGCGCGGAGCGTGGTCTTCAGCGGGGCGACGATGAGCACCAACTTCGGCCGATAGCCGGCGTCAAACAGCCGGTACTTGAGCATGGCATACCAGTGCGCGGGGCCGGAGCCGTCCATCGTGAGCGCGGCGCCTTGCTCAAGCCCGAGCCGCCTGGCGAGCGCCTTGAAGTCGATGTCGCGCCCCGCCACCGAGGGGCCAACGGAAACGAAGTCCGGTTGCGCCTCGGCGAGAGCGGCGTCCATCGCGGAGACTGCCGGCGTGGTCGTCGTATCCGCAGGCTGCGTGATCCACGCAACGAAGACGCCGATCGTCAGGCTGGGGCCGAGCAGGGCGAGGAAGATGCGACGCACCGCCCGAGGCTATCCCGCGCTCAA
>BJHF01000027.1 GCA_014191855.1 Deltaproteobacteria bacterium
GGGACGTGGCCTTGATCCTAGATCTTGGCACTACCGGCCGTACCCTCGGCCAGCCCGACGAGCTGGGGCGCGCCTGCTCAGGGGTGCTCGGCGCGCTCCGCACGGCCGCCGCGCCGGGTGCTACGTTGCGGGTCAGCATGCCCACGCCAAGCGATCCCGAAACCGTGGAGCTGAGGTTTGAGCTGGATCGGCTCCACGACAACCAGGACGACTGGCGCGCCGCCGCGCTCGGGCTCTGGGCGGCGCGGCGGTCGCTGAGCGCCGATGGCTGGGCGATCGAGGAGGTGCCCACGGATTCTGGCAAGGCCTGGCGCGCGATCGTCCCGCGCGCTCCGGCAAGCGCGTGAGTCGAGAAACCCGCGCCTTGCTCCTCGTGATGCTGATCTTCGCGATCGGCGCTCTTGGCTATCGCGTGCTGTTCGATGGCGGCATGGCCGACCGCTTCCATGTGGAAACGGTCGCCGGGAACGTGCAACATCTGCACGCCGGCGGCGAAGCAGCGGCCGCTCAGGCTGGCGACGCGCTGGAAGAAGGGGATCGGATTGTCTCGGGAGACGGCGGTCGAGCCGTGCTGGGGCTCGGCGCGGATACGCGGGTAACGGTGGACGCCAGCACCTCGGTGAAGGTGCTGGGCGTGGTGGACAACGGGGTGCGCCTGGAGCTTGAGGGTGGGCGCGTCACGGCTACGGTGCGCCCCGGCGGGGGCCGGCTCGGCATCGTGAGCAACGGGCGCGAAGTAACCGCGGAGGACGCGGACTTCACCGCCGTTCGCGACGCCGACGGCACCCTCGCGGTCAGCGCCGAGCGCGGCGTGCTCGCCGTCTCCGGGATCGAAGGGGTAAGCGCGATGAACGCCGGGGACGACATTGTTTCTCCCGGAGATGGCGGCTCCCCGCTGAAGGCGCCGGCCTCCGAAGCGCTGCTGTTGCAGGTGGCGTGGCCGGCCGCCGGTCGCACCCGCGAGGGCGAGGTGCTTGTGGAAGGCACCACGCAGCCTGGCGCCACCGTGACCGTGAGCGGGGGCGCGCGGCCCGTGTCGGTGAAGGCGGGAAAGGACGGGCGCTTCTCCGCGCGGGTCCCCTTGTCCGAGGGGCGCAACGCGCTCTCCGTCTCCGCCAACTCCCTGCTTGGCCGCGCCGCCCAGGTCGCCAACGCCGAGCTTGTGCGGGATACGACGGCGCCGTCGGTGGGCGTAACCCTCGAGTTCTAACGCCCTACTTCACGCAACTTCACTTCACGTGAGCCCGGGCCCACTCGTTCGTGAAGTAGCCGTCCCCTTCCTTCGGGCGCATCGGGGAATCGCGCCGGGCGAACACCTCGTCGCGCAAGAAGGTGGCCAGCAACTGGCGGCCCGGCTGGCCCTGGTTCAGCCAGCGCTCCCGCAGCATTCGGTACACCGCCTCTTCTGAGGCACCTTCACCCACGCCCGCGATCCGCCGCAGCGATGCATCGATCCACGCCGCACTCTCGGCGTTGCAGGTGACTTGTGCTTCTTCGAAGAGCTCGGTGAGCCAGTCCAGGTAGCGTGCGGCCATGGGGACGTTCCTCGGGTTCGCCCTTTAGCCCCTCATCTCCGCCGCGGCGACTGCCGATCTCGTGCTCAACCTGAGCGTTTCATGTCCGCCCTCCTGCTCCTCGCCCTCGCCTGCGCCGACTCTGCCGTTCCCGAAGCCACCTCCGCGCCGCTGAGCGGGGCCGCGGGCGGCACCTTCTTCCAGGTCGAGATCCCCGATTATTACGCCGGCGACGACGGGAAGCTGGTCGCGCAGCTCATCGAGGACGTCCCCGGGGCGCCGGGCAGCGTGGTGAGCGCAACGATGCAGGTCTCCGTCACCGACGAAGGCTACGTCTCGCTGGAGCTGCCCACGCCCACGGACGAGAGCATCGACAGCGTTCGGTACCGCTTCGCGCTGCGCGAGGCGCTCGCGGATGGCACGGCGGGGGCGTTCCGCGGCATCTGGACCCCACGCCTCACCTGGCACGCCACATCCGACGCCGCCGGGGCGCCCCCGGGCTGGTCGACCGAGCGCTCCACCCGCAGCGGCCTCTCCTGGACGCCCGTCGCCGACACGGAGCTGAAGCTCAGCCTGCTCCCCGTCGAATCACTCGTCGCGGGGGGACCGTTCGACGTGCCCGACGTCGTTACCGACGCCGGATCGAACGTCCGGGTTGCGCTGCTCGATGGCGACGAAGTCGTGGAAGGCGCCGTGGGCATGGTCCTCGACGGCACCTGGGCGATCATGCTGGACGGTGCGCCCGACACCGAGCGCTCGCAGCTCCGACCCGTCGCCTTCATCGACGCCAACGGCGATCTCGCCTACGATCCCGCCAGCGAGGCGAGGATCGGCCTCGCCTGCGCCGAGAGCTCCGAGGCCTTCGTGAAGTGGATCGATGAGCCCTACACCGTCGTGGCCGCGGACTCGGTGAAGAGGCACGGTGCCAGCGTCGGCTGGAACTCGTGGATGGCGGGCGGTCGCGTCGGCGGCCCCACGCACGGAACGGTCGTACGTATTTCCCCCACCTGCGACTGAACGTCGCACTGGGCGGTGTTCGCGGGGAGGATCAAAAAGATTCCCCCCGCGTTCTTTTTCCTAAGGTTCCCGCGCGCGCCGACCGATCTTGATGGGGTCACCCACAACCAGGAGACTCCATCATGATCCGCTTCGCACCGCTTCTTCTCGTCGCCGCCTGCGCCCAGGAATCCTTCGCCCCGGAGGCGACCGACGCCTTCCTGGAAGTCGGCCCGACCGTGAAGGTCGCCACCACGCAGGACAACACCGTCGTGAGCCTGTACCCCATCCGACTCACCGAAACCGGCGAGATCGAGTGGATGGGCAACGCGCTCGTTTCCGCCCACTCCATGGACGGGTACGCCTCCCTGCAGCTCCCGCTTCGCTCCGGCGAGTTCGACCGCGACACGTCCAAGCCCAACAAGCCCGTCACCTACGTCGCCTTTGAGCAGACCACGGACCTCGAGGGCAACCCCGAGGCCTACACCGCGATCGGCACCGAAGTCGTGCAGTTCTGGAACGGAAAATCCGCCAGCAAGCGCCGCGGTTGGTTCGTCGTGCGCGACTCCGCTGGAAAGCCGGCCTACGCCTCCACGGACCGCATCATCGAGCTCGATGACTCCATCGCTCAGGCGGCCTCCGTTACCCTCGAAGGCCGCAAGGGCCAGGTCGGCGACCAGCCGGTCCTGCTCGGCTTCAGCTCGCCGGAAGGCGTCGTGGCCGGCTGGGTCGGGGAGGTGTCCGAAACCTTCTCCTACAAGGTCGAAGGCGATGCGCCCTACCTGTACGTCGGTGAGGCCGGCTCGCACTACATCGACATGTTCCCGGAGGCGTTCGTCGACAGCGACAGCGACGGGGCGCGGGGCGAAGAAGAGGTGGTTGTTGGCGCGATCTGCTACGGCGAGTCGCAGGTGTTCATCTCGTGGGAGAGCCCCGCGATGACCCCGCAGGACGCCTTCGCCTACAACCGCGCCGGCCGCGTGACCGGCTGGCACGCCTACGCCGCGGGCGAGACGATGGCCGAGCTCATCCCCGAAGGCGCCGGCATGGCGATGCACCGGGACTGCGCGGTCGGCATGACCACGGCGGTGGAAGGCGGGGAAGCCAACCCCGACGGCGCGGTAGAAGGCAACATCGGGGGCTAATCCCGACCATTGAAGCAGGGCCGGGTTCGCCGCGAGGCGGGCCCGGCCGCTGCCGTTTTCAGGGCTCGTCCACCTCGGCAACGGCGGGCGGCGTCGGCATCGACCAGTCGAATCGGTCCAGGCCATAGCGGTCGGAAATATCCATCAGCTTCGCCGCATATTTTGGGTCGGTCGCATACTTTCCCTGCAGCGCCCGCGCGAACGCCGCAGGATCTTCCGACACCGCGCGTGCTTCGGCGTAACGGCTCCGGGTCGACAACAACCGAGCATGATCCTCGATCGACTCTGCAAACGAGCCATAGCTCCGGAAGCTGGAGCGCCGATGCACCCGCTTGCCATGGCGGTACTCGATGCCAACGTGGGAGGTGGATCCGGCGGACCCCTCCCCTTTCATCCCGAACAGATTGTAGCCCGGCGCCGTTTTCCCCCAGCCGCTCTCGATGATCGCCTGGGCCAGCGTGATCGAGGCCGGCACCCCCATCACTACGTCGGAGCGCATCGCCCCCGGCGCCACCTGCGCGAGGAACACGCCCCGGCTGCCCTCAGGGAGCGGCACCGTGGTCGTGAGCGCGGTGAAGCGGAGGGCGAGCAGCTCGTCGAGGAGCGCGAGCTCCCCCGGCGAAGCGGCCGCCACGTCCACCATCCCAACCAGCCCGCTGAGCAACGATTCCACCCGTTCAAGGCTCTCTCCCACGCTCTCCGGCGCGGCCACCTGGGGCGCCAGCGCCGCCGCTTCGTCGTGGATCGCCGCCAGCGGATCGGGCTCCGCCGGGAGCGGGGGAGGCTCCGCGCCGAGCCGTGGCGCCGGAACGACGAGCAGGCTCAAACAAACGGCGGGGAGGAGGCGACCGAATCGAACCAGCGTAGCTTCCGGGGAGGGAGCCCCCAACTAACGAAATACGAGGATCAAGCAAGTCTTGACGCGTCAACCCCCCGCGAACAAGCCAGCGGACCGTCGCAAGCGCTTCAGCTCCAGCTCCACGCCGCGCCAGCCCCGGTCGTCGTCGAAGTGCAGGCCGATGAGCCCAGCCCGGGAGGCTGCGTCCACGTCCTTCTCCTGGTCGTCGCCGATGTGCACCGCCTCGTTCGCCGCCACGCCGGCCACCCGACAGGCGATCTGGAACAGCAGCGGATCCGGCTTCTCCACGCCGTGCTCCGCGCTGCACACGAGCAGCGGGAACAGGCGGTCAAGCGCGAACCGATGGTACAAAACCCTCAGTCGTTCATCCCAATTCGAGAGGATGCCGAGCCGCACCCCGCTGCGGGAGAGATCCCCGAGCACCCGGAGCGCCTCCGTGTCCACCCACCAGGCGCGGGGCCGCGAATACCACTCGTACAGCTCCTCGAAGAGCGCCTCATCGTCCACCTCCACCGCCTCCGCCACGAGCGGCGCCCAGAAGGCGCGGCCGTCCCCCGCTTGCGGCTGATCGCGACGAGCGGCGAACGCGGCGCGGAAGCGCTGCTCGACCCGTACCGGGTTGCGCTCGTGCCCTCGCGCGCGGGCAGCGCGGGCGTAGGTCACGCCGACCGGCTCGCGAGGCCGAAGCAGCGTGCCACCAGCGTCCACAAATACCGCTTTTACCGCCATCCCAGACCCTTCTTGCAGCCCCAGCGTACCGCCGCGCCGAGCGCCAGACCCCACCCCCACCCCGCGAGCACGTCCGTCGGCCAGTGCTGCCCGGTTACGACGCGGGAAGCACCGACCACGAACGAAACCGCCGCAAGCTCCGGCGAGGCGAGCACGGCCGCGAGCGCCATGGTGTTCGACGCGTGCGCCGAAGGCATCGCCCCGCCGCTCCCGCAGTGCGGGCTGCCGTCGATCACGGGCACCCCCACCCCCTCGAGCACCGCACACGGCCGTTCGCGGCCGATCATCGGCTTGAGCCCCCGCACGACGGTCATATCTGAGAGCCCGACAGCGACCAGGACCGCGAGCGTCCAGCGGAGGTGACCGTGCTTCCAGAAATACCAGAGCAACGGAGCGGCGAGCGCAAGCGGCGCCCAAGGCGAGTCGATTAGCGACCAGAGCGGAGGCGAAAAGCCGAAGAGCGCGTTCGCGCTTCGCAGCAGCGCTTCGTCCATCAGTCGATCACGGGTTGGGGTGCTCGGCGTGGTGCTCACGCGAGTCCACCACCCGGCCGTATCGGTCGTAGATCGTGGCCCGGTCGGCTCCATTGTTCCAGATCGGGTCGAGATTGCCCAGGTACAGCTCGATCTGGGCTGCCGCGTCCACGAGGTTCACTCCCTTCCCGCTGTGCAGCTTCACCGTTTGCCCCACCGGCACCAGCGCGGCGGGGAACTCCCAGTTGTTCCCGCTCACGTCTGCGATCCGGTACCCGCTCAGGTCCAACGGGCTGGGCGAGATGTTGCAGATGCGGAGATACTCCCCGTTCACGTTCTCCCGATCGTCCCCATCGGCGTTCGCGTGGAACGAGGTGATGTGCAGCGCGCCCTGGAACCGCGCCGTGGACCAGATACCCCGCCTTGCCCCCCGGGCACGCTCCTGCGCGGCCATGAATGGCGCCATGTCGGTGTCGTCCGGCGGGATCAGGAACACGTGGCCAAGGCCAGCTTCCAGGATGGCGATGGAGAGGTTCTTCCCATCGATGTCCACGCCTGCGAGCAGCCGTCCGTACCCATCGCGCGCTCCGCTCCCCAACAACTTCACCTGCTTCTGCAGAACAAGGCTGGCGGTGAGCTCCCGCGCTTCTTGCCCGTACTCCTCCGGCGGCTTGAGTTCGGGCGTGTTCACCCATTTCAAGCGCACCTTGTCGCCCGTTGAGAGCGTCATCGTATCCCCGTCGTACACGGCGGAGACCACTGCATCCTCTGGCGGGGGGCGCGCGTCGGAGACGCGCAGCTCGTCGGGATCGACGCTCACTTCCCCGGCGAGAGCCAGCAGCGTCCAGAACAGGTTCACCTCGTGCCCGAGGGCGGCGCCGCGGCCTTGGTAAACCGCCGCGCTTGCCAGATCAGGTAGGGGTCATCCGGCTCGAGTCTGGCCGCTTCACGGGCTTGAATGCCGGCCTCCGCGAGATCGCCCCGCACGTAGGCGACGACCGCCGCCGTGTCGCGATACGCGCTGTTCTTCGGGTCCGACTTCACCGCGCGCGAGGCGGCAGCAGAAGCGGCGTCCAGTCGATCTCCGCCAAGCGCCCAGTACCAAGCATCGCAATTGTCGCGCGCCGCGCCGCGCCGGAAGGGCTTGCAATCACGAGCGTACCCTTTCTCCAACGCCTCCCGGGCCGCCGGTTCGTCGGCCACGAGGCGCAGCGCTGCGCCCACAAAGTCGAGCGGCTCCGCCTCGGGGTGCAACCGACCCAAGGCCCGCGAAAGATCTGCCTTGAACGTGGAATGATCCTGCGGCTCCAGTGAGAGCGAGTACAACCACATCGCCTGGCCACCGATGGGGTACACGTCCAGCAGGCTTCGCAGGGTGCTGATCGCGCCGTAGCGATCCCCCTGCTCCAACGCCACGAGCGCGCGACGGAATAGAAATCCGCTGCCGCCGCGGTCCACCGCGATCGCCTCGTCCAACGCACGCTGCGCCTCAGCCGGTCGGTTGTTCGCCAACAGCGCATCCGAGAGGCCAACGAGCAGCTCCTGCCGCACGTCCGCGTCCGCCACCTCCAACTTCAGCGCGAGCTGAGCACGCTCCAGCGCCTCGGCCTCCCGACCGTTCGCGATCAGCGAGCCCAGCATCGTTCCCCAGATGCCCTCGTCCACCAGCTCGATGGGGCTGAGCGAAGCGAGCCGGGCGATCGCTTCCGCATCCTTGCCGTCGTAGAAGTCCACCCGGGCCGCCAGCGCGATCAGCGCCGGGTCCTCCCCGCTGCTCGCGATCGCCTCCTGGATCGTGGTGCGCGCCGAGGTCAGCTCGTCGTGCCCGATGAGGACCTTTGCCCGCGCGGCCGCCCGCCGGGGGTCGTGCCCATGATGCGCGAGGTCCTCCGCCAACCAGGCTGCAGATGCGTCAAACACACGCCGCTTTTGCGGTCGTTCGAGCGTGAGCCGCTCGCCCGGGTAATCGATCACAACCCGCTGGTCGCCGTAGCTACGAAAACCGAGGAGGCCCGTCGAAACCGCGCATGCGTCTGCGCCAGGATCGTCCGGACTCGACCACCGGATTGGCCCGGTGCGCTTCGCGCGACGGCCCCCAAAGGTGAGCCACGTCGCCGGGATGTGCCGCGTTTCCGTCAAGAACTGGAAGTCGGGCACCTTGTCTAGCGCCGCGCCGATCCCGACCACGGGCTCCACGCCCAGCGTCGTAAAGGGTCGGAACGGCTCCCCCGTTTGGCACCACAGGCTGGTATCCGAGGCGCCCGTGTCAATCTCGATGGTTACCGGCACCTTGGCCGTTACCCCTTCGTGCTCCGCCTCCACCATCACATCCACGATCACGCGGTTCCCCGCCACGCGGATCTTCTGCCCTTTTCCCTTGGCTTTGTAGGTGCCCGGCCGGTGCAGCTCCAGCCGATCCGCGGGGTAGTCCACCACGACCGTGAAGTGGCTCCACACGTTGTGGCCGAAGATCCCGTCCACCGGGATCGCCCCCGCCATGTCCGGAACGCCCGGAACGCCAGTCGCGACATCCACATTGTCCAGGGTGAAGTCCCCAAGTTTTACGTTCGACAGCGTGGCGCGTTGCCAGCTCACGCTGCCAGAGAGCCCGGCCACCCGCCCCCCGGCATCTTCGCTCACGAGGCCGAGGCGCTCGGCGGCCTCGGGGTTGATCACCGAGATGGCCGCGCCGGAGTCCACCAGGAACAGCCCGGTGCTGCCGTCCGGAAGCACGGCTTGTACATACACTTTGTCCGCGCCGGGCGAACCCCGCCACAGGTCGAGCGTCGTGCTGTCCCCCGCGCCCGCGAGGGCCGCCCCGATCCCTACGACGAAGCTGAACATCGGTGCGCTAAACCCCCGCCTCTGTTGAAGTAGGCGCATCCAGCCGCTCCGGGTTCTCCAGCAGCGCCTTCATCTCCTTGGCCACCACGCCGCCATGGTAGCCGTCCACCACGCGATGGTCGAAGGTTCCGTTGATGTGGAGCACCCGCCCGATCACGATCTTCCCGTCCTCCACCACCGGTTTCTCCTCGATCGTGCCCAGCGTGATGATGATCGGCGTGCGCGCCAGCGGAAAGAACGGCGCGTATCCGATGGTGAGCCCGAACACGCCCACGTTGGTGACCATCGCCGACCCGAAGGGATCCCCGGGCGTGCCGAGGAATTTCGGGTTGATGTTGAGGGTGTACTGCAGAAAGTCGAGGAAACGCAGCACCGGCTTGATGAGGAAGCCAGGCAGTCCGGCCAGTCCCTTCTTCGTCTGATTGAACTCCTCGTCGTTGCCGCTGCGGATCTTCACCGCCCGCTCGCGGATCATCTTGCCCATGGCCACCACATCGAGCTGCTCGGCGTTCTTGATCTTGATCCCACTGAGATCAGTCTTGCCGATGTTCTCCGCGTCTTCCACCACGATCTGCATGAAGATGTCGATGTCGCGGCGCTGGTAGAGGCTGCCCATCCGAACCAGGGAATTCAGATCCCGGTGCTTCTGGATGATGAGCGCAAGTCCACGCGCCACCGCATGGCTCACCGTCACCTTCTCCCCGGAGTCCACCCGCTTCTTCGCGATCCACGCCTCAAGCCGCTCCGATCGCACCTCCAGCGATCCGTACACGTGCGGATCGTAGGGATGGTCCCACACGTTCGCGGCGATCTGCCGGTACGTCGAAGGGTTCGGGTACCGAGTGAGCTCGATGTTCGGCATCTGAGCTTGTATCGCTCAAGCGCGGAGCTTGCCGATCTCGCGGAGCAGGTTCTCGGTCATCGCCGCAAACCCCTTCTCAAGCCGCGGGCGGAGTCCAAGCTTCTCCGCCAACAACAAGAGGTAGCCGTTCCCATCGAAGTCCACGTGCAGGGTTACGAGCGTGTTGGTGCTCGGCTTCGTCGTTCGCAGGCTGTAGTGGAGCTTCCCCTTGAGCCGCCGCCCGTCGAGCGCCACGTGTACGCGACGGCCACCGTGCTCCTCGTCCACCCGGTCAAAACTGTAGCTGAGCACCCGGGGGCGAGGCTGGCTTTTGATGTCCAGGTCGAAGCAGCCGGTGCCGGTTTCGCGCAGGCCATCCCACGCACCATCCACGATCAACCGGTGGTTCTTCGGTTCGCTGAGCCAGGCGAGCACGTCGTCCCGGCGCACGCCCTCGATCAAAACGTCGTTGGTGTAGACGGACATCGTTCCTCCCGCCGGGGGGCCGGCTGGCGCCGGGTTATCCCGCGCCGATGGTCCCGTACATCCATCTTCCGGTCTACCAGTTGGGGCCGATCCCGCTCGACCCGTGGGGAATCCTCGTAACCACGGGGTTCGTGCTGGGTTTGGAGATCGCCCGGGCGCGCGGCATCGCCAAGGGTTTGGACGTTCGGGACATCGTGGATGGCGTCGTCTTTACCGTCCTGATGGGTTTTGTGTTCGGCCACCTGGTCCACGTGCTCGCGTACCACCCCGAGCAGCTCGACGAGCAGGGCTTCGCCGCGTTGTACCGCATCTGGGCGGGCTTTTCGAGCTTCGGCGGCTTCATCGGCGCCGTGATCGGCAGCACCCTGTTCTTCACGGTCATCCGCAAGCGCGACTTCTGGTCGCACGCGGACGTCGTGATGTTCGCCTTCCCGTTCGCCTGGATCTTCGGCCGGGCCGGCTGCGCGATCGTGCACGACCACATCGGGCGGCCAACGGACTTTTTTCTGGCCGTGAACTTCGCGACATGGCGGCCGGAGCTCGGCGTTCGGCATGACCTCGGGCTCTACGAGTGCCTGTGGGCGATGGTGATCTCGGCGGTGTTCTGGGCGTTCCGCAAGCGCGCCTGGCCGGCCGGCACCTTCCTGGTCATCTGGTGCTTCATGTACGCGCCGGTGCGGTTCTTCATGGACTTCCTGCGTAGAACCGACGAGATCGAGGGCTTCCCCACGGCAGATGTGCGCTGGGCGGGGCTGACGCCGGGGCAGTGGGGCAGCATCGTGATGTTCCTGGCCGGCGTGGCGATGTTCGTTCGGGTGCGGCGGTTGATGAAGGGCGCGGCGGCGGTGGGAGATGTGCAGGTGGGGGCGGCGGAGTAGTTCAGGGCGTTGCGCGCGGCCCGGTTCCGTGGTCGGGCGGGGGTGGCGGCGCAACGCGGCCGCGCCGGACGGCGGCCAACGCGATGCCCACGAGCCCATGCATCGGCCCCCCAGCGGCGCAACCGCAGTCGCCCTCGGGCGCGGCCCCGGCAGGCATCCCCCTGTAGATGAAACCGATCCTTTCGCATCCCCCTGTAGATGAAACGTCCGCCGGATCACGCCTGCGCATTCCACGCGGGGCGAGAGAATTACGGGCGTTTCTCAGCAGACGCGACGATAGAGTCCCCGCCGACCGAGGGCGCCGGTTTCACCTGGCTGGGGATGCTCCGGCGGCCGTTTCATCCGGGTGGGGTTGGTCCAGTCGCCAGCCCCGACGCTGTCGCGACACCACAACGCGCGCACCGCGAAGCGCTCGTCCCACCGGCGGCTCCGCGGTGCAGCGATGGCGAGAAACGTACCTGTGAACCAAGGGATCGGGCCTGCGCCATCGTCCATCCCAGGCGAGGTCGCCGTGACGCTACGCACCTCATCCGCCGCAAGTAAGTCCACCAGCGCCATGCACGGGCGGGTGGGGGACACGAATTTCGAAGTCACCGCGACCGACTCGCCCAGCTAACCAGCGCCGCCGCAAGGATCGGCCCAGTGATCGGCGCGAGGCTCCCGCCCGTCGCAAGCGCAAGCGCGAGCGCGACGGCCAGGATCGCTGGCACCCAGCGCAGCCCTCGGAGCGCGGGCGGAACACGCGCGCTCGTGGCGATGAACGCCGTGCCTATACCAACCAGCAACGTGAGCACAGCCGCGAATTCCGGTGGCAGCTCGCGTGGCGCGGCCTGGCGAAGGAGCGTCTGCACCTGGGCGGCGAGCACTTCCGCTCCGTACCGCTGGCCCTCGGGCGTGCGCTGGAGGTCCTCATCCCCGAGAAGCGCCCCGACGATGGCGAGCCGCCCGCGCACGGCGGCAAGGTCACCCGTCGCTGGGATGGTCGTGACAGGACCCGATGGCGCGATCCCGTAGCTGTTTCGCGAAAGTGGACTTCGAAGCGCGCCGATCCGGAGCTCGCCGTCCACCGTCTCCGGCTCCGCGGCGCCCACAAGGGCCCCGGCCGCCAGGATTGACACGTGCCAGTACGTCCTCCCGGCGTCGTCAGCCACGCGCACTCGAGCGCGCCGCACCCACCCGATCGTGAGGTCGGCCAACGCCACGGCGTGGCCAAGCTCCGCCGCTTCCCCGAGCGCGTGGCTCCCCGGCCGCCGCACCTGCTCGCCATCCATCCGGACCGGCAAAATGACCGGAATGCCAGCCCGCTCGATCGCCGCGGCGATCGCGCCGTCCTGCTCCGTTTCAGGCGTGAAGCTCACGTCGATCAGGATCGCGGCGGCCTCGGCGGCGGCGAGGCGGTCGACGAGGGCCGGCCATTCGGCGCGGAAGCTGCGTAGATCGCCCACTTCAGGGAGGGACACCACCACGACATCGTCGATGGCTACCGTTCGCCCGGCCGCGCGCAGCAGGGGGTAGTGCACGTGCACGTCCACGAGATCGGCCAGCCCCAGGAAAACCAACAGCGCAGGGGCGATCACCGCGGCTACCAAACGAAATTGTACTCGCGAGCGGAGGAGCGCCGGGAACGCGCGTGCGAGCACTTCGTCCAGGGTGCCGACCTCCAGGCGTTCAACGCCTGCATCGCTGGGCGGACTGCCGCGGGGCACGATCACGAGGACACAGCCTGCGCCAGCGGCGGCCAGCAGCTTGGCGGGAATGCCCCCCACGGGCGCGATCTGGCCATCAAGGTCTACGCCGCCCGTGAACACCCAGCCCGACGGCACCGGGAGTCCTCGCACGGCGCTCGCGGTGGCGACCGCGACGGCCAGCGCCAACGAGGTGCCGTGGATGCGAAATCCTGCGCCGCGTACCTGCCAGACGACGCGCCGCTCCCCCGCTGAGGCGCCGAGCACGGCCGCCACGGCGATCTGCGCGGCGACCTGCGCGTCGCGCTCCACGTCCTGCGGAGTCGAGATGCCCGTGGCCCCGCTGTACACCTCGACAATCACCTCGACGAGGTGTCCCCTCCCCGCGCCGTCGACCACGAGCGCGGTCGCGACCCCGGGTCGTCCGGAGGGGGTCGGCTGCGTCGGGGGCAGCGGCTGCGCCCGGGCGGCGTGCGTTTCCGGGGCCGCGCCGTCGGGGTCTTCGGCGGCCTCCACCGCCATCGTCTCGCCGGCAGACTGTGGCGGGGCATTCCACACCCTGGATCCCTCGAAAATTGCGCGCACGGTCGCGATGTCAGGCGGCCGCGCCTGAGGATCCACCCGGAGGCAAGCCTCGACGGTGCGGCGCCACGCTTCCGGCACCCCTGATCGGGCCTGCCCGAGCGGGAGGTACCGCCCGGTGCTCGCGGCGGCGAGCACCTCCCACGCCGCCTCCCCTGCGAAGGGCGGGTGACCCGTCACCATCGCGTAAAGGGTTGCGCCAAGGCTCCAGATGTCCGCGCGCATGGTCACGTCGCGCGCGCTCCGAGCCTGCTCCGGGGCCATGTAGTGCGGCGAGCCGAGGGCGATGCCCGCGCGTGTCGAGTGCCCGCCGGCCGCCTCGCCGTCTGCCCGCGCGATCCCGAAATCCGAGACCTTCGGCACCGGAGGCGAAACGGCGTCGTCGAGCAGCACGTTCGCGGGCTTGATGTCGCGGTGTACGATATTATCGGCGTGTGCCGCATCGATCCCATCGAGGATCGCGCGGAAGACTCGCTCCACTTCCGCGAGCGGGAGGGGTTGGCCGGCGATTCGCTCGTGTAGGTTCCCACCGCTCACGAACTCCAAGAGCAACGCCGGCGCGTCGCCCACCTGGAGGATGTCGATCACCCCAACGACGTTTTGGTGGTGAAGCTGGGCGAGCACCCGGCCTTCCGTGTAGAGCCGCGCCCGCGTCGCCGCGTCGGCTCCGTCCAGGACCTTGAGCGCGCGGACGACGCCCAGATCGCGATGCCGAACCTGGTAAACGGTGGCCTGCCCGCCCCGGCCGACCACGCGCTCCACCACGTAGCGATCGACGATGTCGCCCGGTTTCAGGGTTCCGCTCACGGGCGGAGTGTAACGGGCGGCCGATCGCGGCCGCAGGCGGGAGACCGTAGACCGTAGGCTGGAGCGGAACCGAGAGCGGAGCTCACCGCACCAGTCGCACCGACCTCCCTCGCGCGTCGAGTCCGAGGAGAACATCGCCGACCGGCGGCACGGGCACCGGAACGCCAGGGGCGAGAGCGACGCGCACCTCCCCGACCTGGATGGTCAGCCCCCCGGGGCCTGCGGTCTGCGTGGCGAAGCCGCCGCCCACCACCACCGAGTAAACCGAGTCCCGGTAGGTGTGCTCGCCGTCCGCAGCGGCCAGGCGAATCGGGCTTTCCACTTCTTCCAAGGCCTCGAACTCGTCGTCCTCCTCGCTGCGCTCTCGCGCGTGCCGGCGCCGCGCCGCGAGCCGCGCGAGCCCATCGAGCAGCGGCTGCCCGGCGAGCAGGCCCTCCCAGCGATCGCGGCTCACGCGCCCTCCCCGATGCTGTCCAACACGTCCAGCACCAGCTCCAGGAGCGCCTTGGGCGGAGGCCTCGACGCTTCCGGCGCGCCCAGCTCCCCCGCCAGCCGCGCAACGAAGTGCTCCCCGATGCGCTCCAGCGCGCGCGTAACCGCCACACGGTGCGCGTATTGGGGCAGACGCGCACACACCTCATCGTAGCTCTCCCCCCCGATGATCGCGCGGAGCAACGCCCGATCCTCCGAGGCGAGGGCCGACCATCCGGCAAGCACCGCCGCGCGCACGGCCCCCCGACTCAGCAGGTCTTCGCTGTGCGTTTCTTCGGCCGCCTCGGGCCCCGCAGGCGCGCCGATCACCGCTTCGAGCACGCGGCACAGCTGCGACTGGGTGCGGGGGCCGCCCAGCCGAAGTGCGCGATCAACCAAGGTGGGGACGTCCCGCTCCGGGCTCCCGCGAAGCAGCTCCACGAGTGTGGCTTCATAGCGGATGGCTGAGATTCCTTCGAGGCGCCACCGCGGCGGGGCGCCGGCGATGCGCTCGGCGACGAGGCGGAGGTGGTCGCCGATCGCGCCGTAGAGATCCGCGCGCCAAACGAGACGCGGATCGGAGGAGAGATTGTGCGCGTAGTCGGCGCGCAGGAGCTCGCGGGTGATCGAGAGCTTGGCGTAGAAGCTATGGTAACGGATCGCGCGACCATCGAAGCTCTCCAGGGCGTACGCGCGAAACGGCGTGCGACCGGAGAACGGGAAGCGGCCTTTCGGGGTGCGCGCGCACGTAGTGTAGACGCGCGCGCCGAGGTCGGCGATGGCCTCGGCGTGCTTGCGCCCCAGGGCGAACCAGGCGTCCGGGTAGGGGCGCGCGACGCTCGCGACGTGCCGGAGCACCTCCGTGAGCAGGGCGCGCCCGCTCCCCTCGTCGCGGTCGAAGGCGGCCACGAGCGAGGGGAGCGGGTCATCGAAACGAATGACGGACATGGCGGGAGCCTCTAACGGATGCGAGGTCGGCTTAGAGGCCGTTCAAGTAGGCGTTGAAGTCGGCCTCGCTCGTCGGGAGCAGGTCGACCGACAGCGTTTCCTTCATTTCACCTCCACCCACGTCCACGCCAACCGGGATGGTGTAGGCGTCGTCATGGAAGAGGAAACGCTCCCCGTCGATGAGCGAGTAGATCACGAGCTTCCCGGTGATCCCCACGGGCATGCCGTTCATGTAGCTGCGGTAGCCGGGGAGGCTGGAGTCCCCGGTGTACAACTGCACGGCGCTGCTCGCCCCCGCCGGGAGGAAGAACACGGCCGCTTCGGTGGAGAAGTGGGAGAGGAACACCACGTCCAGGGTCACGTGGACCGCGGACAGGTTGGTGATCGCATCGCAGTTGTAGGCGGAGTACCCGCCGATCCCACCTGCCCATACCCCGCTGAACTGGAAGGCGTTGTCCCCGGAGCCGTCCTTCCCGCGCACCAACGTTGCCGTCGCGGGCTCTTCCAAGGGGCGCGTCCAGGCCTCCCCCGCGTCCCCCGCGACGAAGAGCTCCATGCCCGAGGCGGTGCTGTCCCAGGCGTCGAAGGCGAGGTCCGTGATGCCGTTGATGGCCAGCGGCTGGCCTTCCTGGGAGGCCTTCAGGGCGAACGAGCCGCTCGTCGCGAGCCAGTCACCGTCAGCGGTGAGCGTGGCGCGGCCGCCGCGGACCATGTCGCCGAGGGAGTCGTACTCGGTCAGCTCGACGTCCACGGCGCCGCCGGCCAGCCGGCCGTCGCTGAAGGAGAAGGCTTTGGGGCCGATGGTGATGTGGACGGAGTCGCCCGCGATGGCACCCCCGACCGACGCATCCGCGATCGTGAACGCGGTGGGCTCCGGGCCGAGCAGCGCGAAGAGCTCAGCCAGCGTCGCAGGCGCGGAGCCGCCGCCGCCGGTGTCCCAGCTGTCGTTGGCCTCGCCCGTGTCGAGCCGGTCGCCGGAATCCGCGCTGTCGCCGAGGGCTCCTCCGCCCGGCGCGCCGGAGTCGTCGAGCTGGGCCTCGGTTTCCGCGGCCAGCGGCAGGCAGCCGGAGAGCAGCGCCAAAAGGGTGGGGACGAACGGACAGATGGAACGCATGGGCACCTCGGGGTGAAACGGGGCCGGGGAAATCCGGTCCGTACGATGCTCCAAGGGACAGGTGCGCGCCCGTTACGAAACCAACGAAATAATTCTGGCCGCGCGGTCCGTGATACGAGGATCGGCGTGCTTCACCGGCTGTTCCTCCTCTGCCTGCTGATCCTCGCGGTGCCGTCGCGGGCGTTCGCCGCCTGGGGGGAGATCGTTGAGCTGTCGGCGCCCGACGCGCAGGGGCAGTGGCGTCCGGTGGCGACGACCACCCGCGTGCTCATCCTCCGCGGCGAAGCCAGACTTCCCGCGGCGCGAGGGATGGTGCTGGAGGAAGGGGATCGCATCGTTACCGAAGAGGCCCGCGCGCGGCTCACGGTCGGGACGGGGGAGGAGATTGCGGTTGGCGAACATGCCGATCTGGAGGTTCGCGCCCGAACGGTGCTCCAGCGGCTCGGCGACGTATACTACTCGGTGCGCGGCGCGTTCGAGGTGCGCTACGGAACCGTTCAAACGACCGTCGAAGGCACCGAGTTCGCCATCGACGGGAACGGCGCCTCGGTGCGGATCACGGTCATCGAGGGGCGCGTGCGGGTGAACGCGCCCGCCGGGGAGACTCGCCTCCGACGATGGCAGACCGTGGAGTCGCCCGCGGAGGCGCCGCCCGCGTCCGGGCTGGGCCTCCGACCGGTCACGAAGCCGGCCGCCGCCGCCCGCATTGTCGAGCGCGCCTTCGGTCGGCCTCGGGCGGAGATCGGACTCTTTGGCGCCGCCGGTCTGGAGCCGGGCGGGGTCACCGTCAACCTTCGGGCGCTCGCTCGCGTTCGGCTCGCTGGCGCCCTCCGCCTCGCGTTCGACACCGCGATCGGCACCAACGGCCGCGCCGAGGGGCTCCGGCTGCCGCAAGCCATGGGTCTGGAGCTCGGCTTCGGCCCCCTGGCCGTCGGCACCCAGCTCGTCGGCACCTTCGAGCTCGCCCGCCTCAACTGCGACGGCGCCTACACCGCGCTCCACCTCGGCGGCGTGGGCTCAGTCCGATACGGCCTCCCGCTCTCGCGGCGGGTATCCGCACAAGTGCTGCTTCGCGGCGGCTATGTTCAGGGACCGATGGGCGACCTCGGCCTCGGCTTCGCGGTGGCGCTATGACGCTGTTCTTCATGCTCGGCTGCACCTTTGTGCTGGACGATCAGCCGTGTTCGCCGGATACCGGCGGCACGGACACGAACACCGGCATCGACTCGGCCGACACGGCGCTCGACAGCGCGCCGGACACCGCCGAGGACAGCGGCTGTGAGACGTCGGCCCTGTTTCGGGACGTAGACGGCGATGGATTTGGGGACCCCGAGCTATCGGAAGACCGTTGCCCGACCGAGGGGTGGGTAGCCGAAGCGGGGGACTGCAACGACGCCGATGCCGACGTGCACCCGGGGGCGCGGGAGCGGTGCAACGGCACGTCCGACGCTTGCGACGCCGCCTGGGCCAATGACGACGGCCTGGCTACGTTCACCGATGCGCTCGGGGCGATCGATCTAACGGCCGAGCTCGCGGGTATCGACGGCGCCCCGGCTTTCGCTGCGTTTGGCGTGGGCTCTCTCGCGCTCTGCACCGGCACCTGGTTCGTCAACCTCAGCTTCACCGCCGGGGGCGTGGTGAGCGGCGTCGGCGACGGGGTCGTGCTCGACGGGGGCGGGGCGGGATCCGTGCTCGATCTGGGCGCGGGGGACTACGACCTCTCGGGTCTCACTGTCCGCAACGGCGCGGGGTCGGCGGGGGGCGGAATCTCAGTAAACGGAGCCGACAACCTTTCGATAACGGGGCTCGTCGTCGAAGCCAATACGGCCGCGATTGGGGGTGGTCTGAGCATGGGTACGCCGACGGTGGCGACGATCGTGGACTCCACGTTCTCGGGGAACGCGGCCACGGGCGACGGCGGGGGAGTCGCCGTTTCCGGCGGGAGCCTCCTGCTGCGAAGCTCCACGGTGTCGGCCAACCACGCGACGGGCCAGGGAGGCGGGATCTATGCGGAGGATGCGGCCCTCACGTGCATCGGCGATGGCGCGGTCGAGGGCCTCGGAGTTCTGGAGAACGCATCCGACGCCAAAGAGAACGAGGTTCGGCTCGCCGGCCGGTCGTTTACCCTGCTCGCGGAGTCGTGCGATCTCGCGCGAACCGCGAGCAGCCCGCTTGGCATCGTTTCGGTGGAGGCGGTCTCCGATTTTGCGTATGGGCCGGATGCGACGTTTTCCTGTGACTCGACGGGGTGCGTGGGTCCGTGAGCCCCTCACGAATGCGCCGCGTTGCGCCGACGCCCGAGCGCGGCATCGCGAATGGGTCTGGCGCAACGCCCGGAGTCCGCTCCTACCCCACCCACCGCGCCCCAACCTCAGGCCAAACCTCCCCGCTGTTCACCAAAAGCGGCTTCCCGTGCGCCGTCAGCCGCTGCAGGCACAGGTCCCGCGCCTCGTCGTCGCTGCCCACCAGTTCCTCCCGCGGAAAGCGGACGACGCCCGCCCAATCGACCCCGATCCAGTCGAGCGCCGGTGTGCCGTTCGAGAGCTCCCCGACCAGCGCGAACGGCGGGGCCAACTTTCCCGACGCGAGCACCGAAATCCACGCGTCCGGTCCCAGCCGCTCGCGCAGCCCAGCGGCGGCGCGTCCCCTCCAACCGTCGCCCGTCCAGAGCGCCCACGTCGCGATGGTGCCGACCTCGGGGTGCTCCCCGCGGAAGCCCTGGGTGCGCTTGAGGTGGAGGTACGCCGAAGCGTGCGCGTCGAGGAGCGCTCGGAGCGCCAAGCGCGCTTCCCCATCGTAGAAGCTCGCTTCTTCCAGGGGCCCGCGCAAGGGAGCCCACCACCGCACATGAACGCCCACCCGCTGCGCCACGCGGTCGACATAGCAGCCCCAAACCCCGATGATGTCCGGGTCCAACCAGCCATGGCGAGCGATCACCCAATCGGGCAACGCCCCTGAGTGCAACACCACGACCGGCTCCGCGCCCTCCGCCCGCGCGAGGCGAATGCGCTGGGCGATCGCGTCCAACTCCACGTCGTCGTAGGCGCCTCGCGACGGCTCGACCCGCGCCCAACTGCACAAAAGTACGCGAATCGTCGCGTGCCGGCTGCCCATCCGCGCAGTTACCCGGCTGTGCGGGAGTCAGCATGTCGCGCCACGTAGGAATCCTCACCGGGGGCGGCGATGCGCCGGGGCTCAACGCCGTGATCCGCGCGGTGGTAAAGTACGGCGTCGGCCAGAAAGGCTGGCTGCTCACCGGCGTAGAAGATGCCTTCGACGGGCTGATTGCGCGCCCGATGCGGCTGCGCCGGCTCGTGCCACGGGCGTGCGGGGGCCTCCTGCAGCGCGGCGGCACGATCCTGGGCACCACCAACCGGGGCGACCCGTTTGCGTGGAAGGACGGGAAGAACCACGCGCACGACATCCGCGTGGAGCTCGATCGCCTCGGCATGGAGGGGCTGATCGTGGTCGGTGGCGATGGCACGATGCGGATCGCCGACCGTCTCATGCGCGAGGAAGGCGTGCCGGTGATCGGCGTGCCGAAGACCATCGACAACGACCTCGGTGCGACGGACCAGACGTTCGGCTTCCAAAGCGCCGTAGACTGCGTGACCGACGCGCTCGATCGGCTCCATACCACCGCCGAGAGCCACGACCGTTGCATCGTCGTGGAGGTGATGGGTCGCGACGCGGGCTTCATCGCCATGCACGGCGGCATCGCGGGCGGGGCGGACGTGATCCTGATCCCCGAGATCCCGTGGGACCTCGGGCGGCTCCGCGCGAAGCTGGAGCAGCGCCGCAACATCGGGCGCCCGTTCTCGCTGATCGTGGTCTCCGAATCGGCCCATCCCCTCGGCGTTGCCGACGCAAAAGGTGGCGCCGGCCAGCTCGTCGTGAACGCGCTGCGCGAGGCCGAGCCCGATCTCGACATCCGGCTCACCGTCCTGGGCCACTTGCAGCGCGGCGGCTCGCCCGACGCTGTCGACCGGGTGCTGGCGACGCGGTTCGGCTGCTGCGCGGTCGATCTCGCCTGCGCCGATCGCTGGGGCCAGATGGTGGCGCTCCGCGATGGGCACGTCATCGGGGTGCCGCTGGCCGATGCCGTTCGATCGAACCGGATCGTCGATGTGGCTGGCGAGCTGGTCGCGACGGCCCGCGCCGTGGGCGTGGAGCTGGGCGGGTAGCCGCGCCGCCCCTACTTGGACTTGAAGGCGTACCCGATCGCCTCCGCGTGCTCTTCCAGGCGCTCGATGTAGTCCATCGCGATCGGCGAAGGATCCGCGCCATACGCCGCTTTGGCCAGGGTGAGAGCCTCGTCCAGGTTCCCGGAGCGCTCCGCGGCCACCGCATCGTTGTGCAACCGCCGCGCGGTGCCGGGCTCCGGATCGGGGAACACGACGCGCCGGATGGTCTCCGGGAGCGGCGCGAGCTTGTCCGCGAGGCGCTCAGCCAGGTCCCCCGTCAGCCGGGTTTGAAGCTCGGGATTCGCGGGCATGTCGAACGCATCGCTCGCCACCCAGGGCCCGCGCATGTCCCGCTCGATGTCAACCGCGAACGTCACCGGGTCCACCCCGGGGGCCTGCACTTCCATGACCCCGCGGCCCCAGCCGTGCAGCGTGTAGCGACGGCGCTCGAAGTAGACCTCCGCGCCGTAGTCGATGCCGGGGTAGTTCCCCTCAACGTCCACGGACGTCGTAAGCAGATCGTCGCATTGCTTGACGAAGATGCGCTGCGTAGCGTCGGGATGAACATCCACCCCGGGGCGCGAGCCGAGCTCCTTCACCAAGGCATCCGCCAACGGGCGACACGCCCGCTCCATCGCAACCACCGCCACGCGCGTCGTCGCCAGCGGGTAGGCCGCTGAGCGCTCCTCCACCCAGGTGACCTGGTGAACGCAGCCGATGATCAACGAAAGGACCATGCCTTGTCAGTGTAGACGCGATTCCCCTCACGCGCCGCCGTCTGCACCAAAAACCCTCGCCTGAACTGTTCTCGCATGGCGGATATACCAGCCCAGGTCACACAGTTCAGTGATCGCTGCGGCGCCCAGCACGCCACCCACCTCGGGGTCGGCGGCGAGCCGGTCGGGGAGCCAGCCGCCCTCGGCCCACACGAGCATCGCGTTCTTCTGCACCCGGGCGTAGGCATCCTCGCGGCTGAGTCCCGCCTCCACCAGCGCGAGCAGCACCTTTTGCGAGAAGTAGATGCCGCCGCTCTTCTGGAGGTTTCGCTTCATGTTCTCGGGGTACACCACCAGACCGGCGACAAGGCCCCGAAGCCGGCGGAGCATGAAGTGCAGCGTGACCGTCGCGTCGGGACCGATCACGCGCTCCACGGAGCTGTGGCTGATGTCGCGCTCGTGCCAGAGGGGCACATCCTCCATGGCCGCCTGCGCGTAGCCGCGGACGAGGCGGGCCAGCCCGGTGAGGTTCTCGCTCAGGATCGGGTTGCGCTTGTGTGGCATCGCGCTGGAGCCCTTCTGCCCCGCGGTGAACGGCTCCTCGGCCTCCATCACCTCGCTGCGCTGCAGATGACGCACTTCCACCGCCAGCTTCTCCACGCTCGTCGCCACCAGGGCGAGCACGTTGAAGAAGTAGGCGTGGCGGTCGCGCTGCACGATCTGGTTGCTGGCTGGTGCAGGAACGAGGCCCAGCTTCTCGCAAACATAGGCCTCAACCGCGGGGTCTACGTGTGCGAAGGTGCCAACCGCGCCGCTCACCTTGCCGACCGCGATGTCCGCGATGGCGTGGTCCAGCCGCGCCCGGCCCCTGCGCAGCTCGTCCCACAAGATCGCCAGCTTCCACCCGAAGGTTACCGGCTCGGCGTGGATGCCATGGCTCCGTCCGACACAGATGGTGTCGACGTGCTCTTCGGCCCGTGCCCGAAGCGCCGCCAGAACGGCCGTCAGTTCGTCGCGAATCAGCGTGCCGGCCTCCTTGAGCTGCACGCCGAGCGCGGTGTCGAGCACGTCCGACGACGTCATCCCCTTGTGGAGGTGCCGCCCCGGCTCGCCGATGTGCTCGTTCACGTTCGTGAGGAACGCAATGACGTCGTGTTTGACGGTGCGCTCGATCTCGTCGATGCGGGCGATGTCGAACTTCGCCCGTTCGCGGCAGATCGCAGCGGTGCCCGCCGGCACCTCGCCGCGCGCCTCCATCGCTTCGCACGCCAAAAGCTCAACTTCGAGCATGATCTGGAGGCGCCGCTCGGGCGTCCACACGGCGACCATCTCGGGGGTGGAGTAGCGGGGGATCATGGGGCGCTCCGGGTCAATCGCAATGGCACCGTCCTGACCCCGCACTTAACCTCCTCCGATGGACACCCTGCCCCTCCGCGCCCGCATCGTCGTCTTGCAGGATCAGCTTCGCGCCCGAAATCGCCGGGAGGGTGCCGCCGCGATCGTGGTCGCCGCAGTCTGCGTGGGTTTGCTGATGCAGCTCTCCCCCGAGCGGACGATCCAGGCGGGTCTGGCGGTGTGTGCCGTGTCCGCCATCGCGATCATCGCCACGCTCGCTCGCTTCGGCAGCGCACCGAACCTCGATCTTTCCCAGTCGGACGAAGCACTTTCGGCCGCGGCGCGGGCTGCCGTCGCGAGCCAGGTTCAGCTGCTGCGGTGGGCGCCAGTCTGGTACGTCGCGCCGCTCGCGTTCGGCAGCAGCCTCGTCCTCTGGGGGCTCCAAAACGCGCTGGCGACCCCCCTCCCCTGGCCGATCGTCGCACTCTATGCCGCGATCTTCATCGGCATCGCGGCGCTGAACATCCACGCGGCGAGGGCGTTGGAGCGGAGCTGGGCGTAAGGCATCATCCCCGCCCCACGATCGCCACCACCCGCCCCTTCTGCTCCCAGAAGAGCCGAAACCCGGGCAGGCGCGGCAGGTGCGTCGGCAAGGGCGGGAGCTTGCGGATCCCACCCACCTGGTGAAAAATGGCCGTGCGCTCCGCAACCTGGTACTCGATCTCGTACTTTGCTTCACCCGTGTCCAGGATGCGCGGGAACCTCCGTTCCAGCTCCTCGACGATCGCGGGAGCCGGCATCGCCGGGAGGAGGTCCTCGGCGCGGAGCAGGGCGAGGTCGTCCCCGCTCTCGACCCCGAGCTCGGTCAGCCGCGCCAACAGCCACTCGGGCAGCGGCAGGAGCGGGTTGGACCCCGCGACCTGCGCCGCCAGCATCGCCAGCTTGTAACGTTCTTCCAACGCCGCCCGGAGACCTTGCGACTTCATGATCCGTCCGGCCAGCGCGAGGTCACAGATGGCCACCCGCGCCGCCTTGCCGGTCGGCGGCCCCTCTCGGGTCGCGAGCACCTTCCCGGCGTACACTTGCGAGATCGTGACCCGGAGTTCGCCGTCACACAGCTCGGGCTTGCTCGCCCGTTTCTCGCCGAAGCCGGCGGCGGCCAGCCACGCGATGGGCACCGGCATCGCCGCGGTGATGAGCAGCCCGCTGCCCGGGCGCTGCTGCGAAGCCACCGCCCGCGAGTCCAGTACGATCAGCGCTTCCGTGTCGGCTGCGGGTACGGCGCTCTCCTCGTCGAGCTCCATCTCCGTGCCACCGGCGGCCCAGGTGAACCGGTGCTTCTTCTGGTCGCGGCGCACGTGCGCGCAGCCGGGCCAGACTCGGAACAAGAGCTCGGCGAGCGGGCGCCGGGGCACGGATCCTGCCCAGCGCGGATCCCCAAAGCCGAGCTTGCGGAAGCGTGCGGCCGCGGCGCGCGCTTCGTCGAGCGCCTTGGCATCGAGGTGATCACGGTATGCGTCGCCCGCGCGCACGGCCTCGATCAGCGCCACTGCGTCGCAACCACCCGCACGCAGATCGTGAAGGCCGGCGGAGACCACCGGGTCCGGCCGACGGAAGATCGGTCGGTCTACGCTGAGCGCCGCGACGAGGAGCAAGGTTGGCTCCGCCAGCCCCGGCGCGTGAGCGCCCTCGACCAACACCCGCGCCAGTCCTACGTCGAGCGGTAGCGAGAACAAGCGCACCCCCGCTTCGGTGATCACGCCGTCCTTCACGCAGCCGAGCGCAGTCAATTCCGCCATCGCGGCCGCCACCGCAAAGGACCTCGGCCGATCCAGCCAAGGCAGATCCATCCCCCGCGGGCTACAGGCGAGCGCCGACAGCGTCAGCGAAACCAGGGATCCACGGTGGATCTCGGGGATTGTGACGTCTGCGAGCGGGCTCGCGGGGCTCCAAAGGCGGATGCACACGCCTGGTCCAAGCCGTCCGGCGCGGCCGGCGCGCTGCTCGGCCGAGTCCTGCGCGATCGGCAACAGGCTGAGGTAGCCGCGGCCGGCCCGGTAGACCATGCCGCGAACGAGCCCGCTGTCGATCACGACGCCTATTCCGGGAATGGTCAGGCTTGTCTCGGCAACATTGGTGGTTAGCACCACGCGGCGCCGCCGCGATGCGCCCGCGACCCCTTGGGCGCGAGGCCTCAGCACGTCGCCCTGGTCGCGCACGGTCATGCCGCCGTGTAGCGTCGCGATCTCCCACCGCCCTCCGCCGACGCCTGCCAGCGCCTGCGCCGCACGAGCGATCTCGGCCTTGCCGGGCAGGAACACGAGCACGTCCCCGGGGTCGGCGGCGCAAGACTCGAGCGCGGCGGCGAGGCGCTCGTCGAGGCCGCGCTTGCTCGGCAACGTCGCGTCGCCGGGGTGCCAACGCACCGCGATGGGGAAGGTCCGGCCTTCGCCGCCGATGTGGACGCCGCCGAGGTGCTCGGCCAGGCGCTCAGCCTGAATCGTCGCCGACATGACGACGAGGGCGGAGGGTTGAACGCCCGATTGCGCTCGGCGCTCCTGCAACAAACACAGAAGGAGGTCCGTGTCGAAGGCGCGCTCGTGGAACTCGTCAAGAACGATGGCACCGTACGCCTCGATGTCGCCGGACTGCACGATGCGGAGCGCCACGCCCGGGGTCACGAAGGTGATGGACGCGTCATCAGACACGCGCCGCTCGTCGCGCACGATCCAGCCGACATCGGTGCCGCTCGGGCACCCCCGCAGCTCGGCCACGCGCACTGCCAGCGCGCGGCAAGCTACCCGGCGCGGCTCGATGACCAGCACGCGCCCGAGCGCCGTGAGGGTCGAGGGAACGCACGTCGATTTGCCCGAGCCCGTCGGCGCCGACACGACCACCGGCCCGAGGCGCGCCGCATCGAGGATGCTCGGCAACAGCGGGGTGATCGGCAGCAATTCGAGGGCGCCTACCAGCGCTCTGTCCGCACCGACATCGGCGGCAGCGGCCCGCGCTGCCGGCCCACGTGCACCGCGATCTCGCCGGAAACACCGCGCCCGTGGAGCACGCCCATCGCCGACTCCAAGGCCCGCTCCGGCGTGTTGTTCTCTTCCGACAAGTGGGCGAGCACCAGGGTTTTCAGCCGCTTCGACAGGCCATCGCCCAGTAACGACGCCGCCTGCCCGTTGCTCAAGTGGCCGTGATTGCCCTTGATACGCTGCTTGAGCCAGTACGGGTACGGCCCGTTGAGCAGCATCGCTTCGTCGTGATTGAACTCAAGCACGGCGAGATCGCAGCCCGCGAGCTTCTCCGCGACGAGCTTGGTTGGACGGCCCAGATCCGTGATCACGCCGATCGTCGCATCCCCCACGTGCACCCGCCAGGCCACCGGCTCCGGCGTGTCGTGCGGGATGGGGAAACACTCCGCGCGGAGGTGGGCAACCTGCACGGTGTCGCCCGGCTCAACCAGCTCTATGCCGTCGGGAACGGAGGCCACCGGCAGGTTCCCGGCCGTGCCCGCCGTCATGTAAAAGGGAACGGGCGACCCGCGTTTTGCGAGGGCGCGGCTCAACACGCCGGCGGCCGCGACATGGTCGCTGTGCTCATGGGTGATGAGCACGGCGTTGATCGGGGCGTTCTCCAGGCCCATCTCGCCGAGGCGGAGCATCACCTGCTTGGTTGCGATGCCGCAGTCGATGAGCACCCCCGCGTGGCCATCGCCGACGTAGGTGCAATTGCCCGCCGAGCCGGAGGACAACACACACACCTGCACGTTGCGGGCGAAGAGGCTCACGGCGGCGGCCGCCGCTACGGGGTGCCGGACGGCGGAGCGCTGGCGGGCGGGGCGCCCATTCCCGGGAACGTAAGGTCGGCGGGCATGCCGCCGCGGCCCGGGAGCTTGAAGTCCATCGGCAGGTCCATCAGCGGCGAGATCTCGATCGAGGAGACGTTCGTGGCGGGCAACCACCCGAAGTCCGTGCCTTTGCGCACGCGGACGAGCGCGCCGTCGTGAACGAGCACCTCCACGGCATCCCCGCGCTCCACCTTGGCGCTCACGTGGGCCGTGTCGGGCCAACGCAAAAGGTCCATATCCACGGCGATCCAGCCATCTTCGGCGTGAGCGAGCGAGACGATCCAGGCAAACCACAGCATGGGAGACTCCGAGGCCGACGAGCGGGGCGCCGACGGGCCTAACTCACCCGGGCGCGCGCCGCGGCCCCTCCGCGCCGGCTATATCGGCGCCGCGCATGACCGACCTCCTCGCCCGCATCGGCCACTTCGGCGTCTTCGCCGGCCGGGTGGCTTGGCGTGTCGTCACGCCGCCCTGGAACTTTGGGGACTTCTTCCGGCACGCATGGATCGTTTCGCTGCGGTGCCTGGGTCCGGTCATCGCAGTCACGTTCCCGTTCGGGATGGTGATCGGCCTGCAGGGCCTCGCGATCTTCAACATGTTCGGCGCCCAACGCCTGCTCCCGAGCCTCATCTCCGTCGCGGTGCTGCGCGAGCTCTCGCCAGTCCTCGCGAGCGTGTTGGTCGCGGCGCAGGCGGGCAGCTCCTACGCCGCGGAGCTGGGCAGCATGCGGATCAAGGAGGAGCTGGACGCGACGGAGATCATGGCGGTAGACAGCTTGCGGTGGCACGTCGCTCCGCGCGTTGCCGCGTTGATCCTGGCGTGCCCCATCCTCAACACCCTTGGCGATGTCGCCGGTTTGGCGGGCGGCTACACGATGTCGGTGCTCATCAAGGGGGAGCCGGGCGGCGTGTTCATGGCGAACCTGTGGGGCTTCACGCACGCCGAGGACCTCTTGGCGGGGCTGATCAAGACCTCCATCTTCGGCGCGATCATCGGCTTGATCGCCTGTTATCACGGCTTCTACACCACCGGCGGTGCGGCCGGGGTCGGACGGGCGGTCAACGACACGGTGGTGCGGGCCACGCTCACCTTCTTCGCGGCGAACTACATCATCACGTCGGCGATGTTCGCGTGAAGGCGCTCGCTTGGATTGGGGGGCTGGCCTGGTTCGGCGTCGACTGGGCGCGCTCCAGCCTCAGTTGCCGTCCGCCCGCAGGGAAAACCCTGGAGGAGGCCTACCGCATCGGGGTGCAGTCGCTGCCGGTCCTGTTGACGATCAGCTTCTTCGTGGGGACGAACCTCGCGCTTCAGGGCTACAACGCCTTCGTTCCGCTCGGCGGGCAGCGTCTGGTGGGGATGTTCGTCGCGATGGCGGGCGTACGCGAATTGGCGCCGCTGATCGCCGCCGCGATGGTGGCCGCGAAGGCGGGCACCGAGATGGCTTCCCAGATCGCCGTCATGCGCACCCGTGAGCAGATCGACGCGCTGGAGGTGATGGCCGTGAACCCGTACTGGTTCCTCGTCACGCCGAGGTTGTATGGGATCATCCTCGTGATGCCAGCGCTCACCCTCATCGCGGTATTCGTCACCCTCGTCTCCTCGTTCCTGGTGTCCGTGTTCCAGCTCGGCCTGAACCCCGCCACCTTCCTGGAGTTCGCCCGGGGCTCCACCCGGATGCGCGACATCTTCACGGGCGAGGTGAAGGCGCTGGTGTTCGCGCTGATCATCTGCTTTGTGAGCTGCTATTGCGGCTTTGTGTCCGAGAAGGGCCCCGAGGGCGTGGGCAAGGCCACCAACCAGGCGGTCGTCGTGAGTTGCATCTTGTGTGTTACCTTCAACTACCTTGTTTCACAGGTGCTCTATGGATGAGGCACCCGTCTCGCTCGTCAACGTACACAAGCGCTTTGGGGCGCTCACCGTGCTCGATGGCGTGAGCTTCGACATCCCGAAGGGGCAGACGACCGCCATCATCGGGCCCTCCGGCACGGGAAAGAGCGTGCTTTTGAAGCACATCGTCGGGCTGATCCGTCCGGACGAAGGCGAGGTGCGGGTGTTCGGCACCAACATGGCGAACGCGCCCGAGAAAGCGGTCTACGCCGTGCGCAAGCGCCTCGGGATGTTGTTCCAAGACGGCGCGCTTTTCGACTCCCTGTCCACCGGGGAGAACATCGAGTTTCCTCTGCGCCAGCACCACCCGGAGCTCTCCGCCGCCGAGCGTCGCGACCGGGTGGACGAAGCCCTGGAGATGGTCGAATTGCCCGGGCTCTACGACCGACCGACGCCGGCGCTCTCCGGAGGGCAACGCAAGCGCGTCGGCCTCGCCCGCGCCATCATCACGCGGCCCGAATTGATCCTGTTCGACGAGCCCAACTCGGGCCTCGACCCGATGACGTCAGATGCCATCGACGCCCTCATCGGCCACCTGAAGGAGACGCTGCACGTCACCTTCGTCGTGATCACCCACGACATCGTGGGCACGATCAACGTCGCCGACCACATCGCGATGCTCTACCAGGGCAAGCTCGTGGCCTGGGGCACACGCGACGAGGTGACGCATGCGGATCACCCCATCGTTCGCAGGTTTCTCGGTCGAAACCTGGTGCTCCCCTCCCCGGACGATCCCCGCCCTGCCGCGCTACCGCGTATCGACTGAGCCGCAGAGTCGCGTTACCCGGCGGCGTGTCCCGCAGGCATGAGGTCGGAGTCGGACTGCTGGTCGTGGGGGCTACCGCCATCCTCGGCTTCATGGCGTTGCAGGTGGGCGCGATCAGCGGGATCGGCACCACGATCCAGGTGAACGCCACGTTTCCGGATGCTTCTGGGCTCACAGAGGGCGCCGTGGTTTCGGTGGCGGGGGTGCCGGTCGGCCGAGTCGAGCACCTCGGGGTGGTGGAAGGGCGCGCGGTCGCCGACCTGTCCTTGCAGAAGTCGGCGCAGCTCCGGCAAGATGCGAGGGTCGCGGTGCGCGCGCGTTCGGTGCTGGGCGAGAAGTACGTCGAGGTCACGCCCGTTTCCACGACAGCGCCGCTGCTCGAAGATGGTGGCGCAGTCGCGACGATCAGCTCGCCGGTGGAGATCGACCAGCTCGTCAGCTCGCTGGGTCCGCTCGTGAAGGCCTTCGATCCGGAGGCGCTCAAGATCCTGACCGACGCGCTCAAGGCCGATCCGGAGCGGGCAACCCGGATCCTCAACGACGCCGAGCGGCTACTGCACAACGCCGCCATCGCCAGCGACGCGCTCCCCGAGATCGCGGAGCGGGCCAAGTCCACGCTGAGCAGCGTCGAGCGCACCAGCGATCAAGCCCGCCCGGTGATCGCGCATGCCGACGGCACCCTGAGCAAGATGGAGGGCGCGGTGGACCGGGCGGATGCGCTGCTCGCCGGCATCGACCCCAAGGAGATCGACGCGTTGATCGCAGAGCTCACCGAAGCCGCGAAGGAAGGCCGCGTCGTGATCCAGAAGGTGAACCGCAGCACGGGCAAAGTCGAGCGCTTGCTGGACAAGGCAGATGCGTTCACCCGCGAGGATTGGCTCCGGATCACCCAGGAAGAAGGCATATTGATCCGGCTGAGCCCGCGGGACGCCGCGGCGTTGGCGAAAGAGCCGAAGTAACCGACGGCGCCTGCAAACGGTCGCCGCGCAAGACGCGGCGCCGGTTGGACGCTCCGCTTGGGATCAGCGGCGTGCGGGCAGGCACGTTGGCATAACAAAGGTTTATGCTGGGTCCTGCCGGGGCCGGTTGCCCCAGCGCTCCCCTCGAAGACTCGGGTCGGCTGGCGCAACCAACCCCGTCACCCGGACCAGCGGCGCATTGTCCACCCCCGGTGGCTCCCGCGAGAACGGCGGTGGAGATCCCAAGCTCGCGCAACGGCTGGCTGCGGCGGCTGCGGACGGTTGGCGGTCGTCAGCGTTCTTGCCCAAATCGCAAACCGTGATCAGTCGGTCTATGACCGCCTGAGCCTGTTTCCGGCACTCACCCCCCCGGCGAACACGATCCAGCCGTCGCAGCAAGCCTCCGCGGGATTCTCAGGGTCTACCGGTCGTTTCCATGGTGAACCGAATGTTGTCGGGGGCGCTGGAGGGCCGGGTGACGGCTCAGGCCGTCGCCGCCGAGCGGCGCTGCGACGCGAGCGCGGCGGCGGCGTGGGCCGGCAGGACCCGACAACAATCTGGCTTCTTTCCTTTCCGCGGCGGAGAATCGCTGCCGCCACCCCGAGGCACCCGCCGTGACGGCGCCGCGTCTTGCACGGCGAGTTTGGACACACGCAGGCCGTCTCACCCCCGAAACGTCCGGCTCTCGCGCCAACGTTCGAGGAGGTACCCGCCAATCACCGCGAGGGCGGCCGTGGCCGGAACGGCGAGCACGATACCGAGGATCCCCAGCAGGTTGCCGCCCACGATCAGCGCGACCATGACCACCATGGGGTGCAGCCCCACGCGGTCGCCGACGAGCAGCGGCGTCAATACCGTGCCTTCGAGGGCCTGACCGAGAATGAAGGTGCCCGCCACGGCGCCGACGTGCCAATCGAAGCCGAACTTGAGCAGCGCCAGCGAGAGCGCGAGTGAACCCGTGAGGAGCGGGCCGACGTAGGGGACCAGAAACAGCGCCCCGCCGAGCAGCCCCACGGTGATCGCGAGGTCGATCCCCGACACCATGAGGCCGAGCGAGTACACGCAGCCGAGCACGAACGCGACGGTGAGCTGGCCGCGAACCCAGCCGGCGAGCCGGGCGTCGATCTCGCCGACGAGGCGGCCGACGACGGAGCGCGCCGGAACCGGCACCAAATCTCCCACGTAGGCCACGAGGTGCGGCCAGTCGCGCAACAGAAAGAACGTGAACAACGGGAGCAGCGACAGGGATATGACGGAGATCACGAGGGACAAGCCGCCAGACGCCGCGTTCTTCGCCCACTCCTGGAGCTTGGCGCGGAAATCGGGGCTGAGGTCCTGGAGGTACTTCGGCCCGAGCTTCCCGAGCTCCTGCAGGTCCACCGGGATGTCGATCTTGAACCGGGCTTCGATCGCGGCGGACCACGGGCCAACGTGCGCGTTGAGGTTGTCGATGTACGGGTTGAGGTTCGCGCTCAAGACGGCGATCTGGTGGACCGTGTTCGGGAGCACACCGACGATCAGCACGAGCAGCCCGCTAAAGATCGCAGCCGTCACGACGAAGATCGCGAAGGAGCGGGAGGCGCCCCGCCGCTGCAGCTCGGAGACTGGCCGATCGAGCAGCCACGCGAATACCGCCGCTGCGAACAGGATGAACAGCACCGAGCGGGTAACGTACACGAGCGCGCTGCCGACGGCCGCGGCGGCGATCACCCAGCCGAGCCAGGAGCGCGTTTGCGCGGGCGGGACGCGCCGGCGGATGGGCAACGAGGCGTTCGCTTCACCCACGTGGGAGCGCGACCGGATCACGGGCCGACCACGACCACGACCTTCACGTGCAGGAGGAAGTCGCTCCCGGCCTCTGCGGCGAGGATCTCAGCGGCGCTCCCAGCGCCGAACACCAGGTCGGTGCCATCGCGAACCGAGTCCGGCCGTACGAAGAGCGGCGTGTCCCCGGCCCGCTTCGCGCCGGTCGGGTCGGCCGGATCGCGAACGTACACCACCGGCCCGTGAAGGCTGGCCGCATACGCCGTCATATCGCCGATCCCGAACAGGTGCGCGCCAGCGGCATCGAAGAACTCTGGCGCCAGCGCGCAGTCCAGCTTCAAGCCGCGAGCATCCACCACGAGGCCGGAAGCGCCACCCGGGGCTCCGGGGCGCTCGGGCGTGTGAGCGAAGGTGACCAACGCCGGCCGAAGCCAGGACTGCAGGTTCAACGCGGCATCCAGCTCGACAAGGCCGCTGGCCAGGTAGCGGGCCTCGAACACCTCCCACAGGGAGAGGTTGCTGTCGAGGCGATCCGCCACGGCGTCTCCGGCGTCCAAAAGGGACCCCGCCAGCCGCGAGTGATCCACGCGAACGGCGCGAGCGAGCCGCTGAAAACTCGGCTCGAGCTTCTCTCGGGCATCGCCTTCGGCGGCCTCGAGGTTGTCCATCGCGCCAGTCACGCCGCCGCCCGTGGCGTGCACCACGAGGCGCAGGTTGGTCCAGTCCACGGCGCCGTCGTCCAGCTCCTCGAGGACGGGGTCGAACGCGAACGCGGCGGAGAGGAGCAGCATCATGGGGTGAGCACCAGGGCTTCGGGGCGACCGAATAGAGAACGTACCCCGTCCACGAGCTTCGGTGTTGCCTTGACCTGCCAAGACCTGCCGACGCTCAGCTCGGCACGAAAGCGACCCGGCTCCTCCACCACCAGGCGCGTTCGGCAGTTGCCCGGGTTCTGCGTGAACAACTCCTTGAGCTGAAGCAGCACTTCCTCCGTCAATTCCGACGCCCGCACCCGAAGCTCGGCCTTTCCGATCATCCGCTCGCGCAGATCTTCCATCGGCTCGCACGCCTCCAGCCGCAGCGACCGCGGCTTGTCGGGCTGCTGCTCCACCTTCGCCCGCACCGCGAGCGGCTTCTCCACCTCCAGCATGGCGGAGAACTTCGCCAGGGTGTCCTTGAACAACACGGCATCGATGCTGCCGGACGGATCCTCGAAGGTAACGAACGCCATCGGATCGCCCTTTTTGTTCCGGATCACGCGCTTGCCCGTGATGATCGCGCAAATGCCGTGCTCCTTCCCGTTGCGGGAGTAGCCGGATTCGATCTCCACCGTAGCGAGGTCGGCGATGCACTTGAAGCCGAAGCCTTCAATCTCATCCGCGAACGCGGTGACCGGGTGCCCGGTGAGGAAGAAGCCCAGGGCCTCCTTCTCGTTCTTCATGCGCTCGCCCACCGTCCACTCGCCGACGTTGCTCATCCGGAACGCCGGCGCCACATTCCCGCCGCCGCCAAACAGCGACACTTGCCCCGCTGCCTTCTGGGCCTGCTCATCCGCGGCGGCCGACATCGCATCCTCAAGCGCGCCCGCGAGCCGCGCGCGCGGCAGCCCGAACGTGTCCATCGCCCCGCACCTGATCAGCGACTCCCACACCTTCTTGTTCACCTTTCGCGCATCCACGCGCCGCAGGCAATCCATGAAGTCCTTGAACGGCCCGCCCGTTCGACGCGCCTCCACCATGGCCTCCACCGCGCCCTCACCCACCCCCTTCACGGCGTGCAACCCAAACCGGATCGAGCGGCGGTCTTCTTTCGGAACGTCGAAGCGGCCCACGCTCAGGTTCACGTCTGGCGGCAGCATCCGGATCCCCGACTTACGACAGTCGCCCGTATACAACAACACCTTGTCGGAGTTCCCCGCGTCGATGCTCATCAACGCGGCCATGTACTCGGCTCTGTGGTTCGCCTTGAGCCAGGCCGTTTGGAAGGAGATGAAGCCATACGCGGCGGAGTGGCTTTTGTTGAAGCCGTACTCGGCGAACTTGGCCAACAGATCGAACAGGTCGCTGGCTTTCTTCTCGTCGTGTCCCCGCTTTACCGACCCCTCCACGAAGCGGACCTTCTGCCGGCCCATCTCTGCCGCGTCCTTTTTGCCCATCGCGCGCCGCAGCAGGTCGGCCTCGCCCAGGCTGTACCCGGCCAGCACCTGGGCGCACTGCATGACCTGCTCCTGGTACACGATCGTGCCATACGTGTTGCTGAGGATCTCCTCCAGCTCTGGGAACGGGTACTCCACGGCCTTCCTGCCGTGTTTCCGGTCGATGAAGTCGTCCACCATGCCCGAGCTCAGCGGTCCGGGCCGGTAGAGCGCCACCAACGCAACGAGATCGTCGAGGCAGTTCGGGCGCAGCTTGGTGAGCAGGCCCCGCATGCCGTCCGACTCAACCTGGAACACACCCAGCGCGTCCCCTTTGATCAGCATTGTCCACGTGGCTTCGTCGGCCTCGGGAACGCGCAGGATGTCGATGCGCTCGCCGGTGTTCCGCTCCACCATCGCCACGGCGTCGCGCACCTGGTCGAGCGTCTTGAGCCCGAGGAAGTCGAACTTGATCAAGCCGATGCTCTCGGCCGACTTCATGTCGTACTGCACCACCGGGCCGCCCTCCGGCCCGTCCCTGTATAGCGGCGCGATCTCCACGAGCGGCCGATCTCCGATTACGACGCCCGCTGCGTGCACGCCCGTCTGTCGTACCGCGCCTTCTACCGACTGCGCCAACGTAACGACGCGCCGCACCTTCGGGTCCATCTCGATGAGCGCCCGGAGCTTGGGCTCTTCTTTCACCGCGTCTTCGATGGTGATGTTCAGCCGCTCGGGCACCAACTTGGTGATCTTGTCCGACTCCGGGAACGACATGTCGCAGATCCGCGCCACGTCTTTCAGCGCCGCCTTCGCCTGCAATTTTCCGTAGGTGATGATCTGCGAGACCAGGGGCGCGCCGTACTTTTCGCGCACGTGCTCGATCACCTCCTCGCGCCGATCCTGCGCGAAGTCGACGTCGATGTCGGGCATCGAGATGCGCTCGGGGTTGAGGAAGCGCTCGAACAACAACGCGAACCGCACCGGATCGATATCGGTGATTCGCATCGCCCAGGCCACGACGGACCCGGCCGCGGAGCCACGGCCCGGCCCGACGGGGATCCCCCGGTCCTTCGCCCAGTTGATGAATTCGGCGACGATCAGCAGATAGGCGGGGAAGCCCATCTTGATGATCATCGTCAGCTCACCTTCAAGGCGCTCCTTGTAGATGGCGTGCTGATCCTCCGCAACGTACCGCAGCCGCAGATCCAACCCCGCCCGGCCATACCAACGAAAATAACCGCTGAGCGTACCGCCCTCTTCGGGGCGCGCCGCGGGGATCGGAAACTCCTGGGAAGGCGGGAACGCATCCAAAAAGAAGCGCCAGTTCTCATCCGTCTCCCCGCCTTTGTCGGGCGGAACGGAGGCCGGGAAGTAGTAGATGCCACTCGGGAACTTGTAGTGACAGGCGTGTGCGAGGGAGTGCGTGCGATCGATCGCTTCGCCATCCTCGGCGAACAGGTCACGAACCTCGGCCTCGGACTTCAAGTACTGCTGGTCGGTCTGCTGCCGGGGCCGCGCCTTGTCCCCCAGCGATGCGCCCATCGCGATGCCATTGAGCAGGTCGAGCTGCACCGCGTCGGTCGGCTTGAGGTAGCGCACCTGGTTGGTGACCACCGTATTGAACCCAAACTTGCCCGCCATCCGCCGAACCTCGGCGTTGGCCACCGCCTGGAAGTCCATGCCGTGGTCCATGAGCTCGCCAAACATCCGCTCGGGCCCAAAAATGTCGCCGAGGGCCACGACACGGCTCTCGTCCCCCGTGCCGCGGATCGCGCCCGTCTCGCCGTTGCCCGTGAGGCAAAACAGCCCGCCGGCGTGGGCGCGGAGCAGCTCGAGATCAACGCGCGGGCGGTAGTAGATGCCCTCGAAGATCGCGCGGGTCACCAGCTCGCACAGGTTCTTGTACCCGGTGTCGTCCTCGATCAGCAGCACCACGGCGAAGGAGGGGCCGAGGCCGCCTTCCCGGGTGGCGATCCCACGGGGATCGATCCACAGCTCAGCGCCAAACACCGGGTGCAAGCTCTTTTCTTTGCACGCCTTGTACAGCTCCACCGCGCCGTAGAGGTTCGCCGTGTCGGTGAGCGCGAGCGAGTCCATCCCCAGCTCCGCCGCCTTCGCGACGAGCTTCTTGGGCGCGGGCACGCCGTTGAGCACGGAGAACTGCGAGTGGACATGGAGGTGGGCGAAGGCCATCGCGCGGCGAGGGTAATCCGGGGGGGCGGCGTTAGCCTTGGGTGTGCCCCTCGATCGTGTACGTCGCGTCGTCTTCGCCCTCGGGGTGGCGCTGGTGGCGTTTTGCCGGGTCTGGCTGCCGTCTGGCGCAACGACGGTGGTAGGGCGGCCGGAGGGCGAGCTCCGCGATCACCTTTGGCTATCCTGGGTATTCGCCCGGGAGCTCTGGGATCGCCATGCCCTTCCGCTCCACACGAAGCTCGCGGCGTTCCCCGATGGCCTGAGCGTCTACCCGCTCGACCCGCTCCACCAGGCGGCGATTGCGATGCTTGAACCGGCGATCGGCGTCGTCGCCGCCGTGAACGTCGTGGCCTTCTTGCTCTTCGCCGTGCTCGTGTACGGCGGCCAGAAGCTCGCGTCTTCTGCCGGCGCCGGAGTGCGCGCGGAGTTGGCGTGTGGCGCGCTCGCAGCCATCTCCCCGGCGTTTCTCGGCGCGTTTACGGATACCCAGACGGAGGGCATGGCGTCGGGGTGGCTGCTTTTGCTGCTCGCCGAGCTGTTCTCCGACTCCCCTCGTGCCGGTCGCGCGGCGCTGTGGGGCTGCGTGCTGCTCGCCACGGGGCCGTACATGGCCCATGGCGTAGCCCTCGTGTGCGTGCTTGCCTGGGTCGTTCGCCGTTTCCCGCTGCGGGCGAGCCTGCCGGTCATCGCTACCGCGCTCCTGCTCGGGAGCACCCTTTGGACCACCGAAGCCGGGGCCGGGGGAGCGCTCACCGCCCGAGCGTCCCAGCTCACGAGCGCCACCCGCCCCCCGCGCTCCACCCCCCTTGGCGTCGAGGCGCCCCCTCCCCTGCCCGACGATGGCGTGGTCCGGCACGCTGCGAGCTACCCCGGTGCCGCCGAGACCGGCCCCCGCCGCGCGGCGCCGTGGCTGTTCGTGGCGTTGTTCCTATTTTCAGCTCGGGATCGGCGCGCCCGAATTCCGGCCGCCCTCGCCCTCGCGTACGCCGCCGTCGCCGCCGGAAATCGCTTCGGCGGCAACGGCGAACCCGTCGCGTTCCTCACGCCCTACGAAGCCTTCTGGCGGTGGATGCCGTTCGCGAAGTACGCTTGGAAGCCGGCGCAGTACGCGGTTCCGGCCACGGCGTTCGCGCTGTTGGCGGTGGCGCGGGGCTGGCCGCGGGATCCCCGGAGGCCCGGCCTGGCCTGGCTCGCCGGCGCCGTGGCAATCGCCGCGGTTCTGGAAGCGACGCTTCGGGAACCCACCCCGCTCCCCCTCCCCGCAAGCACGCTGCATCCCCGGGAAGCGTGGTCCCACCTGCCCCCCGGGGGTGGCGCCGTCATCGAATTCCCCTGTCGCGACCGTAGTGTGCCGGGTCACCCGCCCGTCGCGGACGTGCTGCTGGGGCCGCTGTGGCACGGCCGCGCGCTGGGGGAGACGCCGAACCGCGGAGCGGAGGGGGTACACGCCATGGTGTTGGCCAGCCTGGAGGGGGCGATCACGGGGCATCCGTCGCGAAAGGCGCGGCCGCTCGGGGCGGCGTTGTGGGAGGCCAGCGAGGCCGGGTTTACGGAGCTGCTCATCCTCGGCAACGTACTCGGGCCGGAAGCGACGGCACGGCTGAAGACGGCGCTGATCGAGGCGAGCGTGGGGCTGCCGGAGGCGGATGGGGAGGGGGTGATTGTGGTAGCTATTCGTCGGTAATCCATGGTTTTGGGCGATGCTGCAGCCCGTCTGCCTTCGTCAGAAGTGGGAAGGAACGCATCGCGATCGGTCGCGCGACGCGACGCCCGCGGCGCGGGGTCACCTGCGCCAACCCCGTGCGGCAAATGATATGCAAATCACGACGAGTCGCTCTCGTTGCGCCACGGGTGGCAGCCCACGCCAGGCGCAACGAGAGTCCGGCAGCGACGCAACTCCCCTCGTCGCCAACGGCTGGACGTTGACCCACGGGACAACCTTGTGAATCGGACGCAGCCGTGAACGCAGACGTCGCGCGTGTCAATCCGCTGGCCGCTCTGGCTCTCGTTGCCGAAGGGGTGGCGGGGCACCCCTCGCGCTACAATCGCGACGCGCCGCCACGCCCCCCGGGCCAGGGACCGGGCCCGGCGCGTCGCCCAAACCCCGCCTCCCCTCACCCCCCCAGCGCTAACTTCGCCGCGTTCAGCCACCCATCCATGGCTGCGAGGATCGGCCCGAAGGGATCGAGGCCCACAACGCGCAGCCCAACAATCACGACAAAGGGCAAAAACCTCCCAAACGACTCCAACTGGCCCCACGCCATCTGCGCCGCGCGGGGCAGTACGAAGTTCACGATGCGACTGCCATCCAGCGGCGGGATGGGCAGCAAGTTGAACACCGCCAACAGCACGTTGAGTTGGATCGCGTAGCGCGCCAGGCCCCCGAGCGGCCCCTGCTCGAATGAAGGAAACACCACCGACAACGCCAACCACGCCGTGAAACCCGCACCCGCAAGCACCACGTTGGAGAGCGGCCCCGCCGCCGCGGTGACCATCATGCCAAACGCCATGCTGCGCCGACGATCAAAGCGCGACGGATCGATGGGAACCGGCAGCGCCCAACCGAAGGGTACCCCCAACAGCGGAAACAACACAGTCCCCACCGGATCGGCGTGGGCCAGCGGATCGAGGGTCATTCGACCCTGGGCCCGGGCCGTGTCGTCCCCCAACGCAAACGCGGCGCGCGCGTGGGCCCACTCGTGCACGCTCAACGAGAGCCACAACACAACCACGTTGGGGATGCGCTCCAATAGGAAGTCGAGCACTCATCCCTCCGGGGGGCTCACCGCGATGATCTGGCGTACTTCGCGGCGATTGATGAGACGCGCGGCGCCTTCCGTGGGCTGCACCTTCAACAGCTCGGCGTTCGCCCACATCACCCGGCCGGCCACAGTCACGCCCGTGACCAGCTCCAGCTCCGCGAACGCCGCGCTGCTCGGCTCCGCGAGCTGGCTCGCCGACTCCACGAGGAGCTGGTCGAGCACCCCAAACGGCCGTTCGATGGAGATCGCCTTCTCCAGTACCGCGAGCAGGTCGCCCTGTCCGAGCTGCGCGCTGCCGCCGGCTCGGCCCCGCCGCATCGCGACCATCGCCGCGTCGTTTACAAGGGCTTCGAGCACCGCCCCCGAGGCGCCATCCATTGCGCGGGCGAAGTAGGGAAAGTCGACGTCTGCGGCGAGATCTCGCCCGCGCGCGTGCACCGCCAGCACCTCCATCCGGTCCCCCTCCGTCAGCTCGCCCACCCGCACCCGAATGTCGAAGCGGCCCGGACGCAGCAGGGCACCGTCGAGCACGTCCGCCCGGTTGCTGGCCGCGATTACCACGAAGCGGCCCTGCTTCTCAAAACCGTCCATCTGCACGAGCAGCTCGTTGAGCGCGTGCTCCCGCTCCTCGTTCGCGTGGCCGACGCCCGAGCCGCGCCGACGACCGATCGCGTCCAACTCGTCGATGAACACCACGCAAGGGGTGTTTTTGGAGGCGGCCTCGAACAGATCCCGCATCCGCGCGGGCCCGACGCCGATGAACATCTCAACGAACTCGGTGGCGCTCGCGACGAAGAACTTCACGCCGGCTTCGCCCGCAACCGCGCGCGCAAGCAGCGTCTTCCCCGTTCCCGGCGGGCCCTCCAAAAGCACCCCGCGCGGCGGCCGTACCTTCGCTTTGTCCCATCGTTCGGGCGCTTTGAGCCAGTCCACCACATCCCCGAGCACGAGCTTCGCCTCGGTGAGGCCTCCCACATCCGTGAACCGGGTACCCTCCGATCCAGGCTGCAGCAACCGCGCTTTGTTCTGTCGGAACGCCGCCATACCGCCCATCTGGTTCGCCTGCTGGCGCCGCCCCCACCACACCAGCGCGAGGCCCATGGCCACGACCACGACGACGACGAGCACCAGCGTACGAAGCGGCCCCTCGACGTCGCCAATCTGAACGGCCAACAACGAGGAGCAGGCGATGAGCGCGAGCGCCAGCCAGACGAGCGCGGTGCGGAGCTTGGGGTTCACGGAGGCCGGCTAACCGCAATCGGCGACGACGGTCACCCGTTGGCGAACGCCCACGCCTCACGGATCGCCTCGCGCCCGCCGGCCGCCAGCACGTCGCCGTGCGAAACCACCACCGCCTCCGCGTCCCAGGCCTCCACCATCCGGGTGACGCTCCGGCCCGCCGCGCGCGCATCCTGGATGTACTGGGACTTTCCGATGCGCGTCATGCAGAATCGATCGTTCGCACCGTTGAGCCACATCGCGAAGCGGTTGAAGCCGGTCATGCCGTGAAGGTTGAACGCGAGATCCACCGCCAGCACGGTGCGCGACGCCGGGAAGAACAACACGTGCTCCTCAAGCTTCGGACAGCCTTCCAGCTTGATCATCTCCACAACCCCGGCGAGCGAGTCGGGCACCTGCTCACCCAGCGTTTCGGCCACGCGCAACGTCGGCTCCTTCTCGGCGATCCCCGCAACCGCGATCACGCGCGCATCGGGGAAGGCACCCGCGGCTGCGACGCAAAAGAGGTGGTGCATCCGGTTCGGGATCACGATGGTCGACACCTGCCCGAGCCCCCGGATCGCGGCGATCTGATCCGCCTGCAGCGGCCCCGGCGCATGGAGCGCCAGCGAACCATCGGCGAGGGCGAACACGTTGGTGCGGGTGCCGATCCCGAGGCCGCCGACCGCGAATTCAGGGTGGTGAATCGTCCAGATGCCAGGGGCGACGGCGACGAGCGGCGCAGACATGTTGACTCCGTGAGTGCCCAGATGGTAAACTGCCTTGACCAACTCGTCAAGGAGCTTGACCGATGCCCCCTGCGTCCGCGCCAGTACCGCCTGCCGTTCCGCCCGACGTGCTGCGCGCGAGCCTGGGTCAGGTGCTGTTCCGCACCGCGCGCCTGTTCAACGAGCTGGCCGTGCAACGCGTGCAACAGGAGCGCGAGCCCCGACTTCGGCTCGCCCATACGACGCTTTTCCCCCACCTCAACACCAAGGGAGTCCGGCCGACCGCCATCGCCAAACAGCTTGGCGTGAGCAAGCAAGCCGTTGGTCCGCTGCTGAACGACCTCGTGGAGTGGGGGATGATCGAGCGTTTTGCCGACCCGCACGACGGGCGCGCGGTGCTCGTGCGCCTCACGCCGCTCGGTGGGGCCGCCATCCTGGATGGGCTGCGGGTGCTCCGCTCGGTGGAGGCGCAGCTTCGGGAGGAGCTGGGGGAAGCGAAGGTCGAAGCCCTCCACACCGGCCTCACCGCCGCGATGGACGTGCTCGATCGCGCCCGCGCCGAGGTAGGCTGAGCGGGTGATCGCCTGGCCGCTGTTCGTCGTCGCCGCTCTGGAATTGTGGGCGGCGTTCCACCTCCCGTGGTGGCTGGGGGCGTGGTTGGGGTGGGCCGGCGCGGCCACGGGCACGGTGGCGGTGGCGTACCTGCTCCAACGGCCGTCCTGGATCGGAAAGGGCACACGTCGGCACACGTTCTTCGCACCGTACCTGCTGTTCTCGCGCGGAGTGGCGACCGTGGCCCAGCGCATCGGCCTCATCGAACGCCAGGAGATCGTGCCGGGACTGTGGGTCGGCGGCTGGCCCCGCGGCGGCGCGGAGGGGTTGGCGCAGCTCGATCTCACCGCCGAGCTGCCCCGTCGAGGTGTTGCAGCGGAATATCGGAATATACCGATGCTGGACGGTGCGGCTCCACGTCGCGAGGATTGGGAGGCCGCCGTGGAGCAGGCCCTCGCGTGGCGAAAAGCGGGGTATTCCGTGCTGGTTCACTGTGCGTATGGTCACGGGCGCAGCGTGGCGGTGGTGATCGGCGTGCTGGTTCGCGAGGGACACGCGTCCGACGAGCGGGCGGCGATGGCGATGGTCCAGCAGGTGCGCCCGCGGGCCCGACTCACCCCCGAGCAACGGCGGTTCGTGGAGGCAGTGTTTCGCGGATGATCTGGTTCGTCCTCGCGTGCGCCGATCCGCACCAAGCTGAGGTTGTGGCCCCAAAACCCGCGCTTGCGGAGGAGGTCGGCGATCGCACGGTTACCCTCGCCGGCGTTCAAGCCCAGCTTGAGCTCGGGTCGTGGTCGCTCGGGAAGATCGACGCACTCCTTGCGAGCATGGCCGCCGTCACCGACGGCAGCGCGCGTCTCAACACGATCGCGCACAGATTCGTCGGCACGCCGTTCCGCTATGAGTCGCTGCTCCCCATCCCGCCGCCGGGCGCCGTTCGGGTGCGCCTGGAGTCGTTCGACTGCACCACATTCGTGATCACCATGCTCGCGCTGGCCGAGGCCAAGGACAACACGTCATTCGTACGAAACCTCCGTGAGCTGCGGTACGCCGACCCGGCCGACGTCGACAGCGACCCCGCTACCGGCACCATCCTCGACTTCGCCTCGGACATCCTGGTCGACAGCGCCGTGGGCAAAGGCCTGACCCTCGACGTTACCGCGGAGATCGCGGGGGATACGCCGCTAACGCACATCCGCGCCCGCCAAACGGCGCGCCACCGCACCGCCGAGTACGACCGTGACGAACGGCTCGTTGTCCCCCGACTCCACGCGAATCAGATGGTTGGCGCTGCGATGATCGCCACTCGCGACATCGAACGCGTTGATCTCTCGCGCTTGCAAAGCGGTGACATCCTGGCGTTCTCTCGCCTGGATCCCGATGCTCCCACCGGCGATGGCCTGCTCGTCAGCCACCTCGCGATCGCGCAGCGCGCGGGCCCAGAGGTCACGCTGCTCCACGCCACGCGGGACTACCTGTGGCGCCCGAACGCGACCGCCACCACGGCGCCGTCCGCGACAGGAGTGTACTACGACAACGACCCGCGGCGCGAACAGTTGGGTGTCGCGATAGCTACGACTTGGGTTGGCGACCCGGGGGGGCGGAAGATCGAGCTGGAGGGTCACCCCTACTACGGGTATGAAGCCGAGGATCCTCGACCGCTGGCCTCCTACCTCGAAGGGGCGCACATCACGGCGTTCCTCGTGCTGCGCCCGGTGGCGATCCCACCGACCTTCAGCGATCCGGCCACGCGAACGCCGGAAGTCCCCGTGATCGACAGCGCCATGACCCGCGCAGAGGCGATGGAAGGCGTCGCTTCGGACTGCCCGCCCGAGCTGGCGGCGAGCCAGGAGCTCGTGAACGTGCAGTACCGGTCGATGGACGGGGCCCTGCACGCGGGCCAGTTGGTGATCCACGAGCGGCTGGCCGAAGAAGTAAGCGCGGTGTTCGCGGCGATTCGTCGGAGCGGCTTCCCGATTCGGTCGGCGCTGCCGATGTCGAGTCCGCAGTTCCGCGTGGACGGGCGCTGGGACGACAATGCCTCGATGAACGTGGACAACACCTCCGGGTTCAACTACCGCACGGTGCCGGGGAGCCCGGTGCTCTCCTTCCACGCCTGCGGCACCGCCGTGGACATGAACACGAGGTTGAACCCGTACATCCGCTCCCGCGCCGGCGCCCTGCTCATCGATCCTCCCGGCGCTGTGTACGACCCCGCGATCCCGGGCAGCCTCACCGCCGAAGGCGAGGTCGTTCGCCTGTTCCTCGCGATGGGCTGGCGCTGGGGCGGCCAGTTCCAGTCGCTCAAGGACTGGCAGCACTTTGAGAAGGGGTGTTTTTGACGTGGCGATTGGGGCGACGCGGTAGGCCCGATCTCGAGGCAGAGCGGGCGTGGCGGCGCGTCGCGGTTGGGACTTGGGGGGTGGCCCCCGGCCGCGAGGAGTCGAGTCCGCCCGGATGGCCGCTTCCCAGAGTCGAGTCGGTCTGTTTGCCACCGCTGGGCTGAACACCGTACGCCCCCGCAGCAAAGTCGGCGTTTGTCCGCGCCGTCTTGCGGTGGCGACCGCGAAGGCATGGGCGCAGCCGCCGGCCGCCACCGCGCGGTCCCCCAAACGGCTGAACAGCCCTACTCGACTTCGCCCACCGGCCAATGCGGGCGACTCGACTCGGACGCGGCCGCGCCGCGAGCCGCCGCGCCACCCGATCGGGCGACGCTCCCTGGATCCGCGGATCACCCGGATTGCCCTCCGTGTCTCCGTGGTGGACCCGCCCTAGCACCAAGTTCTTGGCGTCTTAGCGTCGTTGCGCGCCCTTCTCTGAGCGCGCCCGGGGGTCTCCTCCCGAACACAATTGCCTCGAAACGCAATGGCAACGTCCTGACCCCTACCCCCGCAAAACCCCCACCGCCCGCTCCGGAAGCACCCCGTGCCCCGGCAAACCGACGCCCTCGGTGCGGAGCGACACTTCCACCCGGGGGCGCAGCACCAATCGCCACGGCGTCCCGAACTCAACCGTAACGACGATCTCCGGGCCGCCGAGCCGCTCAGCCATCCTCGCCAATACCCGGTCGGCCAGCGCCGATACCTCCTCATACCCCGCCGGAAATTCCTCCCCTCCCCGCGTCGGCAACACCCACGTCTCAAAAGGCACCCGCGGCGCCCACGCCGCGATCGCCACGGCGCCATGGTTCGCCTCCACCACGCGCGCCCCGTTCTCGAGCTCCACGTCGCGCCACGGCGCGGGGTTGCTCGGCGCGATGTCGGTTGGGAGCGCGAGCAGCTCCCAAATCGGATGCCGACCTGGCGCGTCCACGCGAAAAATCGAGAAGCCGCGCAGCCGCGGGTCGCGGCGGAGCTCCGCGATTCGGTGCGCGGCGAACGCCAGCAACCGAGGGTCCGCGCTGCCGTGCGCCCCGAAGATCAGCTCGTGAGCCCCCACCGCGTCCCGCCGAACCCCGTGCGCCGCCACACGCACCCGCTCGTCCCCTTCGATGCCCAGCGCCGGAACCGGGTGAGGCACCACCACAAGCCCGTCGCGACGGTCGATCTCGGGCCCAGGTGCCGAACACGCCCAGCAAGGCTCGCTTGGTGTTGGCGCCGGCCGCGCTCGATCCGGCCAGGAATCGTTCAACAACACGGTGACGCCCGTGACGGGGCAGGTGCGAAGCTCACGCATGGGGTCGGCCGGAATGCTAACCTCGCTGCGCCATGTACAGCCCTATCGACACGCTGCAAGCCACCGCCAAGCACCTCCAGGACAACATCAAGGGGCATGCCATCATGGGCATCGCCTGGTTCTTCGGGATCCAGTTCTTCGTCTGGGGCCTGATGATCGTCATGTTCGTCGGCATGTTCGGCGGGATCGCGATCACCTCGCAGAGCGAGGAGCTGGGCGGGGTGGCAATGTTGGGCGTGATTGGGGTGGGCGTGCTGTTCTACATGGCCTTCATCCTCGCGATCATGATGGTGATGTACGGCTACCAGCGCGCGGCGCTCAAGGAGATCGACGGCGAGGGGGACGTGACGTTCGGCGGGGTGTTCAGCGGCGCGCTCGCGTGCATCGGCACGATCATCGCCCTCGGCTTCGTCAACTCCTTCCTGAGCATCGTCGGCATCTTGATGTGCTACGTCGGCATCTTCGTCACTGTGGTCCCGCTGCGCTTCACGTTCCTCCTCACGGTGGACAAGGGTCTGGGCCTCACCGATGCGATGTCCCTGGCCTGGTCCACGTTCTGGGCCCGGCCGGCCGACCACTTCATCTGCTTCCTCACCGAGATGGGCATCAGCCTGGTCCTCTCGCTCATCCCGCTCATCGGGCCCATGATCGCGCTCCCGGCAATCGTGGTGTTCGACGTGAAGTCGTACCGCGCGTTCTTCCCCAGGGAAGGCGGATCGGCGGCTATGTCCACCACTCCAGCCTGAGATCCTCGAAGCAGGGATCATGCAGGCGGATGTCGTGGAGCTCGGCCGTCGCGAGCTCGTCGTCCTCCAGACCGCGCGCCCGTGCGTCGGTGATCGTGCAGGCGCGGTCGAAGCGGGCGAGGTGGTCGCAGAAGCGGCGGTAGCCGTAGTCGACGGCGCCGCGCGTCTTGATCACGAACTGCCAGTCGCTGGCCTGCAACAACAGCAGCTCCTTCGCGGCTAACTGGAGCGGCTCGGCAACAGCGGGCGAGCCCCGCCAGTCCACGCGCCCCAGCAGGTCGAGGAACCGATCCTCCGCGCCGTGCGCGGCCTCCCACATCCACTTCGTCTCGTCGTTGATCCACACCCGATGGTCGCCGCCTTCGCCCCAGCTCCCCTCGGGAAGCGTGACCACCTTGTCGGCCGGGTGCTCCCGCAGCATCCTCGATACGGTCGAGGGCGTAACGGCGCCGTCCCCGGCGAACGCGGCCATGACTTCCCGAATGAACCGCGGGCCTTCGTGCCACCAGTGGCCGAACAATTCCGCGTCAAAGGGCGCCACCACCACGCCGTGGCGGCCTGTCTTCTCGTGGTAGCGGCGAAGCAAACTCGTGACGACGGCCGAGAAGTGCTGTGCGTGGGCGTAAACGGCGCCTTGAACCTCATCCGGCGCGTACGGCAGCTTCGCACCCAGGTCGGTCTTCGGCCCGGTTACCCGCCAGTACCGCAGCCCATCGCGACCGTGGCGTTTGTGGAACTCGAGGTACCGACCATCCCCCGGATACCCCACGTCCCCGCTCCACACCTGCTCGCTCACCTCCGGGTGCCGCGCGAGGGCCACGAGGCGCCCCGGCCCGCCGTCGCTCGAGATGAGGTGCGGCTCCAGAACGCTCCGCCACCCGCGGGTATCGTCCCACACGCCCTGATCCCACGGCACTTTGGTGAAGCCAGAGGCCGTTTGGGTGCCTTCGCTTCGAGCGCCGTTGAACAAGTGGGCATCGACGAAGAAGAAGCCCACGCCCTCGTGCCCGAAGCACTCCTCCACGCCTGCACGCATACGCGGCGAGGAGTCCCCCACCGGCGGCGTCCACGGGCCCCCCGGACGATACGCGCACTCCGGGAGCCAGGCGCCCGCCGGACGAAATCCGAGGCGGCGCTCGCTCGTGTGTACACCTGCTCGAACCTGGGCTCTCGCGCACGCGTCGTGGCGGATGAGGGGCATGTAGCCGTGCGTGGCGTTGCTCGTGAGGAGCTCGATCACACCCCGCTGGGCCAACGCGCCAAACGCACGAGGTATGTCGCGCCCGATCGCGTCGAACTGCGCCAGCAAGGCACGGAAGTGCGCGGCTTGCCCCTCCGCCAGCCAGGCCAGATGCAGGTCGCCGCGGCCGGTGAACTCCGCTTGATCGTGTACCGCGCGGGCCGCCTGCTCGCCGAGCCAGCGCACGAACCCTGTTTGGAAGCGCGGATGCCCGAGCTGCTCCAACAACACCGGCATCAGCCCCAGCGTTACTGGGCAATCTCCGAGCTCGAAGGCGGTGAGCAGCGGGAGGTACGTCTCCGCAGCGGCCTCGAACAACCATACCTCGCCGTGCGGCCAGTGCCCGTGGTGCAGCACCCAGGGCAGGTGCCCGTGCAGCACGAGGCAGAAGCTGCCGATCGCCACCTAGGCTTCCAGTGAAGCAGAGATCTCAACGCGGCGCTTTTCCTGGCCCCACAGCTCCATCGGCCACCAGAAGTACAGGGCCACCCCCTGGAATACGGGCGCGACGCCGCGCGGCGAGCGGCTGATCGTCTCGATGGGGAAGTGCCACACCCGGGCCGGCTGCCGCGGCGAGAGCGTGAAGCGGAAGCCCCGCTGCATGTCTACGAGGCTCAGCTCCGTCAGCTCGTCCAACTCACCCGCTTCATCCAATCGAATCCGGCGACCGTTCCCGGTTTCGAGGAAGGTGTCCGGGCCACAGGAGGAGTCGAGGTTGATGTCGATCCCCACGGCGAAGCGCGTACGCACCGGCTCGTGGTAGCGGTTCACGATCTCGTAGCGCACCTCCACCAGCGGCACGTCTTTCGGGAATACATAGCGTTTCACCAGACGAACGAGCCGCAGCGCCGTTCCCTCCACCACGTTCCCGTCGCGCGCCAACGACACCGCGACTTCGCTCGCCGAGTCGTCGTGCACCGCGAGGAGCTGGTAGTCGGCGCCAACGAAGTCCCCCGCTTCGGCGTAGCGGCCCGTGCGGAGGTTTTGGAGCGTCGTCTCCGGCCCGAAGAAGTGGTCTACGAAGCCGCCGCGCACGTGGCGATCGTAGTGCAGGCGCGAAGCAAGGTCGATCCCCGAGAAGTGCATGACGCGATCGGTCTCGTCCACCGTCACTTCGTCCGTTTCGTCTTCGTCGTCGATGATGAGCGTCGTGACCTCCGGCGACTCCTCGATGAGCTGCGGGAGGTCGTCCCCGCGGAGCACCGCGTCGTGGTGCGGCTCACCCACCCGCGTCCGCACATTGAGCAGGTTGCCCGGGAGGGTCCACGAATCCAGCTCGGTGAGCGTGCCGCCCTGTGCAGGCGAGACGAACGCGCACAACGACGGCGTGCGAACGATCACTTCGTTACGACCGTCCCCGTCGTGATCGCTCTGTTCGACCATCAACCGGTCCGCGTCCCCAAGCGCCGTGTGAACCGCGTATTCGGCGCGAACAAGGTTCGACCACGCGTGGTGGCGGATGTCGCCAAGCTGCGCGCCCACGTCGGCGCCATGCACGTACGCGCTGCCGTTCTGGCCGCGGTACAGCGCCGCCGTTGCGTCCTCCAGCGCCTCGGTGAGCCCTTCGCCATCCCCACGGTGGCCCACGTCGTCGCGAAGCAACGAGCGCAAGCGCGCGACTTCGCGCGACGTGCGGAGCATCCGCCGGTGGAGCCGAAGCACCTCGGGAGACGACGCCAATGTCGATTCCCACCCGGGGATCCTCAGGAATGGCGCGACGCGCTGGAGCGAGGGGTCGGTGCCGCGGCGCACGTCGGCCAGGAGCGTCTGCCAGGCCGCCCCGGGGCCGCCGCCCAGCGCCGACGCCGCAACCGACATCTGCACGCTCGCCGGCGGATAGATCCGCCCCGAGGGCCGCAGTCGATCGAGCACCGTGCCGAAGTGCGCCAGCTTCAACCAAGGAGAAGCCTCCACGAGCGCAAGGAAGAAGCGCCGAACCCAGGCGCGCTCTCCGCTGAATGACCGCGTAGACGAGCTCTCCAGGGCGGCGCCGAAATCCTCGCCGCGCATCACCATCGTGACCACCCGATTGCCTGCCCGAGCCCGCGCCGCGAGGTGCTCGATCACCTTCTGGGGCGAGGCCGACGGAGCCATCCGACTCAGCACCGGATCCGCGCCGAACAACGCCAGGATGCTGCCTTCCCGCTCGGCCAGCCAGTACCCGTCTCCATTCGCGCCGGAACCAAGCTGCGAAACCTCCAGCACCGAGAACTGCACGCCGAGGCGGCCGAAGATCCGCGGGGCTACCGGATCCCAACCGTAGTAGGGTAGCCATGCGCCGCGCACGCGCACGTCCCCGTGCTGCCGCCACCAGCGAAGGCACACCTGCACCTGCCCCACGGCGTCCCGCTCCGGCAGGCTCGGCAGCACCGCTCCGCCGTGTAGCCCGCCGAGGATCTCGATTCGGCCAGCGTGAACGAGCTTGTAGAGCTGCTCCAGGCGCTCGGGAGCGTGCAATTCCATCCACTCGACCAACAGCCCGCTCCAGTGCATCGACACCTTGAGCGCCGTGAACTCGTCGAGCAGGTCGAGCATCGGGAAGTACGCCCGCTCGCACGAGCGACGCACCTCCGTTCCCGTGGTGCCGGGCGGCTGGGTGTTCGTGATGCACAGGACGAGGCCGAGGTTCTGCACGGGCCCGGAGACTAACAAAGAAACGGCCCCCCCGTCGGCTAAGAGGGGCCCATGCCTGACGCTCCCTGCGCGCTCCGCGGCGACGAGCCCCCGGCGCTGTACTGGCACGTCGGTACGGCCACGGGCGCCGGGCTGCTCACCGTGGGAGCCGAGGTTGGTCGCGACACACTCGCGCCGACGGCATGCCGTTGGTGCGCCACGAACGCTTTCGATCGCGGTGTCCAGGGATCGCTCCGCTGGGCCGATCCCGCGGCGGCGGATGACCTCTCCGACGGGATGGCGTTCGCCGCGGTCCCGCTCCTGGTCGGGGGGGCGATTGTGGGCCTTCCCGTCACGAACGGCACGTCAAACGACTGGTTTCCCAACATGGTCTACGTCGCCGAGGCGGTGGCGATCACTGGCGCGCTCAACCAGGGCATCAAGCTCACCGCGGCGCGGGAGCGGCCCTCCACCGAGGGATCCAGCGACGACAACCTGTCGTTCTACTCGGGCCACACCGCGCTGGCGTTCGCCGCCGTTGCTTCCGCGGGCACCGTCGCCGAATTGCGGGGATATCGGGGCGCCTGGGCGGTGTGGACGGTCGGGATTCCGATGGCTTCATTCGTCGGCTACCTGCGCGTTGCCGGCGACCAACACTGGGCTTCCGACGTGCTGGTTGGCGCAGCCGTGGGCGGCGGCACCGGGGTGTTGATGCCGCTGCTGCTGCATCCGCGGGTGGCGCGTGCGGCGTCGTGCACCGGTGACCTGAGCGTAACCGTGATGCCGGGACCTACGCCAGGAGTGGTGGTTCAGGGGAGGTTTTAGGGGGATCTGGGCGATGCCCTGGGCCTCTTCTCAGGGACGAAGGGCGTCGCCGGGCATCGCGGTGCCCGCCAGGATCCCTGGCAACCGCGCGAGTCCCTCCCCGAACGGAAGCACCTCCACCCCGTCTTCGATGTACGCGCGGTCGCCCCCGTAGAACAACCATAGCTTCGCTGGAGGATAGTCCGCCGCAAAGGACTGCAAGCCCACGAAGTCCTCCCGCCGCAGTCGAGGGGCGCGCTTCACCTCGAACGCATGGAGGCCGCGCTCGCCGTACAGCACGAGGTCCACCTCCTCGCCGGTTCGAGTTCTCCAGTACGAGAGAGCGTAACCGAGGTCTGCAGCGTCGTTATGCGCCCGCGCCTCTTGAAGCAGGAGCGTTTCGAGCGCGGCCCCGTCGATCTCTTCGGGGGTGTCGAGCGGGCCGCGAGGGCGAAGCGTCCGAAACACCCCAGCGTCGAAGAAGAAGAACTTGGGGTGGGTGACCAGCGCCCGGCTCTCCCGACGGCTGAACACCGGCAGTCGCACGGCCACGAGCAGATCCTCCAGCACGGAGAACCAGTCCTCCACGACCTTGCGCTGCACCGAACACTCGCGCGCCACGTTGGCCATGTTGAGCGGAGCTGCCTGAGAGAAGCTCGCCGCCTCAAGAAAGCGCGCGAAGCCGGGCAAGTTCCTCGTCACCCCCTCGGCCTGCACCTCCTCCCGTAGCCACGTTTGGACGTAGTCTCGCAGGTACGCGCGGGCGGCCTCGTCGTCGGGCCGCGTAACTGCGAACGGGAGTCCGCCGCGGTCAAGCGCCACACGCAAGCTCCAACCGGCCCCCACCTCCGCGCGAACCAGCGGGTGCATCCGCCGGGTCAGCGCCCGGCCGGCCAATAGGTTCACCCCACCGCGCCTCAACTTCCGCGCGCTCGACCCCGTAAGGGCGAAGCGAAGGCCACGGGTCTCGATCAGGCGGTGCACCTCGTTGAGCACCTCGGGCACGCGCTGCACTTCGTCGATCACCACCCAGCCGCGATGGTCCGCTGGGAGTCGCCGCTCAAGCCGTGACGGGTCTGCGAGCAGGTCCAGATACACAGCGGAGTCCAGCAGATCGAACCATGCGGCCCCGACAAATCGCTCCTTCAACCAGGTAGATTTTCCAGTTCCCCGAGGGCCAAACAGGAAGAAGCTGCGTTCGGGGACGGGGTTCAATCTGGAGTGCACAGTTCCTTAATATCATACAAAAAGGAACTGGCGGTTCCGAGTTGCGATCGTCGGCAGCATACGAGGCCGCGGGCCCGCAGACATCGCCGGCCGAGGCTCAAGGCACTTCCGTGAACCGGCCGGGGTCAAACGCAAAGTCGCCCAACGAAGCCGGCACTGAAGCTCCGGGCGTGTAGTAGTGAGCATCGAGGGCGGAGGTCGGAGCTCCGTCGCTGAAGTCCGGGTAGTTGAGGCCCGCAGGGGTTTCATCCGACTCAAACCAGTCCGCCGGTAGTGGAGGGTCAATCTCAAACCTGGCAAATGCGACACTGACCCGGCCCGGAACCCCATCCCCATCCCGACGCTCCAGCCAGGACAGCGATGGGCTTTCCCGATCGTCATTCTCGGCGACCAGCAGGGACGGGCGGCCGTCTGCGGTGAAGCGTACGGTGAGGCGCCACCCGCCCGGGGGCAGCCCGGATGGACGCAGATGAATGAAGTAGGCGCTCCGCTCCAGGGCCGGCGGCTCGTGATTGACCCAGCGCGTTCCTTCCGAGCGAACCTGGGCAATGAGCGCCTTCATCACGTCAGTGGTCTCGCGAGTCGCGATGCTCCCGCGTGGCTCGGCCTGACGGACCCGCCCCAGGGAGTCTCGGTATGCTGGGACCGCCACCGGCGGATCCGCTGGCGCCCAGCGCCGTCGCCCCCCACCCCCACGGTCCATCACCACCACTCCGTCCGAGCGAACGCTCCACATGGACTCGTGCAGTCCGTTGGAAAAACCTCCCAAACAGTCCCAGGACGCATCAGGATCCACCAGCCAAACCCGCAGCGTCCCCGCGCTCCGAACCGCGTCGCGGAAGGCGACCACCCCCTCCGGAAGACTCCGGTCATCCACGGCTTCGCTGGTTCCGCCTGGCGGGTGTGTACGGCATCCGCCCACGGCCAACACAAACAGCAGCAACCGCATCGTCGCCTTCCATCGCGAGTGCAACATGGCCTGTCGCGGCCGCTCCCGACCACCTCCCCCTTTGCGTCTCTGCGCCTTCGCGCGCCCTTCTTCCTTCTCTTCCGGGGCTCTTCGCTGCTGCCGACGCCCTCCCACTCCCCGCGCCGAAGGCGCCCTCCCCCGCGCCGCCAGGCGCGTCTCCCCGTAGCCCGTCCCCCGAAGCCCCCCTCACTCCCCCCGCGCCCACCCCAGCAACAACGCCCGCTCCTCGTCCGTCATCCCCGTGAGGTTACCGAGCGGCATCGCGCGGCTCTCCACCTGCGCGCCGATCTTCTCGCGGTTCGCCACGATCACCGCCGGGTCCTGCAAGGAGAGCCCCTTCGGCGGCTCCACGAACCCCGCTTGTGTCGGCTCTGCGGCATGGCAGGGCATGCAGCGCGCCGCGATGATCATCTGCGCCTGCGTAAGTGTGACGGCCGCCTCGCCCGAGGCCGTGCGCGAGACCGGTGCCTTGTACGTCGCCACCGCCACGATCAGCAAGCCGGCGGCTCCGATCCACGAGATCACGAACGGCCGCGGCGCGCCTTGTCCGCGCAGGTTGTAGCCGTGGCGGATGCACACACCGAGCACACACACCACGGGCACCACCAGCCACCCGAGCGCGTGTCCCCACACGTTGGGGTAGTGGTTGCTCACCATCACAAAAAGCGCAGGCAACGTGAGATAGTTGTTGTGCAACGAGCGCAGCGCCCCGGCCGCGCCCTTCTCAAGCGGGAGCGGTTTGTTCCCCACCATGGCGTCCACCAGCGCGCGCTGCCCGGGGATGATGACGAAGAACACATTCGCGGCCATGATCGTGCCGATCATCGCGCCGAGGTGCATCGCGGCAGCGCGGGCTGCCATCACCGAGAACAGCCCGAACGAAGCCGCAACCAGCAGCACGAGCCCAAGCGCGGCGAACACGCGGGGCTGCTTCGCCAGTGGCGACCGACACAATCCGTCGTACACGAACCACCCCAGCACGAGCGCACCGGCGGCCACACCCACGGCCGCCCCGCTGGAGAGGTCGCGCACGGCCGTGTCGATCATCATGGCCTTGGCTTCGAGCCAGTACGTCGTGATCAGCAGGAGGAACCCGGTGATCCAGGTGAAGTAGGCCTCGTACATGAACCAGTGGAGCGTCGCCGGCAGCGCGGCGGGCGCGCCGCCGAACTTCGAGGCCCGGTAGAACGCGCCGCCGTGGATGGCCCACACTTCGCCCTTCACCCCGGGGTTCGCGTCCGCGGATTCCGGAGGCCGAACGTTGTTGTTGAGCCAGTTGAAGTAGAACGAGGCGCCGATCCAGGCAGCCCCCGTGACCAGGTGAAACCAGCGCAGGCTCATCGAGAGCCACGACAGGAGGTGGGCGTCCATTGCGGCACGGTAGCACGGCGGCGTGGTACCGTTGCGCCGATGCACGGCACCGCCCTCTTCAGCCGACGGGTACTCTTGAACGGCCGCACCGCACCCGCGACGGTGCGGGTGGAAGCCGGGCGCATCACGGCGATCGACGCGGAGGTTCACGATCTGAGGGCGGCGGACCTCGGTGACGACGTGCTCATGGCGGGCCTGGTCGACGCGCACGTGCACATCAACGAACCCGGGCGCACCGAGTGGGAGGGTTTCGCGACGGCCACGCGCGCGGCGGCGGCGGGGGGCGTCACCACGCTCGTGGACATGCCGCTCAACAGCATCCCGGTCACGACGACGCTTGAGGCGCTCCACGAAAAGATTGCCGCTACCGAGGGAAAGCTGTTTGTGGACGTCGGTTTCTGGGGCGGCGTGATCCCGGGGAACGCCGGGGAATTGAGCGCCATGGCGCGCGCTGGCGCCCGCGGCTTCAAGTGTTTTCTGTGCCCCAGCGGCATCGACGACTTCCCGCGCTCCACCGGCGAGGACCTCCGGATCGCGATGCCGATCCTGCAAGCGGCCGGCGTGCCATTGCTGGTGCATGCTGAGCTGGAGGCCGAACTCGCATCCGCAGAAATGGATTCAAATCCAGCCAGTTACCGCACCTACCTTCACAGCCGTCCGAAGGAGTGGGAGGACAACGCGGTCGCGATGATCGTGGACCTCGTGCGCACCACCGGCTGCGCCGCGCACATCGTGCACCTCTCTTCGGCCAGCGCGCTCCCGATCGTGCGCGCCGCGAAGGCGGAGGGGCTGCCGCTCACCGCCGAAACCTGCCCGCACTACCTGTGCTTGACCGCGGAAGAGGTCCCCGATGGCGCCACCGCCTACAAGTGCGCCCCGCCGATCCGCGAGGCCGCGAACCGCGATGCCCTCTGGGCGGCCCTCGCCGCGGGCACGCTGGACTTCGTCGTCACCGATCACAGTCCGTGTACGCCGGGCCTCAAGCGGCCGGAGACCGGGAACTTCCTCGAAGCGTGGGGCGGGATCGCCTCCCTGCAGCTCGGGCTTCGCAGCGTGTGGACCGAGGCCCGCAGGCGCGGGTATTCCCTCGGCGACATCGCCCGCTGGATGTCCGCCGGGCCGGCGAAGCTGGCCGGGTTCACGGATCGCGGCGCGCTGCGCGTCGGAGCACGCGCCGACCTCGTGCGCTGGCGGCCGGAGAGCGTGGGCGTCGTCGACCCTGTCGCGCTCTTCCATCGCCACCCGATCACCCCCTACGCCGGCCGCACCCTCGACGGCGCGGTGGTAGACGTGTGGCTCGGCGGCCACCGCATCGTGGCGGGCGGCCTCCCCATCGGCGAGGCCACCGGTCGGCCGGTGCTCACGCCGCGCGCTCCCCTCCCCTGAATCGGACCCAACATGGCGGAAATCGTCGGTACTCCTGCGCTCTTCACGGGACTCGTTGATCTGGCGGCCGCCGCGCTCGGCGGCGAAGCCCTGCTCACCAGCGATGATTTCTTCGCGGGGATGGAGAACCTGCTCAAGACGGCGCCGGCCGCCTTCGACCCAACGACCTACACGCCCTACGGCAAGGAGATGGATGGCTGGGAGTCGCGACGAAAGCGCGTACCCGGTCACGACTGGTGCATCGTGCGGCTGGGCGTCCCGGGCCGCATCCGCGCGGTGGATATCGACACCGCCCACTTCCTCGGCAACCACGCGCCGTTCGCCTCCCTCGATGGCTGCAACGTCGCCGCCGACACCTCGCCCGAAGCACTCCGCGACGAGGTGAACTGGACGCCGCTCGTCCCGGAAACCCCGATGAAGCGCGGGTCCCCGAACGTGCAGGCGGTCCGGAACCAGGGCGTGTTCACCCATGTGCGACTGAACATGATCCCCGACGGAGGCATCGCGAGGCTTCGCGTGTACGGCGAGCCGGTGCCCGTCGGGGCGCATGGCGGGAACGGCGAAGCCCCCCCCGAGATCGACCTGGCGGCCATCGAGAACGGCGGAACCCCGCTCGTTGCGAGCGACAGCTTCTTCTCCCCCATGACCAACCTCGTGCTCCCCGGCGAGTCGCCGATCATGAGCAACGGCTGGGAAACGCGCCGCAGCCGCCCGCCGGGAATGGACTGGATCATCCTGCGCCTTGGCCGACCGGGCACGCTCACGCGCGTCACCCTGCAAACGCACCACTTCCGCGGCAATTACCCCGACCGCGCCGCCGTGGATGCGCTCCATTGGCCCGACGCACCCCCCTCCCGCCTGGTGAACCACCCCGACTGGACCGAGATCATCCCCTCCACCAAGATGCGGGCCCACGAGAGCGTCGATCTTGCGGTCACGACGCCCGGCCCGTGGACGCACCTGCGCCTCCGTATCGTCCCCGACGGCGGCATCTCCCGGCTCCGCGCCTGGGGCAAGCCTAGTCGCGACGCGCCGTGGGACCCGACGGGGCTCGTGGTGAGGATCAATGCGATGAACGACAGCGCGGCGACCGAGGCGCTGTCGCGCGTTTGCGGCAGTCGGCGGTGGGTGGCGGCGATGCGCGCGACGCGCCCCTTCGCCTCGACGACCCACCTGTTCGGCGAGGCGGAGACCGCGTGGTGGCGCCTCGGCGATGGCGACTGGAAGGAGGCGTTCGCGCACCATCCGAAAATCGGCGCCGATCCGGCTGCGCTCCGCGAGAAGTTCGGAACCACCGCATCATGGGCCGCGGGGGAGCAGGCCGGGGTCGCGGCGGCGGACGAAACGACGATCCAGGCGCTGGCCGCCGGGAACGCCGCCTATGAAGCGCGCTTCGGGTTCATCTTCATCGTCTGTGCCAGCGGGCTGAGCGCCGCGGAGATGTTGGCTCGTCTGGTCGAGCGGATGCCCAACGAGCCCGCGGCCGAGCTGCGCATCGCGGCCGGCGAGCAGGCGAAGATCACGCGATTGCGGCTTGAAAAGCTGGCAGGAGTCTGAGCGAATGGCCTCCCCCCTCACCACCCATGTGCTCGACACGGCCAACGGGGTCCCCGCCGCCGGCGTCGCCGTCACCCTCACCCGACTCGACGGTGGCGCGCGCGAGCTGGCCCGCGGCACGACCAACGCGGACGGCCGGATTCCGGAGCTGGTCTCCCCCCGCGTGTTCGATGTCGGTCGGTATGTGCTGCGCTTCGAGGTCGCCGACTACTTCGCCGCGCTCGGCACGCCCTGCTTCTTCCCCTGGGCGGAGCTGGTGTTCGACGTCACGGACCTGTCGCGCCACCACCACGTTCCGCTGCTCGTGTCGCCGTACAGCTACTCAACGTACCGGGGGAGTTAGGGCCGCGCAAACCCCCCAAATCCCGCCACCCGATCGAGAAACCCAAACGCCGTCCCCAGCTCCGCCGAGAGCGTCCACCGTGTGGCACCTTCGGCGTCCACCTCCTCCAACGCTCCGGCCGAGGCCCAGTCGATGAACGTCGAGCCGTCGTCGGCCCGATCGACGTCCCCCAACGCAAACACCCAAACTGGCGGGTCGCTGATGTGGGTCCACACTGGGGTCGCCATTCCGTCGCTGATCGCGTATTCAATCACCCGCGAATCCTCGCTCGACGAACGGTTGTCGAACACCAACGCCGAGTCTCCCGACCACTGAAACTGGTGCTGCAGGAGCAGTTCGTCGCCTTCGTCTGCAAATTTGTAGTCGCTCGACGGCCCCCCAAATTGCCGAAGCACCGCCCCTGTCGATCGCTCCACCTCCACCAGCGCCCCCATCTGCCGGAAGCCGGCGGTGTACACGCCGGACTCGTCGTCAAAGTCCATCGCGTTCCCACCGGTCCACTCCCCGTCTCCCGGGATCGTGTCCAACTCGGGGTCCCACAGGTCAAACGTCGAGAAGATGTCGACTTCGGCGCCGCTCTCGAGGTCCAGCTCGGTGATGGTGTTCCCGATCACCGCCGCGCCCTCCACCTCGCGCCGATCGTAGTTCAAGAACGCGATCGTCCCCGTCTCCAGCTCCAGATAATCATGGGAGAACTCCGCGATCTCGTGTCGCTCCAGCTCCACGCCGTTCCAATCGAGGCCGATGAGATACGACGGGTCCGACTTGTCGGTACGCGCGGCCGGAACCGCCCAAACGCCCCGGCCATCCTTTCGTTCGCGCACCCGGACGAGGCGCCCGTCGGCCGGCACCTCCACAAACCACACCGGCGCGCCCTCCTCGTCCAGCACCACGGCCCACTGGCTCTCGCCCATGAGTGAGGTGACCAGGAAGCCGCTCCAGCCGGGCGCACCCGTGGTCGACCAGCTCGGAAACGCCGCTGGCAGCGGGCCCGTCGTGAACGGAATCGCCTCTCCCGGGCTCCCAGACTCGGCCTCGATGTGAATGGAATACTCCGTATCTGCGCGAAGCCCAAGCACCGCCACCGACACGACGCCCGCGCCCGCGTCCTGCCACTCGCCACGCACCCGAACCCCCTCCCCGTCCTCCGCGATCAGCCGCGTGCGACTCTCCGCTGCGGCGGTCCACGTGGCGTTGCCCACCGTGCTCACGCCGGCGGACCCCAGCACGACCAGCCCGTAGCCATCGCAAGCCACCATCGCGAGCAGCCCGATCACGCGGCTCCCTTCCGGGCGGCGATCACCCGCGCATAGAGGCCTTCAAGCTCCCCGATCACCGAGTCCCACCCGTACTGCGCCGCCTTGGTTCGCGCGGCCACTTCCCACAAACCACGATCCTCGAGGTCGCGCGCCCGCTGGATGTCCGCAGCCGCCCGCGCTGGGTCGCCATAGTCGGTGAGCACGCCCGTCGGCCCGTCCACAAAGTACCGAAACGCGCGATTGTCCTGGAGAACGGGCACCAACCCCGCGGCCATCGTCTCGACGACGGAGATCCCGAAGCTCTCGTACTCGGCGGGCCACAGCCCGAGGTCGGCGGTGCGAACGGCTTCCATCATCGTCTCGGCCGCCACCTTGCCCGAGAACGTGACCCGATCGCTGAGTTTCAGCGCGTTCCGCTCCTCGGTGAGGCTTCGCAGGAGTCCGTCCACCACCTCCGGCCCGATCACGTTCGCGTGGAAGGGGCGAGGGTCGCGGTCTCGCAGGGCCGCCAACGTGCGCAGCAGCGGCGCGATGCCCTTGTGCACGTCCACCCGACCGAGCGTGACGAATTGCCCAGGTTGGGGAACCCGTTCGATGGCTTGCCACGGCGCAAGGTCCACCGCGTTGCGGATCATCACGCCGCGGTCCGTGAGCGGCGAGAACAGGTCGCGGTCCTGGTCGGAGGTGTAGACCAGCGCGTCCACGCTGTTGACCAATAGCCGCGTCATCGTCTCGAACCACGCCCGTTGTCGCCGCCGAGCGTAGCCGGTGTGGAAGAAGCCGCCGTGGGTGGAGAGCACGATCGGCTTGCGGTGGATCGGCCGCGTGGCCACGAGCCAGTCCGCCAGGAAGTCCACGGCGTGCACATGCACCACGTCGTAGTTCGCGACGTGCTTCAGCACGCTCGGCGCCACGGGGTAGCGCGTGCTGCCCCGGAACGGCACCCGGGCGATGCCGACGCCGTTGAGCGTCTCCGACGCGGGAAGCGCGCGTCCATCCTCGAATGCTCGGTTCAGGGTGACTACGTCCGCGGTGTGGCCGCGCGCCACGAGCGCCTCTGCGAGCCACTGCACATGGCGTTCGATCCCGCCGATGTTCGGCCAGAAGACACGCGCGACGAGCAGCACCCGCATCCGGCGCCCTAACCCCCTCCGGGCGCGGTTACGCTGCCCCCGCCGATGGCCAGCCCGTCTCCCTTCGCCGACTTCGGGAGCGACCCCTCGCGGCAGTTCGCGATCCCGCTGCTCATCACCGTGCCGATGGCCCTGGCGCTCGCGTTTGGCGGCCCGCAATACATGGCGGCGCTGGCGATCGTGGGGGTCGGCGGCGGGTTGTTCCTCGCCAACCCGAAGATCTTCATCCTCGTGTTCCTCACGCTCATCTCGATGCGGAACTTCGTGGCGGGCGGCGATCGCATCAACGTCGGCGGTTTTGACTTCGATCTCGGCGGGCTCGTGAACGTGCTCGCCACCGGCATCGGCTTCGTCTACTTCCTCGTGTTGTGGAAGAACCCGTTCAAGGGGCGCTCCCTCACCGTTCCGTATGGCGCCTTCCTCGCTTTGTTCGCCGTTTCCATGGCGTGGGCCGACGAAACCCGGTGGTCCTCACGCTTCGTCACCCGCCTCGCGGCCCCGTTCTTCACCTACCTCATCATCTCCGACATGCTCGACAAACGCATGATGCGGCAGGTCATCAACGCGATCTACATGAGCTCGGCGATCCCCATCGTCTATGGGTTCTACCAGTGGGCCACGGGCCAAGGGAACGACATCACCGAGGGGTACGTCCGGGTCAATTCCAGCTTCTTCCATCCTGCCCACTTCTCGATGTACCTCACCTTCCTGTTCTGTCTCGCCTACGCCGAGTTCCTCGACGAGGCGAAGTCGAACCGGGGCCTGCGCCTGCTCTACATCGGCTGTCTCGTCGCGCTCGAGATCAGCACCTACACCCGGATCAGTTGGGTCGCGATGCTGGTGTGCTGGGTGTACCTGAGCTGGGTGTACAAAAAGCGCACCTACCTCGTGGCGGGCGGCCTGATCGGCGCCTTCGGACTGGTTGCGTTCGGCGGCGGCATCGTCGCGCGAATGTTGGATGCCTCAAGCGCCTTCGATGCGAGCGTGGGAGACGTCTACGATCTCAACACCTCCGTTGGCTGGCGCCTCTACTTCTGGGACGAGCTCACGCGTCGGTTCTGGGAGAACCCCTGGCTCGGCCACGGCGCGGGCAGCTCGGTCATGCTCGGGGTGGAGCTGTTCGGCCAGGAAGCCGCCCCGCACAACGGCTATCTGCGCGTGGCCTACGAAACCGGCTGGGCGGGGGTGATCCTGTTCGGTTGGGTGCTCGGCACCATGATGTGGCAGGGCTTCCGGCTCATCCGGCGGCGCAGCAACGGCGGCCTGGCGATGGTGTCACACGTGTACGTGACCATGACCATCAGCTATGTCATGCTCAACGCCACCGACAACATCCTGGAGTATTACGAGGTGGCCATCTACCAGTGGGCGATCCTCTCCCTGGTCGAGTACAACAACGTACGTGCGGCGCGCAGCGGCTACATCGAGGTGGCGCGCTTTGAGGAAAATGTGGAGGTGGAAGCCGAGGAGCTGCAAGAAGTGGCTGCCCAGATCGAGGCGGACGAAGCCGCGGCGCTGGAGGCCGCGGCGGCGGCGAAGCTGGGGCCGAGGTTTGGGAGGTAGGGGGGGCGGGAGTAAGTCGGGACGATGACTGAAAACGCGAGCGCGGCAAAGCCCGGCGGAACGGGCCACGAGCGCTGGCGAGGGATGTGTGCGCTCGCCGGCTTGTCGCGGAAAATGTGCTACACTCCTCCCATGTGGCTTCTTGTCGCCTGCGATCCTGCGCCACCTGCGCTGCCCTCCGATTCGTCGGAGGATATAGATTCAGCCCCGCCGGCCTCCGTAGGCGAGTCGTTCGATGTCGTCGTAGTCGGCACGGGACCGGCTGGCGTCGCGGCCGCCCTCGCGGCCGAAGACCAGGGCGCAACGGTAGTGATGTTCGAGCGGGCAACAGAGCCCGGCCAGGGCATGCGCTACGCCGGGACGGCAACCGCGGTAGACACGCCGTGGCAACGAGCGATGGGCGTGGAGGATTCGGTCGAGCTCGCGAGCTCGGAGTGGCAAGGCATCACCGGTGAACCCTGCGATCTTCCTGGAGTCATGGCCTATCTTGAGCAGAGCTCCAACGCGCTGGTGTGGCTTGAGCAGCACGGCTTCTCCATCGGTGCCCCAAAACCGTCCACGGACGAGGGTTCCGTACCGCGCGCCCATGTGATCATGTGGCCGCCAGATGTCGCGCCGTTTACGGCGATCATGAGCGGCCGGGCCGCCGAGGTGCGCGTCGGCGTTGAGGTGAGCGGGCCGCTGCTGGCGGAGGGTCGCGTGGTTGGCGTGACCTGGCGCGATCTCCTCACCGGAGAGGTCGGCGAAACCCGGGCGGGCGCGGTCGTGCTCGCGACGGGCGGCTTCCTGCGCGACCTCGACGCGGTGAACGTGGTGCGTCCCGATCTCGCCGCCGCCGATCCGGTGTTCGAGTCGAGCCCCACCGCTACGGGGAACGGTCTGCCGTTTCTGGCGGCCATCGGTGCCGCCCGCCACAAACCTGAACAGATCGCGGCCTACCTGCACTCCATCCAGGATCCGCTCCGCGAGGAAGGCGAGGCCTTGAGCCTGTTCGGCATCAGCCATTTCATCCTCGTGGGAGCCAATGGCCTGCGGTTTACCGAGTCGGCGGGCTTGTCCGCCTTCGAGCCGGCCCTGGAGGCGCCCGAAGGCGGCACGTGGCTCCTCGGGGGAGGCGAGGAGCTCCCGTACGCCGGCTTCCAGCCGCCTGGGTTCAACTGGGCCGACCCGACCGTTGTCGAGGACTTCACCTTGGAGGAAGTGGTCGCCCTTGGCTCCACCGAAGTGTTCCTGAGCGACAGGCTGGACGATGCCGTGGCCGCGGCCGGGCTCGATCCCGACGCCGCGACGGAAATGGCCGACTACAACATGCTCGCGGCCATCGGTGGAGACGATGGCTTCGGCAACAGGCTCTCTCCCGACCATGCGGTCGAGGGGCCGCCGTGGGTGGTGATTCGCGTACATCCTGGCCTATCCAAGAACTTTGGCGGGGTGGCCACGGACGTGAGCGGCCACGTACTCGACGAGTCCGGTGTTCCGATTCCCGGGGTGTACGCCGCCGGCGAGGTTGCCGGCATGATCCCCGGTGGCGGTTCAGGCACGGGGTTCGCCGGCAGCGCCGGCGCCTGCTATTACGCCGGTTGGTTGACCGGAACCCTCGCCGCGACGGAGTGAAGCCGTCCCGATAGCGTCCACGCAAGCTCCGCATTTCGAGCGCAGCGGCCTCCATGCGACGGGCTGAGGCGCGCCTCCGCAAACACGATGTTCAACCGGGGCTCACCGGCGTGGTTCCCGGGAGCGCGTCCACACGCTGGGTGTACAGAAAGAGCGCGCCAAGGTCCAGCTGGATGGACCACGGAGAAGCGCCGTCGAGCCGGCGCTCCTCGATCATCCCGGCGGCGGACCAGGTCACCACGAGACCGTCGTCGTCCAGCCACGACACGTCGCCCATGATGTAGTCGAAGAAGGGCGGATTTGGGACGAACTCCCACGTCTCCACGATCTGGCCAGGCCGCGACTCGAAGTCCACGTCGTACACCACCACCCGGCTTCCCTGCTCGACGTCGCGATTGTCGTGAACCGCGAGTCGACCGCCCCGGAAATCGAACTGGTGTTGGCCGGAGGGCGGAACGGTGCCGGCGGACACCTCGAAGCTTGGGTTGGGGCCGCCAAATTCATTAATCGGTCGCCAGGTTTCGGGATCCAGCTCAACCAGCGCGTTCAGGCCGCGCAAGCTCACCCAGAGGGTTTTCCGATCCTCATTCCAGCGCAAGGCGTTCGCGTGGGTCCAGTCGGGAGGCGAGCGGAATGTGGAGTCCGGGGTGAAGTCGTCCCAGGCCGACCACAGTTGAGTCTCGCTCCCGTCGGTCTCCAGCGCGTAGAGCGTGTGTCCCGTGTAGACGGTGCCATCGACGGCTCGGTCGTCGGGCGCGAGGAATAGGAGCCGACCATCCTCCAGTTCCAACAGATCGTGGGACGGGCCTTGCCCCTCGTGACCGAACGGGGAGACGTCCAGGAGCACGGTTCCGTCCCACGCCACGGAGAGAATGCTTCCGGGCACCAATCCATCAAGGGACGGCGGCATCCGCAGCAGCCACAGGCCCAGGCCATCCCGCCGCAGGCAAGCGCGGCTGAAGTAGGAGCCCTCGGTCTGCCAATACCAGACCGGCTGGCCGTTCGGCGCGAGCACCACGACCGTTTGCAGCAGGGAGTTGGCGATCCCCGTGACCAGGTATCCGCCCCATGTGGCGGTCCCGTTCGTGGTGGTCAAGGACATTTCGGTGGGGCCCGCGGCCGTCGTGAATTCGGAGCGCGCAAGCAGCCCCTCTGTCTCATCGACCAGCCGCGCGCTGAAGGTGTGGGACGGCCACAGCCCCAACACGGGTACATCCACGGCGTTCGGACCGTCCTGCCAATCGGTGACGAGCACCGGCACGTCGCCGTCGTCGATCTCCAAACGGGTGCGGCCTGAGAGCTCCGACGTCCACGAGGCGGTGTAGTACGTCACGACGTTCGCGTTGGGCGTGAGCGTGACGTCGCCGCGACTCACCAAGTCCTGACTTTCGACCTCCTGAGTGGATTCACAGCCGGACACCGCAGGGCCCATCAACGCGAGGATCAGCATGGTGCGCTAACCTACCGTGCCGCCGCCTTCGGCGCGCCGTGCAAGTACGTCAACTCTTCGACCCCCAAGAGGCGATCCCCCGCGCGAGCCGCCGCGAGCCATCGATTGTCCCGACCCCTCGCGCGAAACGTCCGCGGCAACAGCAGCTCCA
>BJHF01000028.1 GCA_014191855.1 Deltaproteobacteria bacterium
CGAGCTGTGGTATCAGGCGTTGGTGCTGCAGAACCCGGAGTGGTTCGAGTGGATGGGACTGCATCACGGGAGCATCGACGGGGACGAGCGGGCGCGGATCGAGGATGGGCTGAAGTCGGGGCTGCTTAAGCTCGTCGTGTGTACCTCGTCACTGGATCTCGGCGTGGACCTCGCGCCGGTGGATCGCGTGGTGCAGATCGGCTCGCCCAAAGCCATCGCGAAGCTGATCCAGCGGGCCGGCCGCAGCGCGCACCGCCCCGGGGCTACAGCGGAGCTGCTCTGCGTGCCGACTCACGCCCTGCAATTGTTCGAGATCGCGGCTTGTCGCGACGCGATCGCCCGCGGCGAGGTGGAGCCGCGAACGCCGCTCTCCAAGCCGTTCGACGTGCTCGCCCAGCACCTCGTGACCTGCGGCCTCGGCGGCGGCTTCGTTCCGGATGCGCTCTTCGAGGAGGTGAGGGGAGCGTGGAGTTACCGCGAGTTGACCCGCCCGGAGTTCGAACGTGCCCTGTCCCTGGTCCGCGAGGGTGGCGTCACGCTCGCCGCCTACCCGGAATTCCACAAGATCGTGGCGGGGGAGGGGGGCGTTCACACGGTGCCGGATACGACGATCGGGCGGTTGCACCGCGCCTCCGTCGGCACCATCGTCGCCGACGCGACCATGAAGGTGCAGATGGCGGGCCGGGGTGTTCTGGGCACGATCGACGAGGGGTTCATCGCCGCGTTGAACCCGGGGGACGCCTTCGTGTTCGCGGGGGAGCGGCTGGAGTTGATCGGGATTCGCGACACGACGGCTTACGCCCGCAAGGCCACGAAGCGGACCACGAGAACGGTGCATTGGCCTGGGGCGAAGCTCCCGATCACGGGGGCGCTCGGGCACGCGCTGCGGCGTACGTTGCACGAAGCGGCGGAGGGGCGTCGCGACACGCCCGAGCTCATCGCGGCGGAAGCGTTGTTGACCGAGCAGGCGGCGGTGTCCGCAATACCCCGGGAGGGCACCCTGCTCGTGGAGGTGGTGGAGACCGACGAGGGGTTTCACTGCTTCGTGTTTCCGTTCGAAGGCCGAAAAGTCCACGAGGGCCTGGGTGCGCTCATCGCGCTGAGGGTCGGGCGGCAGCACCCTGCGACGTTCACCATCGCCACCGACGATCACGGCCTGGAAATGCTGCATCCCGAGGCGCTGCCGTGGCCCGATCTGCTGGGCCCTGGCTTGTTCTCCGACGCGGCGCTGGTGGACGACATCCTCGCCAGCGTGCACATCTCGGAGCTGATGCGGCGGCGGTTTCGGGAGATCGCGCGGGTGGCCGGCTTCATCCACCCCGGCAGCCCGTGGGAGCGTAAGTCCGCGCGTCAGGTGCAGTCCTCCGCCAGCCTGCTGTACGACGTGTTCACACGGTACGATCCGGAGAATCCGTTGCTGCAGCAGGCGCGCCGCGAGGTGATCGAACAACACTTCGACCAGGCGCGGCTCGGGGAAGCGCTCGCCCGGCTTCGTGGCTGCCGGATCGTGTTGACGCGCCCAGCGAAGCCGAGCCCGCTCGCGATGCCGCTGGTGGAGAGCCGCTTGACCAAGAACGTCGCGACCACGGAGACGCCGCGCCAGCGCGTGGACCGCATGCGGCGGCGGAGATGAGGCTTGTCCTAAGCGGGGAGTCCGTGACGCTGCTCGGAGAGCGCGCGTTGTTGTGGAACGACCTGCTCGTGGTGGCCGACGTGCACCTCGGGAAGGGGGATCATTTTCGGGCTCGGGGGCTGCCCCTGCCGCCGGGGGAGCTGAACGACGACCTGGAACGGCTGGCCGGCTTGCTTCTGGAAACCGGGGCCCGTCGGCTCCGGGTCCTGGGCGATCTCGTTCACGGGCAGGTGAAGCCCGCGACGATCGCCCGGGTGAGCGAGTGGCGAAGCGGGATCAAGGCGAAGATCGAGCTGGTTCCTGGGAACCACGACCGCCACGCGCCAATCTTGCCGCCCGCCTGGGGCGTGGACCTCCTGGCGCCCGTCGTGATGGAGGGGCCGTTCGCCTTCGCGCACGAGCCGCGCGAGGTCGCGGGCGCGTTCGCCTGGGCCGGGCATGTTCACCCGACGGTGGCGTTCTCCGGGCGTGCGGACCGGCTGCGCTTCCCTGCCTTCGTGGTGATGGAGGGCGTGGGGTTGCTCCCGGCCTTTTCGAGGTTCACCGGCGGGCCGGTCGTGCGTCCGGGCCCCGGCGTGCGCACGTTTGGGTGCGTAGAGGGCGGGGTGGAGGAGTGGGGCTAAGCGTCCGCTTCCTCCTGCCGTTCCCACGCTTTCGCCAGCCTGGTCTGGGCCCCAGGAGCGACCGGAGCGTAGTGGCTCGGATTCAGCAAGTAGGAGCCGCCCCCGCCGCTCATCGACTTCAGGCGTGAACCGAAGTCGCCCAATTCCGCGAGCGGCGCCTCCCCGATCACCGTGGCCATCCCCGCCGCGCGCTGCTCCGTGCCGTTCACGTGCCCCTGGCGGGTGGCCAACTCGGCTGCCACCTGACCGAGCAGTCCTTGCTCCACGCTCACCTCGATCGCGACGATCGGCTCCAACACGATCGGCTCGGCGGCCTGAACCGCCTGGATCACGGCCTTGCGACCCGCAGCGAAGAAGGCGACCTCTTTCCCATCCACCGCGTGGGTTTTTCCGTCGTACACGGTCACGCGGATGTCGTACACGGGGAAGCCAGCGACCGCTCCCTCCAACAGGCCGCGACGGACGCCCTTTTCCACCGCGGGGATGAAGGAGCCCGGGATGACGCCGCCGCGAACGGCGTCGACGAATTCGAAGCCGGCACCACGAGCGAGCGGCTCCACCCGCAGGAACACCTCGCCGAACTGACCGGCGCCTCCGGTCTGTTTCTTGTGGCGACAGTGCCCCTCGGCCGGGCGGGTGATGGTTTCGCGGTAGGGAACCCGGGGAGGGCGCGTCGTGAGGTCCAAGCGGAAGCGGGTGGCGAGGCGCTGAAGGAGGATGCGGAGGTGAAGATCGCCGAGGCCAAGCAGCACGGTCTCGTTGAGGGTGGGGTGGCGCTCCACCAAAACGCACGGGTCTTCCACCTCCAGCTTGTGCAGCACCTCGAACATGCGCTGTTCGTCGGTGTGTTTGCGCGTTTCCACCGCGACGCCGTGCATCGGCCGGGGCATCGTGATCGGCGCCACGCGCAGTTGGGCCTCATCCGGGTGGTCGTGGATGACCGTGAACAGGTTGAGCTCCTCCACCTTGGCGATCGCCCCGATCTCACCGGGCACGAGCGTGTCGACCTCGTCGAATTCCTTGCCGCGGAGGCGGTAGAGGTGGGCGGCCTTGAACGGGCGCAGCGCATCCCCCGCGAGCAGCGAGTGCTCCTTCTTCATCGTTCCCTGGTGCATCCGGAACGCGGCGATCTTGCCGAGATAAGGGTCGTACCAGGTGCGAAACACGTGCGCAAGCACGTGGGCGGCCGGATCGGGCCGCACCGGGAATGTCGAGATCTCTTCGCCGTCTACGCGCTCAAACCGGGGCGGGTTGCCCTCCGCCGGGTTGGGAGCCAAGGTTTCGATCACATGCAGCAATTCCGGCACACCCACAGCCGTGCGTGCGGAAGTGAACACGATGGGGACGAGGTGGCCCTGGCGGAGCGCCGCCTCAAAGGGGGCGTGCAGCTCCATCGGGGAGGGGTCCTCGCCCGTGTCGAGGAAACGTGCCAGCAACGCCTCATCTTCTTCGACGAGTTGGTCGACGAGCACACGATGTGCCTCTGCGATGCTGCCGAGATCGCCGCTGCCCTGGTCGTGGTCGAGCAGCTCTACGATGTCGCGACCGTTGTGAGCAGGGATGTCGAGCAGCAGGCATTGCCGCCCCCAGCGCGCGCGGATATCCGCCACGACCGCCGAGAGGTTCACGTTCGGCGCGTCGATCTTGTTGACGATGACCATGCGGCACAGGCCCCGTTCGGTCGCCGCTCGCATCATCCGGTCCGCTTGCAGCTCCACGCCGTTGCGCGCATCCACAACCACGGCCACCATGTCAACGGCGGTGAGGGCCGGGAGCGCGTGCCCGGCGAAATCGGGGAACCCGGGGGTGTCGAGCAGGTGGAGCTCCAGCCCGCGGAAGGCGCCGTGTGTGATTCCACACTTGATGGAGTGTCCGAGTTCACGCTCCAGGGGGTCGTAGTCGCACACGGTGCTCCCGCGCTCGACTGTTCCGAGGGAGCGCGTGGCGCCTGCCGCGAAGAGAAGGGCTTCGACAAGGGAGGTTTTGCCGCTACCGGCGTGACCTACGAAGGCGACGGTGCGGAGGTTCTGGATCGGGAGTGCTGGCATGTTGAGGCGCCTCGTGGCCAGGACCATGCAAGCGGTAGACCAGCGCGGAGCAGTGGGGCGATCGGCGCAGCCCTGTTGCCTCGGGTCAGGCGGGCATTGCGGCCGATCGCGGCGGCCTCCGCGGCGGGATCGCAGACAAATCGACTAAGCTTCTGCCCGTGCACCTCCTCCTGCTCCAGTTGGCCCTCGCCGCCCCGGTCGATGTCCTCCGCGACGAATCGGTCGCCCGCGCCATCTCCGGCGACTGCCCCGGCGCAGAGCCGGGTTTGATCCGCCGTACCGAGGCGATCCCCGACGATCTCGGGGCGCGGCTCGTGCTCGACGCGTGTCGCTACGGCGGCACCCAGCGCGGCATGGCGCGCTCGGATCTCGCGAGCCTCTACAACGTGAGCGCGCCGTACGATCCCGGCGTTCTGCTCAAGCGGCGCGACAGCACCGCGGCGGACGTGGCGCGGCTTCGTCGTGAGGCGCAGTTGGCGCTGGGCACCTTGGTTCGGGCGATGGTCGCTGCCAAGGAGTTTGAGGAGGCCCAGGAGGCGCTTGCGCAGCTTGAACCCCAGGTCGGCGAGAGCGGAGCCACCGCAGCGCTGCGCCTGCTCATTGAGCGCAGCCAGAACGGCGCCGCGCCGACGTGGAGCTTGGCTGCGCAGACGTTCGGGGCCTACCCCGACGATCCCGACGTCGTCGAGGAGCTCGCGCGCCTGACGTTTGACGACGCCGGCCATGCGGCTCCGGAGATGCTCGACGCGATCTTCGCCCGCGGTCGGAGCACCGCGAAGTTCAACGCCCTCCTCGGGATGCTGCGGAACAAGGACGGCGCCGGTTGTCTCGCCCGCGCCGCCCGCTTTTCCGTTCCCGAGTCCGAGCGGGCGACGCTCGACGCGATCCGCTACCGCTGCGCGGTGGCCGCCCCAGATCTGCGCGCGGCAGATGCGCTCGTGGGCACGAGCCGAACCGCCCTCGACGCCCGAACCCAAGCCCTCCACGCCCGTTTACTGGCCGACAACGGTCGCTACGACGAGGCCCTCGCGCTCTTGGAGCCCAAGCTCGATGCGGAACCCCTCGCCGTGGAGGTTGCGCTTGAGGTGTATGCGAAGCAAGGGCGTGGCGACAAGGTGGAGGCGCTTGCGGCGGATCAGCCCGCCGGGTCGACGGCGCGGCTGAGCGCAGCGACGGCGCTGGCGAGCGCGAAGCAGTACGCGCCCGCGCTGTTGCTGGTGGAGGGGACATGCGCCGCGTACTCCGGCAAGAACGCCGCGCTCTGCACGAAGCTCGTGGATGTGTCTCACCGCGGGCTGGGGCGGTGAGCCCGCCGCCGGCCTCGCCCGCGGTGGCGCGGGCCCGCTGGCTCTGGTACGCTCGGGGGGCTTGATGCTCCTCGCCCTCCTTTCCGCGGCCTTCGCGGCGCCCCCCGATATCGACGTGCCGCTGAAAGGCGCGTCGAAGGTTCGGAAAGACGCTGCGCTGGTGGTATCCGTGGAGGACTACACCTTCCTTCCGGATCTCGCGGGCGCCACCCGGGACGGCGATGCGCTCTCCGCCTGGTTGGGCACGAGCCGCGGTTTGGAGCGGATCACGCGCGTGTCCGACCCCGACCGGGCCCAGCTCCGGAAAGGGGTGTCGGAGGCCGCGCGAAACGTCCGCGGCGGCGGCACGCTGTGGATCTATTTCGCGGGGCACGGCAGCCTCGACGCCAGCGGGGCGCGCCTCTTGTTGACGAAAGAAACGGCGCCGGACGATCTTCAGGGCGTGCTGCTCGACGACCTGGTGGCCAGCGCCACGACGGGGCGAGCCAAGCAGGTGTTGGTGGTGTTGGACGCGGACTTTGGTGGTGTTGGCCGGGGAGGGGAGCCGCTCGGCTTGCCCGAGGTGAAGCTGGGCCCGATCCCGACGCCAGCGAACCCGAAGGTCGCGATCTGGTCGGCCACGGTCGGTGCGGAGCCTGCGGCGGGCTACCCCGCCACCGGCCACGGCCTGTTCACGTGGCTCACCCTCGGCGCGCTGCGCGGTTGGGCCGACGGTTCGACCGGAGGCAAGGCCAACGGCGAGGTAACGCTCGAAGAAGCTCAGGCCTTTGTGTCGAAGCAGTCGCGATTGGTGGGCGGGAAGGTGTGGAGCCCCTCGCGCGAGTCGCGGGAAGACGTGATGAAGTGGAGCCTCGCGAGGGGTAATTTCGAGCCGGGCCCGACCAAGGACGAGTGGGCCACGATGGCCCAGGAAGAGAAATCGCGGCGGGTTACCGAAGCCACACAGCGGCTTCAGGCGCAGGCCACTGGCGAATGGCTTGAGATCGCAATGGTAACGGCGGTGTCCACGCCGCAGGGGATCGAGAAGCTCAACGCCTTCATCGCCAAGTATGAGCTTGCCGTCACCCAGGTGGATGGGCTCGACGTAGCGGTGAACGTGCCCGAAGTGATCGATGCGCGGGCGCGGCTCGATGGCTTCACGCGAGATGCGCGCAAGCAGAAGGGCAAGAAGCGCCCGAAGAAGGGGACGAAGAAGAAGAAGGTGGTCACGGCGGCGCCGACGGTCAGCAGCACGGCGATGTGCGACGATCTGGTGAAGCTGGAGATGCCGGCCATGGGCGGCACGATCACGCCGGATCAGCTCACCTGCCTCGAGGTGAAGCTCAACAGCGCGACCAAACAAACCGAGCGGGACAAGGTTTCCCGCGTGCTGCTCGCGAACGCCGACGGCAAGGGCAGCACCAGCGAGTGGATGCGCCTCGCGTCGAGGCACCTCGACGAGATCGACCGGAGCGACCCGGATCTCTGCTTCCGGTACGCGCTCACGCTCTCCAGGGAAGGCACGATCGAGGAGGCCGACGAGGTGCTGCGATGGGCGGACTACGCGCTGGAGAACAAGTCCCGCTGGGAGGGGCCGACCTTTGTGGCGCGGGTGTACAACCTGTACCGGCTGCGCGCAGAAACGGCGACGCGCATGTGGATCGACGCCGAAGACGAGCTGGTGAGCGATCGCACCGAAGAGAACATGATCGAGGCGGAGGAGTCCCGCGGGCTCGCCAAGAACAGCGCCCGGGAATGGCTGGACTACGCCACCTCCGCCTCCCAACCGAGTGACCGCGCGTACCGGCTCTGTGAAACCGCGGCGGGAAGCCCGAATTTCTGCACGGCGACCGCGCCGCCCCCGGCCGCCGTTCCGTGACGGGTCTGGGGTTCTCGATGTGGCCCGCGTGCCACCCTACTGGGCAGGAAAGTTCGCTTTCGGACTGCTTATGCGCCCCCCGCTGACGCCAGCAGACGGGTGACGTCCCTACCGGGCGAGGCGCCCGTTGCGCGCCTCGCGCCAAGGGCGCCGACCCGCGAGCGACAGGTTTGGCCCGCCCGAAGGGATGGAGGGCTAAACCCGAGCGCCGGTGGCAACGAGCGTTGGAGTGACGGGGCACCCGTCCCGCCTACGGTGTCAGCACGCCGCCAGAGAGCCCGACCGCACCGGTTTCCCTTTCCGGTTAGCCGGCGCTTCGTGCCCCGCGTGTACATCAAAACCTTCGGCTGCCAGATGAACGAGTACGACTCGGGCAAGATGCGCGCGTTGCTCGGGAAGGATGGGTTCGAAACCACTGAAGAGCTCTCCGACGCGGACGTGGTGCTGGTGAACACGTGCTCCATCCGCGAGAAGCCGGAGGCGAAGCTCCATAGCTTCATTGGGCGCGTGCTCCCCATGAAGCGGCAACGTCGCGTCATCGTCGGCATCGCCGGCTGCATGGCGCAGGTGGATGGCGAGCGGCTCTACAAGAAGTACCCCAAGGTCGATCTGGTGTTCGGTCCCGACGCGGTGAGCCGGATCGGCGAGATGGTCGCCACCGCGCAAACCCGTCGGGTGCTCGACACGGAATTCCTCGGCGAAGAAGGCTACCCCTTCCCCAGCGACGTGGACCCGGAGTCGGCCCATCGCGTCGGCGCTTTTGTCACCATTCAGAAGGGCTGCGACAACCGATGCACGTTCTGCATCGTGCCGGCCACGCGCGGCGACGAGGTGAGCCGCCCGATCGCGGAGGTGCTGGCGGAGGTGTCGGCGCTCGTGGCCCAGGGCGTGAAGGAGATCACGCTGATCGGGCAGAACGTGAACAGCTACGGCCTGAAGATCCCCAATCATCCCACCTTCGCCGATCTGCTGCGAGCCGTGTCTGCGGTGCCGGGCGTCGAGATGATTCGCTTCACGACTTCGCACCCGCGCGATCTCGGCGACGACGTGATCGCCTGCTACCGGGACCTGCCGAACCTCGCTTCGCACCTGCACTTGCCGGTGCAGAGCGGCAGCGACCGTGTGCTGCGCCGCATGAAGCGCTTCTACACGCGCGCGCACTATCTCGACGTGATCCGGAAGCTCCGCGAAGCGCGCCCCGATTTCGTGGCCACCACCGACATCATCTCGGGCTTCCCCGGCGAGTCGGAGGCCGACTTCGACGAGACGATGTCGCTCCTCGAAGCCGTGCGCTTCCACGCTTCGTTCAGCTTCAACTACAGCCCACGCCCGGGTACGGCCGCGCTTCGCCTGCTCGACGACGCGGTGCCGGACAGCGTGGCGCAAGCGCGGTTGGAGCGCTTCCAGGCGCGGCAGCGCGAGATCGCCATCGAAGAGCACGCCCGCCTCGTCGGCACCGTGCAGCGGGTGCTGGTGGAGGGCCCCTCCGCACACGACGATGGGGTGGTGTGTGGGCGAACGAGCACCTTCAAGACCGTGAACTTCCCGGGGGAGGCCGCGCTCACCGGCTCGTGGGTGAACGTGCGGATCACCCGGGGCTTTGCCAACACGTTGCGCGGCGAGGCGGAGTAGCTAGCGTCAGAAGTTGCTCCCCAGCGCCCCCGCGAACCCGAAGAACAGGATCGCACAGAAATACAGCGCGTAGAACAAGAACAAACAGACGAACATCGCGCCGAAGATGGTCGTTACCAGGTTCGCCACCATCGCGACGGTGGCCACCGTTTGGCCAGTGGGGGTGAGCGTGCCCTTCTGGGCCTGAAAGGAGCGATAGAGGCCGATGCACGCGATGGGGAAGGCGATCACCCAGGGGAAGCTGCACATGCACGGCGCTACGGCACCCAGGAGCGCCGACGAAACGCCGAGCCAAAGCGCGGTGAGCGCGAGCTCGTCGCCTCCGGGGTTGGTGATGTCGGCGTAGCCGTACGGATCGGCGGGCAGCTCAGCTCCCGACGGCGTACTTCACGCTGCGCGTGAACAGGAGCTCGTTCTTCCCGGCGTTGCGGAACACCTTCACCTCCAGCACGCCGCTCGGGGCGCCCACCGGGGCGAACATCCGGAAGAACTGGATCGAGGGGCCTTTGTCGGCCACCGAGTCCCGGGTGACGTTCGTGCGCGACTCGGCCACCTTCTTGCCATCCGCGTACACCTCCGCGACGAGCCAGTAGGAAACGCCGTCGAAGTCCTTCTTCGAGTTTGCGTAGAGGACCGGCATCTCAACGATCACCGCATCTTTGTCGGCAACGACGATGCTCGGGGCCCAGTTGTCGGTGAGCAGCTTGGCGCCGGCCGTGTTCACGGGCATCGCCGTTGAGGCGGGCGTTGAGCCCAGGTCGCGCTCGGAAGCGGGAATGACCGTGACCTTGGCGACCGGGGGCGGCGCCGCGGCGATGACCAGCTCGTCCTCGTCGTCGAACGACGCAGAGTCGGGAACGCCGGCATTGGCGCCCTTGGTGTCCGCCGACTTCGTGTCGGTGAAGAACTCATCGTCGTCGTCAGCGACGGCAGCGGCCGATGCGGCCGCGAGCGTATCGCTGGCGAAAGCAGAAGGGGCGATGAGCGTGCTGAGCAACAGAAGGAAGGTCATCACGGGCTCCGGGCCATGCTGAGGGCGGGCGCACGATAGACGGCTTTGTGGAAATGTCAATGGTTGGTAACCCCTATCTGCTCGCCGACGCGCGAGGCAGGCGCGCCGACTCGGGGGGGGCGGCGCACGTCCTTGGGCGTTTCGCGCCGGTGATCGCCGCATGCCTCGCCCTGCCGTTCCTGCGGGACAACCTCCTCTCGTTCGCCGCGCTTTCGGGTGTTGCGCGATCCTCCGGAGCCGTGGGCGCGATGGTGCGGGTCGCCTTGTTGCTCGCGGCGGTCCTGGCGTTGCGCGCCTACGACCTGGTCGTGCGCGGACCCGATCGCGGCGTGGTGGACCTGCATCCGATGCGGGCCACAGCCTATGTGCGGGCGCGGCTCCTGCGGGCGCTGCGCGAGGGCGCCCCGACCGCTCTGGCCGCGGGTGTGGTGCTGCTACCCGTATGGCCCGACCTACCCACGCTGTTGGGGGGCGTGGCGCTACTTCTCGGCGCCTGGGCATCCGGCGTGGGGATGGGGGTCGGCGTGAACCTCGCCGCTCCCACCCTCGGCGCGGACCCCCGCTTCGCCGACGCGCTGGACGTCGTTCGGGGCCAGAACCCACGTGCGCAGGCGGCTTTGGTGTGGGCACCGGCGGTCACGCTCGCCGCCGTTGGTTTGGCCCTGGTCGCCGCTGCCGGGGGTCTCGACTCGGGGCTCAGGGGGAATTCATTCGGATACTTCGCGTTGAGCTTGCCTTTTGTCGTCGCGGTGTTCGGGGCGCGGCTCGCCTTCGTGTCGGGCGACACGCTGGCGCGGATCCCGGCGGTGCTTGGTGAAGTGGACGCCGCCTATGCGGCGGTCGAAGACGCGGAAGAGGGCCGCCGCGTGTACCTTGAGTGGATCGTTCCGAGGCTGCCCGCGACGCTCCGCCCGGAGGTGCTCCGGGTGCTGCGTCACGGCTGGCGCGCGGAGCGGACGTGGCTGAGCGCGAGCTTCCTGGCGGCCGCCGTCGCCGCGGCGGCGGGATGGTCGTCCAGCCCCGAGGCCGCCTCGCGCCTGGTCGGCGCCGGAGGCCTCGCGGCGGTGGGCATCGGGCTCCTGGGCGCGCGGCTGCGGGCGGGCGATCCAGCATGGCTCTCGCGGCTGTTCCCCACATCGAACGCACGGTTCGCTTCGCTCATCGTTACGTTTGCCTGGGTGCAGCCTGTTTCCCTGGCAGGGGTCGCGACGCTGCTCGTGCGCCAGGGAACGCCAGCCGGCGGCGCCTGCCTGCGGCTGGAAGCTGTTGCGTTCGCGGCCGCCGCGCTGGGGGCCACGCTCCCTGTGAGCGGCTATGTGCCGGCGGCGCTCATCGTATGGGCGGTGGGGGTGTGGGCGTGATCGTGGCGGAGAACGTGGTGAAGCGCTTCGGGCGTACGGTGGCGCTGGCCGGCGTGTCGCTCCGGGTCCGCGCCGGTGAGCGGGTGGCGCTGCTGGGACACAACGGCGCCGGGAAAAGCACGCTGATGAAGATGCTGGCGGGCCAGCTTCTCCCCGGCGAAGGTCGTATCTTGCTCGCCGGCGTCGATGTCGCCGCGGAGCCGAACCGGGCCCGCGAGGGGCTGGGGTACGTGCCCGAGGAGCCCGCGATGTGGGACTACCTCAGCGCGCGCGAATGCCTGGAGTTCGTGGTCGGGGTGCGGGGGAGGGGAGACGTCGATGCGGCGCTCGCGCTCACCGGTCTCGGTGCAGACGCCGAGCGGCTCGTGCGCGAGTACAGCCAGGGGATGCGCCGAAAAGTGGCGATCGCCGCAGCCCTGGTATCGGAGCCCCCGGTCCTGGTGCTCGACGAGGCGCTCAACGGGCTCGACCCGCCGAGCGCGCTCGTGGTCGTGGACGAGCTCAACCGGCGCGCGCGCGCCGGCGTGGCGGTGCTGCTGTCCACGCACGTGATCGACCTGGTGCCGCGCGTCGCCGACCGGGTGGTGGTGCTCAGGGCCGGAAAAGTGGAGTTGGACGTGGCGGTTGCGGAGCTCGGCGCCGATGGCCTCTCACGCGTGTTCCGCGCCGCGCAGAGCGCGTAGCTTCGCGAGGATCGCCGCGTTCGCGGCCCGGGGGCCGCCCGCGATCCAGTGCGGGCGCTCCGGCCGCTCGCCACGAGGGTGATCGTTGAGCTGAAACCAGGGTAGTTTGCCGGCTGCCGCCGCGGTGATCATGCGTCGCGAATGGCGGAGCTCGTCCGGCTGGGCGTGGTCGGGGAAGGCTTGCAGGCGCACGTAGCCGCAGTGCAGCGCCGGCACCCCGCGCACGGCTTCCCGTGGCCGCCACCACGCCTCATCGTTCAGCGTGTGTCCGGCTGCGGGCACCAGCATGGTCCCCCCCGCCGTGATGATCTCTCGATCGCACGGGCCTTCCCAGTCTACGAGCCAGTCCACGGGCAGCGAAGCCCCGTCCCCGGTCAACGCGCCCACGGCGGCCGCGATCCCGAGCGAGAGCGCGAGCACGCCCACGCGGCCGGTGCACGAGGGGTGCGCGGCGAGCGCGCGGATCGCAACGCGCAGGTCATCCTGGTGTTCGGCACCGCCGAAGTCTTCTTCCCCCCAGCTCCCGCCGCGCCCGGCCGGGTCGTGGATGAGCACGGTGTACCCCAGCGCCGCGATCTCCATCGCGTTTACCACCGCAACGGTGCCGAGCAGCGCGTCGATACCCTGGTGAATCGCGGGAGAGACCACCACCCCCGGGTGGCGCCCGCCCCCGCTCGGACGAATCCGGCGCGCAACGAGGCGATACCCCGCCGTCGAGGTGAGCTCCACGTCCTCGACGACGAGCTTGTTGCGCTGGCCGAAGCCCCGCAGGGTGCGAACGGCGGCGGTGCTTCGCCAGGACAAAGCGCGGAGAACGGGGTGCATGGCGAACGTCAGGGGGAGTGGGTGGCAACCCAGGCGTCGAGGTAAGCGCGGCGCGCGACCACGTAGGACTGGAGGTCGGCGAGGTAATACGCGTAGGTGTCGTCGTCGTAGTATCGGTACGGATCGATGCTGCCCCACGGCTCCGTCTGCTCGACCATCTGCGCGAGCGCCGCGACCATCTCGTCGCCCCCGTAGAGCGGCACCATCTCGGCGATCCGGGCCTCATATCGGGCTTCCCACTCGGGATCGGCGAGGAGGTAGGCCATGTGCGGCGTCACGCTCGGGTACCACAGCGCGGTCGGGTCCATCGTCGGATCGGCCACCCAGTCAAAGGTGCCATCCTTGTCCCATGGAACCCAGAGAAAGCCGCGGTCGGGGTGGTCGTAGAGGTAGTAGTTGTGGCCGCAACACCAGTAGCCGTCGCCATCCGGTAAGATCGCTTCGGCGGCCCACTCTGTGAGCCACTGGTCCGCATCGCCCATGGTCGTCGTCACCGCGGGGTCGTATGTGGCCCAGAAGTCGCTGATGCGGCTGTAGTCCACCTCTTCGTCTTCGTGGTTGTCGAGCACGGTGCCGTACTTCCAGAGGTCGCCGTCGGCGTCGTCCTTTCCGAAGTTGCGCTCAAGGAACTCGTGGTCGAGCTCCTCCATGTGGGCGTACAACCCAAAATAGTCGCCGTTCACGTACAGCAGCGCGCTGTTGGTGCAGGCCCCCGGCAACCCCGCGCGCAGCAAATACCAGTTCGCGAGCCGGTTCTTGAGCACCGTCGGCTCGTAGTAGGGGGAGTCCAGTGCGATCTTCCGGAGCCCGTGCACGCGCGCCTCTTCGTCCACCTCGTTGAACGCGACGACGAACTGCATCTTGTCGCCGACCCAGCAGCAGCCGTTGTTCCCTTTCAGGCGGATCTGCGCATCGGGGATCACCTCGTCGTTCACCGTGAGCAGGGTGATTGGGAAGTAGTCCTTCGTCCCATCGGATGTGCGCCACTCCGTTTCGAGGCGGTGCCAGTCGCCCTCGTCGATGGTCACGTCGTAGACCACCAGCGTGTCCTGGTCGAACAGGTCGCTGCAGCCAAAGTCGTCCGGCTCGGGCTCCGCGGTGTCCCCCGTTTCCTCCGTTTCTTCCTCCGTGTCCCCGTCACCGGGCAGGTCGCTCGCCGCAGTGTCGACAGGCGCCGTGCCTGGCGCGCTCGATTCTTCCGTTCCCATGCATCCAAGCAGCAGGGCAACGATCACAGCGCCACGCTCGTGGAGTGCACTGCGAGCCGGTAAAACGCACCTTCACCGCTCGTACTACCGCCCCCCCCGCTCACTCGCACGCTGTACGCCCCGGCCGGAACCTTCGCGCTCGTCTGCACCTTCGGGTCCACGCCTCCCTCCGCGGCTCCGCTCGCCACGATCACGCCGTCCTGCCAGATCGAAACATCGGCCACGAGCAGGCTCCCGTAGCTCAGCGCGCCGAAGCTGATGGTGATGTAACCCTCGTCTGTCGTGGTGAATTCGTAGCCGTCCACGTCGCCTTCCTCGCCGATTCGCCCTTCGGCGTAGTCGGCGAACCAGAAGCCCGCGTCGGGCTCCTGGTCCACGAGGGTGAGCGCCATCCCTTCGCCCTCAAGGTCGTTCGGCTCCACCTCGCGGGTGTTTCCGTACCCAGCCTCGGCGTTCGCCACGAACACCCACATGCCCTGGGCCGGCCCGCTCCCCAGACTGCTGTCCTCCACCCCCAGGATGTACTCGGTGCCGGGCGGGGAGATGAGCTGCCGACCGTCGCTGGGCGCGACGGTCGCGGCGCGGAGCACGGGCTCCGCATCGGAATTATAGACCTCAATCGAGGGCTGATACCCGCTGGACTCGATGTGCTCCGCCGCCGCAAACGTGAGTGCGCCGTCGCTGTGTCCAAGCACCAGCTTCACAAAGTCCTGGTCGCCCACGGTCTCGGCGAGCACCGGGATCGCGTACCAGGAGTTCTCCGTCTCCATCCCGTAGCTCAAGCCTACCGAGAGCACGCTGTCCGGCTCCTCGGGAACCTGCGAGGGCGAGAGCACGGTGAGCGTGTACCCGGTGGACTCGACGTTGCTGTGCCCGATCTCGAAGGTGCTCTTGTCCTGCACCGTGACGTAATAGCTCCCATCGGCGGGGAAGAAGCCGAAGCAAACGGTATCGTAGGTGCCGACGTCCCCCACCGGGTGGTCGTCTTCCCAGGCGATGCGGGTGAGGTCGCTCTTGAACACCTCCACCACCGTGTCGAGGGACTCCTCCGACGCATTCTCGTCGTCGTTCACCACCTGGACGCGGAATTGCTGGCCTGCAGCGCCGGTGATCTGGTACCAGTCCACGTCGGTGTCGTGGATCGTGTCGCTGGCCTCTTCGTCGAGCGCGAGGGCGATGGCGTGCTCGGGGTCGTCCGCATCGTCGGGGGGGCTCGTGTCGGTGTCCGTGTCGTCCGTGCCGCCGTCGTCGGTCGAGTCGGTGGCCGGATCGGTAGAAAAGCACCCGCCGAGGGCGAGGAGCAGGATGGTCAAGCTGCGCATCGCGCGAGTATACCCATGGAAATGGTGTGCGGGGGCTTGTCGCGGCGAGGCTCGGTGCCTACTCCCGCCGCCCATGCGCGCCCTGACTGGAATCAAGCCCACCGCGATGCCGCACATCGGCAATCTCCTCGGGATGATCGAGCCCGCGCTCCGGCTGCAAGATCAGCACGAAGCCTACTACTTCATCGCAGACTACCATGCGCTCACGACGCTTCACGATCGCGAGCGGATGTCGCAGTACACCCGGGAGGTTGCGGCCACGTGGCTGGCCCTCGGCCTCGACCCGCGGCGCACCGCCCTGTTCGCCCAGTCCGATGTCCCTGAGGTAACGGAGCTGGCCTGGTTGCTCGCGTGCGTCACCGGAATTGGAGGATTAGAGCGCGCGCACGCCTATAAGTCGGCGCAGGCGGATGGTCGGGACATCAACGTCGCTACCTTCCTCTACCCCGTGCTCATGGCGGCCGACATCCTGATCTACGACAGCAATCTGGTGCCCGTGGGGCGCGATCAGAAGCAGCACGTGGAGATGGCGCGCGACATGGCGGCGGCGTTCAACAGCCGCTTCGGTGAGGTTTTTGTGCTTCCCGAGCCGCTGATCCGCGATGATGTGGCCACCATCCCCGGCCTCGACGGCCGGAAGATGTCGAAGTCGTACGCGAACACCATCGAGGTGTGGTTGCCGCAGAAGGCGCTGCGCAAGAAGTTGATGGGGATCGTTACGGACTCCAAGGGCGTAGACGACGTGAAGGACCCGGACACCTGCAACGTGTTCGGGCTCTACAAGCACTTCGCCAGCCCGGCCCAGCAGGCGGCGCTCGCCGCGCGCTATCGGGCGCCGGGCCTCGGCTACGGCCACGCGAAACAGGAGCTGTTCGAGGTGATGGACGCGCGCTTCGCCCCGGCGCGCGAGCGCTACGACGCGCTGATGGCCGATGGAGCGGAGATCGAGGCGGTGCTCCTCGACGGGGCTCGTCGGGCTCGAACGGTCGCTTCTGGCGTTCTCACCCGCGCCCGTACCGCCGTGGGCTTGGGTGCCGCGCCGCGCGCGCCGATCCTTTGATGGCTCCCCCTTGCGCCCCGCAACTATCCGCGGTGTGCAAAAATGGTGCAAGGATGTCCGATGCAAGGGTATCGAATGGCTCTTGACACTTTCTTGACAATCTTCATCTCCGGATGCCCCTATTAACGGCGGCCAGGGCTTCGCATCGTGGCCCCTCCACCGCCCGCTTCGCCGGGAATAAACCTTTCGCCCGGCGCGATTCACGCCCTCCCGGCCGCCTCCACCCCGGCCACACTCCGCACCCGCCTGTTTCCAATCTCGCATCCCAGGTGATCCATGTCGCTCCGCTTGCGCTCATCCTCCTCCGACGGCAACCGTCGCCGCTCCGAGCGTCTCACCGCTGAAGAAGAGAAGTTGATTGCCCGAGAGATCCGAAAGGCCGAACAGGTTGCGCGCGAGTGCGTGGCCGGCATCGACGCCGCGGAGAACATCTTGCGGCGTCGCCCCGATCGTGCCGAGCGCACCCGCGCCGGCGCGGTAGACCGTTTGGAGGAGGCCGTCCGCGCCGTGGCGAAGGCCGCGCGCAAAGAGGACGATCTGAAGACCTACGCGCGCAAGGCCCAGGGCGCCTGGCAGCAGGCGGAGGAGCTCCGTTGGCGCCTCGCCATGAGCGGTCGTCGGATCGCGCACGGGGAAGCCCGCAAGTTGGCCGGCCCGTTCATGGACGAAGAGGATCTGGTGCAGGAGGGCTACATCGGCCTGCTCCGCGCCGCCAAGCGCTTCGATCCGGACCGTGGCATCCGCTTCTCCACCTACGCGCGGTGGTGGGTGCGCGCGCAGATGACCCGCGCCATTGATCACACCGGCCGCCCCGTGCGTCTCCCCGGCTGCGCCGTGGAGCAGACTCGCAACCTCCGCAAGGCGATGAAGCGCTTCGAAGCGGCGGGAATCGAGTACAACGTCGGTGACCTCGCCGAGGAAGTGGGCATCGACAAGGAGCGCGCCGAGCTGCTCCTCTCGCAGGGCAACACCATCTCACTGGAGCAGCCCGTCGATGACGGCCCGCGTCCGCGCCCGCTGGAGCGATTCCTCTCGGATGAAGATGCCGTTTCGCCCGACGACGAGAGCATCCAGATCCAGGAGCTCTCCCGCATGGGCAAGGCGTTCAACAACGTGCTCAGCGAACGCCAGCGCTTCGTGCTCACCCGCCGCTACGGCCTCGAAGACGGCGAATTCCGCACGCTTTCCGAGGTGGGCAAGGAGATGGGCCTGAGCCGCGAGCGCGTGCGCCAGATCGAGCGCGAGGCGCTCATCCGCCTGCGCGACCAGTCGGGCATCCGCGATCTGCGCGGCATGCCGCTTCCGGAGCCGGGCGAGGCGTAGTCGATTCGGGGCGTCCTACCCGGGAAACCGGGGGGGGCGCGCCGTGCCTGCTCATGATCAGTGGAACTCGGGCTCGCTGAGGCGCTCGGGCGCTTCGCCGTCGGCCGCGATGGGCGAGCCGTGGTGCAACACCATGCGCCACTGGCTCCCACGCCGAAGGAACAGGTGCGTCACGGCCACGCGGCCGATGGCTTCGCGTTCCCCGGCCACCGAGATGTTCTCCACGTTGTGCACCCGCGCGATGTCGCCGAGGAGCTGCACCACGAGGTCGGACACGGTGAATTGCATCGGTACACCGGTGGCAAAGATCCCGGCCCAGGCCTCCATCACCGCTTCGTTCCCGTACACGGGCTCCCAGCCCGGGTGGATGCAGGCATCGCCGTCCGTACCCGACCAGCACGCCGCCATCGCGGCCAGATCGCGACGTTCGAACGCGCGATAGAAGCGCTCGTTGGCAGCGATCACGGCGGAGCGGTCATCCATGCCCATCCCGTTAACCGCCGCAGCCCGCGTCGATGACGCGCAAGACGTTCTCTCCGTACGCGGCGTGCACCTCGTCGGCCGACCAGCCGAGGTTCAAGAGCGCCTGCGTGAGATTCGGTAGCTTCTCCGCGCTGTCCAGGTCGGAGGGGTACAGCGCGAACCCCTCCCAGTCCGTGCCCAGGGCGCAGTGCCGCACGCCCACGGTGCGCTTGATGTGGTCGAGGTGGCGCGCGGCGGTGGCGGCCCCTCCGGCGCCGATGAACGGCGTCACGAAGATGATCCCGATCACCCCGTCCGTATCCGCGACGGCGCGCAGCACGTCGTCGTCGACTCCTCGCGGGGAGCTGTACAGGGCGGTGCAGCCGGTGTGGGAGATGAGCACCGGGCGCCTGGACCGGCGGCAAACCTCCAGGACCGCCGCCTTCCCGAGGTGAGCGGCGTCCACGAGGATGCCGAGACGCCAGAGCTCGTCAACAAGGTCCAGCCCGTGGGGCGAGAGCGTCGCCACATTGCTCCCACCCCAGCCGACCATCGGCCGCGCCGCTGCATTTTTCGTGAAGTGGACGAGCCCGACGTAGCGGAGCCCTTTCGCGCGGAATCGAGGCAGGTCTTCCAACTTGCCGTTGAGCCCGTGCGCGCCTTCCAGGCCGGTAAAGCAGGCGATCAGGCCAGCCGCACGCGCGGAGCGGATCGACTGCGCGTTGCCACACATCGCGAGTGTTTCGGGGCTGCGCGCTACCTCGGCGGCGAGCGCGTCGAGGTCGGACTCGATGGCCGAGGGCCCGGAGGAGCGGCGGAGCGGGTTGGTGACCACCCCGAACGCGATGGCGCCGACGTTGCCTTCGCGAAGCCGAGGAACGTCGCAGTGCCCAAACAAGGCGGCGCCCGGCAACGGGTTCGGGCGGTGCCGCTTCTGGAAGTCCCACCCGAAGAAGTGGCGGGTAAGCAGGAGATCGCAGTGCAGGTCGACGATCAGCGCCGCCTGGTGAACAGCGAGCGCTTCAGCGGAGGGGGCAACCGGGGAGACCATGGGACAGGGGGCTGGCGCCCCCCGTAACGCCCCCCGGCCCCTCGCTCGGCGGGCGTCGCCCGCCACGGGAACGGCTATGTGCGCCGCACGCCATGTCCCCGCTCGACGCCCTCGCCGCTCTGGACGCCGCCGCTTTCGGCACGGGGCTGAGCCCCCAGAACGCGCGCGCGTGCTGGGCGGCCGCGCTTGAAGGGGCGCAGCAGGTGCCGCTCGACCGGGAGCTGCAGGGCGAACCCCCGCGATGTGTCACCATCGTCGCGAGCGCAAACGTGTTCACGGCGCCGATCGAGTGGGCCTGGGCGCTCTCGGCGCGCGGGGTCCGGGTGATCCTGAAGTCGGCGCGCGGGCTCGCGCCGGTGGGGGAGGCGGTCGCGGCGGCGCTCCCGGGCGTGGAGCATCGCGCGTGGCGGGGAGGGGAGCTTGCTGCCGAAGCCGCGGCGCTCGCCGAGTCGAGCGCGGCGATCGTGTTCGGGGGCGCGGAGACGATCGCCGCGATCCGGCAGCGCTCGCCGGTGCCGGTGCTCGGGTTTGGACCGCGCTTCGGTGTCGCGATGTTGGAGCAGCTTGGCGCGGTGGAGGCGGCGGACGTGGCCCTCGATCACGCGCTGTACGATGGGCGAGGGTGCATGTCGCCGGCGGGGGTTTTTGTCAGGGGGGAGGTGAATTTGGCGGCGGTGGCGGAGGCCATGGCGGCGGCGGAGCGTGGGTTGCCGGTAGGGGAGGTGTCTGGCGCCGAGGCGGGCGCGCTTCGGGCGCTGGAGCTGCTCGCGAGGGTGGAAGGGCGCGTGGTGAAGGGGGAGGGCTGGCTGGTGGTGGAGCTGCCGATTCACAGGTTTGCACCACGTGGTTTGCCGAGGGTCGTGGTGATACATCGGGGGGATGTATCAGATGTATCAGCGGCGTTGGCGCCCTGGCGGGGGGAGCTGGGGACGGTGGCCGTGGGAGGCGCGGGCGCCGTGGGCGGGAGGACCGGCGAGCTGACGAGCCCGCTCGGCGGCACCGAGCGCGTGTGTTGGGTCGGGGAGATGCAGCGCCCGCGCGGGGATCGTGTGCTGCACGATGGGGTGGATGTGTTGGGGGTTTTGTGGGGGGTGGGGGCGCGGCCGCACGAGTAGGGCGGTCCCCCCGTGGCCGCCCGAGGATCGCCGAGAAGGGCCACGCAAAGGCGCGAAGTCGCGAAGGGGAGGGGGCGGAGCACCAGCGGAGTTGGGTTCGCCCCCCCCCATTTGTGTGACGAACGTTCTGCAAATCACGACGAGCGGCTCTCCTTGCGCCATGGGTGGCGCGCCACCCCCTGCGCAAGGAGAGTCTGGCGGCGGCTTGGAGGTGAGCGTGTCTGCCCGCGCGACCCTGAGCAACGGTACAACGCTGTGAATTTCGTACTGCCGTCGAGCCAATCCCCACCGGCGGCGGTCGTCTGGCCGTTTTGGCTCTCCTTGCCGCAGGGGTGACGGGCCACCCCCCTCGCAAGGAGAGCCGGGCCATCGTCGCCGCCCGCCCGCGTCGCCATCGAGAAGAGTATAGTTCGACCGTGAGTCCGGCCTCAATTCGCCTCCGGTTCGTCGTGGTGATCGCGGGTGCGATGACGTCGTGCAACGGTTGCGCGCCGGAGCGGTGCGTTGGGTTTCGCCCGGTTGCCCTGGCGGACCATGCGATCGTCGTCGGTGAGTTGACGATCCCCAGCTACGTGACCGCCGAGCGGGTTGACGTACTGATCGACTGGTCGGCGCTCACGTCCGACTTCGACTGCCAGCCGCTCGACCCGGTGGACGACATCGGCGCCGTGGTCCTCACACGGTTCCCGCACCTGTCAGAGTCGGAAGTGGCGTCGTCGCTGGTCAACAACACGATGCTGCAAAGTGACACCAACGGGTTCGTGTGGTGTTCGCCGCGGGAGGTGACCCAGTGCTGGCTGTCCGAGTTCGGCTTCGGCGGGTCGGGCTACAGCATGATCGACGCATACTCTGAGGATGGCGGCGTCTATCTCCTCATGTTCCTCGAAGACGGCGAGGAATTTTCCTCGGTCCGGTTCTTCGCTTTCCTCAGCCCACAGTCCGACAGCACCGTTACCGTCGCCGCCATCGTCGCGGACTGCCCGCAGGCCATGCTCACCGCGAGCCTCGACCTGTCAACGCCAGTCGAGATCTCCGCCGCCGGAGCTGGCGAGGCGATCCCTCGCGCTCTCCCCCTCGACGACTCCGCCACGTGCGATACCGACACGGGTCCTTCCTGGCCGGTGGACTGGGAGGACCTCGGCGTCAACGCGAGTGAGTTGGTCGTTTCCAGGTACACCCTGCCGATCGCGGAGCTTGAGGCGCGGTTCGGTGAGCGTGACGCCCTCGCCGCCGAGCGGTACGCCCTCGCCGTCAGCGAGACGAACGCCGACCTGGCCGACGCGGTATCCACCGCGGGCTCCCGATTCGCCGGGTTCACCGGCGAGGGGTTGTGGCTGGTTGAGCTGCGAGGGTCCTCGTGGTTCGAAGGTGCGGCTCCGTTGGTGGTGACGGTCGTCGAGCCGACGGCACGACCATGAGCGCGGACGAATATGTGCCGCTCCAGCCCAAGGAGCCGCAGGGGGTGGACCATGCGTTCTACACGATCAACCTCGCCGGCAAAGGCGACGCGACGGCAACCTGCACGGCGGTAGCGGCGAAGTAGGGGAGGGGAGTTCGCCTGCGGAAGGGTATCGGCGCCCGGCGGCGCCGCGATGCGTTGCGACGCCCGTCCGCCCGGGCCCCGCCCGGAGGACCGAGCCTTGCGCATCGCCCGACAGCGTTTCCGCCCTCAGCGGCCCCCGAACATCCGGGTGAGCGCACCGAGGTAGTTTCGTGAGGTGGGACCCTCTTTCCACTGCCTCGCCGATTTGCCAAGCCGGGCGAACACCGCCTCGAATTCCGCGGCCGACAGGGGGAAGAGGCCCAGGGTGAGCGCGGCGATCTGCCAGATCGTGTCGTGTGTTACGCCGAGGCTACGACCATCCGGGCGGCGCCGGACGTTGGAGTAGATCTCCTCCAGCTCGCCGTCGGTGGGAGCGCGGTCTACCCGGGACGCGAACCACACCCGCTGCTCGATCGCCGAGAACACGGGCACGTACTCCGGCGGATAGTCCTTCATCTCGGGAGGTTGGCGATTCCCCCGGCACAAGGAGGTGAGTGAGCCTACGTTCCAGGTCGCGAAGCGGTCGCCTTCGCCAACCACGAACACCTCGGAGCGGGGTGGGCGCGCGGCGGGCTGCTCCCCCCGCATCGGCGTGCCAAGGTTGAACTTCTGCGGGTCAATCCCCCCTGCGGTGAGCGCAGCCTGCAAGGATGGGTGAAGGGACTCAGCGAGCATTCGCGACGCTTAACCGTTCACCCGCAACGAGCACCCGCGTAATTCCGCGCCTTCGAGCCGCCCGAGGAGCGTGACGCGGTCGCCTCCGGGATCGTGCTCGACGCGGCCGAGATCCTGCGTTTCGATGGCGAGCACGCTGCCGAGGTTGGCGAGATCCACAAAGCGGAGGAGGCCTTCGCCGTTTACCGGCGCGCCCGTCTGCGGATGAACGGCGTACACCGCCAACCAGGGTGGCGCGATGAACGCACCCGGGACTTCGCCCGCGAACACCGGATCGGTCCAGAGCTGCGAGGACAACTCGGTCATCCCATACTCCCCGAACACGCGCGGGGAGCCGAGGCGCGCTGCGAGGGCGCGATAGAGCCCGGGCGGATCGAGTCGCGTCGTGCGCCCCTTGAAGCCACCGGTAACCATCACGACGCTACGTTCGTCCAGGCAGGCGTTCCCAGGCATGGCAAGCAGCGCGTCGAGCGCGAAGGCGGTGGCGGCGAGGAAGATCGGCTCGGTGCGTGATACATCCGTGATACGCTTCCATGTATCGGCGTGTACGGTACCATCGGAGAAGCACTGCTCAACCGTCCCGAAAAGGCGCAGCATGTGCCCCAGCGAGCTGTCGGGTTCCGCGGGGCAGAGCGATACAACTCGGCCGGGGCGATGTGTCACCCGTGCGTTGGCGTGGAGCACGGCACCGAGGTCGTAGAGGCGGGTGCTCCGGGTCCGGTGCACGCCGCGAACCTGCCCGGTAGTGCCGCTGGTACGAAACAGGGCGTCGCTCGGAAGCGGGGGTTGTGGGCCTAGATCTAGCTCCTTGAACAGGGAAACGGGCACGGCGGGGATGTCGGCGAGGCGCGAGGGGTGGGCTGCGCCGAACATGGCCGCGAGCGTCGGGTTCGTCGCGAGCTGGTGGGCGAAGGCTGCGACCGCCAACGCCTCACGATCGCCCTCGCCAGAGCGGATGAACGTCGCGATTGCAGCGTCCAGGCTCATATCTGCCACTGGAGGACCTCGCGGAGCGCGGCCAGGAGTCCGCCGGCTTGCTCTGAGGTGAGCCCGTATGGAGGCGTGAGCCCCAGGGCTTCCGCGCGCTCGCCGCAGGGGAGCACGAGGTAGCCGCGGTCGAGCAGGTCGTGGGTGGCTTGGAGTGCGTTCGGGACGTGAACGCCCAACATCAGGCCGCGACCGGTGACTTCACGCACGCCGGGGACGGCGCGAAGGGCCTCGCTTAGCATGGGCCCGTTCGCCGCGACGGCCGGCGCGAGCGCGTCGAGCTCCGCCAAGGCTGCGAGCGCCGCAGCGCAGCCGACCGGGTGGCCGAGGAAGGTTTGGGTGTGGATCGCGGCGCCGGTGCTCGCGCCCCAGGCATCCATCGCTGCCGACGTGCCGAGGCAGGCGGAGACGGGAAATCCTCCGCCAAGCGCCTTTCCGAGGCAGAGCAAGTCGGGGGCCAGCTCGGAAGCGAGGAAGCGCCCGGTGCGTCCGCAACCGCTGTAGATCTCGTCGTGGATGACCAGGGCGCCGGCCGATTTTGCCGCTGCGTGCAGCCCGGCCAGCCAACCAGCGGGCGGCTCGCGCATCCCGCCGCGGCCCTGCACCGGCTCAACGAGGACGGCCGCGATGTCGGCGAGATCGGGGAGCTTTCCGCCGTACCGCGCCCACTCCACGTGGGTGCCGAGCAGCTTGTCGAAGGGCTGCCGCATCGTGTGGCGGAGGTATCCCAGACTCGCGAGGGGGCCGAAAGCGAGGCCGTGATATCCCCCGTCGAAGGCGAGGATCCGGTGGCGGCTGGTGGCCACGACCGCGGTTTTCACGGCGGCGTCGATCGCATCGCTCCCCGAGGTGCCGAGGATCACGCGGTCGAGGCCGGTGCGCGCGGCGAGCGCCTCCATGAGCTCAATGCGCCGCGGGTCGGGAAAGGCATCGCCCATGGCGTGCACGAGGCTCCCCATCTGGGCCGTGACGGCGGCGATGACCCGCGGGTTTCGGTGGCCCACCGCCGCGACGCCGAAGCCGGCGGTGAGGTCCACAAAGATGTTTCCATCCGCGTCTTTCACGTTCGCGCCGAGGGCTTCGGCCCACACGATCGGGTCGGTATCGGCGGCGCCGATCTGCGCGGCGCGGCGCGCCCGCCGAGACGTGATCGCAGGACATTCGCGGAGCGCCAGGCGATCCACCCACGCGCGGCTCGCGGGCCCGGGCACGGCCGTTACGAGGTGGGGGAGATCGGTGCCGGTCATGCCCGCGCGCCTAACGCGCTTCGCGCCGAATCCCCTCCGCCTCCACCCACGCCTGGAGCCGCTCGAGGTCGTCCGTGGGGAGCGTTTGGTTCGCCTCGCCGGTGAGGCCGGCGAACACGCTAAGCGTCCAGGACGACGCGGAATCGGTCCACACCGGTGCGAACTCGAGGTTCCAGTAGTACACGCCGGGGCCCCCCCAGCTCTCCGTGTGGCAACAACTGCACGTGCACCGCCTCACTTCGGCGGTCATCCACAGGAATTCTGGATCGCTGAGCCGCGGATCGACCGGGTCGGGCTCGGTGCCCGACTTGTTGCCGCCGTGCGTGGGCAAGCGACCGTCTTCTTCCACGACCGCGCGACAGGTCGCCTCCGACATCGCCTCACCTTCTGGCAAACACTCGTTGTGCCGGGGGACGTAGGGGGCGGCGCCGGAGTCGCGCTCGCCGGGTGCGCACGCGAGGAAGGAGAAGAACACCATCTGGGCGAACCCGTTAAGCCGGCGGCGATGCTCCTGCTCGCGGCGCTCGGCTGCAAAGACCCGGTGGTGACCACGATCCGTGGCGAGGATGGCGCGCTGACCCTGCGGTTGGTGAATCCGACCTCCTGTAGCGGGTGCGATCCCTTCGACGGCGTGGACACGATCCAGCTCGATGTCGTGCAGAACGGTGCGGTGCTCGCCACGCAGCGGTTTGCCTGGCCCGATGCCGAGCTCAGCCTGCCCGATCTGGAGGGCTTCGGCGTGGTGCGGGTGCGGATGCGCGGCGAAGGCGGCGGCGAGGTCGTGAGCTACGGCCAAACGCCGGAGATCGTGATGGGTCCGGGGGAGCAGCGGGAGGCGACGCTACAATTCCTGCCGGCAAACGTGGCGTTGCCGCTCACGCAGTCGATGGTGGAGGGGCGCCGGCGGCACATGAGCGTGAGCCTGCGCGATGGGCGTGCGCTGCTCCTCGGCGGCTTCGCCGGCCCCCAGGGAAGCGCGCTGCGATCTGGCGAGGTCTACGATCCGGAGGACGGCAGCTTCGCCGTGGCAGACGTGGCGCTGCCCTCCGGCCTCGCGGACGCGGCGGTGGGCACGGCGCTTCGGGAGGGGGTCGTGCTCTTCGTGGGAGGGGCGTCCGCCGTGGAGGGCGGGGCGGATGTGCCCAGCGCGGAGGCGGCCATCTTCGCGGAAGAGGCGGGCACGCTGGAGTCGATGGAGCCCATGGGGGTCGCGCGCGCGGGGCATTGTCTCGCCCGGGTGCAGAGCGACAAGCTGCTGGCGCTCGGCGGCCACGTGGGGACCTCTTCGGGGGACTTCGCACGGTGGGATTCTTCGGTTTCGACATGGGTGTTCGGTGATGTGCCGTTTACGGACCTTGACGAGACGCTGGTGGGCGGCTGCGCCGGCCTCGTGGACCATCGCACGTTTGTGCAGGGGAGCACGCCAGAGAGCACCGGCCTGTGGACGTACACGGCGAGCGGCGGGCCGGAGGAGCCGCTGATGGAAACCGCGTTCTTGGCCACCCCGGGCGCAGATCCCGGGGAGGGAGCCGCGTTCGTGCTGGGCGCGGCGATCGTGCCGCTTTCGAGCGGCGATGCGTGGGTGGGGGGCGGTATCGACCCGCGCAGCGGCAGCCTGGCAGCCGCCGCGCGCGAGTTCCGGGTGGACACCCAGCGCTTCGACCCGGCAGACGCTCAGGCGCTCCCTCGGGTGTTCGGGCCGATCCGGGCGCTCGACGGGACGGGGACGGTTGCCTGGGGGTGCGGGTGGCGCGACCTGGCGCGGACCCAGGAGATCTCAAGCGTGGACCTCTTCAACGTCGAGTCGGGCGCCAGCATCGCCACCGTGGAGCTGGTGGAGGCGCGCTCGGGCTGCGAGCTTACCGTGCTGCCGGACGGGGCGATCCTCGTGTCCGGCGGCGGGTCGGCGTCGGCCGAGCTGGTGGTCCCCTACTGGCCCTGAGGGGCGGTGGCCTCGATTGCGGCGATCAGCTTCTTGTGCAGGCCGTCGAACCCGCCATTGCTGAGCACCGCCACCACATCCCACGGGAGGGCGTTCGCCGCCACGACCGCGACGATCTCCTCCACCGAGCGGTAGGTGAACGCCTCCTGACCATGGGCGCGCAGCGCGGCGACGAGCGTGGCCGCCTCGAAGCGCTCGCCCGCCTCGATCCTCGACTGATCGTGCGCGCCCGCGACCACCACCACGTCGGCCGCGCCAAATGCGGCGGCGTAGGCGTCCTGGAACACCTTTCGGCGGGATGTGGCGCTGCGCGGCTCGAAGATCGCCCACATCCGGCGCTTGCCGAAGCGCAAGCGGAGCGCCTCCAGGGTGACTTTGACGGCGGTGGGGTGGTGTGCGAAGTCATCCAGCACCGTGATGTGGCGGGGCTCGCCGATCACCTCCTGGCGCCGCTTCACCCCGCCGAAGCTGGCGAAGCCTTTGGCGAGCGCCGCTGGAGTCAGCCCCTGCCGCTCCAGCGCGGCGACGGCCGCGACCTGGTTGTAGAGGTTGTGCTCACCCACAAGCACCGACTCGAAGCGCCCCCAAACATTGCCCTCGTACAACACCGAGAACGTCTGAACGCCGCGCGTCGTATCCACCGATTCGATGCGACCATCCCACGTCTGCCCGACGCCGTAGCGGCGGACTTCGCACGCTGCGTCGAGGCAAACGTCTCGAACATCGTCGTGATCCCACCTTGCGACGATGCAGCCATCGGTCGGGAGGATCGCGACGAGGCGCCGGAAGCTCGACTTTACGTGGTCGAGGTCGGTGTAGATGTCGGCATGGTCGAACTCGACGGAGGTGATCAGCGCTGTCTTGGGGCGGTAGTGTAGGAACTTCGGACCTTTATCGAAGAAGGCGGTGTCGTACTCGTCCCCCTCGATCACAAAGTGGGGGCCGGTTCCCGTGCGCGCCGTGCGATCGAAGTTCTTGGCGAGCCCGCCGATCAGGAAGCCGGGATCGGCCCCGGCGGCGTCCAGGAGCTGCGCCATGAGCGCCGTGGTCGTGGTCTTGCCGTGCGTTCCCGAAACCACAATGCTGTGTCGTGACTCCAGGAATCGAGCGCCGAGGAGCTGCGGCATCGATGCGTAGGTGAGGGGACCGGCGAGCAGCGCCTGGGCCTCCGCGTACTCGGCGCGGATGACGTTGCCGACGACCACGAGGTCGGGCTTGTGGTCGAGGTTCTTGGCGTTGTAGCCGATCATGACCTCGATCCCCAGTGAGGCCAGGTAGTCGCTCATCGGAGGGTACACGCCCGTATCGCTCCCGGTTACGACGTAGCCTGCATCCTTCAGCATGCCGGCGAACGCCGCCATGGCGGTGCCGCCGATGCCCATGATGTGCACAGACTTTACGGTGTCGGGGAGGGGGCCCGAGAGGAGCGGCATGGGGATTCCGAGGCGGGGAGGGGAGCGGTGGCGGGGCGGCCAGTGTAACGCGGAGATACGTGGCCGCCTCCGGGGTGCACGTGCGGCTGTACATTGCCAACCAGAACTCCACGTCCTGGTCGTTGCGACCGTGGGTATTGATGAAGCAACGTGGGCATTCGTTCGAGGAAATCGTGGTTCCTTTCGAGCGGGATGGCGGGCATGTCGCCGCCTACAGGGCGTTGTCACCGACCGGTCGCTTGCCCGCCTTGCACGTCGACGGCGTCGTGATCTGGGACTCTCTGGCAATCGTCGAGTACCTGGCCGAACGGGATCCCGAGGTATGGCCGCAGGAGCCCGTGGCGCGTGCGTGGGCTCGATCGGCGGCGGCCGAAATGCACAGCGGGTTCGCCGCGCTTCGGAGCGTCTGCTCGATGAGCTGCGGCCATCGGGTGCGGCTGAGGGCCCATCCCCAAGCGCTCGAAGCCGACATCGCTCGCCTCGACGAGCTCTGGCGCGATGGCTTGGGGCGCTTTGGCGGGCCGTTTCTGGCCGATGAGCGGTTCACTGCGGTGGATGCGTTCTTTGCCCCGGTCGCATTTCGCCTGCAGACCTACGGACTGCGGGTGAGCCCGAGCGCCTTGGAGTATTGTCGCCGCTTGCTCGCGTTGCCTTCCATGCAGGCTTGGTACAGTGCGGCGTTGGCGGAGCCCTGGCGAGACGAGGAACACGACGCCGACACCGCACGCCATGGCGAGGTTGAGGCCGACCTACGTGCGCCCCCGGGTTCGCCGTGATCACCATCTTCGCCCGAGTGCCGGAGCCCGGAAAGACGAAAACGCGCCTGATCCCCCGACTTGGTCCGGCCGGGGCCGCACGTCTCGCCGCGGCCATGACGGCCGACGTGGTGGAGACGGTGCGGGCAACCGGGTTGCCGTTCCGGCTCGCGCTCGCAGGAGACACATCGCATCCGTGGGTGCGGATGCTGGACTGCGAGTGGGAACCGCAAGCCGAGGGGGATCTCGGTCGGAAGCTCGCTCATGCGCTGCGAGAGGGCGGTGTGGCCATCGGCACGGATGCGCCGACCTTGCCCCCGGCGCTCCTGCACGAGGCGCACGGTTCCAGCGCCGATGTGGTGATCGCCCCAGCGTTCGACGGGGGCTATGTCCTGATCGGTGTCACGGATCCCGCGGACATCTTCGAGCTCGTGCCGTGGTCGGCGCCGGACACGTTTGCCCGCCAGCACCAGCGCGCGCTCGACCTGGAGCGGAGCGTGCGCGTCTTGCCCTTCTGGTACGACGTAGACGAGCCGGCCGACCTGGACTTCCTCGCGCGGCACCTTCGCACGCTCCCCGATCGGACTGCGCCGCGAACGCGGGGGTTCTTGGCGGGGTTGTGAGCTCGCGGGCTCAGTCGCGACGCACGAGGATGAAGCAGAACGGCATCGCGCCGGCAATCCCCCACGGTTTGCCGACGCAGACGGTGTCATTCACGCGACGCATGAAGTCGCGCGTGCCACCGTACACTGCGATCTGCGGCCCCACCCAGTTGGGAACGACCCAAGGCCACCCCGGCGCCACGGCCGTATCCGGCACCTTGTGGTAGTCCACCACCCAGGCGCCCCGAGCCTCGAACTCGGTATTGCCCGCCGTGGGCACGAGCTGGAAGTAGCCCGGACCGATGAGGTAGCGCAATGAACCCTCGTTGTAGCCGAAGATCCTGGGGGAACCACCGGGCGCCGGGCGGCAGAACACCTTCTGGAACGTGCGCGCGACGGACGGCAGCGGCAGCGAGTTCCACCCATCGTGCGCGACCGGTTCGAGGGGCCCCTTCTCGCCCACGAAGTGGTTGTCGTCGATGTTGGGATCGGCGATCTCGTAGAGGCGACCCAGTTCGACCGTACCGCAGCCGCGAAAAGCGGCGTAGCGTGCGGCCTGGTCGAGCGGATCGAGGATCGCGCAAACGTCTGCGAGGGTGCTCGAGGGTGTGCGGAGGAGCGCGGCGAGGTCCATGCGGGCGGTTAGCCCGGCGAGAGTCGGTTCGCCTCTATGGCGGCTCGTACGCATCTCCGTGTCCACCAACGCCCACGGGGACCGCGAACACCCCCTTGCGGTCCCGATCCATCACGTACAACGTTTGCGTGTCCCAACCCCCCCGGCCATTTCCCCAGTGCATATTGGGAATCCAACTCGACCGGAGCTGTGACACCTTCTCGGCCTCGGCGCCTTCGGTCGCAAACCGCCACACCACGCCCTCGATGTATTCGCTGACGTAGAGGTTGCCGCACTCGTCGGTGTTGATCGCGTCGAGACCGCCATTCTCCGAGTAGGCGCCGGGGGCGAGGCAGATGAGCCCCGGCATGCCCCAGGCGGAGCCATCGGTGCAGCTCCCCACGCTCGGGTACACGTCGTCGTGCGTTTCGCAGTCCGCACCCTCCAGGTGATCGGCACACCCCTCGGCGATCGCGGCGTAGTAGTCCTCGTAGTTCCAACACGCGTTCACGCCCTCGAAGCTCATCGCGCACGTACCGGGCTTGCTGCCCATCATGCACGCGGCGCCCTCACCCAGTCCCTCGCAGGCCTCGGTGGCCTCGGCCGACGTGCGCGGGCAGAAGAGCCCGAAGGTGCCAGTCTCGCAGCGGGACTCGAGCGGCTCGCCGAAGCGGCTCGTGGTGCACGCGCCGCCGATCGCAAGGCCGTCGCAAGCAGCCGTGTCGGTTGCGTCCGCGCAGTCGAGGTCCCCGCTGCCATCGTCGGCGCACACGCCGAGGCCGTATCCATAGTAGGTTGGGCATTCATCGCCCGCCGGATGGGAGTCGCACCAGTCGGGAGGCACGCCGGGGGCCTCGGGTGTTGTGGCAACAATACGAGGTTCAGTCCACGTAGTGTCGGCGATGCGGTCCGCCGCCCAAACGACGCCGGCGCCGAAGCTCCCGACGTAGAGCGTTTGGTATCCGGGCGCGAAGGTGACGCCGTTGGGTTGGTATAGTCCCTCCACGATCACGGTGTACTCGCCCGTTTCGGGGTCAACGCGACGAACACGCCCGCCCGATTGTTCGGACACGTAGACGAACCCGTCGAGCCCCACATCCAGCCCGTTCGGGTACTCGAGCCCGCTGAGTACGACGGAGGTCGCGCCCGTCGCCATCTCCACGCGGATCAGGCTGCCGTTCGTCACGTCGCAGAACACCAGGTCCCCATTGGGCAGGAACCGGGTTCCCGCGCCATACGTCGTCGCGCCGGCGACGATCACGCGCGTTTCCCCTCCCTGATTGATCCCCACGAGGTTCCCGTTCTCGTCGATGCTGACGAGGTACCCCTCCGCGTCGAACGCAAAATCTTCGGCGCCAGTGAATCCAGAGAGATAATCCGCCTTCAACGGGAGTTCGGCGAGCGAGTCACATTCCGCGGGCGTTCCGCCTGTGTCGCCCGAGTCGTCGGTGTCGGTGTCGGGGACGCCAGTCTCCCCATTCCGCTCAAGGGGGTCGGCCTCGGTGCTGCAGGCGATCGCAAGAAACAGCAGGGCGCGCATGGAACCTCAGGGCGTCGGGTCGAAGGCTTCGCCGTGGCCGGGAACGCCGATGGGGATGGCAAATACGCTGCCGCGATCGCGGTTGGCGAGGTACAACACGTTCTCTTCCCAGCCACCCACCCCATTGCCGAAGTGCATGTTGGGGATCCAGCTTGCGCGTACGTTCATCACCAGCTCTGGCTCTTGGCCCTCCGACGCCCAGCGCCAAACGGTGCCGTCCACATAGGCGGAGGCATAGACATTTCCGCACGCATCGACATTCAGTCCGTCCAACCCCGAAGCAGCGCCTCCCCCGATCGGCGGAGCCGAACACACGTCGCTCGCGGCGCCCCACGCTGCGCCGTCGGAGCACACACCCACGATGGGGTAGGACCAGCTCTCGACGACACACGCATCGCCGCGGGCCTTCTCCAGGCAAGGCGCCGTATAGGCATCCAGGGTATCGGACACATAACAGAGTGGTGCGCCTTCGTAGTTTTGCGAGCAGGAGCCACCCATGCCCTCGGGGCTGCTGCATCGCCTCCCCGTCCGGTCAACGCAGGGCTCCACCCACTCGGTGGGCGCGGACGGGCAGATGAGGTCGGGCGCGTAGGGCGTGCCGACGCAGATGGACTCAATGGGTTGGCCGAACGCATCCGTCGTGCAGGCGTCGCCCGCGACCTTCCCGGCGCAGGCGCCCGTTTCGTAGGCTACTTCGCACGTGGCATACCCAAGGTCTCCAGTCGAACATTCGCCGATGCCATACCCCGCTGCGGGGGTGCAAGGGGTGCCGATCGGATTCGTGTCACACACGTCGGCGGGTGGGCCCGCGGAGCCTGGCGTCAGCCCGAAGCTGCGAGGGCGCGACCAGGACCCGTCGCTCCCGAGATCCATCCGGTACACCACGCCTCCGCCGAAGCTCCCCACGTACAAAGAGTCAAAGTTGGGCCCGAAGCTGACACCGTTGGGCGCATACAGCCCCTTGGCGATGATCGTGGACTCGCCAGTCTCGGCGTTCACCTTGCGGACCTGCCCGGCCGAGGTTTCGGCGACGTACACAAATCCGTCGATGCCAACGTCGAGGCCGTTTGGGTAGGAGAGCCCGGCCAACAGCACCGTGCTGCTAAGTGAAGCCGGGTCTACGCGGACGATCGCGTTGTTGCCGACGTCGGCGTACACAATCTGCCCATCCGCGAGCATGTGCGTTCCCGCCCCCATGCCCGCGCCGGCCAGCATGATCTTCTTGCTGCCGTCTTGCTTGATCCCCACGAGGTTGCTGTGGAGGTCGATGCTCACCAGATAGCCTTCGCCATCGAGCGCGAAGTCCTCGGCGTTGGTGAATCCTTGTAGCTCTTCGGCGGCTTCGATGGGGAGCGCCGGGAGCGCGTCACAATCGTAGACCGCCGAGTCTTCGGGCGGGGCCGTATCGGTGTCGGCCGTGTCGCCGCTGTCGGGCTGCCCCCGCGCAGCGCTGTCGCCTACGACCTCCACCGACACCGGATCGCACGCCGCGAGCACCAGGAAGGCGGGGAGGAGCCTCACGTGCTCACTCACACGTCTGCAACGCGAGGTTGCACGTTTGTCCCTCCGGGCAATCCCCCGGGCCAGCGCATGGCGTGTGTCCGGTTACGCTCACATGCGCCACCAGCTCGTAGTCCACCGTGAAGTCAGCGCATCCTTCGCCGAGCATCACCTTGTCGACCGTCCGCCGCTGGATGCGCGCGCTTGGGTATCCGGTCACGCCAAAATCCAGCAACGCATCCATGACGCTCGACGCGATCTCCGCGCTCCCATCGTCGACGAACGTACACTCCAGGGTAACCGGAGTGATCCCATGCTGGTCTACGTTCACGCTCACGAAGAGCTCGCTCCGCACCGCTTGTGGCGGAGCGTCCCAAGTGAGCGCCAGCGCTGTGCCCTCCGTGATCACCCAATCGAGGGTGGTGGGGACGAGCGGCACCACGCCTACGCCGTGCATCGTGAGCGCCTCATACGCGCCGCCCTCGGTCTGAAGCCGGATGAGCTTGCCGGGCTCGAAGGCAGGATTGTCAAGGTCCGTGTAGCTGTATTTGTTCCCCGTGCTCAGCGGATCCATGCTCACCGGCGTGGTGAGCCCGGCGATGGTGACGGTGCCGAGGTTCTGGTTGAGCGGGTACTCGATGCACTCACCGTCGAAATCGCACGTGTCGCCGGGATCGCACGTCGGGTTGCAGTACGGGTTCCCGCGCTTGAGCAGCCGACAATCGCCCTCCGCCGCCACTTCCGTGAGCACGGCAACCGGCACGACGCCGTTCGCGATGGTGCCATCGGCCACGGAGTAGCTCTCATTGGCCTCCACCTCGAAGCCGCCCCACCGCCGATCGAGGTCGCACGGCCCGTTCAACGCAATGGTGTCGGGGTCTCCGTCGGGCTCGGAGGTGTCGATCGGCACGGAGTCGGCGGGCGGAGCGGAGTCCTCGGCGGTGAAGCAACCGACGAGGCCGAGGAGGAGGACGAGGCGCATGGCGCAGTATGCTAGGCTTTGCGGCGGCGCGCGAGCACGATCGCGGCAACCGCCAATTCCAAGCCGTGAAGCGGGAGTCCCGCGGGGCCACCGGCGTTGCACTCGGCGCCGTCGGGTCGATCGGGGTCGGTGCCGCAGCCGATGGGATCCACGCCTGTATCGCCGCCCGTGGGGTCGCCGGAGTCGTCCGGATCCTCCGTTGCGCCGGGATCGGAGTTCGCTTCGCCGGGGGTCGGCGATGCGTCGGGGTGCCAATCCGTATGTTGGTCCGAGTCCTCGCCGTCGGCGTACCGACCGATCGAGGTGCCGGCGGAGACCTTGTCCACCACGTCGGTGGCCCCGCCGTCCCCCGTCAGCCCGTCGCCCTCGGCGCCGCCGTACAGCACCGTGTCGAGCACGACCCCGGTGCAATCCAACACCCGCACGCCGTCTCCATCGGTGCCGTTTCCAAGGTCCAACTTACTCGCCGAGTAGTCCTGGTTGTCGACGTCACCGCCGCCCACGACGTAGAATTCGCCGGGCGCCAGCGAGGCACCCTTCTCCAGCGTGGCGTTGGTGGCCCAACTGCTTTTGGCGGCTTCCACGACAAAGCCTTCCAGGTTGATCGTCGAGGTTCCGGCGTTGTAGAGCTCTACGAACTCGTACGTGGCGTCGTCTTCCGTGGAATCGTAGAGCACCTCGTTCACCTTGAGGCCCTCGCCGCCCGTCGCATCACACTGAGGCGTGATGTTTGCGCTGCCCGGGGTGTTGCTGCTGGATTCGGTCCAGTCGTCGCCGCTCAGATCGGTGTCCACGCCGTCGAGCCTTCGGGCGAGGCTCACATCCTCGCCCGGCACGACCGCGAGCGACGTCGCGATGACGCCGCTGTCGTCGAAGAGGTTGTCCCCGTTTGAATCGCCGTACACCACGCTGTCGACCAGATAGTCCCCGCACACGAGGTACGCGCCGTCGCCATTTGTGCCGTTTCCGAGGGACACCTCGTCCGTCACCGTGCCGCCAGCGCCGACCACCAGAAAGCCAAGCGCCTCGATGATCGTGCCTTCCGGCAGCGCCACGTCGTTGCCGCCGGTGCTTTTCGTGGCGCCGCGGACGATCCAGCCCGACACGTCTACGGGGGCGGTGCCGCGGTTGTAGAGCTCGATCCACTCCAAGCCATCGTCGCTGCCGGCCGGATTGGAGAGCAGCTCGTTGAGGCGGATATCGGCGATGCTGGTGCAGTCGGCCGTGGAGGCCGTGCCGGTGTCGCCCGTGTCGCCCGTGTCTTCCGGGTCGACCACCGGCGGCTCGGGGTTCGCCGCGCCGGGGGACGGGGCCTCGTAGTCGAGGAAGTCTACGCCGGAGACGTCCGTATCGGTGCAGTCGGCGCTGCCGTTCCAGCGGGCGATGGAGTGCCCACCTGAGACGTCGGGGGCGGGGAGGCTCGTGCTTGTGCCAAGATCGTCAAGCAGGCCGTTGGTGTTGCTGTCGGTGTCGTACAGCACCGTGTCGATGACGGTGCCGTCGGCGCTCAGGATGCGGACGCCGTCGGTTTCGGAGCCTCCATTCTGGAGGTTGCTCGGCTTGAACTCGCCCGTGAGGTCCCCCGTGGTGCCGCCGATTACGACGTAGCTTCCCGGCGCGAGCGTGAGCGCCCCGAGGGTGAACGACGTTTCGAAGCTGCCACCGCCCGACTCGATGGTCCAGCCGGTCAGGTCCACCGATTCCGTGCCGTTGTTACACAGCTCGATCCACTCATTTCCCCCGTCCGACTCCGGATCGGGATCGTAGTAGACCTCGTTGACGAGCACGCCGGCGAAGGACTGAGCAAGGAGGAGCAACATCGCCGGCAGTATAGCTCACTCCTCGTTCTCGCCACCGAACTCGCCCATGGGCGGCCCCATGTCGGGCATCTCTCGTTGGTTCGGGCCGGCGCCGTTGTCGAACTCCAGCTCACGACCGCCGTCTTCCTGGATCGGCCGGTCCTCGTCATCGCCAGGTCGGCCGGGGTTCATCATCGGCCCGTCTTCTTCGCCGCCCCCGAAGTCGTCGTCGCCGCGCTCGCCCTGCTGCACGATGGACTGATCCTCGCGACGCTTCTTGAGCCGCTCGCGCCGCTCCTTGATCCGCTCTTCGCGGCGCTTGCGCCGCTCCTCGCGCGCCTCGTCAGGATCAAGCCCCTCGTCCATCCCCGCGCTACCGATCTTCTCGGCGCCCCCATCGAAGCGCGGCAGCGTCGGTTCGCCGCCATCGTCCTGCGCGAGCTTGCTGGCCACGCCCCGGCCGGGCCTGAACGTGGGGCTCAGGATCGTGCCGCCGATGTTGAAGTGGTAGCCGCCGTCGGCATCGCGAGCGCGCTTCATCTGGGGCGCGAGCTTGGCGAGGCGGTCGAGATCCTCGGGCAGGGTGACCGTGAGCTCGAGCCGGTTTCGGCTGCGAAGGAGCTTCTTGTTCAGCGACACGTCGCCCGTGAGCGTCATGTCGAGGACATCGCCATCAAACGTGCCTTCGGTGACTTCGAGCTTGCCTTCCTTCGCCTCGAGCCGCACCTTCGCGGCGGTGAACGTGACGACGGGGAGCGCAAGGCCCATCACCTTGCTCCCTTCCGCGAGCTGGAGTCCATCAAACGACAGCTCGATCGCGCCGGTGGAGTTCTTCACATCCTCCCCGTCGAGCGCGAGATCGCTCGTGCCGGAGAGCTTCCCGGCGAGGTGAACGAGGATGTCGTCCTTCTCGATGGGCATCAGCGAGAGGTCAAGGTCGTTGGCGGTGAAGTCGAGCCCCAGGGTCGACTCGCCCTGGCTGAAGCTCCCGTCGACATCCCCCCCCATCAGCGCGGCATCGAAGCCGAAGCTCCACTTTCCGGCGAGCCGTGGGAGGAGCTGGAGGCGCACGCCCAGTGAGTCGAGCTTCACCATCTCGGTGCGCACCATGCCCGGCTTCGGTTCGTCCTTCGTGCGCTTCCCGCGCTTCACCGTGTAGATCGTAACGTCCGTGGCGCGGACACCCGGCAGCCACCAGGGGCGAACGTCTCCCAGCTCCAGGGCGTAGTCCTTGTTCGCTTCGTGGAATTTGTACTCGGCGAAGTCGGACATCTCCGCCGAGGGGAAGGTGGCGTAGAACCCGACGGCGAGCCCGAGGACACCGGCGCCGACGCACCCGGCGGCGAGGAGGAGCCAACGCATTACTTTTCTCCTTCGGCTGCAGGGATGGCGGCCGTTTCATCAAGGCGGAACGCGCTGATCTCGAAGGTAGCGGAGAGCAATCGCGCGCCCGCAGCGCCGGAGGTCTTCACGCGGCTGGTGCGGATGCGCATCGGGAAGCCGTTGGTCTCGATCTCGAACAGGAAGTCCGTGAGTTGGCTGAGCGTGACCTTGTCGATATCGACGGTGTAGGACTTCTCTTCGAGGTTTCCCTGGGTGGACACGCCCTTCTCACGTACGGCCTTGAGGTTTGTTCCCACCCCCACCTTCTGCGCCGCCTTCTCGACGTAGCTCGGGAGGTCCTGGTTCGCGTTCTTCCGGAGGGTGTCCTCGATCTCCACGACCTTGGCCTGGTTTGCCGAATACTCGGCTTGCATGGCCTCAAGGTGCGTGAGCGCCGCCTGCTTCGTGGTGATGCGGGATTGAACGTCCGACAACAGGGACTTCCCGCCCCAGGCGGTCACCCCCAGCGCGCCGAGGTAGGCCGTGATGACCAGGCCCAGAAACAGGCTGCGGTCGCGCGGGCTCATGTCGGCGACGAGCGCCGAGAACCGGCTTCGCACCGGCTCGAACATCGTGAATCCAGCCATCAGCCCTCCTCGCCGGCCGGCGCGCCGGCGGCCTTGTCATCGGGGGTTTCCGGGGTGCCGAGCGGGATGCTCATGTTGAACCGGAGGTAGTCGCCCAGCTTCTTCTCGTCCGACTTGTGCGCCTGGGCAAAAGTCTCGTTGTTCTTCAAGGTTTCTTCGATCTTGGCCGCCGACTCGTAGGTGTCGGTCTCGGCCTTGAAGCTCACCGCCTCCTGGGTGATGGTGAGCTCGAGCACATCGATCTTGGCGGTGTTGTTGGCCGGAAGCACGTCCGCCAGCTTCTTGAGCATCGCGAGCGTGGGGGGCTCCCCACCCACGATGCTCCCCAGCGCCTCGACGCGCGCCTTCGTTTCGTCGGCGTGTCCCTGGAAGATCGCCAGGGCCGTAGACGTGTCGGTGAGCAGATCCTTGTTGGTTTCGGGGAAGCTCTCCATCACCGTGTCGGCGATCTTGGTGTCGAGGCCCGAGAGCTTGTCCCACGCCTGCGTTGCGCGCAGCCCGACGACCAGCGTTCCCACGACCAACGCAGCGGCCGTTGCCAGCGCACCATAACTCACGACGTTCCACAGGATGTCGGCGTGGCCGCGGTAGGCGAGCTCGCCGATTCGGAGGTCGGTAACCGGGACATCGCCCGTGGCCGCACGAGCGAGCGCGACCGCGAGTGCGCATGCGGGGGGGTGCCCGCCGGGGACTACCACCGCGCGGGTGGGCAGCCCGGTCCACGCGGCGAGGCGACCGGCGAGGCCCGTGAGCTGGCTGGCCCCACCGGCGAGGAGCACCTCGTCGACCCCGAAGCCGAGCTCGTCCTCCAGCGCGATGAGGCGGGCGCGGATCTCCGCGAGCTGCTCGTCCAGCGCGCCGGTGAGCGCGGCGACAGCCTCGGGGTTCCTGGGGGTTTCCCCTGCATCCGTCGGCTCGGGGTCGGTCCACCCGGCGCTCGGCTGCGCCGCCACGGGCACGCTCAATGTGTGCTTGGCAGCCTCGGCCTCGGCGTCCGTGACCCCGAGCACCGCGGCCAACGCCTCGGTGAGCTGCAGGCCGCCCAGCGGGATCAGCCGGGCGGCGATGAGCTGGCCACCCTGGCAGAGGGCGATGACCGTGCGGGCGTGCCCCATGTCCACCACGGCTTGAACGCCGCGATTTGAGTAGGAAGCCAGCGCCTCGGCGTCGATCACGAGCTGCTTGGGCTCGGCGCCAACGCCCTTGAGCAACGCGAGCAGCTCCGTGACCTCCTCCTTGCGAGCGATGACGACCCGCGTTCGGGAGCCCGACTTGTCCTGGTCGACCGGGTGGGTGCCGAGCACCATCTCCTCAAGATCATAAGGGACGTTGCTCTCGACCTCGGCCGGCAGCGCCTTGGCGATCGTGGCGCGGTCGGTGAACGGCAGCTTCACGACGCGCACGGTGCCGCGGTCGAGCGGCAGCGCGGCGACGCGCTCGGCTTGCCCCCAGATCGGCTCGTCGGCCCGGATGGCTTCAATCGCCGCGGCGATGCCCACGGAAGACTCCATCTCCACCACGTCGCGCAATACCCACCGGCGGAAGCTGCCTTCCATCGTGGCGACGCGCACGCGCCATGCGCCGGTGTCGATGCCTTGTACAAATGCCATGGGTTACTCCACGTGCCAGTATTTCACCCGGCCCGCGTCCGAGTTGGTTTGGTCGATCACGGCAACAATCGTGACCTGAACGTTGCTGACCACGCCGGTGGAGGTGACGGTGTAGACCGTGTTCCGGTTGGTGCAGGCCGAGTCGAAGTCGCTGCTCATGGTGTATCCGCCCTCTTCCAGCGCCGACTTGAAGTCCTTGCACGTGCCGATCACGTTGCCTTCGAGCTTCCACTGCGAGAGGATGGCGATGGCGCTGTCGGCCTGGGCGTCGGTGGTGATCGAGCCGCCGCTGTAGGCCCGCAGCATCATCTTGAGGATCTCGTTGTCGGCGCAGGTGATGTTGATCTTCTTGCTGCCGTAGATCGTGAGCTTGTCGCCCCATCGGTCGTACACGGAATCCTGCCACCCTTCCACCAGGCGGATCTCCTGGGTGCTGTCGAAGGGAGCGTTCTTGGCCAGGTAGGGGGAGATCAGTCCGTTGTAGAAGTTGTCTTCGTAGCCGCCATTTCCGCTCGCGACGGTGCTGTCGGAGTCCACCCAGTCCGCGAGGTTGCCGATCAGCTCCAGCTTCGTGAGGTTGCGGTCGCGCAGCCACTCCTCGTTCGCCTCGCCCGACATCAGGGATTCAAGCAGCTTGTAGGTTGGGTCTTCACTGATGGGGTCGGTGTGGTCCGCCAGCGCCGAAACGTTGACCTTGCAGTCCTCTCCGGAGGCCTTGGTCGTGAAGTCCCCTGTGAAGTCGAGGAAGTTCTTCTTGCCGAAGCGAGACCCTCCCTCTCGGGACTCCTCGGTCGTCTTCTCGCTGGCCTGGCCAGTCGCGAGGAGCTCGTCGACATCTTCATCTTCAACGTCTCCCCCGCCCACCAACATGCTCCGCAGCATGCCCGTGTTGATGAACGGGAGAAAGGTCAGGAGCGGATCGCTGCAGGAGATGCCGTACCCGGACACCATCACGCAATAGTCTTTGTTCTTCGTGAGGTAGGTGCCCATCTGCTTGTTGCCCATCAGCACCAGGCGGAACAGACTCATCCCGGAGTTCGCGATCCAGTAGGCTTGGGAGCCATCGCGCGTGTGTGCCGCGGCGACGTACCGAACCCGAGTGCCAAAATCGATGTCCGTGACGAGCACGGTCAGGAACATGATCGCCGCCACGACGACGAGCAGCGCGATCCCGCCGCGGGAGCGACGCTCGCGTTGGCGGCGGAGGAGGTGGCGACCGAAGATCGACGCCTTGGACATCAGTTGTTGTCCTCCGTCGTGGTGCTGTCGCTGCTGCTGACTTCGGTGGTAAGCTTGTCGGCGTAGTGGAGCAGCACCGTGGTTGCGTAGGGACGCTCGACGAGTTTTTCAGGGTCATCCGCGTCGGCGACGAGGAACACGAGCGCGATCTGCACCGCCCGCGGCAGGGCGTTTGGGGTTTCCCCGCCTGTCGTGTCCCACTCCTCCAGCCACTCGTTCGTCTTCGGGTTGATGAAGCGGAAGTTCACTTCCTTGAGGTGATAGGCGAGCGGCGAGATCAGCCCATCCTTCTCGGGTTCCTGGTCGATCCGGGGTGCCTCACGGCGCAGCAGCACCTTCGCCCCATCCATCGTGGGATCGTCCTCGGTCCAGTAGGTGACCTCGGTTTGATCACACTCGCGGGACTCGCGGTACATCCGGTGGTGGGAGAGCGTGGTGAACCACAGCGAGTCGGGATCGTTGTTCTTGCCGATGAATTCGGTACGGTAGGTGTTCACCGCGCTGGTGTTGGCCGTGAGGTAGGCGAGGCGCAAGTCGCGCCGGAGCCGGTCGAGTGCCACCCGCGCCGACTGGTTCGATTGATCCTCCTCCTCCAACACATCGCGCGTATCGAGCGCGCTGCCGATGGTCTCGAATGTGATCGCGCCGATCAACGACAGGATGCCCAGCGCGACGACGACTTCGAGGAGCGTGAAGGCGCGACGCATCAGGAGCCGCTCGGGTTCATGGCGCCGGTTTCGCTGTCCACGATCTTGCCGCTCGGGTTGAACACGTGTGTCACGACCTCGATGCAGTTTTCACATTCCACGTCCTCTTCGAGGTCGCCCGGGTCTTCTCCCCACCACACCACGACGCGCACTTCACGCATCCACGGCGAAAGCATCTCGTCCATCTGCTCGGGGGACAAGAAGCTGCTCAGGGCGCTTGCGCTCAGCCCATCTTCGTCGGCAACCTGGGTTTGTTCGTCGTCTTGCGTTCCGGTGATGCCCGACTGTTCGAGCTCCTCGAGCGTGCCCGCGATGTCGCCCATCTGCATTTCGACCTTTCGGATGGTCCAAGCGTAGCCGTAGTCGTCGTATTCGCCCTCGAAGTCCACGACCTGGCCATACTCGCCTTCATCGCCGAATTCTTCGAAGCTCCCTTCTTCGCCCTGGGTGGTGTCCGAGAAACCCTTCATCTCCAACTGAAGCAGCACCTCGGCGAGCTTGGCTTCGGCGAGGGAGTTGGCGGTGAGCATGCGTTGGCTGTCCATCGTTTGGAGCACGCTCATCGACTGCGACTCGACGAGCACCATCAGCGCCACCGACAAGATCGCCAACGAGATGACGATCTCCAAGAGCGTGAAGCCGGCGCGGGCGCGGTTCATCGGGAGGTCGGGGCCTCGGAGGGAATCCACGACAGGCTGGCTCCGATGGCCGTTTCTTCCGTGTCGAGCCGAATCTCGCCGGAGAACGGCTCGACTTCCATGGTGTAGCCATCCGCCGGATCGTCCACCGCCACGATGCGCACCACCGTGAATTCCATCGTTCCATCGGGGAAGATGTGGCTGTAGACCACGCGCTCGTCTTCCTCGGTCTTCGGCTCCTTGTCCGACGGGGTGATCGGCTCCGCGTACTGCGGCGTGTACACATAGGCGTATCGGCAACTTGAGGGCAGCTCGCCGCCGCTCGGGAAGCCCGATGCGTTGAGTCCAGCGAATCGGCCGTCCTGTTTTTGCAGATCCGCGGCTTCGCCCTCCTCGATCTCCTTCTTGGAGAACATCTTGAGCTTCTGCTGCTGCTCCTTCTCCCAGCGATCCCGAGCGTCGGGCTCGGAAAAGATGAGCGCGCCGGGATCCCCCACCTCGATCTTGTAGGTGCCGCGATCGAGGTAATAGGCCACCCGGAAGGTGACGTTTCGCAGCATGGCCTCGGTTTGGAGGAGCTTGTACGTTTCCGCTAGCTGCTTGGCGGCGCCGCGCTGCTGCAGATCGAACACCGAGGTGAGGACGGGCGCACCGATGGCGAGGACGATGGCGATCACCGCCATCACCACGACCATCTCGATGAGCGACATCCCCCGGCGCATGATGCTAGTCCCTCATGTCCCAGGACAGGATGTCGGCGTTCGAGTCCTCGCCGCCCTCCTTGCCGTCCTTGCCGAGGGAGATGATCTCGTAGTCGTGGTTGCCGTGCGTGCCGGGCGCAAAATACTGGAACGGGGCGCCCCACGCATCGGTGGGCGTTTCGTTGTTCGGGAAGTACTTCTTCGCGGCGTCCAACCCCTCACCGGTGGTGGGGTACTTCCCCTTGTGCTTGTACGAGTAGGCTGCGAGCGCCTTCTCGATGTTGTTGATCTCAATCTTGGTGGCCGATGCGTTGGCATCGTCGAGGTAGCCGGTGACGTTCACCGCGATGACCGTCATCAGCACGCCGATGATGGCGATCACGACCATGATCTCGACGAGCGACATGCCTTTCTTGTTGTTCAACAGACGAGTACGGGACACAGGGACCTCCAATCAGTGAATGGCAGATGACAATTGAAGCATGGGGAGCAGGATGCCGAGCGCGATGGTGGCGACGACGAGGCCCATGAAGATGGTCATGATCGGGGTGAGCAGCGAAGTGAGCTGGTTCACCGTGTTCTCCACCTCGGTGTCGTAGGCGTCGGCGACCTTGCTCAGCATCGTTTCCAGTTCGCCCGTTTTTTCACCGATGGTGATCATGTGGGTGACGATCGGCGGGAATTCGCCGCTGGCCTTGAGCGGCCCCGCGATGGACTGGCCCTCGGCGATGTTCTTGCCCGCGCCTTCTACCGCCGCGGCGATCACGTCGTTTCCGACTACGGTTTTGACGATCGCGAGCGCCGTGAGGATCGGTACGCCGGAGACGAGGAGCGTGCCCAGGGTACGACAGAACCGGGACACCGCGACGGTGCGGTTGAGCGGGCCGAACACCGGCAGCTTCAGTTGGGTGCGGTGCCACCAGGCACGGCCCTTTGGTGTCTTGATCCACCGCGACACGCCGTACATCGCCAGCGGCACCCCGAAGAGCAGGAACCACTTGTAGTTGACGATGAAGTTCGAGATCCCGAAGAGGATCTGGGTGATCAGCGGCAGTGCTTTCCCGAAGCTATCGAAGATGCGCTTGATGCGCGGGATGACGAAGGTGAACAGCCCGAGCACGAGGGCGGACGAGACCACCAACATGAGGACCGGGTAGGTGATCGCGGCGACGAGCTTGCCGCGGAGCGCAACGCTCGCTTCGGTGTAGGCGCTGAGACGCTCCAGCACGAGCTCCAGCGCGCCCGATTGTTCGCCGGCATCGACCATGTTCACGAACAGGTCGTCGAACACGGTGGGATGGGCCCGCAGCGCCTTGGCCAACGTAGTGCCTTCGTTCACCTTCTCGCGCACGTCGGTGAGCACCCCCTTCAGCTTGGGGTTCTCCGTTTGTTCCTGCAAAGCACCGAGCGCCTCCACCATCGGGATGTTCGCCCCGACGAGCGTGGACATCTGCGACGTGAGCGTTGCGAGGTCCTGCGGGCTTACCCGCTGGAAGATCTTGGCGAAGTCGACCTCGATGGAGAGGCCCTTGCCGCGCACGTTCCCGGATTTCTGTTCGTTGACGTCGGTCGGAAATAGCCCCTTCTTACGCAGGCTCGCGCGTGCGGCTTTGCCGCTGTCGGCGTCGAGCACACCCTTCACGGGTTTGCCGGCGCCATCGAAGCCAACGTATTCGAAGACCGGCATCAGGCCTCCGCGATGTCTTCTTGGGTTACGCGCATCACCTCGTCGAGGGAGGTGCCTCCTTCGAGGACGACGCGGATGCCGTCGTCGCGAAGCGAGCGCATGCCCAGCTCGCGAGCCCGGCGGGCCACCGCGCTGGTCGGCGCGTTCTTGAGCACCAATTCGCGAACGTCGTCGTGAACGGGAAGGAACTCGTAGATGCCCGTTCGGCCTTTGTAGCCCGTAGACAAGCACGCCGGACAGCCCACGGACTTGTACACGATGTTCGTGCCGATCAGCGCGCGGGTGATGCCGGCTTCGGCGAGCTCGCCATCGCTCGGAACATACGCCGCCTTGCACTGCGGGCAGAGCCGCCGCACGAGCCGCTGCGCGAGCACGGCCAACAACGAGCTGGTGACGAGGAATTTCTCCACGCCCATGTCGATGAGCCGGGTGAACGCCGTGGCGGCGTCGTTCGTGTGCAGCGTGCTGAACACGAGGTGGCCGGTGAGCGAGGCCTGCACGGCGTTGTCAGCCGTTTCTTTGTCGCGGATTTCGCCGACGAGGATAACGTCGGGATCCTGCCGGAGGTGGGCGCGGAGGGCCGAGGCGAACGTAAGGTCGATCTTCGGGTTTACCTGCGTTTGGCCGATGCCGCGCAGCTCGTACTCGATCGGATCCTCGATGGTGAGGATGTTGAGATCGGGGGCGTTGATCTCCGCGAGCGCGGAGTAGAGCGTGGTCGTTTTTCCGGAGCCCGTCGGGCCGGTGACGAGCACGATGCCGTGCGGACGTTGGATGACCTCGCGGAAGAGCGCCACCGTGTCCTTGGCCATGCCCACGCCATCGAGGGAAAACACGGTTCCCTTCTCGAGGATACGCATGACCACCCGCTCGCCGTGGCGCACCGGGAGGGTGGATACGCGCAAGTCGATTTCGCGGCCGGCGAACCGCGTACGGATGCGGCCGTCCTGCGGGATGCGCTTCTCGGCGATGTTGAGGCCGGCCATGATCTTCACGCGGCTCACGATGCTCGCCTGGAGCTTTGGCGGCGGCTTCACGATCTCGTACAGGACACCGTCGATGCGGAACCGCACCACGAGCTCCTTCTCGAAGGGCTCGATGTGGATGTCGCTCGCCCGGTCCTTCACGGCGTTCGACAACAAGGAGTTGACGAACTTGATGATCGGCGCCTGGTTGGGATCATCGACGATATCGCCGGCGAGGTTGAGATCTCCCTCCTCGTCGTCCAGCCCATCCTCGATGATGCCTTCGAGCGTGGCCGACGCGCTCTTCGCGGCGCGGTCGTAGGCCTTGTTCGTGGCGTTCCGCAGCACGTCCGCGGAGACGACGAACGGGCGCACGGGCGTTTTGTAGAGGAGGCGGAGATCCTCCAGCATGCTCAAGGCGCGACCATCGGCGATGGCGACGCGCACGAAGGCGCCATCGCGCCAACAGGGGAGGAAGCCCTCTTCACGGGCCATCGCGAGGGAGATCGGACGCACGAGCTCCACGTCCACGGCTTCGTGTTCGATCGCATCGCGGTAGGGGAGGCCGAGCATCTCGGCAAGGGCCTGGCCCACGGCCGTGGAGCTGGCGACGTTCCCCCGTTGGATGCCCTCGAGGATCGAGATGCCGCTGCGCTCCGCGTCTTTCTTGGCGTCGCGCATCTTGGCGGGGTCGGCCCCCGCCTTGAGCAACATCTCCTCCATGCCGACGCGACGCACAGCCATGGCTCAGTTGCCTCCGGCGGCGGGAGCGGGGGCGGGCGTGTCGGTCGGCGGCGGCGCCGTCGGCGTGGTGCCGGCGGGGCCGCTCGGCGGAGGGGCGCTGCCCGTGGGCGGCAGGATGCTACCGGCGCCGGAGTCTCCACCGATCATCTCGCTGCCCGCGTGGGGCGGCTCTTTGGTGCGGTACTGGCTTGGCTGGTCGATGGCGGTCATCGAGCCAGAGAGGATGGTCTGCAGCTCCTTCTGCTGCTCGTCGCGCGACTTGCCGTAGAAACGCTTGATGAACTCCTGGCGTTGCGCCCACTTTACGCGGTACACCTCCTCCAGGTCGGCGCTGTCGTTGATCACATGGGGCGTAAGGAAGATGAGGAGGTTGGTCTTGCGCTCGGTGTCCCGCTTGCCGCGAAACAGCGCGCCGATCAGCGGGATGTCGCCAAGGATGGGGATCTTCGTCTCCACCTGGGTCGTCGTCTTCCCGATGAGGCCGCCGATCACGATGGTCTGGTTGTCGTCCACCACCGCCACATTTTCGAGCTCGCGCTCGGAGGTGATGAAGCCCGCGGTGGTGACATCGAGCCCCGAGCTGTCTTCTTCGACCTCGGCCACCTTGAGCGAAAGCTCCATCGTTACCGAGTTCGTCTCGTTGATCTGCGGCGTGACCGTGAGCTCGATGCCGACATCTTCCCGCTGGTAGCTCACGATTGGGTTGTTGTTGTTGTCCCGACCGCTCGAAACGGGGAACGGCACGTTTCGGCCAACGGTGATCTTCGCTTCCTCGTTGTCGACGATCAACAACGACGGGTTCGAGAGGATGTCCACGCCTGAGTTGGACGCAAGCGCGTTGAGCGCGATCCCGAACGTGGGGATGCTCAGCACGGACGATTCGCCGGTTGACGAGAAGATCGGGAGCTCAATCGTCTCCGCGCCGAAGATGCCCATCGCGAGGCCCGAGAGCGCATCCGTGGTGGCGCCGAACGAGGTGCCGTTGAGCTGCGCGGAGGCGAGCTGGAAGTTGCCGTCGCTGTCCGGGAGGCCGCCGTGGTAGCCAATCCCGAGGTCGAGCTCGTCTTCGCTGCCGATCTCAAGGACCACCGCCTCGACGAACACCTGCCGCCGGCGAATATCCAGCTTGGAGATCACGCTCTGGATGACCCGATAATCCTCGGGCGCCGCGATGATCACCAGCGAGTTGGTGTTTTCGTCGGCCGTCACGCGCATGCCGTTGTCAAACGCGGCCACCACGCCGGTGCCGCCGCCGCCTCCCATCGCCGGCCCGCCCATACCGCCACCGCCGGGGCCGCCCATCCCGCCGCCCATCGGGTCCCCCGGTGCGCCGCCGGGCATCATGCCGCCGCCGCTGGAGCTCCGACCGCCGCCACCACCGCCGCTGCTCCCGCCGCCAAATCCAGAGCGGTTGCTGCCGGAGCTGCCGGAGCTGCCGGAGCTTCGGTTGCTGCTCCCCGACTTTTGGCTGCTCCCTGACTTCTTCGAAGAGGAAGAGGAAGACGACCGGCTGCTTCCGCCGCCGGAGCTGCTGTTGGAGCTGCTGAGATCCTGGAGCACCGAGGCCACGTCGGAGGCCTTCGCGTTCTCCAGGTAGATCACGTGGATCTGGGAGCGGCTGGAGGGATCGATGTCCTGGTCGAGCCTGTCGATCAGCGACTTGATGTCGGCCAGCGCTTCCTCGTTGGCGAGGAGGATGAGCGAATTGGTGCGCTCATCCGACATGATCTTGGAGATGTAGGCGCCCTCGGCGCCGAGGGTCGTCGAGCTTCCCCCTGCCGCGGCCGCCGCGTTCTCCCCCTTGCCCTTCTTGCTGCGGCTGCTCCGGTCGTTTGTGCTCTGCGAGCTGCTCGACGTGCCGGTTGCCGCAACGCCATACAGATCTTCAAGGATCTTCTCCACGTCGGCCGCCGTTGCGTGCTTCAGCGGCACGATCTCCAGCTTCGACTTGGGCGCCGCCACATCGAGCTGCGAGACGATTCGGCTGACTCGCCGGATGTTGTACGAGGAGTCGGTGATGATGAGCGTGTTCGTCGGCGCGTAGGCGACGACGCGCACCTTCGAGCCCGCAAGCTCCTTCACGACCGAGGCCATGTCGGAGACGTTGACGTTTTCGACCTGGAGGATCTGGGTGACGAAGTTGTCGGTTTGCGGCAGCGCGTCATCCGCCTGGTACACGCGCAGCGGCGTGTTGGCCGCTTCCGACGTCGGCACCACCTTCGTGTTCTTCCCGACCTGCACCGTGGTGTAGCCATTGACCTCGAGCGCGCTCAGAAACGCCTCGTAGGCCTCATCCACCGACACCTGCTGGTGGCTGATGATGGTGATCTTCCCGCTCAGGTCATCCTTGATGATGAAGTTCTTGCAGGTGATCTCGGCCATGTACTTCACGACATCCCCCACGGGGGCGTCCACAAAGTCCATCGTGATCTTCGCCTTGCTCTGCACGCACGGCGCGTGCTGGATCGTCGCGCTCGCGCCAGGTGCCGGCGCTCCGGCTCCCTGAGCGTCTCCTCCTGGGGCGACGCCCCCGGGTGTCACGCCCCCGGGCATCGCGCCGCCGCCACCTTCTGCGCCGCCCATCTGGCCGCCGGGCCCGCCCATTTGCCCCCCCTGGCCGCCGGGGCCGCCCATCTGGCCGCCTTGACCCCCGGGGCCGCCCATCTGGCCGCCCTGGCCGCCGGGCCCGCCCATCTGGCCGCCGGGCCCGCCCATCTGGCCGCCGGGCCCGCCCATCTGGCCGCCGGGGCCGCCCATCTGGCCACCCATCTGCCCGCCCTGACCGCCCTGGCCCCCTGGGAACGGCATCTTGCCGTTGAGTGGCGTGATTCGGTTCGGGCCGCCGGGCTCGCTGCCGTCGCCGTTCTCGCCGCCCTTGTCCTCCGGCGGGTCCTCGCCTTCATCCTGTGCAAAGGCGTGGGAGAAGCCGAGGAGCCCGAGGAGGAGCACCGCGCTGAGGCGAGACGCAAACTGTACAAATGGAACCGGCATCATCAGCGTACCTCGTACTCAATCGTCATCTTCTGGTTGCGACGCGTGATCTCGAAGTTGAATCCGCGCTCGTTTTGCAAGGAGCCGTAGGCGCTCATCGCAGTTTCCATGCTGTTCATGGCTTGACCGTTCACGGTGTGGACCACGTCACCGTTCTTGATCCCCAGCTTGTCGAACACGCTGCCCTTGCGAATTGCGGAGAGGCGGAAGCCGACCACCGCGCCATCCTCCGTCTTCGGCGAGGCCCGGATCTGCGTGGCCAGCGACTCCACGTTGCCGAGCTGCTTCTCAAGGAAGGAGCGATCGACGAGGAATTTCGTGTCGGAGACTTTGGTGACGCCATCGCCTTCGGCTGCAGCGGTGCCGGCATCGGCCACCGCACCGCCGATCCGCTTGTCGTCGCTCCCCATGCACAAGCAGCCGCCGCCCGCAAGGCATACCTTCTTCTGCTCGATCGTGAGGATCTTGCCCTCGCTCCCCACGTCGTCCCCCACCTTGTACCCGTTGGCGCGCGAGGACTTGGAACCATCGCTGATGAGCGCGCTGGAGTACTCGGGGAGGCTTGCCACGACCGTGGCGAGGAGCTGCGCCTTGGAATCCTTACAATCCTGGGTGGTGGCATCCCCCGCGGCCGCGCTGAACGTGGCCGCCGAGTCGAAGATGTTCCGCCGCACCACGGAGTCGGTGAAGACCCGCTTGTCGGCGTGAAACGTCATGTCATCCTCCGGGGAGGGGAGGGCCCCTTCCTGGTCGGACATCGGCGGTTCTGGGGTGGAGGTGGACTTCGCGGACAGCGGGGCGTCTTCGTACTCCGCCGGTTCGGCGCCCTCTGGAAGGGAGAGGCGCGTTCCGACGGCCACGTTGACGCCCGCTCCGACCGCGAAGCCTGTGGCGAGCGCGACGCCGAGCGTGATCAGCGCCAGGGTGCGGGTGAGGACGGGCAGGCTCGGCATGCGTGTCAAGGCCCAGCAAGAACCGTGCCGTCGAATGTGCGTAGGAAGAAGGGTGAGAAAGCAGACTTTTGACGCCACTCTGTCAAAGTGGCACCGCGGTGTCGGCGCGCCGTGACAAGCTGTCCGTCAAGGGGTGTCGGGGGGCGTCACGGCGCGTTCCTTCGCGATTGGGCTTCGACTTCGGTCGCCAGAGGCGATAGAGTGGGGCGCCGAGGGATGTCGTTGGAGCTCCGCACGCGAACGCAGACGGTGGTGTTCACCGACATGGCCGACTACACGCGGTCCGTCGTGAACAGCGATCGGGAGGCGTTGCGCCTGTTGCTGGAGCGCCACCAGACCATGGTCGAGCCGGTGCTCACCCGCCGCGGCGGGAGAATCGTCAAGGGGATCGGCGATAGTTTCATGGCGTTGTTCGACAGCGCCACGGATGCGGTGCGCGCCTGCGTAGACCTCGTGGAGGCCCACGGGCCGGGAAGCGGGAGTTCGGTCACGTTCCGCGCGAGCTGCGCCACGGGGGACGTGGAGGAGACCAGCAACGACGCCTTCGGCGAAACGGTGAACCTCTCCTCACGCATCAACGCGAAGACGCCCGCCGGCGAGGTATGGCTCTCCAGCGGCACCTGGCATTGTATGAACCAGGCGGAGATCGCGTGGGAAACCACCGGCCGGCATGTGCTCAAGGGCATTCCGGGGGAGGTCGAGGTCTTTCGCGCGGTGGGTCGGCATCAGGCCACGATGCCCGAGCCGCTGATCGCGGCGGTGCGAACCTCTCGCCTCGTGGTGTGGAACGCCGGAGATCCGGTGCCGCCGACGCCTCCGAGCGGGCACGTCGTGTTGGTTGGCTTCAAGCCAGGCTCTCCCGCGCTGGTGCAGGCGGTCGATTCGTTGCCGATCGCGGACCCTTCCCACGTGTGGCTGCTCGGCTACCAGCTCGGCCCTGCGGAGCGCCTGGAGTGGCAGCGCCACGGGCGAGGGTTGCTTGTTGCCACGCCGGAGGCCTTCGGCAATACCGTAGCTCGCTACAGCGCGCCGCTTCAGCGCGCGGTCGGAAGCGACACGATCATCCTCGATGCCGGCGCGGTATCGGTGATCAACCTGGTCGTGGCGGGGCTCTGCCTCCCGGCGGTGCCGTTCGCGGAGGTGGTGGCTGGCTACAGCTACGATCTCCTGGCTGACGGGCGATGGGTCAACCGCAGCGAACGGGCGACGCTTCGGGTGGATGTCGGCTCGGGCGGCGCCACGGTTTCCGTGCTCGTACCCGGGGTAACCGTGAGCGGGCAGGTGGCTGGCATCAATTCCACGTGGCCGCTCCGCGCGGGCACTGCCATCTCCACGCCCTCTGGGAGTCTGAAGTTCGTCCCGTTCTCCCTTGAAGGCTTCATGGGTGCGCTGGTCGGGGACTCCCAGATGCATCTCGGCGTGGGCCCCGGCCAGCGTGTGGAGTTGGGTCGCGAGCCGAACCATCCCGGCCTGCTGCTCCCCGACCGCAACAACCAGGACAACATCCGGTGGTGCCCGGGGCCGCGGGCCGCGCGTGCCCGAGAGAAGGGGTTCACCATGGACAAGTCGCTCACCGGCCGTCGGCAAACCGCGGTCGAGGTGCTGGACGACGGGCTGCGGATCGTTCCGCTTCACGAAACCTGCCCGACCCTGCTGCTCACGGAGCACGGCATCGTAAGTCGGCTCCCGGGGCCGCACACGGCGCAGGTGGGGGATGCGATCCTGGTTGGCACCACCGTTGTCGCTTTGCGCGATGCGAGCCTCTGACATGTCGTACAACGAGCTCGCGCGGCTGCTCCAGCGCCTCCCGGTATTCAGCTCCCTTGGTGGGGAAGAGGCAGTTGCCCTTGCCTCCCGATGCACTGGCCTTCGATACAAGCCAGGTATGCGGATCTTCAACGAGGGTGAGTTCGCCGACAGCGTGACCATCGTCGTGAGCGGGCTCGTCCAGATCTCGGTGACCGTTCCCGACGGCCCGGATCTGGTCGTGAGCACGGAGTCCCCCGGCGCCATCATCGGCGAGATGGCGTTGATCGACCCGGCCCCGCGTGCCGCCACGGCGACGGCAATCGAAGAAACGGTCGTGCTCACCATCGATGCGCATGCGTTCGCCGACCTCCTGGCTGCCGGGCACCCTGCCGCGAGCGGCATCCTCCGCACCATCTCGTTGCAGGTGTGCTCGCGGTTGCGCGCCATCGAGGGCAAGCTCGACCGCCTGCTCACCGGATCCGGCGCCGATCTGCGTCGCGATCTTGTGGATACCCGGGAGAAGATCGCGCGATGACCCTCCTCTCCGAGCTCCGCTCTCTCGAAACCTTCGCCGAGTTCCCCGATCACGACATCGCGTTGTTGGCCGGAATCTGCCGCACCCTCACGTTCCCGGCCGGGAGCGCCATCATCGAGCAAGGGGAGCGCGGGCGCGCCGCCTACTTCCTGTTGGAGGGGAGCGTCGAGGTCGTACGCCGCCTGCCCGGCGGCAATCGTACGCGGCTCGGCGTGCTCACGCGGGGCGCGATTTTCGGCGGGGTGGCCCTGCTGGACGGCGGCATGCGCGCCGCGAGCTGCCGCGCAGAAACGGAAACGCGGGTGCTTGAGCTCTCCGCTGCCGACTTTCAGCGGCTGACCGAAGCCTCCACGCCGCTCGGCGCGCGCTTCCTGATGCTCATCTGCAAGCAGTTGGTGCGGGATTTGCGCGCGACCAACCAACGAATCGCCGAGCTGGCGGGCGTGGCCACGCTCACCGCGGATGATGTCGCGGCTTCGGTGGGCGGGAGCTTGTTGTAGTCGATTGGCGGGGGAGGCACGGGGAACCGCCCGAATGCCTCCGCGGCCGACGAGCGGGCGCCGGCCGCCGCTACTCCGCCAGCGCCAGCGCCGCCAAGCCGTCGCTGATCCGAACATCGCGAGCGCCCGTCGCGACGGGCAGCCGTAGGGGACCTGGCAGTGCCTGCACCATCGCGGCTCGCCGATCGCGGATCGTCGTGAGCGCCTCGGGCTCCGACAGGCGGCGCCCCGCCGCCATCACCGGGCGGAGCAGCGCCGCGCCGGTTCGCGACCAGGCACCGGCCTCGACATCGAGGCACAGCAGGTCGTGCGACTCGAAGCGGATCACTTGCTTCTTCCCGGGGTAACGAGCGCTGCCGGCGCGCGTGACCGGTGAGCGCACGGCGCCGCGCTGCAATTCCGCGATCCGGAACGCAAGCTGCATCCCCGGCTCGACCCCGGCCGCGAGGGCGCGCCCGACCGCGAACATCTGGATTGGCGCTTCGAGGCGAACAAGGCGCGCGATCGCCGTTTCATCGAGCTGCCCCGAGCCCAGGATCCGGGTGTGCTTCATGCCGGCCGTATCGAGCGAGGCCCGGACGCTGCGGGAGAGCGGCAGCAGATCCTCGTGATCGATGCGCACCGCGTTCACGCGGTCCTTGAACCGGGCGAAGCGCGCGATGCCGTCGAGCGGGTCGTGGTCGGGGAGGGCGAAGTAGCCGAGGTCGGGGAAGTGGAGCCGGAAGGCGTCGTATGCGGCCGCGTCCCGCCCGTAGGCGGCGAGGAAGGTGTCGGACATCGTGCCGAAGGGTGGGATTCCGAGGGCGATGGCGGCGTGCGCGTTGGTGGTGCCGGAGACGCCTCCGATCCAGGCGGCGCGCGCCGCAAGCAACGAGCTCTCGCCGCCCGCCGAGCGTCGCGAGCCAAAGTCGAGGACCGGCCGGCCCGCGGCCGCATCCACCATGCGCGCCGCGCGGGTGGCGACCGCCGTCGCCGTGCCGGCGAGCTGGATCAGGCGCGTTTCGAGCATCGTCGCTACCCAGATCGGCGCAGTGATCCGCACGATCGGCTCGTTGGGGAACACGGGCGTGCCCTCGGGGATCGCGGCGACGTCCCCGGCGAACCGCAAGCGGCCCAGCGCATCGAAGAAGCTGGACGGCGCTCGTGAAAACGCGGGGAGCGCTGCGAGCTGGCGCACCTCGGCCTCCGTGAACGAGAAGGCTTCGAGCATGGAAAGAATCGGCTCCAGCCCCGCCGCGACGAGGTACCCCCAGCCGGCAGGCAGGGCACGTGGGTAGAGGTCGAACGTCGCCTCGCCCCAGAGGCCATCGCCGTGGTAGGTGGCCGCCAGAACAAGCTGGTAGAACTCCCCAACCAGCCCCGCGGACGCGTGCATGAACGGTGGGCGATCCAAACCGAAGCTCCAAGCCAGCGCTGATCGTAGCGCAACGGGCGAGGTCGTGGTGAACGCCTACTCCACGGGATGGCTGAAACGTGGCTTTCCGTGGGTGTACCCAGCGGAGGTGGTGCGGGGGCGGGTGGAGATCGGTAGCACGGTGCGGTTGCGCGGCGAGGGTGGCGCCGATCTTGGTGTTGGCATTGGGGATTCCGGGTGGATCTCCGTGCGGCGGTTCCGACGAGACGACGGGCCCATCGACGAGGCCTGGCTCGGCTCCCGAGTGGCCGCTGCCCACCGTCGTCGCGCTGCCATCGAGCCGGACACCACGGCATATCGCTTGGTAAACGCAGAGAATGATGAGCTTCCCGGCGTCCGGGTGGACATCTGGGGGCGTCATGCCGTGATCACGACGGACTCGCCGAGCCTTACGGGGTTGGTCCCCGGCCTCGTTCGGGGCGTGGCGTCGGCGGTAGGGGAGCTCGACAGCGTGTGGCTGGCGGAGCGGCGGGATCCGCGGGATGTGGCGAGGGCGGCCGCGCCGGTGCGATGCTTGTCGGGCGGCGCTGAGGACGTCGTCGTGACCGAGGCCGGCCTCCGGTACGTGGTGCGCCCCTCCTTGGGGAAAGACGCCGGCTTGTTCACGGACATGGCCAGCAACCGGGCTTGGCTCGCGCGTCACTGGCGCGGCGCTCGCGTGCTGAACCTGTTCGCACACACCGGCGCTTTCTCCGTTTCTGCGCGCGCAAATGGGGCCGAGGAGGTGGTGAGCGTGGACCTCTCGGAGGGCTACCTCACGCGGGCGCGGCGGAACTTCGAGATCAACGGCTTGGAGCCGGGTGAGCTCCTCGCGGAAGATGCGTTCAAGGTGCTGGACCGCTTCCGGCGGCAGGGTCGGATTTTTGACCGCGTGGTGGTCGATCCTCCGGGGTTCAGCCACTCCGAAGCGGGGGCCTGGCAGGGAGAGAAGGAGTGGCCCCGGCTCGCGGCGGCTTGCTTGCGGGTGATCGCGCCGGGTGGCTGGCTCGTTGCGGCGAGCAACCTGGGGAGCCAGTCGCCAAAGGCCTTCGGCGGCGCGCTGCAGGAGGGCGCGGAGCGGGCGGGGAGGGAGCTGAGGCTGATCCATGAGGGCACGCCGGGCGCCGACCATCCGGCGGCGCTGCACTTCCCCGAGTCGCGTTACCTCAAGTTCTGGGTCATGGAGGCCAATTAGTGGCGCGCAGCGTTTCGCGGGTGACCTTCGGTAGCCGAGGCTCGGACCTTGTGGTCGTCTCCATCACGGCGGTGCCGGAGCGTCGGAAGGCGGAGTCGCGCGGCCCCGTCGTGGTGATCACCGCGAACGTGCACGGGGACGAATGTACCGGAACGGGGGCGGTGCTACGGCTGATTCCGCTGCTTGAAGCGGAGCTGGTGCGCGGGACGGTGCATCTGTACCCGAGCCTGAACCCCGACGGCCTGGAGCGGCGCGCGCGGCGCGTGCCGGAGGACGACCAGGATCTCAATCGGCTGTTTCCGGGAGATCCTCAGGGATCTCCGGCCGAGCGCCTCGCGTACGCGGCCTGGACCGACATCGAGGCGCGCCACCCGGACCTGCTCATCGACCTTCACGCCGATTCGCCGGGCGCCGTGCCGTATGCCCTGCTCGACCGTGCCACGTCGCTGAGGGGGGAAGCGCGATCCCGGCTCGAGGGCGCCGCCGAGTCGTTCGCGCGCGCCACCGGACTGACCGTGATCCATGAATACCCGGACGACCGCTACCAGAGGTTTCGACTGGATCGTTCGCTCACCGGCGCGGCGCTGAACCGCTTGCGCGTGCCCGCCGTTACCGTGGAGGCCGGGCCACGGTTGGTGCTCGATGCGAACGCAGTGGACGTGACCTTGCGCGCCGTGCTCGGGTGCCTGCGTGAGCTGGGGATGGTGGACGGGCCCGCGGCGGCGCCCTCCGGCATCGCCGGGACTTGGCGGCGGGAGAGCGGACCGCGCGTTTCAACGGCGGGCGTGCTGGTGCCACGCGCTCCGGCGGGGGTCTTGATGGAGCGCGGCGCCGTGGTGGCCGAGGTGCGATCCCTGGCGTCGAACCTCCTCGAAGAGGTGGTGGCTGAGAGTCGTGGCTTCGTGCTCGCGCCCGCCGAACGTGCGCATGTGGTGGCCGGGGTGGCGGTGTGCACGTGGGCGCTGGCGGAGTCGTCGTGAGGGAGGGGGGCGGTCCGGGGCGCCTCTCCGTGGTGGCCGTCCCCATCGGTAACGCAGAGGACATCACGCTCCGGGCGCTGCGGGTGCTCCGGGAGGCCGATGTGGTGGCGGCGGAGGACACGCGCACGACCTCCGCGCTCCTCGCCCATCACGGCCAGACGGCCCGTTTGTTGAGTTACCACGACCACTCCGAGGCAGACCGCCTCCCGGCGCTGCTCGCGCGGATCGCGGCGGGGGAGCACGTGGCCCTCGTAAGCGAGGCGGGTACGCCGCTCGTGAACGATCCTGGCTTCCGCCTCGTGCGCGCCTGCGTGGAGGCCGGGCTGCAGGTGGACGTGCTCCCCGGCGCAAGCGCGCCGATGGCGGCGCTTGTCGGCGCCGGGCTTCCCGTAGATCGTTTCTTCTATGGCGGGTTTTTTCCGCGCGATGCGGGGCCGCGGACCGCGCTCGCCGACGAGCTCGGCGGCCTACGCGCAACCCTCGTGTTCTTCGAGTCGCCCCAGCGCTTGGGCGCCACGCTAGACTGGTTGGCGTCGAATTGGGCCGAGCGCCAGGTGGTCGTGGCGCGAAACATCACCCGCAAGCACGAACAATGGCTGCGCGGTACGGCGGCCGAGGTGCGCCTCTTGCTGGGCGACGAAGATCGCGGAGAGGTGGTGCTGCTTTTGGGACCGCCCCCCGAGCGCCCGCTTGCGGAGGACCCGGATGCGCTCGCCGCCACCCTGCTGGCGAGCGGGATGGACGCGCGCGCGGCGCGGGATGCGCTTGCGGAGGCTACGGGGCTCAGCAAGCGGGACGCCTACCGGAAGATCCTGGATCGGCTAGGGAAGTAGGCGCGGGGAGCGGCCCTTTCGGGCCGCGCCGCGATCGCCCGCGATCAGCGCCCGGCAGTGGCTGCCGGGCCTGGGCGATCGCCCCGGAAAATCAGGCGCCCAACCCGCCGATCCACCTGCACAACGTGCGAACCATCGTGCCGGTGCCGCCCTGGACGTAGTGGAGCAGCGCGCTGTCGAGGAAAGCCGGGCCTGCGATGTCGATGTGAGCCCACTTGGGCGTCGTTACGAAGTCGCTGAGGAACAGCGCGGCGGTGATGCTGCCCGCCGAGCGCCCACCGGTGTTCTTGGTTTCACCCCATTCAGCCTTGATCTTGTCGCGGTAGAGGTCGGGGAGGGGCATGCGCCAGGCGGCCTCGCCGCAGGTATCTGCCGCGGCGAGGAGGCCCGCCGCCACGCTGTCTTCACGGGAGTACAACGCCGAATACCAGTCGCCGAGCGCCACGACGGCCGCGCCCGTGAGGGTGGCCAGATCCACCACGACATCGGGCTTCAGCTCGCTCGCGTAGTGCAGGCAGTCCGCCAGCACGAGGCGCCCCTCGGCGTCCGTATTGTGGATCTCCACCCGCTTGCCGCTGTACATTTTGAGGATGTCCCCAAGCTTGTAGCTGTTGCCGCTCGGCATGTTCTCTACGGCACCAAAGATCACATCTACCCGCACGTTCGGCTTGAGCTCGGAGATGGCGCGCATGGCGCCGATGACCGCGGCCGCCCCGGCCATGTCGCAACGCATCGTGAGCATGCCGTCGTTCGGCTTGATGGAGAGCCCGCCCGAATCGAACGTGACGCCCTTGCCCACGAGGGCGACGTGCGCCTTCGCGCCTCCCGGCGGCTCGTAACGAAGGTGAACGAACCTCGGCTTCTTGTCGCTCCCCTGCCCAACGCCGGCGATGCCGCCCATGCCCTTGGCCACGATGGCCTCGAACCCCAGCGATGCCACCACGCTCACGTTGGGCCCCGCGAGTCCCTCGGCGATGGCGGCGATGCTGTCCGGGTGGATCTCAGCGGCGGGCTCATTCACGAGGTTCCGAGCCAGCTCCTGGCCCGCAGCCAGCGCGAGGGCCGCGGCTACGGTCGCGGAGTCCTCCTGCACGCCCACGTAGGTGAGCGTGTCGGTTGGCGCCTTGCGCTGCCCGGCCGGCTTGTACTTGTCGAATCGGTAGTTCCCCTCGGCGAAGGCCTCGATTGTGAGGGAGAGCGCGTTGGCGCCCATCGCGGCTTCGGAGCAGACGATCGCGACGCTCCGCGCGCTCTTGTTTCGGGACTGGTTCCCCACGAGCCCCGCCGCGGCGCGCAGCTCGCCCGGCGTGCCACCGCCGCAGCCGATAAGCATCACCCGCTTGGCCGCGACCTTTCCAAGGCCGGGCGACCAGAACGAGGTGCCCGCGCGGCCTTCGAAGCCATCGTCGCGCGCGGCGCCGGCGAGGGCACCGGCGAACGCATCGGGCGCATCTACGTCGGCGATGGCAGCGGCCAGCTTGCCGTGGGGGACGAAAACGGCGAGGACATCGGCCAGCGCGGCGGCGGCGCGGCCAGGGGTGAAGGCGATCAACATGGGTCAGCTCCGAATGGCGAGATACACGAGGAGAAGCAGGGCAATGAGGCCGCCAAGGCTGGTCATCACCAGGACGAAGGGGTCGTTCTTGATGGCGGAGAGGAAGCGCTGCACCGGGCCGGGCTCGCTGTCTTCGTCGGGCTCGAGGTCTACGGTGGAGGGCGGATCCTCGTGACGCGGCGCCGCGGCATCCTTGTTCCGGGGGATGGGCTCGTACGTCCAGTTCTTTGGCGCTTCGAACGCGGGTTCATCGTTGGTGCCGGGGCCGCCCATCGCCGCGGGGCTCGGCGGCAGGGGTGAGGCCATGGGGGCCGGAACGATGGGTGCGCCGACGCGAGGTGCCGGGGCGGCCTCCGCCGGGCGGTCGGAGCTGGCCGGGAGCAGGGGCATCGGGCGCCGGGGCGGCAGCGGCGCGGGCTCTGGAGCGGGTACTGGCACCGAAACCGGGAACGGATCCACGGGGGCGGCGCGGTTCGGGTGGAGGTCCACGACGGGCGCCGGCGCGGCCGGGGCGGCACGGGGGAGTGGCCGAGGGGGCGCGACCGGCGCCGTGGCGGGGGCGGCCGGCTGGGCGGCTTGCGAAGGCGCAGGCTGGGCCGCGACGGGGGTGGCAACCGGCAGCGGTGCCGGAACCGGGGCCTCCGGCGCCAGTTGGGGGTTCGTGAGCGAGGTATTTTCGCGTGCGAACGGGAGCGCGGCCGAGCTGGCAGGCGGCTCCGCGGGCGGCACCCAGCCGGGCGCCGCGCGAACCTCAAACTCCGTTTCGGCCGTGGCGGGGGGCTGCCCGCTGTCCCGCACCGCGAACGCCACGCGCGCTTTGTAGTGCCCGGGAACCAACCCCGTGATCCTGAACGCAAAGCGGTAGCGACCCGAAGGGTGCTTGTCGGCCGTGTAGCCCAGGTCGAGGTTCGGGATCTTCGTATTTGTGGCAAGGTCGTACACCGCGATGCCGACGCCGATCTCCTCCCGGCCATCCACCCCCGCGGAGGCGCCGACGGTGACGGAGAAGCTGACCGTCTCCTCGGTGTCGAACCAGCCCTTCGCGGCCGGACGATCGTGGAGCACCTTACCGATGTTGGTGACATGCGGGCGGATCAAGGCGGCGATCTCTTCGAGGCGCGTGGCGAACTCGTCGAGCCGGGTGAACCGATAGGGGGGAGACGGGGCCGTTTCGAGCGAGAGCGCCCGCGTGAGCAGCACGCCAACGCGCTCGGCGAGGCGACCCGTGAAACGCGGGTTGCTGTCTTCCTGCTTCATGTTGGCGGCGAGCTTGTCCTTCACGGCGCCGACCGCCGCTTTGTCGAGCCCGCGGGCAGGAAACGCGATCGGCGCCTCCGGGCCCACGATCCCCCGCCACAGGATCATCGCCAGCGACCAGGTATCAACCTCCGAGCTCCAGCCCGGCTCGGTGGAGGCGCCCGAAACTTCTGGCGGGAGCCAAGGATTTCCGCCCGGAATCATTGAGCTGAAGGTGCCGATGTTCCGGCGCACGGCCGGGGTGGCAACGTCGGTGAGCACGATCTCGCCCGACTCCGTGAAGAGGATGTTGTTCGGACGCAAGCCGCCGTGCAGCGGCGCCCCGGTTGCGCCACTCGCGGCCAGCGCGCGAACGTGCGTGCAGACGCGCACCAGCACGTCGATGAGCGGGCCCACGCCCAGGCCATCCTGGATGCGGCGCTCCAGCGAGTCGGCGAGGCGGGGCAGGAGCATCGCCGGCTGGCCATCGGGTGCCGTGAACCGCGCTTCGATCCTGGGCAGGAAGGGGAGGCGCCCCTGCTCGTAGAGCCGGGCTTCTTCCATGAGCGCATCGCGAGAGGCCGCGAAGATGGACTCAGGCGCGCCGCCATCGCCCTTGAGATCCTCAGGGCCGAGGGGCACTTTCAACACGAACAACTGGTCGGTCGTTTCGCGGCGCGCGAGAAAAGACTTCCCCCACAGCCCCCGCCCCAGCAGTTGGCCGACCTGGTACGCGTTGCCCTGACCGTCCCGGACCGTGTCCCCGGTGCGCATTCCCTATCCGAAGGCACCGAAGCTAACGGACGCGCCCCCCGTCCGCTACCGTCAAGAGTTACCTCAGGGCCGTGATCTTTCCGGCGCAAGGCAACGGTCCGTACCGACTCCTGCGCGCGCTGGGCGGGGCGCCCGTGGCCGCGTTCGAGGAATCACTCGATAAACCAGAGAAAACACAGGGAAAGCGCCTGTCGTTGATTGCTGGCCAGGTGGCGGGGTCGGTGTTCGGGCGCGAGGCGGGCCTCACGGGGCGGGAGGACTTCACGGCGTGGCGCGAGGCCATCCCGATCCGGACGTATGCGGAGCTCGCGCCGTGGCTGGACCGCGTGGACGCGGGGGAGCCGGAGGTGCTCACCGAACGGGCGGTGGATCAGCTCGTTCAGACCAGCGGAACCACAGGAAAGCCGAAGCGGGTGCCGGTAACGCCGGCCTGGGCGGCGAGCGTGGCGGGCGCCCAACGGCTGTGGGTGCTGGGCCTGTTGCGCGACGACGAGGGCCTCGCCGGAGGGTCGGCGCTCTCGATCGTGTCGCCGGCGTTCGTGACGCGGAGCGTGGGCGGGCTGCCCGTCGGCAGCAACACCGGGCGCATGTTCCTGGAGCAGCCGTTCTGGGTGCGGTGGCGGGCCCCGGTACCCTACTCGGTGTACTGCATCGAGGACGTTCAAACCCGGCAGTACGCGATTTTACGCCACGCGCTGGCGGCGGATGTGCGGAGCTGGACAGCCGCGAACCCGTCGACGATCCTGCTTTACACGCGGAGGTTGAGGGAGTGGTGGGAGGAGCTGTGTCGCGACTTGCGAGATGGGACGCTCGGACGTACGGGCGCCAAGGGGCTGCCTCGGAGGGCGCTCGGGAGCGAGCCGGCATGGCCGTGGGATCTGCGGCGTGTGAACTGCTGGAAGGGAGGGCCGGCAGCGTTCTTCGTGGAGAAGCTGCCGGCGGCGCTGGGGCGCGACGTCCCGATTCGGGAGGTGGGGATCACCGCCTCTGAGGGTTACTTCGCGGTGCCGGTGGATGATGGCGACCCGGTGGCGTGGCTCGCGGGGCACCTGCTGGAGTTCGTGGACGAGCGGGGGCGTGAACACTGGGCCTGGGAGGTGGAGGCCGGGCGCGAGTACCGTTTGGTGGTGAGCACTGAAGCCGGCCTTTGTCGCTATGATCTCGGCGATATCGTTCGCGTTACCGGCTTCGCCGGGCGGGCGCCGCGGCTGGTGTTTGTGCGCCGCGCCGGGGCGGAGCTGAGCGCGGTCGGCGAGCGGGTGACCGAGGCGCAGCTCCAAGCGGTTGCGACGCGCGTGTGCCCGGGGGTGCAGGCGGTGGCGGCGTGCATTCGCTGGGCGGAGGTGCCCCGTCTGCGTGTGGTTTTGGGTGTGTCGGAGCGGGGAGGGCGAGTAGATCCTGGTCAGTTCGACGCCGAGCTGCGGCGCGAGAACATGGAGTACGACGATCGTCGTGAGACGGGTCGGTATGGCCCGCCGGAGGTCACGCTGTTGCCGGCGGTGGCCTGGGAACGGTGGAAGGCGGCGCGGGTGGCGGCAGGGGCGCCGGAGGCGCAAGTGAAGGACCCGGTGGTTGTGGACGAGGCGCGCTTTGAGGAGTTGGTGAGGTTGGGGGAGAGGTAGTTTGGGGGGAGGGCGTTGTGCGGGTCCCGGTCCCTTCGTCAGGCGCGGATCGCGGCACAACGCGGTGTCAGTCGGAGCGGGGGTCTTGGGTGGGGGCGTCCATCGCCACCCAGATGAAACGCCCCGGAGCGCATCCCCAACCAGGTGAAACACCACCCCGGTCGCCGGGCGAGGGCGCCGCGTTCACGAGTGGGTGAACGCCGGTTTTGACGGAGGCTTCGCGCGCCTCGGCCTGGCGACTTGACCTCCCCGTTTCATCCACGGTGGGATGCGATTCACCTCGTTTCATCCAAGGCGGGATGGTCGGAGGGGCGGGGCTCGACACCGTGTACACCGCGGCTCGCCCGGGACGCTCGGATCTCTGAGGGGGAGCGGGAGACGTCGCTTGGCGCTGGGGGGCTGCGGCGCCGGCCTACGGCACCAAAAAGCAAGGTGCTGCCTCGAAGGCAAACGCCATCGACACCGCGTCGGGCTCGCCATCGCTGTCGAGGTCGAGGTCGGCCAGCGCGACCAGCGTGGAGATGATCCCCGCGTCCGTCCCTTCGGCCTCCAGCGCGATCGTGAGCGCATCGACGCTCACGCCGAAGCCGATCAGCCCGGTTTCGCCCACCGCCCTCGGCGCGGCCGCGATCCACAGGCCGGTGGCAAACTCCAGCTCGTAGCTCCCGACCGGGAGCGACCCCGTTGCCAGCGAGACCGTGTACGCTCCCCCTTCGAGCGCGGTTTCCGTGGTGACGAGCACGGCGCCTTCGACATCCACCGCGGCCCCACCGGCGAACGACTCGGTGCCGGAGGCGTTGTTCGTGCCGTCGCCGTCGGGGTCTGCCGCGGTGACCACGCCGACTCGCACCGCGTCGTCGGTCGAGAAGTCGTTGACACCGGACAGCTGCTCGATCGCGACGTGCTGCGCCGTGGCGATCTGCCCGGCGATGAGGGGATCGAGCACGGCCCCGAGCGGCCACACCGCGTTGTCTACGGCGCCGTCTCCGTCGAGATCGAAGCCCTCGCCGCGGTTTGCGACGGTGTAGGCCGTGATCACGTAGTTAACCACCATGTCGGCCGGGCCCGTGTCGCCGGTATCAGCGGAGTCCCCGGAGTCGGCGGTGTCGCCGGCCGAGGTGTCCAGGGGGGAGGTGTCGGGGCCGCCGCATTCGACGCCGCGGCCGTCGGCGCATCCGTAGACCGTGCAGGCGAGGAGGGAGCCGAGGGCTGAGATGATCAGAAGCATCGCGCGGCGCTATCCGGTACCGGGTCGCGATGAGGCGGTTAGCCGAGCCGCATCGTCATGCTCCTCCTCCTCGCCGGCATCGCCGTGTTCTGGCTGAGCGTACTCGTGCGCGTGGTTCGGTCCCGGCGAAACACGAGGTACAAGCTGGGGCCAGACGCGCCGGTGCGGCCTGATCTGCATGGCCTGCTCGTGGTGATCCCGGCCC
>BJHF01000029.1:0-37924 GCA_014191855.1 Deltaproteobacteria bacterium
CCGCCCCCGCCGCGGCCCCCGCCACCGCCGCCCCCCCCGCCCGACCCACCGCCCGCGCCGCCCCCGCCGTGGCGCCCGCCACCGCCACCGCCGCCGCCCGCTCCGCCCCCACCGCCGCCCCCGCCGCGCCCCCCGCCCCCGCCGTGGCTCCCGCCACCGCCCGAACCGCCGCCCGATCCTCCGGAACCGCCGCCCCCGCCGTGGCTCCCGCCACCGCCAGAACCGCCACCCGAACCCCCGGAGCCGCCGCCACCGCCGTGGCTCCCGCCACCGCCAGAACCACCGCCGCCGCCGTGGCTCCCGCCACCGCCAGAACCGCCGCCCGATCCTCCGGAACCGCCGCCCCCGCCGCCGTGGCTCCCGCCACCGCTGATGGCCCCCACGACGGCGCCGACCACGGCGCCAACCACGGCGTCCACCACCGCGTCTCCGATCGCGGAGCCAAGCCCCAAACCGCCCGAGGTACCTCCCGACGTGCCTCCGCTGCCGCCGCCCGTGGCGCCGCCCGAACTACCGCCCGACGAGCCGCCGGAGCTGCCGCCCGACGAACCGCCAGAGCTGCCGCCCGACGAACCGCCAGAGCTGCCGCTGCCGCCGCCAGCCTCCCCGCCGCCGCCTTCCGGCTTCGTGGGCGGATGCCGATGCGTGGGTGTCGTCTTCTTCCCGGTCGGCGCTCCAGGGCTCCCCTCGTTGAACGTGGTCATCGACGCCTTCAGCGTTTGCGCGCCGCCGCCATCGAGCGTCATGGTGGCGCCCTTCCACGCGATCGTGGACTTCGCCTCCATGGCGATCGACGCCGACGCTTCAAGCTTGAAGTCCTTGCACGCGAGGCTGATGGTCTCCTTCGCCTCCACGATGAAATTCTTGTCTACCTTGGTGGTAAGGACCTTATTGGCCGCATGCGCCTCCTGGTAGATCGCGTTGTTCTCGGAGGTGGACTTCAGCTCGATCCGCTCGGCGCCCTCCGTGTCGTCGAAGTCGATCCAATGCGAATTCCGCGACCAGAACCGCCGATGATCGTCGTTTTCATCCTCGTTGGCGTAGGGCTTGGGCTTGTCGGCATCGCCGTTGTACACGCCGCCGAGGATGTAGGGCGTCATCGTGCGAAACGCGAAGCCGATCACCACCTCGGTGCCGATGTCGGGGATGATCACCCATCCGCGCTTCTTGCCGCTCATCGGCCACATCATCCGCACCCAGGTAGACTCCGGGGGGGTTTCGTGGTCGACTGGAAAGTTCACCTTGATGCGGGCGAGCTTGTCCGGATCTTTGTTGTCGGTCACGATGCCGACCACGATGCCGTTGATCATCGGAACCTCAGTTGATCTTGATGACGCCGGCCTTGCAGGTCAGCGCGCTGCCACCATCCACGCCCATCGAGGCGCCCGCCTTCGCATCGAAGGTAGAGCCCGCCTTCATCGAGATGCTGGCGCCGGCTTCGAGGATGAAATCCTTGCATTTGAAGGACATCGTTTCTTTCGCTTCCACGATGATGTCCTTGCCGCTGTACACGCTCAGGGTCTTGTCCTTCGCGTCCCAGATGATGCGGATCTCCTCGTTGTGGGTGATCAACTCGATTCGTTCATCGCCGCTTTTGTCGTCGAACGTGAGGCGGTGGCCGGAGCGGCTCTGGAACACGCGGAGGTTGTTGTCCCCATCTTCGTTCGCGTACGGAGGGGTATCCACCCCGTTGTAGAGCGACCCGAGGACGATGGCATGGTTGATGTCCCCATGAACGAAGCCCACCAGCACTTCGTCCTCGATTTCCGGGATGGTCATCCAGCCGCGCTCCCGGCCGGCCATCGGCATCGCAAGGCGCGCCCACCAGCTCTCCGGCATGTCGGGGAGCGTGGGAAACTTGACCTTGATCCGGCCCAACTTCTCCGGATCCTTATTGTCGGTGCACAGCCCTTCCACCAGGCCGGGCATTTGCCCCGAGGTTGGCCGACCGTGGCGATCCGTGACCTTGGGCATGAGCGCTCCGAGAGGACGAGGCTGGAGTATAGGGCTTCGACGGGGCGCGCGTCAACGCGCGTTCCATCAAGCTGCGATCTGCTTATCCCGGGCGCCGCGCGGTCCGCACCCGTACTCGATGCAGGTGCGCCGATCGCGGCGCAACCTGCAACCGCCACTCCAACTCCAGGGCCTCCGCATCGAGCCGACATTCAAGGTCGTACCCGCCGAACGGACGCGTGCCAGCCAGGGCGGCATCGAGCTCCTCCGGCCCGAACCAGAGCGGGCGCGGAGTGATGGTCTCGTCGAAGGCGAACGCACAGGTGACGGCCAACTGGCCTCCCGGCGCCACGAGCGCGTCCGACTGGGCCAGCACCAGCGCCGGATCGCGACAACTGTCCAGCACGTTCGCCAACAGCACCGTGGCGAAGCTCCCGGCCGAGAAGGGCGGATCGGTCGCGTCGGCCACGAGGGCCGCGCCCGGCGCAAGGGCGATCCCTTCGGCGGTTTCGACCAGCTCGGGCGGCGCGGCCCCGGCGCGGAGGAGCTCCAGGTTCAAATCCATCCGCACCGTGCCGGCGTGCCCACGCCCGGCGCCGACTTCAAGGACCGGGCCCTGCGCGCTCGTCACGAAGTCGGCCAGCCAGGCGTGAAGGGGGCTGTCGCCGACTTCCGCGCCATACACCGCGAGCAACCTGCGATTTCGCCGACTGGCACCGTCCACGGCGAGCAGCTCCACAAGCTCCCCGGGCAGCCGCCGATCTCGCATCGCATCCGCGCCTTCGCTCTCCGCCCAGTCCCCAAGCTCACGGAGAACGATGGGGATCCCGGCGATCACCGGATATCGACGCCCGCACTGGCAGGTCAGCAGTGCCCCAGCGCGTCGCAAGCCGCGCACACGCAGCTCGCCTCCTTCCACCCGCCGACACGCCGGACAGACCAGCGCGACCGGAGCGTTACCCACCGACCATCACGTTGGTGCTCGCTTCGATCATCTGGCCGACGCCGCCGCAGTGCGTGTCCATGTCCGAGAGCCGGTGGGCCGGCAGGTTGTTGATCAACACCGTGCCCGAACCCTTGGCTGCAACCCAGGTGTTTGGCCCACAACACGCAGCATGAACCCCATTGTCGCTGACCCGGACCGCTGGGCGACCGTTCACCAGCACGTTGGGCGAGCCCTTGATCGCTGGACCCACGGCGGGGTGCGGGCATGCGGGGCAGCCGTGGGCATCGGCGGGGACCTGAGACTTGTCGCCGACGCGGCACTGTCCGGGCATGCGCAACCTCTCGCCCGGAGCGTAGCATGCGGCAGGGCAAGACGATAGCGAGCGCGAGCGCGAGGCTCCCATGTCTGTCCTGCTCCTCTCCCTTTTTGCGTGCGACCCCGCGGAAGACACGGGGCCGAGCCCCACCGAGTTCAGCGACTGCGATCCGATCGCCTACGAACGCTGCGCCACTCCGTTCCCCTCAAGCTTCTACCTGCGTGACGATGCAACATCGCCCACCGGCGTGCGGGTTCACCTCGGCGCAACGACGATCCCGTACACCCAGCAGGGGGATCTGAGCTACCAGCCCGACCCGAAGTACTGGAACGAGCTGGACGGCTTCTCGCCCATGGGGCCGCTCATCGTCGAGATCCCGGGCATGTCGGCAGACAATCTCCCGGGCCATGCGTCGATCGGTGCCTCGCTGGAGGACGGGTCTGCGCTCGTGCTGCTGGACTGGGACACGGGGGAGCGCTTCCCCGCCTGGGCCGAGCTCGACTACGCCGGCTACGCGATCGAGGGCAGCCGGAGCCTGTATATCCGTCCGGCGATGCCGCTTTTGAACGGGCACCGCTACGTCGTGGCCCTCCGCAACATCGTCGATACCGCCGGGGCCCCGAAGATGCCCTCCGAGGGCTTCGCCGCGCTGCGCGATGGCACGGAAACCGACACCTGGGACATCGAGGGCCGGCGGGAGCTGTACGAGGACATCTTCACGCGCCTTGAGGCGGACGGCTGGGCGCGCAGCGAGGTCACGGTCGCGTGGGACTTCACGGTGAAGTCGGCGGACGCCGTGGGCGCGAAGATCGGGTTCATGCAGGAGGATGCGGCGGCGCGCGTCGGCACCAGCGGCCCTCCATACGTGATCGACTCGGTGGTTGAGTACACGGTCGAGGAGAACGCCCACACCTGGAAGCGCGTGTACGGTCGCATGACCGTGCCGCGGTACACGGAAGAAGACGAGCCGGGCACCCTGCTCACGCGCGACAGCGAGAACATGCCCGAGTACGCAGGCGACACGACGGTACCCTTCACCATCGTCATTCCCCGCACGGCCGAGACGGACCCGCGGCCCCTCAAGCTGCTCCAGTACGGTCACGGGCTGCTTGGCAGCCAGGACGAGGTGGAAGGCGGCTACCTCAGCGAGCTCTCCGACCGGTATGGGTACATCCTGTTCGCCGTGAACTGGACCGGCATGGACGAAGACGACTACGACGCCGTTGCGCTCATGTTGCTGGGTGACCTCAGCCGCTTCGCCATGCTCCCCGAGCGTTCCCAGCAGGGCTACCTCGAATTCGCAGCCGCAACCTGGATGATGAAGGGCGCGATGGTCGCCGACGAGGCCATGAGCGTGAACGGCACGGCGCTCATCGATCCCTCCGAGGTGTTCTACTATGGCAACTCGCAAGGGGCGATCCTCGGCGGCGGGTACGTGGCGGTGTCGAAGGACATCACGCGGGCCACGCTCGGCGTGGGCGGCATGCCCTACTCCCTCCTGTTGACCCGTAGCGCCGACTTCATCCCGTTCTTCGCCATGTTCCAGTCGGTGTACGACGATGAGCGCGATCTGGTACTGTGGATGGCGCTGCTGCAACAGGTGTGGGATCCAGGGGAGGCGGGCGGCTTTGGGCGCCAGATGAACATGGAGCCGCTCCCCGGCGTGCCGGCCAAGGATGTGCTGCTGCAAGACGCGCTTGGGGATGCGCAGGTGACCACCCTGGGCGCACACAACATGGCCCGCGCGTATGGGGCCGTGACCATCGATCCACCCGTGAACCAGGTTTGGGGGGTTGAAACCGTCGCGGGGCCCCACGCAGGCAGCGCGCTCGTGGAGTTCGACTTCGCCGCGCCCATCATGCCGCAGGACAACACCGCCCCCGACGACGAGTTCGACACGCACGAGGACACCCGCCGCGCCTGGGCCGCGCAGGAGCAGATGGCGCACTTCTTCGAGACCGGCGAAGTCGTGAACGAGTGCCAGGGCGCGTGTTTGTGCGCGGTGGGTCAGTGCGACGAGCCGGTGGACGAGAACGACTAAGGCGCGCCGCCCGCCGCCCGGCTCGCCAGCGCCACGTCCTCGAACCCGGCGGACTGCGCCGCGCGGATCACCTGCCACACGAGCTTGTACTGGGCCTCCTGGTCGCCGCGCACCACCACCCGGGTGGCGGTGGCGCCCTTCTCCACGGCCTTGAGGCGCTCCGTGAGCTGCTCGATGGGGAAGGTGTCGCCTTCAAGGTAGATCGTTCCATCCGGCGCGACCGAGATCACGATGTCCTTCGGGATGAGCGGGCTATCGCCGGTGCCCTGGGGCGTAAGCACTGAGAGCGCGCGTTCGGAGAGCAGGTTTTTCGCCTGCGTGGCCTGTTTCTCCGCCTCCACCATCGAGCTCGACACCACCATGAAAATGATGAGGAGCACGAGGAAAACGTCCGTTAGCGGCGTGATGTTGATCTCCGAGAACATCCCGCCGTCGTCGTCGACGGCGTCGTCACTCGGGGGCTGGGGTCCGCTCTGCATGCGCCTTGCTCCGGATGAGCTCACCGAGCTCGTCCACCGCCAGGTTGAGGTCGCGACCGATCCCCGCCGCCTGCTGGCCGAGGACGTTGAAGAAGAAAACCGCCTCGATCGCAACAAACAGGCCCGCCGCCGTCGCGATCAGCGCCTCGGAGATCCCCGCTGACACCACCGAAAAGCCGCCCTGGCCGCTCGAGCCGATGGCCTGGAAGCTGCCCATGACGCCCACGACCGTGCCGAGCAAGCCCGCGAAGGGCATGAGCGCGCCCACGCTGCCCAGGAGCCACAAGCCGCCTCGAAGCTTCGCAACTGCGCGCTTCGACTCCCGTGCCATCGCGGTGGCGAACTCGCCCCGAGTGCGCCCGAGCGCACGATCAAGCCCCGCCGCGAACACTTCCCGCACGGGGCTGGGCAGCCCATCGGCCACGCGGCGGCTCTCCTCGATGTCGCCCCGCCGAGCCGCCTCAAGCACCTTCTCTTCCACCCGGCGTAGCGCCCCGCGCGCGCGCATCAGGTTCAACCAACGCTCCAGCGCGATCGCCATCGTGAGCACGCTCACGGTGAGCATGAAGCCCAACGTCGCCCCGGCGACTTCCCAGTACTGGTCGAGGGTGTCCAAACCTTCCATCACTCCGGTTGTAGCGCGCCGCACCCCTTACCGCGACGCCCCCGACAACTGGAGACGCCTTGCTCAAGCTTCAAGCCGGCTGCGCCTACCGCTTGCGAACGTCGGCCACGAGGGCTGGCAGCACGACCCCGGCATCGTTGCCCCACGAATTGCGCTCGTAGGTGGCCACGGATGCGATCTGGCTGTCGCTGAGGCCGCCAAAGGGCGTCATCGCGCCCGTGTACATCACGCCGCCGATCTCCTTGCCGGAGAGCCCCTTGAGGATGGTCGCTACCTGGGTCTCGGCAGCGGCGTCCGTAACGGCCGGGCTGGCTACGAGCGGCGGGAACGACGTGCCTGACCCGGTGCCGTTCGCCTGATGGCAGGCAACGCAGTTGTTCGTGTACACCTTCTCGCCTTCGGCGATGAGGAGCGCTTTCTGCTCGTCTGCGGTCTTGGCTTCGAATCCCGCAAACGCATCCTCGTTCACGACGGGCTTCGCCGCTACGTACGCGGGCGTGGTGTCGTAGCGCTTGTGGGGGCTTGAGCAGTACATCCGCCCGCTGACCGGGCTCTTCAGCCACGCCGGGCAGGGCTGGGAGTAGTATCCCTGGTAGCGAGCCTGGACGAACTTGGTGTCTTCCGGGATGGCATCGCAAGCAGTTAGCAGCACGGCGAGGGAGAGCAGGGCGCGGTGGGCGTTCATTCGGTTTCCGGGAGGGGAGAGAGCGTGGCGAGGCGCTCGGCCCGACGCACACGCGACCACACGTAGGCGCCGATGCCGGCCATCAAGCACAACGGCAGCAGGCTGAGCACGATTGTGACGCTGAGGAGCATCCGGTTGCCCTCGCGCGGATCCATGCATGTGGAGCACGCGAACGCGACGCGCGGGAGAACCAGCAAGGCGAGGCTGACGACGAGGGCGCGGGAGGGCATCAGATTGCCAACGCGGGCAGCCCAGGGCTGATCGAAGGCCCGTAGATCACGGCGTAGATCACCGGCCACAGCAGCACCACGAAGTACCAGTAGAGCCGGATCGCCTTGGCCAAACCCTCGGTAACGTTTCCGCGCCGCGCCGCGACCCATGCCAGGGCGCCGAGGCCGGCGATCGCGTGCAGCGCGTGCGCGCCCACAATCGTGAAGAAGAAGCCGCCGCCCGCGCTCGACTGAAGCGTGAAGCCGACAGACAGGAGGCGGGCAAACTCCACGATCTGGTACACCACGAACACCGCGCCGAGCGGCACCGCGATTCCAAGCGCTCGCCGCTCGTGCAGAGGCCGGAAGCCGCCCCAAACGACCAGGGCCGCGGAAAACACCAAGGCGACGGATGCGCCCGCCGTAGGCGCCCAGGGGAGGATGGGATCGCCCGGAGGCGGCCACCACCCGGCGGGCGCGCGGGCCCCGACGAGGTTGTAGGCCGAGAGAAACCCGGCGAACATCATCACCTCCGCGAAGATCCAAACGATCATCGCGAACACCTCGCTCTCGATCACGGCGGGAGCCCGGCGCGGACGCGGGAGCGGGCTGGAATCCACCGCCATGGCCTAGTGGGCCTCTCCGGCTGGGTGAGCGGGAGCGCCTTCGGCGGGGGCCGCGGCGCCTTCCGCGTGTTCGGCGGCGCCCTCCGCGTGTTCGGCGGCGCCCTCCACTCCACCGTGGTGCACGATCTTCTCCGGAATATTGGCGTTCTTCGCCGACTCATTCACCCAGTTCATGCCGAAGTGCTTCATGATGTCCGGCGACGTGGCCATGAAGAACAGGAACACCAGCCCGAGGCACACCACGAGGAGTTGCACGACGAACTTCTTCTCGGTGTCGAGGTGCATGAAGTGCTTCGCGACGAGGAAGGCCTTGACGACGGCGATCCCGAAAGCGGTAAGCAGGGTGACCACGCGGATCTCCAACATTGGGCCCGTCACGCTCACGACGAGGAGAGCCACGAGGATCGCCCAGATCTTGATGTAGTGGGCGTCCTCGTGGGTGGCGTGGGGCGCCTCATTGGGGGAGTGCGCGCCGTGCGATTCGGTATGCGACGACATGGAGAGCTCCCGCGCCTACTTGGCGATGTAGAGAAGAGGGAACAGGAAGATCCACACGAGATCAACGAAGTGCCAGTAGATCCCGATGAGCTCCACCCGCTGGAGCTCCTGGTTCTTGCGGGCATCCGCGGCCACGAACAACATGATGATCGCCCCGGCGATCACGTGCAGGCCATGCAGGCCGGCAGCACAGTAATAGAACGACCAGAAGCCGTTCGCCGTGATGGTGAAGCCCTCCTGGATCTCGTGGGTCCACTCAAAACCCTTCACCACGAGGAAGGTCAGCGCCCCCACGCACGTGACCAGAAGCAGGTTGGCGGCGCGGGCACCGTTCCCCTTCTCTGCCGCGTTGTGGGCCAAAACCGCCGACAGCGACGAGCTCAGCAGCACCAGCGTGTTGAAGGCACCGGCCCAGGTGTTGGTATGCGACGCATACGTGGCCCACTCGGGATGCCCGAGGCGGTGGAGTAGGTACGCACCAAGGAGACCGCCGAAGATCACGATTTCGGAGGCAATGACCCACCACACGGCCAAGCGGCCCGTAGGCACGCCCGTAGCGGAGCGGAGGGTGGCGATTGGCTTGACCATGGGCGGGTCCTCGTCGGCCTAAGTGGGGGAGTTCTGAGGCCAGAAGTCGTCGGCGCGGTCCGGCGCGCTGAACTCGTACGGGCCGCGGTACACCTCGGGCAGCACCGCGAAGTTCCCGTGCGGGGGCGGCGACGGGCACTGCCACTCGAGGGTGTTCGCGTTCCAGGGGTTGGCCTCGGCCTTCTTCCCCTTGAACATGCTGTAGAAGAAGTTGATCAGGAACACCGGCTGAATCGCCAACATCACGAGCAACGACACGGTCGCGAACACCCGGAGCTGCTGCAGCTCCGGCGTCGCCAACTCCGGGAAGTTGGAGTAGTCGAAGATGCGGCGGTGATCGCCCGAAGCGCCGAGCATGAACAGCGGGATGAAGATCCCGTTGAAGCCGACGATCGTGATCCAGAAGTGCACCTTGTTCCACAGCTCGTTCATGTGCCGGCCGAACATCTTGGGGTACCAGTAGGTCACCCCCGAGAACGTGCCGATGATGGCGATGGGGAAGAAGGTGTAGTGGAAGTGCGCCACGACGAAGTAGGTGTCGTGGAAGTAGATGTCCGCCCCGCTCGCACCGAGGTAGATACCGGTAACGCCGCCGACCAGGAACTCGGCGATGAACGCCAGGGCCCAGAGCATCGGCACGGCGAAACGGATCGACCCGCCATACAAGGTTGCGATGTAGACGAAGCACATCTCGGCGATGGGGATCGAGATGAGCACCGTCGTTACCGTGAACACGTTGGCCATGCGCGGGTCGATGCCCGCGATGAACTGGTGGTGGGCCCACACGAAGAAGCTCAGGACGCCCGTGCCGATCGTGGTGTACAGGACCGTCTTGTAGGCGAACAGCTTCTTGCGGGAGAACGTCGTGATGATCTCCGCGACGAAGCCGAGCGCCGGGAGCAGCACCACGTACACTTCGGGGTGGCCGAAGAACCAGAACAAGTGCTGCCAGAGCACGGGATCGCCACCGCGGTCGGGGTCGAAGAAGCCGGTGCCGAGGAGCTGGTCGAACAGCAGCATGAACGCGCCCGCGATGAGCGGACCCACGGACGCCATGAACAGGATGCTCGCGATGACGATCATCCACACCGCCATCGGGATGTCGAAGGCCTTCATCCCAGGCGCGCGCGAGTTCATCGCCGTCGTAACGAAGTTGATGCCGCCCAGGAGGAACGCCACGAACTCGAGCGCCACCGCGATGAGCCACAGCGAGGGACCGAGCGGTGTGAGGTTGTACTCTGCCTTCGCGGAGAGCGGGGGGTAGGCCGTCCACGCGCCGCCGAAGGCGCCGCCTTCCACGAGGAAGGACGCCCCGAGCACGATGGCGCTCACCAAGAAGATCTGGTAGCTCAGCCGGTTCAACCGGGGGAACACCATGTCGTCGCAGCCGATCATCAGCGGGATGAGGAAGTTGCCGAAGGCCGCGATCAACACGGGCATCGCAACCCAGAAGATCATCACCGCGCCGTGATTCGTGATCAGCGCGTTGTAGTCTGCGCCGGTAACCAGGCCGTAGCCGGGCACCGGCTTGTTCGGAAACGCGAGCTGCATCCGGAACACGTACGCGAAGTACGCACCCACGGCGCCGAGGAGCATGCCGGTGAGCAGGTACTGCTTCGCGATCATCTTGTGGTCGGTTGACCAGAAGTACTTCTTGAACCACCCCTCTTCGTGGTGGTCGTGCGCGTGCGCGTCGTGAGCGTGGGACTCGGCCATGGTCGAGGCTCCGGTCCTACTTGTTCTTGTAGGCGAGGTAGTGGGTGGGGTGCGCGATCCACTCGGCGTGGGCTTCGGGCGTCTCGACGTAGAGGCGCGCGGGCATGATCCCGTGGCCGATGCCGCAGATCTCGGCACATTGCACGTCGAATTCGCCGGCCTGGGTCGGCTTGAACCAGCCGGAGATCACGCGGCCAGGGATCGCATCTTGCTTGAGGCGGAAGACCGGGACGCTGAAGCTATGAAGCACGTCTTTCGCGGCCAACTCGAACTTGTACGTCTTGCCGAGCTGCACGTGCAGATCGTCCACGGTCACGATGTCGTCGGCCGTGTCCAGCTCACCGTCCGCCCCAGCGTGACGGAATGTCCACGCCCATTGCTGGGCGGTGATCCGCACGGTCTCATCCGTCACCGGCATGGAGAGCTTCACTTCCGACCACACGCTTACCGCACCGAGGATGACCGCGACATCGCAGATCAAGATCAAACGGTGCGGGATCTCCACCCACTTGTACTTGATCGCGTGCTCAAGGTCGTCGTTGATGTACAGCGCCTTCTTGCCCGGCTGTTCGCGATACCGCCAGAGCAGGTAGAAGAACATGCCCTCGGCCAGGAGGAACCAGAAGGTCGTGATGAGGAGGACGACCCACACCAAGCCGTCGATGTGGCTTGCGTAGGACGACCCCTGGATCATGTAGTGCTCGAGCATCTTCGGCGCTCCGGCTCAGGCGAGGACGTAGACGATGACGGCGGCGGCGAAGGCGGCGGCGCTGGCTATCGTGATCATGAAGACCTGCGTGCAGAGCTGCTCAGCTTCGTTGGGAGGGGGTGCGCTCATGCCGGCCTCAGAGGGTTTGAATGTAGGCGGCGAGATCGCGAGCGGCGGCGTCGTCGGCCACGGTTCCCGCGATGCCCTTCATGGTGGCGCCCGCGGCGTCTTCCGCCTGGTAGCCCCGGATTCCAGCCTTGAACTTCCCGATCTGGCGAACGATGTACCAATCGGGGAGCTGCTTGATTGGGGGCGCCTTCATGGCTTCGTTGCCCGCGCCATCGGCACCGTGGCACGCCGAGCACGTCGCAAAACCGGCCTTGCCCTTCTCGGCATCTCCGGTGAGCGTGGCGGGCGTGGCGGCCGCCGGGAGGCTGGACACGTACTCAGCCACTACCTTCACGTCGGCATCACTCTTGATGGTGCGGGACATGGGGCGCATCTTGAGCCCCTCCACATCGTCGGGGTGGGCGCCGCGCCAACCCCACTGGAAGTGAAGCACTTGCTCTTCGATATACCAGCCCGGAAGGCCCGCAATCGGGGGAGCCTGCACCAACGTGCTGCCCTCCCCTGCTTTGCCGTGGCACTGGTCGCAGTTCTGGTAGAGCACGGCTCCACGCGCGACACCGCCCTCGGGAAGGTCGGCACAACCTGCCGAAGCAGTGAGCGTAAGGGCCAGCGCGGCCAACGTCGGACGAGCCGAAACCATGACGGAGGACTCCACGGGGTGGGCGGGGCGCGACCCCTTACCCGAGTGCCCGCGCTCAGGCACCTAGAAAGTGGCGAGCACGCGTGATCGCAGCGGGAACCAAGACAATCCCCAGAACAAGGGAGATCCCGAACCACTGTGAGGCGTAGTGAAGGCTGGTGTCATCCCGCACAGGCACCCCCACTACTGACCCTTTGGGCGTGCTTTCTTTCTCGACAAACGCTTCACTCGTCAGACCGGCTACGACGTACAGCTCTCCGTAAATTCCACCCTCCATTGTTTTGAGGATGGAGGGCCACGCCTTGGCAGGCCAGATGCGGCTCCCGTGTCCCGCCACCGGCGCGGCGACCGCGGACCCCCGCGCAGGACGGAGCTGGCCGACGAGCCGAGTCTCTGCGACCGAAACCAGGCCCACGACCGCATCTGCGGCCGCGTCAGCCGGTACCCAGCCCCGATCCACCAGCACGTTGAACCCGTCCGCACGCAAGAAGCGTTGGGCAACGCCGTAGCCCAGCGCGTCACCCTCCATTCTCCCGCCGATGAGCTCGGGCGTGCCGTCAAAACGACCGGTCCATGCCACCATGCGCCATGCCGACGATTCGTCGACCGGATCGGCATCCCCCAACGCCGGGAGGTCGGCCACGGCCATCGCGATGGCGCGCCCTTCGTTGCGCTCGCCGTCCCGTCGTAGCTGCCAGATCCCGAGGCAGACGGCGAGCACCATCCCCACCGCGGCAAACGCTCGGACCGCCGGCGGAACCCGAACAAACTTGTCCCGTTCGCCCATGAGCGGCCCCTACCCTGCCGCCGCCTCAAGCGCCGCCGCGAGCTCGGCGCCCTCGGCCGCCCGCTTTACCCCGAGCGCGCCGAAGCGCCGGGCGAGCCCCGGCAGCGCACATCGGAGCGCGCCCGACTCCAACGGTCGACCGGCGTGGGCGCCCCGAAGCACCTCCTCTACCTGCTCTTTCGCCACGTTGAGATCGGCCACCAGCCCCTCCCACTCCGCGGATACCACCGGCGGTCGCCCCACGCGGAGGTCGCGCAACCGATGCGCGAGCCACGTGCGGTGTGGCGCGCCGACGAGCTGGAGCGCGCCCAACCGCAGCACGAAGGTTCGCGCGGCGAGGTCGCGCACCGCCCCGCTGAGCTCCGCCGCATGGCGACGCCGGGCATCCGTCGAGAGGGCGAGTAGGACTCGGCGTTGTCGCTCGAAGTTCGCCGCAGCGGCCAGCCCCACGACGGCAAACGCCCCGAGGACGAGGGGCGTCGCCGCGATGCCGAATAACAACCCTTCATCTCCCCAGAGAAGGTTTCCGACGATCAAGGTGAGCGCCAGCACGCCGATCATGAACAGCGGGACGGCGGGCGGCACCGTACCCGTCAACCATTCGATGGGATGCCGGGCGCGTGCGATTGCGAATTCCGCAGCGTCCAGCTCGGTCAGGTACAGCCGGATGGCACGAAGCGCGCCAGCCTCCGGCTCGGGGCCTTCGGCCTCCGCAAGGAAACCCGCGTCCCGCAGCGCGCTGCGCCACAGCTCGGCGCGTTCACCGGGATGAACGCGCTCGATCACGCCCGGGTCGAGGACGACGACGCGCACGCGCTACGAGCCCAGGGGCCGCCTGAGCGGCGGGGAGGGGGCGCCAACCTTCGCCCCCGCCAGCGGAGCGCCATCTCCCCCGACGGGCGTGAGCATCTTCGGGTTCAACACGAAGCGCATCGCCTCCTCGAAGCTGATGCGCCCCGCCTCATACGCCTCCTTCAATGCGTAATCCATGGTGATCATCCCCTCGCGCCGCGCCGTCTCCATCGAGTTGTGGATCTGGTGGAGCTTGTCGTCGCGGATGAGCGCTCGCACGGCCGGCGAGCCCAACAGCACCTCAAACACCGCGGTGCGGCCTTTCCCCGACTTGTGGGGGAGCAGGCGCTGCGACACGACGCCGAGCAGGCATGAAGCGAGCATCGCACGAGCTTGATCCTGCTGATGGCTCGGGAAGGTGTCCACGATCCGGTCCACCGTCTGCGGCGCATCGTTGGCGTGGAGCGTCGCCATGACCAAGTGCCCGGTCTCCGCGGCGGTGATGGCGGCGCTGATGGTCTCCGCGTCGCGCATCTCACCGACCAGCACAACGTCGGGGTCCTGCCGCAAGATGTACTTCAACGCGGCGGAGAAGCTCATGGTGTCGGCGCTCACCTCCCGCTGGTCGATGGTCGCGAGGCGGCTGGTGTGAACGAACTCGATCGGATCCTCGATGGTGATGATTCGGCAGGCACGGGCCCGGTTTACGCGGTCGACCAGGCACGCGAGCGTCGTGCTTTTGCCTGAGCCCGTGGGGCCGACCACGAGCAGCAGCCCCTGCGGGCGCTCCGACATCCGCAGCACGGCCTCTGGGAGGCCGAGCACATCTGCATCCGGCACCGTCGAGGAGATCGCGCGTAATGCCGCGGCCATCTGCCCTTTCTGGTAATAGGCGTTCACCCGGAAGCGGCGCCCGTCGGCGATGGCCAGCGCGAAGTCCACCTCCCGCTCGATCTCGTAGATCGCGCGCTGCCGCGCGGTCATCACGGAATACAGGAGGGTGCGCATATCCGCCTCTGACAAGGGGACTTCGTCCATCGGCACCAGCTCGCCGCACACGCGCACGATGGGAGGGCGACCCGCGGTAAGGTGCAGGTCCGAAGCGCCGCGACCGTCCGCCGCCGCCAGCAGCGCGCGGAGGTCCAGCCCGTGGTCCGTCTGATCCGCGTTGGCGCGGAACGCGGTGGACCCGGGCGACATGCCTCGGGCGAGCAGGGCGAACTCGTCGGGGTTGGAAGCCGCCGCCACGCCCACCTCGTAGGTGATGGTGTTCGCGCGGTGCAGACGGAGCAGGGACTGGTTGAAGGGCACGTTCAACGGGTCGTTCGAGCCCCGCATGAGATCTTGGAGCTCCTCTACGCGCTGCTCCCGAAGTAGTCGCGACACCGGCGGGGTGTTCGCCAGCACCTCCGCGGCCAGCACCCGCCCGCGCCCGTCCGCCCGGGGCAGGAGCCGCTGGGAAACGATGCCGACGAGGCACAGCGAGAGGTCGAGCGCGGCCTGGGTGCGCATGGCGTCTGGAAAATAGGCCAGGATCCGCTGGAGGGTTTGCGTGGCGTCGACGGCGTGCACGGAGGCCAGCACGAGGTGCCCGGTGAGCGCCGCGGACACGGCGACGCCCATCGTCTCCGCGTCGCGCATCTCACCGACGAGGATCACGTCGGGGCTCTGCCGCACAACCTGCCGCAGCGCCGCCTGAAAACTCACGCTGTCCGAGCCGATCTCGCGCTGCGTTACCCGAGAGAGGATGTCCTGGTGAACGAACTCGATGGGATCTTCGATGGTGACGATGTGCGCCGCGCGGGCGCGGTTGATCTGGTGAATGAGCGCCGCGAGCGTCGTGCTTTTGCCTGAACCGGTGGCGCCGGTAACGAGCACGAGGCCCCGCGGCTGCGCAACGAAGGACGCCAGCCCGTCGGGCAGGCCGAGGGTGGCCAGATCGATCGCACCCGGCGGCACCGACCGGGCCACGAGGCCCAGCGCGCCTTGTTGCCGCAAAAGCGAGAGCCGCAGCCGCTTGCCGTTGGGGAGCGTCACCCCGACGTCGAGATCTCCCGTTTCTTCGAAGCGACGCCGCGCGAGCGGCGTGACGAGCGACTCCACCAGCTCGCGCAGCGCGGCCACCGGAGTGGCGGGCTCGTTGATGACGCGGAGCTGCCCGTGGATCCGCGCCGCAGGCGGCTTGCCTTCCGTGAGAAACAGGTCGGAGGCGCCAGCGGCCTCCATCTTTCCGAGCAGATCAACGAGCAGGGTGGCCATGTCCTCCCCCCTATCGTTGTAAGCTCGCCGGGTGACGCTCCGACATGGCCGAGCCGTGCTTGCCGCCGGCGTGCTCCTCTCCGCCTGGCTGCGCCTGGGTGGCCTGGATCGCGAAAGCCTTTGGCTGGACGAGCTGTATTCCGTGCACGTCGCGACGCGAAGCTCCTGGGCGGAGCTCTATGCCAGCCTCGCGCTCGACGTGCACCCTCCCCTGTGGTTCGCGCTGCTCCATCTGCTACCCGAAGCGGGCGAAGCCGGCTGGCGGGTCCCGAGCGCGCTGGTGGGCGTCGCGGGCGTGGTTTTCGCCGCGCTGCTCGCCCGAAGGCTCGCGGGCGGGGGCGTTCACGGCGGTCGCGCCATGCTGCTCGCCACCGGCCTCGTGGCCACCGCCCCAAGCCTCGTGCTGATCGACCGCGAGGCGCGCGCAAACGCCGCGTTGTCCGCCATCACCCTGGCCCTCATCGCGCTCTACCTTCGTCCCGAGGTACGCGGGTCGCGGGTCGCGATGGCTCTCCTCGCCGTGATCGTGGTGAACCTGCACCCCTTCGGTCCGTTCGTGCTCGTCGGTTTGGCGGCGTTTGCGTGGCTCGATCCTGGCGATGGCACGGAGCTGCCACTCAAACACGTCCTCGCCATCGCTGCCGTCGGTGTCGTCGCGATCGCCCCTTGGGCGCTTTCGGCGGGGGTCGGACAGGTACAGGGCTTCGCCGAGGACCCCTGGTACGCCGCTCCACCTGGCGACAGCCTTGGTTGGGTGCTCCGCGAGCTCAGCGACGGGCAACCTGGGCTCCTGGTCGTGCCCCTGCTCGGCATCACGATGGGCATGCAACAGGCGGGCGCCGGGGAGCGCCGCGCGCTGCTGCTGTTCGCCGCTTTCGCCGCCGCGCTCGTGCTCCTCCCGCAGGCCCTCTCGTACGGGTTCACCCCCGTCCTGCGCTCGCGGAGCGCCCTGCCGCTCTTGCCGATCTTGCTCGTGGCGGCCGCGATCGGCCTCGCTCGCGCGGGGCGCGTCGGCGCCGTGCTCGGCGCGCTCGCCTGCGCGGGCCAGGCGCTGGCCTCGTGGCACGCAACCCGGGTGGAAACCCGCCTGGAGCAATGGCGCGAAGCGGCCGCCTTCGTCGCTGAGCGCGCCACTCCGGCTGCGGTGGTGATCGCCAACCATCCCGACTTATGGAGGGTATACCTAAAAGAAGGCGTACAGCTCGCCCCGCTCGACAACCCCGGCGTCGATGCGAGCGCCGAGCTCTGGGTGTTGCTCGGGCACGGCGCCGAGCTCCCCCCCGGACTGTCGAACCTTCCCGTGGTTGAAGCCGCTGAGTTCTTCGGCGCGCGTGCGCTCCGGCTGGGTGGGTATTCGCGCGTCCTCAAGCTCGATGGCGTGGAGCCTGGGCTCGGAACTGTCGCCGGCCAAACAGCTCAACTCTGGGGCGCGGGGACCGTCGCGACCGAACCATTGCGCCTGCGGGGCGACTGCGCTGTCATCGTCCGCGCCCACGAGGACACGGCGGGCACGGAGGCGGCCGAGCTTCGTGTGCGCCTGACGCGGAACGACGTCGCGATTCTCGACGACCGGCTTCGGGTTGGCGGGAACCCGCTGGAAACGGGGCGAACGTTGGGGCTCGACGACCGCACGGAGGTCGGTGAGCTCCGGGCGACGGTGACCTTCGTGAACGACGCCGTCGTGGACGGGCAGGATCGGAACGTGTACATCGACGAGGTTCGGGCGGAGTGCAGGTAGGCACCTGAAGCCGCCTCCGGTCCTCCCGGCCACCTGCCCCAGCGGTGTGCGGGGGGGAAGAACTCGCGCGCAGCCGGCTAGTGGCCGAGACGGGCATCCCCAAGGCGCCGCTGCGGAGCCCCCCGGCTGGCCACCGGCGCTCGCGGCAGCAACCGAGGTGATTCCTCGCGAACCGGCCCATGACGCCCACCCGCGAGCGCAACCACCCGGGCCGCATCCACGGGGTGCGAGAAGTAGAAGCCTTGTCCGTATGCACAGTGCAGCCCGAGCAGGTGCAACCACTGGGCCTCGTTTTCCACGCCTTCGGCAACGACTTCCATGCCCAGGGAGGTCGCGAGCGAGAGGATTGCGAGGATGATGGCCTCATCCTCCGGGCGGCCGGGGATGGCCTGCGTGAAGCTGCGGTCGATCTTCAGGCGATCAATCGGGAAACGGCGCAGGTAGCCGAGGGCGCTGTACCCGATGCCGAAGTCGTCGAGGTGGATCTTCACGCCCCGCTCGCGAAGCTGGTGCAAGAGCTTCGCGACGGTGACCGGGTTCTCCATCAGCGCCGTCTCGGTGATCTCCAAAACGAGCCGCTCGGGCGGCAGCTTCGTTTCCCGGAGGCAAGCCTCCACCTCGGCGAGGAAGTCCGGACGGGCGAACTGGCGAGACGACACGTTGACGGCGACGGTGAGCGCTGGGCTGGTGGTCAGCGCGGCAAGCTGCGCGCACGCCTCCCGCATCACCCAGGCGCCGACCTCGTCGATCAGGCCGGTTTCCTCCGCGATGGGGATGAACTCTGCGGGCTGAATGATGTGGCCATCGGGCGCGCGCCAGCGAACGAGCGCCTCGAAGCCGACCAGGGATTGGTCGGGGATCCGCACGATCGGCTGGTAATTCACGAACAGTTCGCCTTTGGTGAGGGCGCGGCGCAGGCCGTTCTCGATGTCGAGTCGACCGGTCGCGGCGGCGTGATGCACCTCGCTGAACACTTCCGTGCACGCGCGGCCGGCGCGCTTCGAGCGGTACATCGCGATGTCCGCGTTCCGCAGCAGGTCCTCGGGGGTGTCGTCCGGGCCGGAGCGATGCACGATGCCGATGCTCACGCTCGCGAAAAGCTGATTGTTTCCCAGCAAGAACGGCTGGGCCATCATCCGATGTACCCGTGCCGCCAGCTCATCTGCCCGCGCCGGGCCGTCTACGCCCTCCACGAGCAGGGCGAATTCGTCCCCTCCGAGGCGCGCCACCGAGTCCCCCGGGCGCACGCTCATCCGCAGCCGCTGCGCCACCGCGACGAGCAGCCGGTCGCCAACGAGGTGGCCGAGACTGTCGTTGATCACCTTGAACCGGTCGAGATCGAGGAACAACACGGCGCAGCCTCGCAACGTGCCCGCGTCGCAGCGGGTAACGACGCTCTCCAGGTGCTCGAGGAAAGCCGATCGGTTCGCGAGGCCGGTGAGCGCGTCGGTCGTCGCCTGGTGCAGGAGCCGCGCCTCAACCACGCGGCGGTCGCTGATGTCGCCCTGCGAACCGGCCATGCGCTTCACCTGCCCCTGCGCGTCGCGCACGCCGAGCCCCCGGGTCCTCACCCAGCGCCACGCGCCATCGGCGTGCAGCATCCGATGTTCATGGTCGAACCCAGGCTGCTCCCCGCGCACGTGCCCCTGGAGCGCTGCGACGAGCCTTTCGCGATCGGCGGGATGCACCAGCGCCAACCAGTCCTCAAGCTCGCCTCCGAACTCCCCAACCGGCAGGCCGAGCATCGCCTCCCAGCGCTCCGAAACAAAGAAGCGCCCACGCTCCAGATCCCAGTCCCAGATGCCGTCGTTGGCACCGGCCAGCGCGAGGCGGTACCGCTCCCGGCTCTCCAGCAGCTCCCGCTCGATGCGAGCCCGCTCCATCGCGTAGCGCAGCGATCGACGCACGACATCTGCGGTGAAGCTGCGCTTCACGAGGTAGTCCTGGGCACCGCGCGCGACCGCCTCCATCGCCACCTCGGGCTCGTCGATCCCGCTCTGCACCACGAAGGGCACATGGGGCGCCGCTGCGTGACACGCGAGGAAGGTCGGGAGGTTTCGGCTGTCGTCCACGCAGAGATCGACGAGCGCGACGTCGAAGGGCTCGGTGGCGAGGTGGGCGGTAGCCGCCGCCACGGAGGTGACGTGGACCACGTGGAAGGTCGAGGCGAGGCACCCCTGCAAGGTTTCCGCTTCGATTGGTGAGTCTTCGAGGAGGAGCAGGCGGGGGAGAGGAGGGTGCATGGGATCGCCGGGTCAAACCCGATTGTCGCTCATGCCTCTTGCCGTGTCAATAGGTCGCAGTGAAAAAATCCATGTTGGACAGTCACAAATGATCAAACACGCGGTCACGACACGACGCTGGACGCTACGACAATTCGCCCCCCAGGCGCCTCAGCGGCAGGAAGCGAGACGTAAAACACGCTTCCTCCTCCCGACGCCGCCTCCACCCAGATCCTTCCGTTCGCACGCTCGACGACCTTGCGGCAGATGGAGAGGCCGAGCCCGTGCCCCATCGGAGCGCCCGCGGCCGCCAGCCGCGTGAGCGGACGGAAGATGGCCTCGCGCTGCTCCACGGGGATGCCCGGGCCGTTGTCGGCCACCGCGAGGATCCAACGGTCCCCGTCGCGCGCGGCCGAAACGTGGATTCGCGGCGGATCGCCACCATATCGCAGCGCGTTCGCGACCAGGTTCTGCAGGATCTGTCGAAGCTGGTGCGGGTGGAGGCTCACTTCAGGGAGCGCATCCCGCGTAACGGTGCCGCGCGTTTCCGCGAGCAGCGCGGCGAGCTGATCCAGGACCTCGTCGAGCACATGGTCCGCGTGAGAGCGGGCGATCGCGTCGTTCGCGGCGCCGTCGCGCAAGTCTGCCAGCGCGCCGTCGACGAGCTCTTCGAGGCGGGTGTTGGCGTCGTAGAGCCGCGCGACCAGCGCCCCCGCCGCCTCCAGGTCCCCGGCCGCGAGCGCGGCGTCCATCCGCTCAAGCAACAGCCGCCCCGAGCGCGCGGGCTCTCGCAGATCATGCGCTACTTCCGCCGCGAACCGCGGTGCCCCCGACGCGACGCGAGCCGACTCCAACTCCCCTCGGGCAGCGGCCAACTCCGCGCGCAGTCCGAGCACAACGGCGTCGGGGGGCTCGCGCTCCGGAGCCGAGCCCGAAGCGCGAACCGCGTCCCGAACCGGCGCCGGCGCGGCGGCCGGCCGCGCGACCGGCGGCCCCCAGCGCGCAAACAAACGCGCGACGCCCTCGATCGAGGCCGGCACCATCTGCACGACGCGCGCTTCAAGGAGCGCGGCCACGAGGCCCGGCGCCGCCACATCGCCCATCACGACGATCTCGGCGTCCACAAATCTACGACGAACCGAGGCAATCACCGCACTTCCCTCCGCCCACGGCACGTCGAGCGCCACGACCACCGTGCCGGGCGAAGGCCCCGCAAACGCCTCGGCGAACGCCACCGCGTCGCTCACCATCACAACGGCGCCTCCGAGCCCAGCGGCGAGCACCGACGCCAACGCCGCCTCGGCGACAACGAGCACGGGCTCACGCGGGGGCAGGCACGAGCCGTCGGGGACCATCAACCGGGAACGTAACCGCGGCGATCAGCCGCGCTTCGCAAGCCAGCGCATCAAGTTCTTTCGGGCCTGCCCCTGCACCTTGCGCCGCAGGAAGCCCGACCAACCCAGAAGCCAGCCGGGAAGCCCGAGCGCCTGGCGCGACCACCGCCAGAAGTCGAAGTGGTCCTCATGGGCGACCACCAGGCCGTCGTGAAACGTGAACCGCGCGGCGATGACGTTGTGAACCTTCCGCTTGGTCAAGCTGAAGGTGTACCAGGCCTCCCAGCGTGCCGTGCCCGACGTGTCGTCGGCCGAGACCTCCTTCAATTCCACGCGCAGGTCGGTGGCCCCTTCGCACAACGACGCCCACATCCCCGGCACCTCCCGCCCGACGAGGCCGGGGAACGCGGGATCGGAGAACGTGGCCTCAGGGGCGTACAGCGCCGCCATCGCCGCGCCCTCCTTTCGGTTGAACGCGGCGTAAAACTCCTGGAGCCGAGCGACGTTGGGGTGGGCCATGCGCCCCTCTATCCGCTCGGTCAGAAGAGCATCTGGTCCATGCGCGACTGGAGTTCGCGCGGCGCGGTCACCGTAAAACCCGTTTCCACCACCATTTCCCCGCCCGCCGGCAAGGCCAGCTGCCAACTCGAAACGCCCGCCGGCGCCTCCGGATCCACCACCGGCGCCAGGGAAGGCTCCGCCAGCGACACGGTGATCCGATCGATCTGCGACACGGGTACCTGGTCGGTGAGCCGCACGACCTGAGCGACCTTTGCGTAGTTGTGAACCGTGGTTTTGTAGCGCACCGTCGTCCGCGTGCGCCCGCCCATGAGGTGCTCGACCTTGCGCGACACGAGGCGCCGATCCACCCGAATGCGGTCGTCAACGCCGAATCCGAGGTTTAGCGCCTCGCCCGGGGCCACCGCCACGATGTTCGCGCTCCCCACGTAGTCCCCGCCTACGAAGCTCGCGACCGCGCCCGGCAAAAGCGGCGATTCGCCCGTCCAGGTTACGGCCGCGGTGCGGAATACCTCGGGGGTAACGCGGGGAACCGTCGCCAGTGACAGCACCGTCGGAGCCTTCTGGGAGGTGAGCGGGATGCTGGCCTGCGAGCCATCGCCCGCGATGGTGCGCCGACCCTCCACGTCGAACACACGCGCGCCCGCCCCCGACGCGGCCGCGCCGCTCACGGCCAGAGAACCGGCGTCTACACCCGACTCATCGAGGATCCACGCGTTGAGCTGGGGGGCGGCGCCGCCCACCACCGGCGATGCGGTGCTGAGCTGAAGCGTGGCGTTGGTCCACATTTCCCCCGTGCTCTGCGCAACCACGGCGTTCGTCTCGAGCGTCACCATGTTCGAGTCAGGGTCCAGCCGTGCGCTGTACGCCGGCTGCCAGGAGGCCCCGTAAACGCAGTATCGCAAGGCCACATCCACCGAACCTTCCGCCGCCACGTCCAGGTCCACGCGCACCGTCATACCGGTCGCGACTGGATCGCGGAGCTTGGTGAGCAGCGGCTCCAGCTCCTCGCCCAGCTTCTGTGCCTTGTCTTCGTTCTCCCTGAGCTTCGCGGCGAGGTCGCGCTCGGCCTCGCCAAGCCAGCCGAGCGTTCCCTTCACCACGTCGAGGGAGGGCGCGGGGCGGGCTTCGCCGTTGGGCGTGAGCAGCGCGCCGTCGAGGTAGGCGCGCTGCATCAAGAGCGCCTCGATCTGGTCGCGTACGACGCCGAGCTTCGCGCCGAGCTCCACCGCGTTCTTCCTCGTCTCCAGGATCCTTTCCGTCTCCTCCACGTCGCCCGAGCCCGACACCAGCTCCACGCCCACCACCTTCGCGCGGCCGCCCCGAAGCTCTGCTGCAAGCGTGGTCGTGTCGATCGAGAGCGGCAGTCCCTCGAACCGAACGCGCTGCGCGCCGCTGCTCAGCTTGACGGCGCGCGTACGCGTCACGATGGCGCGGTCGCGCAGGACCATCACCCGGTCGAGGATGGAGTTCGGCTCCAGCGGGAGCGGGGGCACGTACACGGCGGCCTGGCGCCCCGAAGCGGCGCCCCCAGCGCGCGGGGCTGCGGCGGCCGGCGCCGGCATGGCCAGCTCGCCCTGCACCTCGTCAAGGTCGAAGCTGAGCTTCATCCTCGCCTTGGCCTCCTCGGCGTAAGCGTTCGGGTTGGCGAAGGCGGCGGCGATCAGGAATAGAACCATGGGGGACCTCGGGGGTGGCGGGGGCTACGCATGACCTGTTCATTCCCTTTCGGTTCGTCGAGTGATGTCACCAGCGTGCGTGTCCTTTGCACGGTCGTGACTTTCGGCGTGACAACTCCGGTGCTAAGGTTGCGCGCAATCCCTCTCGGAGTCTCCATGCGCCTGCTTCCGTTCCTGTCCCTCACCTTGTTCGCGTGCGCCCCAACCGAAACCACCGAGGAAGAAGTCGTCGACGACGCGATCGACCCCGAAGGCGACGAAGATGGGGACGGCCTCACCAACGGTGAAGAGGACGAACTGGGCAGTGAATTCGACGACGCCGACTCGGATGGGGACGGGTTCGACGATGGCGAAGAGGTGGAGGACGGCTACAGCCCCATCTGGAAGTGGTCGCACCCCTTCGAGAAGGGCGACTACCTGATCGGCGGTTGCCCCGTGCTTCCGGACGAAGACTACGCCGGCCCTTCGGGCGTGGCGGACTATGACTCCAGCGTGGATTCGTACATCTCGGGCGACACGATGCACAACCTCGCAGAGGGCGGGATCGACGGGTACAACCAGGAGCTGCCGCTGTACACGATGTGCGGCAACTACACGGTGATCACCGTCTCGGCCGAGTGGTGCGGGCCCTGCCAGGCCTTCGCGGCGGAGATGGCGGGGATCACCGAAACCGTGCGCAAGAAGTACCCGAACTTCACCTTCTACGAGTTCCTCTACCAGGACAACTACGGCGAGAACCCCGAATCGAACGTGCTCAAGTCGTGGTCGAAGAGCTACGGATTGGACGGCATCCCCGTCGTGGCGCCGGAGGACAACACCGCGCCCGAAGTCGAGTGGGTGGATGGAACCGGGTACATCCCCTCGACCCTGATGGTCGCCCCCGACATGACGGTCATCTGGTCGCCGATGGACCATGGCGACGTCTCGAACGTGGACGATGCGGTGAGCATCAAGGGCGTGATCAAGGACTACGAAGACTCGCTCTAGAACGAGCGGTTCGCGGCGGCGATCGTGCCGATCGTCGCCACCGAGAGCGCCAGGAAGAACGCCGCCGCGTAGGCTCGATGGGCCAACGCGGCGAGTCGTTTTTGGCTCGTCGAATCGGCGCGAGCGGCCGCCAGATGGCACAACAGGCCGATCCAGGCGAACGTTACCGCACCCACGGCGAGGTGCTCCTTGCGCTCAAACCACCAGCCGACCGTCGGGTTCTGCTGGAAGATCGCCTGCTTGAGGAGCGCCCGGTAGCTGGGGTAGAGCCCGGCGCCCAACCCGGCCACCGCGGACACGAGCAGCGTTGAAGCCCAGGCTGCGCCCCGCGCCCGCCGCATGGGTGAGCGCAGCACGATCACCGGGTGGAGCAAGGCCGCTACGGCGAGCCAACCGGCGTGGCCGTGCAGCCGCGCCAACAGGCGCAACACGAGCTCGTCCGTCATGGTGCGAACACCGCTTGCGCGACGAGGAGCCCGAACGCCAGCGCGGCCAACGCCTCTGCCACCCGAAGCGCCAGCGCCGGAGATCGCTCCGCCAACCGGTAAAACGGGCCCGTTGATCCTGCGGCCAGCACCAGGGAAACGCCCACGCGCCAAAACAAGGCGATGCGCGGAGACGGCGGGACCAGCGCCGGATCCAGCTCGCCGCCCAGCCCGACCTCGACGCAGCGCTGCGCCGCATAGGCCAGCGGCACGATGGCGAACGCAGACGCGGCGGTGAGGGCGCTACGGGCGGTCAACGCCGCTTACTCGCGCGGCTGGTTCCCAAGTCGCTTCATGATCGCGTCGATGTCGCGCTGCTGCTCGGTTTGCCGGTGGTGCAGCTCTTCCGTTACCGCCACGAGCAACGCGGAGCGAAGCTGGGGAAACCCCTCGGGCCCCTCCCCCGCGCGAAGCCGCGTCGCCACCGAGCGCGCGTCGGCCGCCGACGCTCCCTCTCCCAGCACACCGAAGACGAGCGCCGCAAAATCCGCGGCAGCCGCGAATTCTGCACGCGCCGACCCTTCGAGGATCTGAGCCACGCCCGCATCGAGCCAGCCGTCGGTTTCGTCCTGGCCCGGCATGGACTTCACCAGCGTGTCCACCAGCTTCGCGTTGACGCACCAGCCCGGCAACACCCAACCGCCGGCGGGGCTCCCGTCGTCGGGGCGGGCGTAGCGGAGCGGGTCGGTGAGGCGCGCGCTCGCCAACGTGGCGGGCGGCACCTTGCCCATGAAGTGGCTCCACCCGTGGATCGACTTGCCGCTCACAACACGATCTGCGAGGTGCAAGCCGGCGATGAACGGCACCTCCGTCATCATCGGGTCTTCTTCCATCTGCTTCCAGAAGCCGCGCAGCTCCTTGCGGGAAGCGTGCCCATGCTCATCCTGCACCTTGGCGCCGCCCACGATCAGCTCCACGATGCAGCTCCCTTCCTGGTCGGAGGCCGTGAGCACCATGTGGCAGTTTCCAAGCACGTTCGGGCCCGCGAGGAACGCCCGCGGCGTTACCTCCAGCACCTCCCGCGAGAGCGTAAAGGAGTTCGTCGGGGCCTTCTCCGCCACGCGCACCCCGCGGCTTTTGATTCGATGCAACGCCGCAGCCGCAGCCTTCCGCAGCGCCTTTGGCTCGGTGACCGCCTGCAGGGCGGCCACGTTGCCCAGCTCCCCGGCGGCGGCGATGGCCAGCTCCGGATCGGCGAGGGACGCCAGGGCCCCTTCGCCAGCGTGAGCCCAGGCCACAGTGGCGGGGTCGCCGGAACGGTCGAGAATCGAAGCAAGACGAGGATCAGCCATGAGAAGCTCCGCGGGCCTCGAGCTCGAGGGCCTGGTGGACGGTCAGCGCCGCCATGTTGACGATGTCACTCACGTTGGCGCCAAGCGCCAACACGTTTACGGGGCGACGAAGCCCCATGATCACGGGGCCCACGGCGGTTGCGCCGCCCAGCTCCCGCAGCAGCTTATAGGCGATGTTGCCGGAGGCGAGCCCCGGGAAGATCAGCACGTTGGCATCGCCCTGGATCGCCGAGAACGGGAAGTCCCCCGCCGAAAGCTCAGCGTTCACCGCCGAATCGGCCTGCATCTCGCCGTCGATCACCAGCTCCGGCCAGCGCTGCTTCACGAGCTTGATGGCCTCGGGGATCTTGGTGACCTCCGGGTTGTCGCGGTGCTCGCCAAAGTCGGAGTAGGACAACATCGCGACGCGCGGGCTGTAGCCGAGCGACTCCGCGAGCCGCGCCGTGTTGATCGCGATCTGCGCAAGTTGCTCGGGCGGGGGCAGGATGTTGACCGTACAGTCGCCGAAGAAGAACACCCGGCTTTTGAACAGCATGATGTACACGCCGCTCACGGTGCGGATGCTCGGATCCTGGCCGATGATCTGGAGCGCGGGGCGCAGGGTTTCGGCGTAGGGGGTGGTCAATCCGCCGACGAATCCGTCCGCATCCCCCGCCTGGAGCATCATCGCCGCGTAGCCGACGGGGCGGTGCACCCACTGCCGCGCCGCGCTCATGGTCATGCCTTTGCGTTTCCGAAGCGCCCACAGCTCCTCGGCATAGCGGTCGAAGCGCTCGCCGTTGCGGGCGTCGACGATCTCGATGCCGTCCAGCGAAACCTTCTGCTCCTCCGCCCGCTTCAGCACCTTCCATTCCTCGCCCACAAGGATGGGCTTGCAGATCTCCTGCTCGACGAGGATCTGCGCGGCGCGCAGCACCCGGGGGTGGGCCCCATCGGGAAACACGATGCGGCGTGGGTTGAGCTGCGCCCGCGAGATCACCGGGCGAAGCACCTCTTTGCTGCGCTCCAACATCCGCTCAAGGCGGCTGCGGTAGGCGTCCATGTCCTCAATCGGCTCGCGCGCCACTCCGGTGGCCGCCGCCGCCGCGGCTACCGCCGGGGCTACCCACAGGAGCACCCGCGGATCGAAGGGCTTCGGGATGATGTAGTCGGGGCCGAAGTGCAGGGTGTCGATCTCGTAGGCCGAGAGCACCTCGTCGGGCACCTTTTCTCGGGCCAACGCCGCGATCGCGTTGACCGCCGCGATCTTCATCGCCTCGTTGATCTTGCGGGCCCGGCAGTCCAAGGCGCCGCGGAAAACGGCAGGAAAACCAAGGACGTTGTTCACCTGGTTCGGCAGATCGCTGCGCCCGGTGGCCACGATCGCGTCCGGACGGATCGCCTTCGCCTCGTCGTACTGGATCTCCGGCACCGGGTTCGCCATCGCGAAGATCACCGGGGCCTCCGCCATCAATTGCAGCAGCTCCGGCTTGAGCGCCCCGCCGACCGAGAGGCCGATGAACACGTCGGCGCCGCCGATGACATCCTTCAGCTTCCCCGGAACGGTGCCCTGCGCGAACGCCATCTTCTCCGGGAAAACGTCCTCCTTGCGGCCGTTGTAGAGCAGCCCCTCCGCGTCGCACATCCAGATGTGTTCGCGCCGCACCCCGAGGGATACAAGCATCCGTGCCGTCGCGACCGCTGCCGCCCCAGCGCCGCTGAACACCACCTTGATGTCGGCCAGCTCCTTGTGGGTGATCTGGCAAGCGTTGAGGATGCCGGCCCCGGCGATGATCGCGGTGCCATGCTGATCATCGTGAAACACCGGGATGTCGCACAGCTCCTGGAGCCGGTGCTCGATCTCAAAACAGTCGGGCGACTTGATATCTTCGAGGTTGATCCCACCGAAGGTGGGCGCGATCGCTTTGACGGCGGCCACCACTTCGTCCACCGTCGTCGCATCGAGCTCGATATCGATCGAGTCGATGTCGGCGAACTTCTTGAAGAGGTTGCTTTTTCCCTCCATCACCGGCTTTCCCGCGAGGGGGCCGATGTTGCCGAGCCCCAGCACCGCCGTGCCGTTGGTCACCACCGCGACGAGGTTCCCCTTCGACGTGTACTTGTACACATCGTCCGGCCGCGCGTGGATCGCGAGGCAGGGCTCCGCGACCCCGGGCGTGTAGGCGAGCGAGAGATCCCGCTGGGTGAGCAGCGCTTTGGTCGGGACAATCTCGATCTTTCCCGGCCGGCCTTCACTGTGGTAGTCGAGGGCATCGCGCTTGAAGCTCATCGCTACTCCGTTGCGGCCGGCGGCATATCCCGCTGCCGCACCCATGCCCGCTTCACGCCCAGCTCCGACCCATGCTCGATCTCGGCACGGCCGCTGCCGCAAACCGGGCAGGGGTGCTCGTCCGGCGGGTACCGCGCGCCGCAGTCGAGGCATCGCAGCAGGCCCGCGACCGGGGTGATCACCACCTCCACGCCCGGGGCGCGCCGCTCCAGCTCAACTCGAAGGGCCGCGACATCGACTTCCACCAGCTCACCCACCTCCAATTCGAAGCCCGCAAGCTCCACCCCGGGGGGGAGCTGGGCGTGGAGGCCTTCGAGGAGGTGCTCGGCCAGGGCGTCGGGGGTCATGGCCCCACGGTATCGCGCCGCGCTACGTGCGCGCGTGCACAGCCCCGCCGGCCAGTCCGCGATCCGCCTTCGACGTGCCCTCGCTCACGGGGACCCCGACACCGCGGCCGCGCTTGTGGCCGAGCTGGACACCGACCATCGCATCGAGATCCTGCTCGGTGCGGCCTTGCGGGACGGCCGGGGGGAGTTCGCGGCCGCGGGGCTCTACCTGAGCGCGGCCAGCTTGGCGGAAGCCGACCCGCTCGCATGGCATCGTGTGTGCACAGCACTTGCCTCCCCCGGCGACTCCGCTGCCGACGACATCGCCGCGGCGTGGGTCGCGTCGGGCCGCGTGCCGGACACGGTTCGGGGGGGTGGGCGCGCGCTCACCCCGGAGGAGCGTGGATCCCTGGCGGAAACGCCCGAAGCGGCGTTGGTCGACCTCATCGGCGCGGGCGTCGCGCTCGCCGCGCTGCTGGCCGAATTCGCGGATCACCCGCTATACACGGCGGTGAACGCCTACTATCAGGGCGGAATCCGGTCGATGGGCTGGCGGCCGCTGTTGTTGTTGGGGATCGTGCGGGCCGCGTAAGGGCCGGCTAGCGACCGTAGAACACGTACACGGCGCCAACGTCGGCGAAGAGGGCGCCTACCCCGTCACCATACGGCGCACCGATCACGACGTCGTCGTCCGCCGCGCCGTCACAGTCCTCGTCCACATCGGCCGCGTCACACACCCCAATGAGCGTGGGGCTCCGCGCCGGGTCCGCGTCGTCACAGTCCTCGCACGCAGGCGAGCCGTCCCCCGTCGGCGTCCGCCCAGGCCACGGACCCGTCGCAATTGCAGTCATTCGGGTCCGCGCAGTCGCCTTCCGGTGCATCGGGGTTGAGCGCGGCATCTCCATCCTCGCAATCGTCGTCGTTGGCGACGTAGCCCGAGGTCGCCTCACACTCGACGAGCACCAGCGCCGGATCTCCGAAGCCATCTTCATCGGAGTCGGCGTAGAAGCTGGCCGCATCTGTCGCGTTCACGTCCACGGCACCGTCGCCGTCGTTGTCGATCCCCGTCGCAGATCTCGGCTGCATCGGGGTTGACCGTGGCCGAGCACCACCGGCGCGGCGCGCCGCAGGACGCTCGCCGCGCCGGCCCGCGCAGGGGCCCTGCCCCATCCCCTTGGGGCATCCGCCGCCCCGATCGCGGCGCTCGCGCCCCGATTCCGCACCAAAACCAAGCTTCGCCCGTTGGCACGGGCCGTGCAGTACGCCCGTACGGAGGTGCACTTGCGCGCCGCACCGGTCATGGTCCTCGGCTGCCTTGCGTGCAGCGACTACGAATTCGCGTCTCCCACCGACCCCGCACCCCGCCATTCGCCGCGAGGCGGTCACGACGCGGATGACGGCGTCGGCGACTCTGCCGACAAGGACGACACCGGCTCAGTGGTAACGGGGTTTGACACCGGCTTCCCCGAAGATGGCTGCTACGAGCCCGAGGATGGCTACGACGCAAACGCGGCCGCCCGCATCGTGACAGACGACAGCACAACCCCGATCCTGATCACGTACGTCTACTCGGACACGGCATACGCAGACGAGCTCTGGCTCGACTCGCCGACCTCGGGGCGCCTGGCGGAGAGCTGGGTCGATACCGCCGGCGTGGAGTATTGGGTTGGGCCCTGGGACCAGGGCACCGAGCTGGTGTTTGGTCTCGCTGTGAACACGACCGGCGACCGCTGGCAGTCGGGTCCGGCCACCCGAAACGCCGACGGCGTCATCCACGGCGCGGCCACCTTCGAGGGCGCGTGCACCTGGCTTCTGGGTTTCGAGGACCTCTATGGCGGCGGCGACCGCGACTACAACGACCTCGTGTTTCGCGTACAAGGGCGGTTGCGGCAGGAGCGGTGAGCGGGTTGGGGGCGTCGGCCCGCCCTCCCCCTCAGCCGCCGCCCAGGAACAGCCAGGTGAGGCCGCCGCGGTTCGCGTACAAGTAGTCGCCGCCGTCACTCACCAGAATGTCATCGAAACCGTCGCCGTTCGTGTCTCCTGCCCCGGCGACACCCCCACTCATACTCGACACTGCGGAGCCGCCGTAGTCGTCGTACAACGCCGCATCGCAATCGAGCTCCGTGAATGAGCCAACGAGCGGTCCGAAGTAGAGCAGCGCGGCGCCGAGCGAAAAACCCAGCCGGGAATCCGCGGAGCTCAGGAGCAGGAGGTCGTCGCGGCCGTCCCCGTTGACGTCGCCCGCGCCCGCCGATGGATAGCCAAGGGAGTAGGACGTTCCTTCGTTTCCAATGTGGGTCGTGGCGGCGTTGATCGACGTCTCGCCCGCCGGCAGGCTCGCGAACGCGAACACGCCGCTCACCTCCTCTGACAAATCGGCTTGTACAAGCAAATCCTCCCGGCCGTCGCCGTCGAGATCCCCTGCCCGGAAGCCAGCGTACACATTGCCGAAGCTCGAATCGCCGTACACCACGGCGTGGGCATCGGCGGCGCTCACCGTGCCCGTTTGCCCGCCAAGGAACACGTAGGCCGCGCCGTCATTCGGCGTGACAACCGACGCGCCGTAGTCCGTCACCAAAAGCTCAGACGCACCGTCGCCATCGAGGTCCCCGATGAGCTCCAGACCGGAGCCGAACGTGTAGGCGTCTTCGGGCCGGTCGATCACGAACGTGGCCTCGTCAATGCTCGCGGCGCCCTCGGGGACCAGCGCGTCGAACACCCCCAGGCCCCCAAAAAACACGTATTCACCGTCGTTGTACGCCCCACGATTTAGGAACGTGGCCGCGATGTCCGCCACGCCGTCCCCGGAAAAATCGGCGCCGCCAGCCACACTTTGGCCAAGATAGGCGCCTCCATCGCCGGCGATCGCGGGGGTCACATCGCACAACGACGCGGCGTCGTCGCCCATGAGGTACACCGCGCCGTCGTAGGCGCCCCCGCCCGCCACGTCGGTCGCGAAGGCGCCGACCGCCCATTCCTCCCGGCCGTCGCCATCGAGGTCCCCCCCGCGGGAGAGGCTATAGGCGTTGTCGTACGCCGCACAGCCCTCGACCGCGAAGCCGGCGGTGTCCCAGTTGTAGTCGCCCGCGAGCGGTCCGTGGAGCACAACGGAGCGCCCCGCGTAGGTGCCCCACGAGTCGGAGGTGACGACGATGTCGTCGTATCCATCCCCGTTGGTGTCGCCGACGCCCTCAATCCTGCGGCCGGCGCTGTCGCCGTCCCTGTGGCCGGCGATCACCGCATCGGCGTCGTCGAGCGGCACCTCGCCGAACAGGTGGCAGTTCCCGGCGATCTCGCCATCGCAGTCATTATCCACGTCGTCGCCGCACGCCTCGTCACGCAGCGGGCTCACGTAGGGGTTGGCGTCGTCGCAGTCGTCGGCCACCAGGGAACCGTCGGCATCGCAGTCGTCGTCGTTCACCGCGTCGCAGTTCTGATCCAGCCCGTCGTAACAGACTTCCGTCGCCGCCGGGCTCACGTCGCTCCGCGAATCGTCGCAATCCGAGGCCGAGCGGCTGTACCCGCTGGCGAGCTCACACGCGGCCGGGAGGGCGCTCGAAGCGGTGCCGTAGCCGTCGCCGTCGCCGTCGAGGTATGCCGGTGTGGCACCCACCACAAAGGTGTCGTCGTCATCGGCAAGCCCGTCGCAGTCTTCGTCAACATCTGCATCGTCGCACCGTTCGTCGGCCGCAGGGTTGATCGCCTTGTTGGCGTCGTCGCAGTCCCCGGCCGCGGGGGCGCGCCCGGCCACATCCGAGGCGCACGAGAGCAGCTTGTCGTCGTCTCGCCCGAATGCATCGCCATCGGCGTCGAGCCACCAGTAGGGATCATCCGCCGCGCCCGAGCAGTCTTCGTCCCGCCCGTCACACACCTCGCGAATCCCCGGGTTCACCGTGCCGTCTTCATCGTCGCAGTCGCCGGGGAGAGCGGCGTACCCAACAATCTGCAGGCAGCTAGCCACCGTGTCGGTGTCCACGCCGTACCCATCGTTGTCGCGGTCCGAGTACCAGGTGGTGACGTTTGCGGCGTCGTTTTCGTCCGAGGCGCCGTCGCAGTCGTTGTCCACGCCGTCGCACAGCTCCGGGGACGCTGGGCTCACGTCCGCTCGGGTGTCGTCGCAGTCCCCGCCAACCGCGACAAAACCCTCCGCAGTCGAGCAGGCGGCCGCCGCGGCATCGCTGCCGACGCCATCCCCATCCGCATCGGCGAACAGGGTTGCCGCGGCGCCCACCTCGGGATCCTCGTCGTCGCAATCGGAGGGGCGCGGCACGCCGTCCCCATCGACATCGAGCCGCGAATCGAGATCGGCGTCGGAGATCAACGGGCAGCCGCAGAGCCAGAGCGTGATGAGGTGAAGGACCACCGACATGCACACCGCTGGTACCCCGTCGCGTAGAGGGTGGCCCGGCCCGACGGAAATTCGGGAGCGTCGAGCGGGGAAGGCGGCCGGTCGCCGGGCGGAGCCGCGGCCGCCATGCGGAACGAACCGAAACCGACCATCCCCCTCCACAGGAGACAAGTCCGCGACCATCCCGGTCTGTAGGTGACACCGGCGCTCCGCGCGCAAAACCGGACCCGCCCCGCCAACGATCGAACCTGTGTTTTCCACTGGCACCTCGGCGCCGACCCCCGCCGCAAGCGCGCCTCCCGGCCGTGCAGTCTCGCCCGGAGGGGGATGGTCGCAGAAAAGTCACATCCAGGGTGGCATGCTCGTCGTGGCCGGCGGCACGGCGGCCGGGCGGCCCGCGTGCAGCCGGTGTCTGCTTCCCAAACACATTGTTGCCATTTCGACATCAATCCCGGCATGGTCGCACGTCACTCCGCGCTTACCCTCTCGCCACTCAAGGAGTGTTCATGTTCTCTGTACTCTTCGCCCTCGCCTCCGCCCATGCCGCCACCTACCAGATCGACGCCGCCCATACCCGCGTCGGCTTCGGCATCACACACATGATGGTCAGCACCGTTCGGGGCGAGTTCGGCACGGTCACCGGCACGGTCGAGTACGATCCGGCCAACGTCGGCGCCACCCGGGCCTCCGCCGAAGTCACCGTCACCAGCGTGGACACGCGCGACGCCAAGCGCGACGATCACCTGCGTTCGCCCGACTTCTTCGACATCGCAAAGTTCCCCACCATGACGTTTTCGACCACCGCCGTGAAGAACGCCGGTGCGGCCGGCTTCGACCTCGTGGGCCCGCTCACCATCCACGGCGTCACGAAGGAAGTGAGCTTCCACGTGGATCCCATCTCCAAGGAGTACAAGGATCCCTGGGGCAACATCAAAGCGGGCACCCACGCCACGGCCAAAATCAACCGCAAGGACTTCGGCCTGACGTGGAACACCGCGCTCGATGGCGGCGGCTACATCGTGGGCGACGAGGTGAGCATCGAGCTCGATGTGGAGATGGCACGGAAGTAACGAGGTTCAACATGGGGCGATGCCACGGGCCTCGTTTCGGGTCCAACGGGATCGCCAGGCATCGCGGCGCCGCCGAAGCACCGTCAGCCCAGGTGTCGGACATCCGTCACCACTGACGAACGTCCGACACCTCCGTCGCCAAAAACGCAGGTTCCCCCGTTGGCGACACCCTTGCAGAGCGGCAGCCCATGCTGCTGTCCCTGCTCGTCGCCTGCGCCCCCTGCACCTCGTTCGCCGACATGGCCCTCCCCGACGACACCCCCGCCCTCGCACAGGTCGTCGCCGATTTCGCTGCGTGGACGGGTCGCGAGGGCGTGTGCGTCCCGGCCGTCGAATGGCGCGAGGAGCTCTCGGGCGATGCCGACGTGCTCGGCCGTTACGACGGTCCCGGGTCGCCGATCCTGCTGCGAAGCACAGAAGGAACTGCCGAAGTCACGCTGCGCCACGAGTTGTGCCACGCCCTCGACGCGGAGGAGGGGCTCGCCGACGCCCTGGCCGACACCCTCGACCCGGATTCCGTCGATCCCCTCGCCTACCCCGGCGCCGACCTCCGCCTCGCGGAAGCCTTCGCCCATGCGTGCGAAGCCGGCCCGCCGCGGCTCGCGCTCCGCGAAGCCCTCCACGAGTCCTGCGCCTTGGACCTCGATCCCGTCGCAGCGCCGCTGCGCGCGCTCGTCTACCCCGCCGCGCCGGCCGAGCGGCCCGTCGCGGTCGGCGCCCTCCCGGTCGCGACTCCGATGTACGAGCACCGCGGCGTCGTCGTTCTGGACGCCGCCGCCCGCGACGACGCCCTCTGGCTGCTCCTCGACGACGGCATGCACAAGTACGTCGCGACACATCGGGGCGCAGAGTTGGTCTCCCTCGCCTCGGTCGCCGACGACACCGCGGGCCTCGGTGCGGGGGACGACGGGCCGCTGTTGATCGGCGACGGCACGATTACCCAACTGGGCGCTGATCTTCCGGCGTTTACCGGCCCCGCCCTCGCGGCGGCGCAGGCGGACGGCGCCCTCTGGGTCGCGACCCCCGCCGCGCTCCTGGGCCCCGATCCCGACGCCGCCGTTCTCCCCGAACCGCCGTTCGCCGCGATCGACGTGGCCGTCTCGCCCAGCCACGTCATCGCCTCCGCCCCCGACGCGGGCCTCTGGCTGGACGGCCAGTCCATCCCCGGCATCGAAGGCGGCGCTTCGGTGGCGATCTCCGATGCGGGTGAGGTGCTGGTGACGTGGTACGTCGATGGCATTGCGGGGGTTGCAGCCCGCGGCGACGACGCCTGGACCGTACACACCGCTTGCGATGCCCGCCTCAGCGGCGCCGCGCCGATCTGGTGGCGGCGAGCGCCGGGGCTCGTGGCCCAGGCCGACGTGCCCGCCCTGTACACATGGTGATACAGGCCCGGCATGGGAATGTCCCAGCCGGGCGTCTCTGAAGCCGTGGAGCGCTTCCTCAACACCGGGGAGCACGACTCGCACTTCTCGGACTTCGAGGGGGATATTGTCGCGCGGCGCAGGGTCGGTACGGCCGCGATGCGCGACACGCTCCGCAAGGTCGTGGCCTGGCGCGCGAAGCGGGCGCCGCTGAGCAGCGCGGCCATCCCCGAGGATGCGGAAGCGCGCGTTGAACGCCGGCTCGCCGCATTGGTGTCCGGGCTGTTCCCGGGCGCCGACGGCGCGCTGGTGCTCGCCGGACTCGCAACCCGCGTGGTGGTCGTAACCCCGCGCACCTTCGGCCCGCTCATCGAGGGCGTTTCACTCGAAGCGGCCTGGGACCTCGCGAACCTGCTGCTCGATGAGCTGGGCGCGCCCCCGCTCTCCGACGACACCCCCACGCTGGAGGGGCTCTGCGCGGGCGGCCGTGCGTGGGTGTTGCCGCGCGCGCTGAACGAAGGCGCCACGTACCCGGAGATCGTGGTTCACGAGGGCGCCCACCTGCTGCACACGCTCACGCGCGATGAGCTAGGCCTGCCGGGAAGCGGGCATCTGCTGCGGGTTCCGCCGCGCCGTCGTGAAACCTTCGCGTATGCCTGTGAGGTGTGGGCGGCGGCCCGCATGGAGAGCGCGGATACGCTGCGCCTGCACGAACTGGTCGCGACGGCCGGGATGGGCGATTCCCGCGTTGATCGCCCGGCGCTGGGGATGCTCACGGAGCGCGCCCGCTTGGGTGGGCTCGAAGTGCTGAGAGTCTGGGCCGAATCTGGGCATTGATACCGGCCGAGCTCGTACAACGTCGCCGTGCAAGACGCGGTGCCGTCGCAGCGGGCGCCTCGGGGTCGGGTAGTCACCAGTGGACGCAGCAGCGAGAACCCAGGTTAGCGCCGGGTCCTGCCGACGCAGTCCGACGCCGCGCTCGCGGCGAAGCGCCACTCGGCGTCGCCGGCCTGCACTGGCGAGGCACCCGTTGTGCGCTTCGCACCAAGGGTGCCGACCGATGAGCGCCGGGGTTGGCCCGCGCGAAGCGATGAAGGGCCAACCCCAGAGCGACGGTAGCGACGACTTTCAGGTTCATCGCCCGGGACAACCTTCGGCTCACACCAGAAACAACCGAAATACCCCGAGAATCCCACGGAGGCTTGCTGCGACGGCTGGGCCGCGTCTGCCGAGGTGCGGTGAGCGGTGAGCGGTGAACGGGTAGCTGCCTCAGGCGGCCTTATGCCCCCACAGCCCCAACTGGCCCCGCAGCGAGCAGCGCCTCCAGCGCCGTCCAAGCCGCCTCCACCTCAATATCGAGGAGGCACCGCAGATGGCCGAGCGGGCAGGCGTCGCGCCCGTAGAAGGAGCAGGGCGCGCAGGGGAGCCCAGCGAAGAGCGCCCGATGCCCCGTCCACGCGAACATTCCCGGATCCGTACTGCCGAAGATCGCCAACGTCGGCACTCCGAGGGCGCGCGCGAGGTGCATGGGGCCAGAATCATTCGCGATGAACGCGGTGCATTCGTGAACGAGGCCCATGAGCGTGGGGATGTCCACGTTGCCGGAGAGATCGAGCGAGCCGGGCGCCTGGGCCACGATCTCCGCGCACAACGCCCGTTCGTCGGGGCTCCCCTGCACGGCGACGTCGCAGCCGGCCGCGAGGGCGCGGCGCGCGAGCGCGGCGAAGCGCTCGGCCGGCCAGCGCTTTGTGGCCCACTTCGCGCCGGGAGACAGGCCGACCAGCGGCTTTGCGAGGTCGCGACCGGCGGCAGCGAGAAGGCCGGCGGCGCGATCGACCTCTTCGGGCGCCACGACGCACCGGAGGCGACCCCGGGGGAGCGGGCGCCCCACAAGCTGCTCCACAGCGAGGTGGTAACGATCCGCGTGCAAGCGGTCGGAGCGCCAGGTGCGGAGGCGCAACTTCACGCCCACCGTGTCGAGCACGTCGCGTTTGTGCCACACGACGCGCGGCCCATCGAAGGGGAGCAGCGCCCGGATGGCGAGGCTGCGGAGCTTGCCGTGCAGATCGAGTAGCGCGATCGGACCGGACTCGGGCAGCGCCGCGCGCAGCCGCCGCGTGTAGGCAAACGTGCCTTCACCGGGCGCGAGCGCCACGATCCCCGACACGTTGGGATCGTGCGCCAGGATCGGGGCCGCGCTGGCGCCGACCGCGACGACGATCCGCGTTTTGGGCCAGGCCGCCCGCAGCGCGTCCAGCGCCGGGGTGAGCAAGATCACGTCGCCCAACGCCGA
>BJHF01000029.1:38668-49045 GCA_014191855.1 Deltaproteobacteria bacterium
GTCGCGTAGGCGAACGGCCCCTCCAGCATTTCCTCGATGATCGCGTCCGGGTCGGCGCCCATCGCGAGGTGCCGCAAAAGCACCGGATCGGTGTAGGCGGCGCCGGTCACCGGATTCCACGACCAGGGCGATGTCGCCCACGGCGCGCGCGGATCCACCGTGAAGGCGTTGGTGTAGGCCCAAGGGTAGCCGAGGTCGGCGTCGAGGTCCCACGCGATCTGCGACAAACGGCCGTTGTCCGAGTACAAATAATAGTTGTTGCCATCGGCCGAGAACGTGTCGATCCCGCCCATCACGCTGCGGGCCACGCTCATGCGCGTGAATTCGTCCAGGTCGATCACGTCGGCCACCTCGGCATCGCTCCCCTCCGCGAGCCGCCGCGTCGCCTCTACGAGATCGCTCCCGTCGCTCTCCACGCTCGTTTGGGTGTCGTACCAGATGAACGGATCGGCGTAGCCGACCGGGAAGGGGTTGAGCCCCTGCGAGTAGTAGCCGCTCACCATTCCGTACAGCGGCCCCTCCGAATTCGTGTACCAGCGCTTCACGAAGCGGTCGTCGATGGGCTCCATCACCACGAAGAACCCCGCGTGGGCGCCGTTCACGCTCACTTCGGCCCACCCCGTTCGCGCGGCTGGCAAGTCCATCGCGCGCAGCACCGACGTGGCGACGCGCTCGTTCATGTAGCCCGCGTCCTGCGAGCTGTTGTCGAGCTTGAGCTGCTCCAGGGTGCGCCACCGCTGCCCGTCCACGAACCGATCAAAGCTCAACTTCAGCGCCGGCTTCGTCGCGATCTCGCTCCCGGCGCCGAACGCCCGGATGCCAATGCTGCCCACCGCCTCCGCCTCGCCGCCCGCCCCCGAAACCCAGGCGAAGTCTGCCGAGTGCCACGACTCGGCCCAGGGGTTGCCCTGGATGTCCGCCCAGTCCTCCGCCGCCATCGTCAGCGAGATCTGGTGGATCACGGTGACATCGAACACGGGGTCGGATTCGTCGGGTGGAACGGGATCGCCCTCACCGGGGAGCGCGTGGTCCGAATCGAGAACCACGCCCGGATCTGAAATGTCGGTCACCTCCGGCGGCGCGGTGCACGCGCTCAGCAGGAACACGATCACGACTGCGTACTCACGATCCCGGCCATCGCCAACAACGCCACGATCCCCGCCCAGATCGCCATCCGGCTCTCCCACGCGACCGTGATCAGCCGCACGAACACCGCCGTGAGGCTCTCCCCCGCGATAACACCGCTCGAAACTGGGATCAGCGTCTCATCCGCCTTCGGATCGCGGCGCGAGTACCACAATGCAATGCAGGCGCCCAGGAACATGGAAATGGTGTTGGCGCCAGGCGTCGTGAACCCAAGTCCGACGCCGGATGCCGACGGAATCCACTTCTTGTACTGGGGGAACCGCCGCTCCGAGAGCGAAAGCACCACCCCCATCGTCGCGCCGATGACAATGGAGAGCTGGGCGCTCGGGTGGAGCTTGGAAATACCGTTCGCCAACATCAACGCCACGCCCTTCCACGCCATCGCCGCCGGCACCGGCCATTTGTCGCCGAAGTCCTCCGGCCCCGTGACCAGCAGGTTCCACACCGGCACGACGAAAATACCGCCCGCGAACACGCCGATGAGCTGGGCCCAGAACTGCTGGCGGGGGTCGGCTTTGAGGATGTAGCCCGACTTCAGGTCGGTCAGCAGGTCTGCCGCGTGCAGGCCCACGCCGCCCGTGACGTTCGCCGTCATCAGGTTTGTGGTCACGTTCCCCGGGTCGAGGATGCCGAAGGTGATCTGGGTGATCTTGCCGAGCGCGCCGCTCGGGGTGGTGTCGGTCTCCCCCGTTACCCGACAAGCGACGATCGCGATGAAAAACGAGAGGAACACGCTGATCACGCCGAGCCAGGGCTTGATGCCGAAGATCAGGTACTCGCATGCGATCACCATCGGCGCGATGATCGCCACGCCGATCAGGAACCACGACATCGGCACCTCGCGCGCGGCCTCCCCTTCGAGTGGCTTGCCGCCAAACGCCGCGCCCACGCTCTTCACGGCCGCCACGACGCTGCGCCACTGGAACGCAAACGAGGTCAACCCGCTGGTGAGCAGCAACGTCGAGCCAAACCACACGCTCCACATGGCGAAGTTCTTGTAGCCGAGATCCCAGAGGACAATGCCCCGCGAGAACACGATCGGCCCGAGGATGATGTAGTTCACAAACGCGCCGAGCATCATGCCCCAGGCGGCCCGCCACCCCATGATCGCCCCCGCCGCGGCGAGGATGATGCTGGTGTCAAAATAGAACGTGTACTTTGAGAGCGGACGCCCGCGCAGCATCGGCTCCGCGTCCAGCACCGCCAGCGTTCCGGCCGAGAGCTTCGCCCGCACCCAATCGCGCGCGACCTCGGGCAACAACAACAGCGGCGCGCCCAACGCGAAGTTCAGCTTCTCCGGCAGGTTCCACGGCAACCACGACGCCTTGGTTTCGCGGAAGAAGCCTACAAGCACACCAGCGATCGCCCCCTTGGCCAGCAGCTTCGACTGCCTCGCCCCCTCCGTGCCGCCGTGCAGCGCCTTCAGCGTCTCGGCCGCCGCGATCCCGCTCGGGAACCGGAGCTGCTCCACGTTGATCATCTGCTGCTTCATCGGGATCGCCATCACCACGCCCAAGAGCGCGATCGACGTGATCCACCCGAACAGCGCCATCGGCTCCATCCCCTGCCCGGTCAACATCATCAACGCCGGGATCGCCGCCACGGTGCCGCCACCCACCATGTAGCCGGCGCAGCTCGCGACGGACTGCATCGCGTTGTTCTCGAGGATCCCAAAGCCCGTCCGCACGATCTTGAGCCGGAGCAGCAGCGTGAACAAGCCCCAGGCCAGCACGCCGGACGTGATCGCCACCCCGAAGCTCCAGCCAATCTTGAGCGCGGTGTAGAGGTTGGAGAGGCACATCGCCCCCCCAAGCAACGAGCCCGCGATCGCCGCGCGGAGGGTGAGCTGACGCTGGGGGTCGAGGGTCATGGCGGCAGGATAGCGCGCTCGGCCCTCAGAGGCAGACGCCGCCCCCTTGCCAGTCCGTGCACACCCCGGAAACGCAGGGATGAGCTGGATCGCAGAGCGCGTGGCAATGGCCGGCTGAGCCCGCGTTCGCCTCCCCCACGGCGCAGGTGGGCAGGTGGCCGCGGGTGCCCGACGCGCAGTCCCGCAGCGCGACGCAATCGTCCGGGTAGGTCGTCGCGCAGCCCCGCGATGCGTCGCCGATGAAGGGGATCTCGGACTTCGCCTTGCAGATCGTCGGAATGGTGGGCCTGCCCGGGTTCGGCAGCTTCGTGAAGCTCATCGCGGCCTTCTCGCCCTCCCAGGCCACGCTCAGGCGCTGAGCGCCGTTGGTCCACCACACGTCTACCTCCACCGGGCGCCCCGGCACCAACGGGGTGAGGATCCGTACGGCATCGGCGCCGTACATGGCGTCGGCGAGGCCGATCAACACCTCCTCGCCAGTCCTCACCGCAACGCCACTGGGCTCACTCCGCTCCCCATCGTACGAGAGGGCGCCGTACCCGAGCTGGGCCAGCGCCTCCTCGTCCACCTGCAGCTCGCCCCAGGAGGTCGTGCACTCCACGTACAGCCATTCGCGCACTTGCCGGGTGGAGCAATGCGCCGCGGAGGAACCCTTCACGGTGATCTCCGGCGCGGCCGCCAGCTCGGGCGCCGAGGGCACGCGCGAGCGACCGGGGGGCAGGCCTGGCCCAGGAAGTGCACGAGGGGCCTGCGTTTTCAGCGCCGCTGCGATGGCCTCGCCCGCTGCGGCCTGCCCCTTGGCGGTCATATGCAGGTCGCCATCCTGGAACGCCCCCGGCTCGGCAGCGGCAAGCGCTTCCGTGAGGTCGAGGGCGCGGAGCCCCATCCGCGAGGCCCCCGCCACGAGGTCGGTGAGCAGCGCTCGGCTCTCCGTCATATCCACCTTCTCCGCGCCATACTTGGCCCACTCCGTGTCCGAGACCTGCACGTCCAGCGGCAACGCCACGACCACCAGTTCGGCTCCAGCGGCCTCCACATGCGCCTTGGTTACACGGACGAAGGGCTCGAACGGCGAGCGCCCGCCCACCTCCTCCGCCACTCGGGTGGCGAGCGCGTCGAGGCTGCCCTGGCTCGCGTCCTTCGCAGCCAGCGCCTCGCCGATCGCCGTGGCCCGCCGATCGTCCGGATGCGCCTTCGCCCACTCGCGCAGCCGGCCCTCAAGCTCGCCGCGCACCGCCGCCCCCTTCCGCAAAAGCTCGGCGGTAACCGGCACCTCGCGCGCGCCCTCGCCGCCAAAGTGTTCGTAGACGATGTCGCCCGCCTGGGCCCGCTTCTCGTGGGCCTCCAACGCCAGCCCCTCGTCGGCGCGACGAAGCTCGGGGAACGCGGAGAAGTACAGCTCTGTGAGGTGGAATTCCACTTCCGCCCTGGCTTTCGCCGCGCTGCCCGCTTCGTTGGCCAACGCCGCGTCCGCCACCCGTGGATCTTCCGCCGGGCTCCGCTCCACCGCCGCGCTCACGACGCTCTTCCACGTGCCCTCAGAGGCCACGCCCAGACCCCACCCCTCCGGCACCGGCGCCCAGGCCCGCCGCGCGGCATAGAACAAGTGGGAGCGAGAATAGAGCCAGGAACGACCAGGGAAGTTCGTAACGCTCGCTGGCGCGGTCTCCTTCCGCACCGCCCAGCCGTCCCACACCGCGTGCCGCCCGGTGTTCGGCGCGTCGATCTCAAACAGGTCGTTCGAGAAGTTCAGGACCAAAACCACCGTCGCCGGGTGACGGCTGGCCAGGAGCTCGTCGATCACCGCGAGGTACTCCACGGGACCGTAGGTCGGCACGCCCGCGTTGATCACGGAACGGCCCGTTGTTCGAGCCAGAACGGCGGACGCCGTTTCGTCGTCGTTCACCCCGAGCCCAAAAACCTGGGAATCTCCGACAACGACAATCTCGTCGGCGCTCGGCGGTGCCCAGGCCGCACCTCGATAGCCCTCCGCGTTGATGTGGACCGTTGAAACCGGGTTTGTGCTGTACTGAATGCGCTCCTCGCCCCCCGGAAGCAGGCGCACCGCCAGTTTTTCGTCGGGCACGTACAGGTTCAGATGGGGGAAGGCGCCGTCGTCGGCCCAGGAGAAGCCGGCTTCCGCCGCGGCCAGTCCGAGCATGACGCCGGCGGCGGCGAAGCCGAGCCGGGGAGCGAGCCGTGATCGTGGGGCCATGGTGCCACGTCACACGGCGGATAGGCTCCGCGCGACCCGGAGCCTCCATGTCCCTCAACTCCGGCCCCCAAGCGGGCCGTCACGTCGTCGTTACCGGCGCTTCCAGTGGCATCGGCCGCGCCATCGCGGTGCGGCTCGCCACCGAAGGCGCCCGGGTGAGCCTGCTCGCGCGGCGGGAGCCCGACCTGCGGGAGACTGCGCGGTTGTGCGGCTCCAATCCGACGTTTCGCGCGCGCTGCGATGTGGGGAGCGCAACCTCCATCGACGCTGCATTCGCCGCCGCCGCCCAGGCCTTCGGCCCGATCCACGCGCTCGTCGCGGCGGCGGGCGTCGGCGGCGGGAACGCGCCCGGGGACGATGATCGCTTCGACCTCATCGTCGCCACCAACCTCACCGGAACCTACCGTTGCCTGCGCGCCGCCCAGCGCCACCTCGCGCCGGGCCCCGAACCGCGCCAGATGGTGCTGATCAGCAGCATCCTCGCCCGGTTCGGCGTGCCTGGCTACACCGGATACTGCGCCTCGAAAGCGGCGCTCCTCGGCCTCACCCGGGCCCTCGCGCTGGAGCTGGCTGGCGAGAACGTGCTCGTGAACGCGATCTGCCCCGGTTGGGTGGATACCGCGATGGCCTGGGAGGGGATCGACGGCATGGCGAAGGGCATGGGCATCACCCGGGAGGATGCGCACCGCATCGCGATGAGCGCCGTCCCCCTCGGCCGCATGGGCAAACCTGAAGAAGTCGCCGGCCTCGTGAGCTTCCTGCTGGGCCCGGACGCCGCGAACATGACCGGCCAGGGGCTCGACCCCAACGGCGGCGCGTGGATGGGCTAACGGCGGGGTGAACCCAAGCGACCGCGTTGCCGTTGAACCGTGCCGACCCCGACCTTTGATCCCTACACCGAGCTCCTCGTCCTCGCGGATGACCTTGAGGCCGGGGGCGTCCGGTACGCGCTTTTGAGGCGCTGCCGATGTTGATCTTTCCGATGCGGCCGTCGCCGCACGACTCCGCGCGGCCCTCCGCGACTTCTACGCGCCGCGGGGCGAGGCACCTCGACGGACTAACGGCGGCGGCGCGCCCCGAGCGTAAGGGCGGCCATCGCGACCAGCGCAAAACCGCCCCCGAAGCCCGCCGCGTTGCATCCCCCGATGTCGTCCATCGCGGTGGCCGAACCCGGCACCGGCGAGCGGTTCGGCTCGGCGTACGGCGCGTACGGTGCGGGCCCGAGACCCGTATCGACCGGCTCCGCGGCCTCTTCTTCCGCCGCGGGCTCCTCCGCGGGTGGCTCCTCCTCCGCGGGCGGCTCCTCAACGACCGGCGCCGTGCCATGCGCGCTGAACAGTTGGGAGATCCCGATCTCCAGGTAGCCGTTGTCGTACCCGGGCCAATCGTAGACGGCGCCTTCGCCGTCGAAGTTGCCCCAGGAGCCGGTGCCGGCGTTGCCGTAGGGATCGTTGGTCACGAACGAGTGGATCGCGCTGCCGCCGGAGGTGAGGTAGCCGCGGATGGCGATGATGTGGCCGTAGCCGAGCACCGACGCCGAGGCCATCATCGGATACCCAGCGTTCGTCTCGGAGATCAGCGTGTTGTAGTCGGTGCCGACCTGTGCGCTGCCGACGCCGTGCTGGTTCATGAACGAGGTCATGTACGCCCACACCGCGCCACCGTACTGGCGACACACAAAGCCGTGCGCGCCCTGGCAGTCCTGGCTCTTCGCCACGCCCCAGGCATCGTAGGTGTACCCGTTGAAGGAGTAGTTATTGGGGATGTACCAACCCCAGTGGCTGGTGTGCGCGCTCGGCCAGGAGGCGGTGATGTCGGCGTTGGGCAGCACGCTCCACTTGGCCAGCGTTTGCACACACGACGTTGGCCCGCAGGACCAGCCCCCGTCGAAATCATCGGGCGTGTCCCAAAGCTGGTGCATGTACGGCATCGAGACCGCCGTCTGCGCGAAGCTCGGCGGCGGGGCGGCAGGGGCCGCTTCCGGCGCGGCCAGAAGCGCTACCAATTCGGTGCCATGCAGACGCCACAGCGCGCCGTCGGTCGTGTCCACGAACAACACATCGCCGTTCGGGAGCGGCGCGGCGAAGCGGGGGTGAAGGCGGTCGTCGTCCAGGCGAACGGAAACCGCGCCGGTGTCGGCGTTCAGAGTCCACAAGGAGGCCGAGACGATCTCGTAGGCGCTCCGGCCCGACTCCTGGCCGTAGTCGGCGCTCGTTTCTGTACGATCGAAGAGCAGCGTGCGGGTGCCGGGGATCCAACGCGGGTGAGCGCCCTCCACCGCCGCAAGCACCACGTTGCGCGCGGGGTCGGTCACGACGATGCGGCCGTCGTAGGATTGCCCCGCGATCAACGCCCCATCTGGGCTCCACGCGGGCCGGTATCCGACGCCGGCCGCTTGCACATCCCGGGTGCTCCCGGTGGCGAGCTCGCGCACATGCAGCGCCCCCGACCCGTCATTCCAGGCGTAGCTCGCACCATCTGGCGAAGCCGCCAGCAGGTCGACATCGCCGACGCCCGGCAGGGACGCAAACGCGCGGCCCTGCAGCTCCGCGAGCGCATCGCCGTGTGTCCAGAGCAGGTGGCCCGGGGCGAGCACCGCCGGCTGGCCGACTCGGGCGCCCGCATCGAGGCGTTCGAGCTTCCCTTCTTGCCAACGCCACGCTTCCTGGGTGGACTCAGCCGGGGCGGCCCCCCCCAGCGCGACCCCAGGCGCAATCGCCTTGAACACCAGCGCGTCGCCATCCCACGCTGGCGCAAAACCCGCGCCGCGCGCCATGCTGACCACCTGCACCGCGCCCGTTTCCAGGTTCAACACCGACAACCCGAGGTGGTTCCACCCGGTGAGCGCCACGAAGCGCCCATCGGCCGAGGCCACCGGCGCGCCGAAGCCAGCCTGGCCCTCCACGCCCGGAGTGAAGTTGACGCCCGCGCCGGCGTGCGCGGAGGAGGCGAAAGCGAGCAGGAGCGGCAGCATGACCGCCCATGTAGCACGCAGCGTGCCATCGGGCGAAGGCGGGGAATTGGGGAGATCGGGATCGCGGAGCCCCAGTTCAGTGCGACATCGACGGGTCAGCGTCGCCGCCCCTCAATGCCCCCCCAGCTCCACCGTGTACCGGGGTGACACGTTGCCGGCGGCGTCGGCGATCGCGAACACGACGCTCGTCTCCGCTGTGGGGTCGAGTCCCCCGAGCGCGAAGAGGAAGGTGCCATCGAGCACCAGGCAGCCATCCCCCCCGGTGCTGTCCATCGAGAGTTGGAAGGTGTCCTCGAACTCGCACTCGAGGTACAGGTCAATGTGGCAGGTTCCCCCGTCAAGATCATCGTCGGTGTACTGCGCGGTCACCTGGAGCACCTCGCCGATGTTCGGGTACTCCACCCAGCTCCCTTCGATGTCGGTGAGGGCGGGCGCGCCATCCGCGGCGGTGTCGGCGGCGGTGTCGCCACCCGTATCGGCAGCGGTGTCGGCGGCGGTGTCAGCGGCGGTGTCGGCGGGCGCGGCGCTTTCGCTCGGGGCGGAGTCCGCGGAAGAATCGGGGGGGTAGGCGATCATGGTGCACGCGAGCGAGAGCAGCAGCATCACGACGCTCCGAGAGCGGGCTTCGTACCCGGGCTGGCGCGGGCGGGCCACCGGTGGCGCCGAGAGCGGGTTGGGCGACGGGCCAGACCCGACTCCGGGGCGATCCCGGCGCGAAAGCGGCCCGCGCCACGCCGACCATCCCTCCTTGGATGAAACGGAACTTTTCGCATCCCCAGCCAGATGAAACGTCCCGAGCGCAGACCGCCCCCTCCCGCGGGAGGAGCGCCGAAAAACCGGCGTTCGTTGGTCGCACGTCGGCTCACCTCCCCGTCAGCAGACGGCGGCGTTTCATCTGGGCCGGGATGCCTTTTGGGCGAGTTCATCGGGAGGGGGATGGTCGATGGGGGCCGCCTCCGCGCGACGTCGTCGGGCGGAGGGCGACCGGGACCTGGCGCGTCCCAGGCCCCCGGCCGAGTCGAGTCGCCCTGCTTGGCCGACGCCCCGAGTCGAGTCGCGCTGTTTGACCTCGGCACCCAGGCGAAGCCCGTGCCGGGGCGCCCCGGCGCCGTTCGGGCCCACAACTCCTCGGGCGACGAACCCCCGCCAATGGATAAAGCTACGTTTTTCGCGACCCGTCGCGCGCCGGCGCGCTCGCCACGGCAAACAGCCTGACTCGACTGTTGCTCGCGGCCATCCAGGCGGACTCGACTCCCCGGCGTGACGACACGCAGCCTGTCGCGACAGCACCTCGCGAGGCGGGGGTGGACACGAATCATGTCGCGACATCGTTACGCAGGCGGGCGACTGCGCCCGTGAACGTAGGCCTACGGCCGCACCAATACGGTGCCATCGGCGAGGTAAACTTCGAGGCTGGTCCATGCTACCGAAATCGACGCGGCGCTCACGACCAGGAGCCACCCGAACTGGGCCTGCGGGGGGCGGTCGCTCTCGAGCCACGCCTTCGTGGTGTCCAGCCGCGGGAGCTCAAGCTGCGGCCCCCACCCGTGGGTACCCTTGTCGAAGTTCATGTCGTTCACGATCACGGTGATCGCCTCGGACTTGACACCCCCCCTCGACCGCAGATCGACTCGGCCGAGAACGCCGATGATCACCTCGCCGCAGCTGTTCGTGTACCGGCCGTCGACGTCCAGGTCCGAGTCGCGACCGCGAGCCACCTTGAGGCCGTCGCCGGTGAAGCAGGACGCATCGAACGCCATCGCAGCCGCGACCATCCAAAGAACCATCGGACCTCCGGGCGCCGCCGGTTCAGGCTGGCGCACGCGGCACACTACCACAGGCGCGAACGCGACGATCTCCCCGTCAGCAGACGGCGGCGTTTCATCTGGGCCGGGATGCCTTTTGGGCGAGTTCATCTGGAGGGGGATGGTCGATGGGGGCCGCCTCCGCGCGACGTCGTCGGGCGGAGGGCGACCGGGACCTGGCGCGTCCCAGGCCCCCGGCCGAGTCGAGTCGCCCTGCTTGGCCGACGCCCCGAGTCGAGTCGCGCTGTTTGACCTCGGCACCCAGGCGAAGCCCGTGCCGGGGCGCCCCGGCGCCGTTCGGGCCCACAACTCCTCGGGCGACGAACCCCCGCCAATGGATAAAGCTACGTTTTTCGCGACCCGTCGC
>BJHF01000029.1:49145-63235 GCA_014191855.1 Deltaproteobacteria bacterium
CGCGCTGTTTGACCTCGGCACCCAGGCGAAGCCCGTGCCGGGGCGCCCCGGCGCCGTTCGGGCCCACAACTCCTCGGGCGACGAACCCCCGCCAATGGATAAAGCTACGTTTTTCGCGACCCGTCGCACGCCGGCGCCCTCGCCGTGGCAAACAGCCTGACTCGACTGTTGCTCGCGGCCATCCAGGCGGACTCGACTCCCCGGCGCGGAAACATGGTTATTGTCGCGACAGCACCTCGCCCGGCCGGGCGGCCACGGCTCGTGTCGCGACAGTCGCGCGGAGGGGGGGGCGACTGCGCCCCAGGTTCAGACTGGCGAACGCGGCACCCTACCACAGCCGCGAACACGCCGATCTCCCCTTCGCGACTTAGCGCCTTTGCGCGCCCCCTTCGGGCGTTGCCGCCGCCATCGGAAGGGATGCGTTGGTTACGTGCCACGCGATGAACCCGTACGAGCCTTTGATCGAACGTTTCGGCCGACACACCGAACCGGGACGGGAGGCGACGATCTGGGCGGCGCTGTTGTGGCAAGCGGCGTTCCTTCCGGGCAGCGTTGCGCTCCTCTGTTGGAGCTTCCCGGCCGGGATGCTACTGATTTGGCTCTTTCCGAGCGCTGCTTCCTTCGCATGGGCGCTTCGAATCGGCCGGCGACACCCCGGACTCCCGCAGCGAACGATGGTGCGACCGGCGCTGGCGGCCGGCCTGCTCCCCGTGGTCCTCTGGGGGCTCCTGTTCGGAGCGGTGCTCGCGTCTGCCGAGCCGAAGCCAGAGGGTGATTCCCCGGGCGGGGCGTTTTTTTACGCTTTCGTGCTTGTGGTGATTGGCGTCGTACTGCCCGGGTGCACCGTGCTCGGCGCCGTGCTTGGACTCACCGTCGGCGCGCGGATGGCACCTCACGCCACCGCATGACCGCCTCGCCGCGCAGCGGCCGCGAAGCCGCGAATCGCCGCCACCCCCGCCCAGAAAAGGGACCGGGCCGCGCGATTCGCCCAGCCCCTCTCCGACCTAAAGCCTAAAGCCTAAAGCCTAAAGCCTAAAGCCTAAAGCCTAAAGCCTAAAGCCTCCGGCCTAAGCCCTAATACCGGTAGTGCTCCGCCTTGTACGGCCCGCTCACGGTCACCCCGATGTACGACGCCTGCTCCTCGCTCAACAGGGTGAGCTTCGCGCCGAACTTCGCCAGGTGCAAACGGGCCACCTTCTCGTCGAGGTGCTTCGGCAGCGTAACCACGGACGGCTTCTTGCCGCCCGGCGTCGCCACCTGGTTCACGCCGTAGCTCTCGGCGCTTTTGTGCAGCTCGATCTGGGCGATCGTCTGGTTGGTGAAGCTCGCGCTCATCACGAGGCTCGGGTGCCCGGTCGCGCAGCCGAGGTTCACAAGCCGGCCTTCGGCGAGGACAATGATGCTGTGACCCTTTCCGCCGGGGCCGTGCGTCGTGTTCGCGAAGCGCCACTCGTGCACCTGGGGCTTGATCTCGATCTTCTCGACGGTGCCGGCCTTGGCCATGGCTTCGAGGCCGGCCATGTCGATCTCGTTGTCGAAGTGCCCGATGTTGCACACGATCGCGTTGTGCTTCATCTTCATCATGTGGGCGGCCGAGATGATCGCCTTGTTGCCGGTGGCGGTGACGAAGACGTCCATGTCGCTCACGACGTCGTCGATGCGGACGACGTCCACGCCCATCATGCAAGCCTGGAGCGCGCAGATGGGGTCGACTTCGGTGACGGCAACGCGAGCATACTGGCCGCGAAGGCTCTCAATCGAGCCCTTGCCCACGTCGCCATAGCCGCACACCAGCACCTTCTTGCCGGAGAGCAGCACGTCCGTTGCGCGCATGATCGCATCCACCAGCGAGTGGCGGCAGCCGTACACGTTGTCGAACTTCGACTTGGTGACGGAATCGTTCACGTTGATCCCGGGGAACAACAGGGTGCCGGCCAGGCCGCGCTCGTAGAGGCGGTGCACGCCGGTCGTGGTTTCTTCGGACACGCCGCGGATGGGCTTGGCAAACTCGGTCCAGAAGCGGTTGCCGCGGGCGTGGCGCACATCGAGCAACAACTGCAGGATCACGCTCTCTTCGTAGCTGCCGCCCTTCGTCGGGTCGGGGAGCTCGTTCTTGGTTTCGAGCTCGTAGCCGAGGTGAACGAGGAGGGTGGCATCGCCGCCGTCGTCGAGGATGAGGTTCGGGCCCGAGCCATCCGGCCAGAGCAGCGCCTGCATCGTGCACCACCAATATTCTTCGAGCGTTTCGCCCTTCCAGGCGTAGACGGGCACGCCGTTCGGGGCATCGGCCGTGCCGTTCGGGCCGGCGACGATCGCTGCAGCAGCGTGGTCCTGCGTCGAGAAGATGTTGCAGCTCACCCAGCGCACATCCGCGCCGAGGAGCTGGAGGGTTTCGATGAGCACGCCCGTCTGGATGGTCATGTGCAAGGAGCCCATGATCTTCGCGCCTTTCAGCGGCTGCAAGGCGATGTACTCTTCGCGCAGCGAAGCGAGGCCCGGCATCTCCACCAGGGCGAGCTCCAGCTCCTTGCGGCCGTAGCGCACGCCGGCGGCGGAGAGATCCTTGACCTTGTACGGCTCGTTCGCGAAGAGCGCGAGGCCCGTGTTCATGAAGGGGGTGCTGGAGTCGGCGGTCGTGTTCATGGAGTCCTCGGCGCCCGGTTCGGGCAGGGTGGGTACTCCATTCGTATATCCGCATAGACGAATGGATGGCAAGCGGATAGTTGGTATCCGTGACGACAAGCCCGATCTTTGAGCGCCTCGCCGCCCTCGCGGAGCCGATCCGGGTTCGCCTGCTGCGGGTCTTGGCGCACGACGAATTGGCGGTGGGCGAGATCGCCCGCGTGCTTCAAACGTCGCAGCCCACGGTGAGCCGCCACCTCAAGCAGCTCGACGCGGGGGGGTGGGTGCTGCGCCGAAAGGTCGGTACGGCCACGTACTTCCGTCTTTCCCTCCCCGATCTGGACGAAGACGCGCGCGCCCTCTGGGCCCTCGTCCTCACCGACATCGATGCCGCCTCCGGCGAACCGGCCAGCCAGTACGCCGAGGACCTTCGCCGCCTCGAAGGCGTAGTTGCGGCCCGGGCGGCGGACAGCGAGGAGCTCTTCCGCCGGCTGGGTGGCCGCTGGGACGACGTGCGGGCCGACCTGTTCGGAGGCGGATTCGTTTTCGCGACGTTGGCGGCGCTCCTTCCGGCCGGTGCACGCATCGTGGACCTCGGCTGTGGCACCGGAGCCCTGCTCCCGATCCTGGCGGCGGGCGACACAACGGTGATCGGCATCGATCGCGAGGCGGCGATGTTGGAGGTGGCCGGTCATCGCACCGCCGACCTACCGAATGTGACCCTCAAAGCTGGCCTCCTCGACGATCTCCCGCTGGAGTACGACAGCGTGGACCTGGCGGTGTGTCAGCTCGTCCTGCACCACGTCAAGGAATTGGGCCCGGTGTTCGCCGAGGTGGCGCGGGTGCTCGCACAGGGCGGTCGGTGGGTGCTGGTGGACATGGTGGAGCATGATCGCGAGGAGTACAGCGCAACCATGGGCCACCAACACCTGGGCTTTTCCGAGGCGACCATCCGCGCGCTCACGTCGGAGGCCGGACTATGGCTGCGCTCGTGGAGGGTACTGCCGGTGGATCCCGGCGCGCAGGGGCCGGGGTTGTTTGTGGCGGTGATCAGCGGGGGGTGAGCGGCATTTGGGCGATACCCAGCGGCCCGGTCCCTCATCGGTCGAACGCGCCTGGTATCGCGATGCCCCAGAACCCTACTCCATCACCCCACCAAGATCGTGGCAGGCCGCGCAGAGATCGCCGGTGGCCGCGTCGAGCCGGAGCATGTCGCTCGACTTCATCACCGCGTCGGTCACCTGCCCCGTGCGCCCGGCCAACGCTGGATCGAGCACGTCCTTGCGCCACGCGTCGGTGACCACCGAGGACTGTGACCACGCGGCCCGCGCGGTAGCCGCCGCGGTGGCGCCCGGAGGGTGGGGATCGTGGCACGTGGAGCACGTCACCCGGTCGCCCTTCCCGAGCGGGAGCCCGGCTTTCTTCGCTTTCGCCGCGATCTTCGGCTTGAGCGCGACCAGATGCTCGTTGGAGCCCGCGTGGGTGGTATCGAAGTGGCAACCCTTGCACGTCTCCGCGCTCGGGAGGCGCACATCCGCCGACACATCGGCGGCCGTCGGGATCTCCTCGTGGCAGAAGAGGCAGGTTGTGTCGCGATCCGCGCCCGTCTTCTCCCGCATGTCGAGGTGCGGGTTGAAGCGCGCCGCCGCGGATTCCTGGTGACAGCGCCCGCAGAACGCCGCGATCGAAGGGTAGGGGCCGCCGCGGTAGAACCGGGTATCGTCGGGCGAGATCCCCTTCCCGTGGTGCTCGGGTTCTTCGTGGCAGGTGTCGCAGCCCAGCTTGCCATCCTCGAGCGGGAGATCGGCCGGAACGACGGCGCGTACCGGAACGATGCCGACGGCGTGGGGCAGATCGGGGTGGCAAGTCTGGCACGTGAGCGTTGGGGTCGCCGCGACCAGCGCGCCGCTCTTGGAGTCGGTGTGACAGTCCGCGCAGCGGTCCATCCGCCCGTGGGGATTCTCATGCTTCGCCGCTGCGACCGACCCCGCCAGCGCCGCTTGTGACACCACGAAGATCAGGAGCAGGAGGCCTTTCATGGTGCCGTATCCCCCGTATCGAGCAGCGCTTCCCACGCCGCGTTGCCGTTGGCGCCGTGACACTGCACACACGTCGTGGTGTCGTTCACGTCGATCTGGTCGTTGATTGCGGCGCCATCCACGCTCACGCCTTCGAGGCAGTCCGACGTGTGGATCTCAAACGCCTGGTGGCATTGAAAACACTCGGTCCGCGCCCAGCCCGCCGGGTGCTCCTGCTCGGTGAGCGCGAGCCCCGCCGGGGAGTTGAGAAGATCGCGCGTTCCGGCGCACTCGTCTTGCGCCCCGCAACCCCAGAAGATCGAGAGGACAAGCACGATCATGGCGTCCTCCCGAACCCGCTCGCCGAGGCATGGCACGACGTACACTCCGCCTGCACATGGCAGGTGTCACACGAGCCTACTTTGGAGCGGGCGGCGATGGGGTGAACGCTCAACCAGGAGCTGTCGTGAACGCGGTGCGTCGCATCGTCGCGGCGATCGTGGCAGTCGGCGCACCAGGAGCGCATGTGGCAAGTCTTGCAGTCCGTGGTGCTCATGGTGGCGTCGATGCCATGAAAATCGATCCAGCTCGGTCCGTGCGATTCCGGCTCCTTCACGTGCTCGTGGCAGGTGGCGCAACGCTTGGGTGCCGCAGGGTACCCCTCGCCCGAGCCGAGGCCGCCCTGCCCGGGCGCATGGCATTGGTGACACGACGCTTCGGGCGGCACGAGGAAGGTCTTGTTCAGCTCCTCGCTCGGCGTGCCCGGGATCGACATGCCGCCGACCTGGTGGCAGGCGAGGCACGTCATCTTGATCTTCGTGAATGTGGGGCCGTGGGCTTTGTGATCGAATTTGTCGAAGATCTCCTCGCGCTGGCCGGCCACGGCGAACGAGGTGAAAATCAGGAGCAGCAAGAGGAACGCCCGTTTCATGGGACCGCCACGCGGAGCGACAACCACAGCCGCGGGTTGATCGGGTGCAGGGCATCGTGGGCGATCTCGCCGCCCACGCTCCCGGTGAGGCGGCGGGTTGGCTTCACCGTGGCGGTCGCGCCCAAGGCGAGCAGCGTGTCCCACTCCTCATGGGCAAGCTGGAAGGGGGCCACGGTGGCGACGACGTGCGTGCCGACCGCGCTGGGGGTTGGCACGGTGATATCCGCTACGAACACATGGTATGCGCCTCCAGGACCGCTCGCGGCGCGCCAGGAGGGCGCGAGGCACCAGGAGTCGGAGCCGCACTGCGGCGACCAGGTGGTGCTGGCGGCGAAGCCGGGCTCCCGGTACAGCTCGTCGGCGGCGTCCGGCGCGTACGACTGCACGCTCCCTTCGATCCAGAGCTTCGAAGTGTTAGCCGCAGACCATGCGAATCCGCTGCCCAGCTCGTCGTAACCGAGCGGGGCGATGGTGGCGAGGATGAGCGGTGCCAGCGCCGAGGTGGTGTTGAGCGCCTGACGGTGCTCGCCCCACACCGTCACGCGGGTGCCGGAGAGCGGCCGGGCGCTGAGCGAGAGGCGCCCCTTCTCAAGGACGGCGGCGCCGGCCGCGTCGAAGCCTGAGTCGATCACGAGGTTCGCGTAGGGCGAGAGCTTGCTGGTCGGATCGGCGGCGGTCACTTGGATATCGGGGTGCAACGCCGGATTCGGACCCGCCTCCCCCAGCAGACCCACCGCCGCCGTAACTGGACCCGCGGCGTAGGTTGCGTTGAGTCGAACCACCGGCACGCCATCGAGGTACGAGCCGAGCGCCACGTGCTCGGCCTGGCCGGCCCAGGCTTCGAGGCGCAGGGTTTTGCTGGGCGACCACGCGATCCGCCCCCCGTCGAGCATCCACCCCACGGAGGGCAGGTTGAGGCGCTGCCGGCCGAGCGTCCAGTCCATCTTCCCTTTCTGGCCATCCGCCGCGAGCACGAACAACTCCCACGCCGCGGGTTGATCGAAGCCGCTGGCGAAGTTGACGTTTCCGTACGCTTCGCCCTGGAGATCCGGCGTGCCACCCGCACCCCAGAGCGTCTCCCACCCGGCAACGTACGGTACGCCGTCGTTGTCCATGCGCCCCTGAAAGAGCGTGTCGGAGGTGGCGGCGAACGTGGCCGCGAACGCTGGGCCGGCGAACAGCGCGACGTGGAGGGCGGCGATCACTGGGGCGCTCCGTGGCAGGTGGCCCCGCACGAGGCCACGATGGGGATCGGCGCGAAGCCGGCCGCGTGGCAGCCGAGGCAGACCGCCTCCCCCAGCTTCGATGCCGTTGCGTAGTGGGTTGCGCTCCAGTCCGCCGGATGCGGGAAGGTGGAGTGGCACTTCTGGCACGTGACGTCGGCGGTGCCCCCGGTAGCGCCGCCATCGCCGTGGCAGAGCCAGCACTCGGTGAAGTCGGTGGTCGCGCCGTGGAGCGTCGGCTCGGCCCAGCCCGCGGCGTGGGGGTAGGATTTGTGACAGCTTGAGCAGGAGGGTGCCTTGTCGGCGCCGGTGAGATCCGCGCCGGCAAGGTCGGCGCCGTGGCAGCTCCCGCACGCGGCGACAGCCCCGCCGCGCGCGAGGGCGTAGGTGCCGTGATTTCCAGCTTCCTTCCATCCTTCCGGGTGCGGCCAGCTCGCGTGGCAGCTCGTGCAGTCGGGCGCCTTGAGCCCTTCGGCCCCGTGGCAGGCGGTGCAGGTTTCGCGGGCCACAGGGCCGGCTTCGCCGCTCATCCCCTTCCCATGCTCCGCACCGTTGAGCCAGCCGGTTTCGTGCGGATAAACGTCGTGACACGAGGCGCAAGCCGGAGCCGTGGCGCCCTCCTGGTGGCAGCCCAGGCAGGCGTCGGTGCCAAACTCAAGCGCTTGCGGCCCGTGCTTCGTGGGCTCCTTGAATTCGGCGGCGTGCGGGAACGGTACGCCGGCCGGCGCCAACGCCACAGGCTCCGCCGACGAGCAGGCAAATAGCAGGACCAGGAGGGTCATGGGAACATCCCCTGGTAGGCTTCGTCGAGCAATTCGTGGGTCGCGAGCTGGGTCATATCGCCGGTGGGCCCGGGGAAGTAGCCGCTGAACACGACGTCATTCCAGGCGTGGCATTCCTGGCAGGCGTTGGGGATGAACTCCCCGGCAGGGAGCTCGGTCGCGCCCGCCGCCGCGAAGTCGGCCACCGTGGCCGACGGGGCGATGATCGCCATGCGGTGCGAGCGCAGGTCGCCGGCGCCGCTTTCGTTCGACCACACAAGCTGCGCCGCCGTGGAGGGCATGTGGCACCCCACGCAGCGCCCTTCCTCGACCACGGTTTCGGGCACGTACACCGGGTGTCCGGTGTGCGCGGCCGTCAGCTCCAGCGAGCCCTCGAAGCTGAGCGTGGAGTGGCAGCCGAGGCACAACGAGTTGTCTGCGGCGGACTGCCGGGTTTCGGCCGTGAAGCCCCCGCCGTGCGACGTGTGGCAATCGGAGCATCGCGCGTCCCAGCCTGCGGTGGTGTGCTTGGAGAGCGACAGCTCTCCGCCCTGCGCGTGCGGCACCTTCGCGGCGCCGCTGGACCAGGAAATGAAGGCGCTGGTCCCAAAACCAGCGATGTCGTCGCCCGGCGCGAACATCCCGTCGGTGGCGCTCCATGCGTAGGGGGTGTTGGCGTTTCCAATCCGGGCGTCGTGACACTGCGAACACACGTCGTTCGCGCGTTCGGCGTCGAGGTGCGCGGGGTTCGTGATGGTGGCGGGCCCCTCGCCCGCGACCGCGTTTACATGCTCGGAGCCGGGACCGTGACAGGCTTCGCAGCCCACGCCGGCTTCGTCCCATCGGGCGCCGGTGATCGTGACGCCGGCCATCGAGACGACGCCCGCGTTCTCGCTGAGCGTGAAGCCGGTGGCGTGGCAACCGAAGCAGTTGGCCTCGGCCGACGTCGCGACGTCCGGGGTGCCCGAGTACGCGAACGCGCCAGCGCCATCGAGCCACGGGGCCGTGTCCCCGACCACCCAACCGCTGTCCACGAACCCGGGCCGCGCCGGGTCAGGTGCCACCCACGCGACGGGGAGCGGCCACGCCGTGCCAGAGCGCTCCGCCCACGGCACCGCGCCCCGCGCTTCGCCGCCGATAAAGCCGGACACCGGCCAGGTGTCGCTCGCGCCCGTCGCATCGGTGAGCGTTACCGTCGCGACGCCATCCACCGTGCTGAGCAGGGCGGAGGCGCTCCCAATGGAGACGGTGGTTGAACCGAGGAAAGCGTCGGCCGGGGCGCCCGTCAGGCCCGTGAGCGCGTTCGCGTGCGCCGTCGAGGCGGCGTCCGAAACGGCGTCGGGATGGCACAGGCGGCACGCCTCGCTGCCGACGAACACGGCGCTCGCGGCGGGGATCCCCGCGAGGGAAGCCGCAACGTCCACGCCGCCGGTGGTGGGCACGGCGACGGCCTGGGTGGCGAACGCACCCAGGCGCCCCGACGGGTCTTCTACGCTCACATCCACGCTCAAGCCGGCCAGCCCCGCGAGCAACGCGTGGCCCGCGCTGTCCGTCGTGCCGCTGACCGTCGTCGCCCCGTCCGTCGCCATCGCGACCGCGCCCTCGACGGGGAGCCCCTCCGGGCCGACGACGCGAACCCGCACCACCCCGTTGGTCGCCACCGCTGCGCTCAGCACGGCGTCGGTGACGACGCTCTCGCCCGCGGCGGCCGCGATGGGGCCGATTGACTGCGCCGCGAAGCCGGGCGCGATGATCACCAGCGTGTAACTCTCTGGGATCACCCGCCCGATCTGCCAGTTTCCGTCCGCATCGGTCGTGGCCTCCACGCCACCGGGAATCGTCGTGACGTGCGCGCCTGCAATTGGCGCGCCGGATGCGTCCCCCACCCTCCCTTCGAGGGTCGCGGCCGGCGTGCGCTCGGGCGCGGATTCACGGTCGCTGCCGGGCGCGGGCCAGCCCTCTACCGCGCAGCCGCTGCACGCGATCGCAATGATCCAGGGTCGGAGCATCTACTCACCCTCGCCAGCGAGGCCAGCCGCGAAGGTGGACCCCCCAAACCCGCGCGCGTGGCAGTCCAGGCACTCGAGCGGCTGCCCGCCCTTATCTTTTGGCCGGATGCCCTCATGGCATTCTTCACACATCGAAGATTGCGCGACGAACCGGTGCACGTCAAGCCGATCCCCGCCGTGACAATCGAGGCAGACCACCGCCCGCTCGCCGTCCAGCTCGGTCTGCACGGGCGGCTCTTCCCCCGTTCCCCCCTGGTAGGGGCTCGGCATCCGCTTCTTGGCCGCGAGGTGCAGCTTGTGAAGCGGGCTCTCGTCCACCTTCGGAATCTGCACCCGCAGCTCGTCGGTCATCGGGCCGGTGAGCGGCTCCTGCTCGGCGGAGCGCAGATGGCATTGTTCACACACGACCATCTGCACTTCGGCCGTGGGGATATCCTCCGGCACCTCGGGCGTCGCGAACAACGTCACATACAAGTTCACCGGGTAATGCCGGATCGCGACCCGGTGGCAGTCATGGCACGTCGTGAGCTGTCCGTGCACGGAGTCGGCCCAGCGTTCGTTGGCGTAGTCATGAACATGGCAATCGTTGCAGAAATTCGGATCCCGCCACATGTACATGTACATCTCGTCGCCCGCGGGCACGCCCGCCACGCCACCGGCCACGGCGGCCATGAGCACGAGGCCCAACGCCAACGGCTTCGCGAGCAGCCATTTTCCACTGTCGAGCACCCATGTTCGCAAACGAAGGAGCACGTCAGATGCCCGCGTGGTGGTAGGCGGACACCAGGAAGTGCCCCTGACCCCAGCCCATGGTGACTGCAACGAACGCCAGCACGAACGCGAGCAGGGCGAGCCCGAGGGCCCGCGACCACGAACCTTTGGAATTAGGAGCGGTCATTCGGGCTTCCCGGTGAGATCGGCCCGGCGATCCGGGCGATGGAAGTAGCGGTAGAACACCAGCGTGTCGTCCGCATGGCAAGAGGAGCAGGCCTCGCGCCAGGCGCCGGCCTTGCGAAGGTTGTCGCCGCCGCCCGCCTCGGGGCCATGCACGGAGTGACACGATTGGCAGCTCAGCTCGCCGTTCTGGCCCGGAGCGACGGGCTCGCCGTTTGCGCCGAAGAGCGTGAGCCCGGCCAGCGGTTGCCAGCGGGTGCCATCGGGTGCGAACGTCGGCACGGGGTGCTCCCAAGCGGCGAGCTTGTGAGCCTCCGCGTTCGGAGTGCCAGGGGCGTGACACGCGAGACAGCGTTGAGAAGCTGGGTTCTCGGTGCTCTGTTCGGCGAGGGCTGCTGGTGGGTTCCGGTGGGCCGGGTGGCAGTCGAGGCACTCCGCCGAGCCGTGCCCGCCCGCGTGGTCGGCCTGCTCCTGCACCGCGTGGCAGTCGCCACACGACGACGAATTCGGGGTGTTCGCCGCGTGGGGGTCGTGGCAGGTCAAGCACGTGAGCGTGGTCGCGTCGTTTCCGGCGATCGCCTCGATGCTGCGGCCGTCCGCGGGGTGTCCGCGAACACCGGGCGACAACCCGGACTTGGACGACGAGCCGCCCGAGCCGTGGCAGGAGAGGCACCCGCGCGGATCGCCCGATGTTTGCGGCTTGGTGGCTACAAACTGCTCACTGCGGTCGCCGCCGTGGATGTCATGGCAGTTCACGCACGTCGGCATCCCGTCGTGGGAAAGGCGCGCGTGCGGGCTGCCTTTGAGGTCTTTGCGCTCGCTGTGGCAATCCATGCAGATCGGACGCCCGCCCGGCAGGGTGCGTAAGAGCGCCGTGGCCCGAGAGCCCGTGAGCGTGTGGCAGCTCAGGCAGCCCACGCCGCCATCCTCGGAGAGCACCACGTGCCCCGCGGCCCGCGCCGCGGTGAGATCACGACCGGGGAAGCTGCCGAGCCCGTGGTTCAAGTCCGATTCGCCCATCGCGGGGTGGCAGCCGACACAGGTCTTGCCGTCGCCCGGATCGCGCAGGATGGGGTCGCTCGTGGCGCCGTGCATCGCGTGGCAGCTCAGGCAGCTCGCTTTGGTGGGCTCACTCGGGCCGGAGGTCTCCTCGTCGCGCGATTCGAGCGCCGCAACCAGGTCCTTACCGGTGGGGTGGCCTTGCGACTTCGGGTCGAGCGCCGCGCTGCCGCTGCTCACGTGCTCGTCGTCCTTGTGGCAGGCGAGACAGAGGGCGTCGCCGTCCTTATCGAGGCGCGTGAACGGCGAATCGTCGCTGTGATGGCGCACCAACGGGGATGCGTCGCCTTCGCTTGCGTCCACCACGCCGTGGGGCGAGTGGCAGGTGGTACACACCAGGCGCCCCTCGGCGTCGAGCGGGAAGAACTCCGACAGGGCCTCGGTCGGCACGATGTCGCGCGGGTGATGCTTGGCGGCCTCGTCCCACACCTCGCGGCTGTCGTTCATCAGCCCGTCGTGGCACTGGAGGCAGTTTTCGCCGCCTTCGCCGGCCGGATCGGCGACGGACGACAGGAGCTGGGTGCGCAGGAGCGTTGGGGGCGGCGCAGCCGGGAGCTTTCCGGGCAGCCGGATCACGTGGAGCTTCGCGGGGAAGCTGTCGAGCACCACGAGCAAGCTCAGATCGGTGGGGTTGGTCCGCACCGAGATCGGGTGCCCGAAGCGGACGATCTCGCCGTCTACCGCCAACGCACCGATCAGGTCGCCGTCGCCCTCGAAGGCTTGCACCACGCCGAGCACGGAGTCGGCGACCAGGATGCCGCCGGCAACGGGCTGAGCCGCCGACGGGCGCGCCATGCGGCCAACCGAGAGGCCTTGGCGCCCGAAGGAGGAGTCCGCCACCTTGTTCGTACCGATCGTCACCACCGAGGGCCCGAGCGCATCCACGGCGATGATCGAGCTTCCCGATACGGCGCGCTCCAGGTCCACCACCCGCCGGATCGCGGCGCCGCCCTTCACCTCGGTCACGCTCGATGTGGCGTGTTGGCTCAGGCGATCCACCCGAAACACCCCGCCATGGCGATCCGCCACGACGAGGCTGGCGCCATCGTCCAACACATCCACGGGATGGAGCGGCTTCCCGTCCGCCGTTTGGGGCAGCACGGTGTTGGTGACGATGCCCGACGCATCGAGGTGCAGGAGCTGCCCGGCCTCCTCGTCGCGACCGGGCACGGCAGCCCACATCCCGCCATCCACAGCGGGGGATAGCCGCACCGCGCGAGGGAGACCCGACGCGAAGGTGTTGGGAGCTCCGCCGCCGCCGGGCGCGAGACACAGCACCTTTCCGGCGTATCCGTCCAGCACGCAGATATCGCCGTTTGCCCGAACGATCACGTCGGTGGGGATGACCGAGGCCAGGTCCACGGTGGTCACCGCGTCCACCGGCACCAGGGGCGCCGCCACGGTGCCCTCCGCGCTTCCCGGGCTCGCGCAGCCCGCCAAGAGCCCGAGCAAACTGAGCCAAGTGAGCTTCACGGGCCATCCCCGTGGCAGGCCCGGCACAGCGTGCCGTCGTTGGCCGGCATCGCCCACATCGGATCCTTTTTGGCGCCCGTCGTCACTGTCGGCACATCGTCGGGGTTCACCCGCGAATGTTGGATGCTCGCCGCCAGATCGGTCGGCGCGGTGCGCTGCGTCTGCCCGAAGGTGTGTACGTCGTGGCACGTCCAGCAATTGATCTGCCCGTTCGGCCCCAGGGCCAGCGCCTTCGCGGCCGCCCCTTTGAGCGGAGTCTTCACCTTGGCGCCGATGTGCTCCTGGGCCCCAGCGTGCACGGCGTCAGGGTGGCAGGTCGTGCAGATCAGGCGCGGGTCCAGGCGCAAGCTCGACTCGTAAGGGGAAGATCCCGCCATCGGAATCGACGAGTGACACGCACCGCAGGCGCCGCTCGCGCGTGCGGTTTCGGTTGGCTCATGCGGACTTTTGCGCGCCTTCGAGCTTGGCTCATGGCACCGGTAGCAGAAATCTGATTTGGGCTCGGGGTTGCCCCCGCGCATGTAGGGCACCGCGGTGCTGCGCTTTGCGTCGCACGAGGGGTTTTCGTGGCAGGTGGCGCAGCTCAACGCGCCCCCCTCTAGCGGGAACGAGTCCGGCACCTTCACGTCCACCGGCTTCAGCCCGATCGGGTGCATATCTGCGTCGGGGTGGCACTGCTTGCACGCCACCTCGATGGGCTTCACCGCGCCAGGGGCGCTTTTGGTGCCAGCCTCGTGGCACGCCGGGCAGCCGTCCGCGGTGGTGTGCGGGCTTTTGCCGAGCCGCAACGTCTTCGCGCTCCCTACCCCGGGCAGCACGAGCACCAACGCCACCAGGATGGCCGCAAGGAGGGAGAGCGCGCGGAGTCTCATCAGATGCCCCAACAGAGCAAGGATCGTGCCGCCCCTGACCGGCCCGCCACCGGAGAGCCGGTGGGCGGGATTCCTCACCTTGTGGGGGGTGGGGCCGGGCGCTGATCACTAGTGACATCTTGACAAGTCAATCCCACCGAGTGATCGGTCGTTCTTGGAGAATTCCATGGACCCGACCCGGTGGAGCGAAGAAGAATTCGGTTGCGTTGTTCTCGGGGATGCACGGCT
>BJHF01000030.1 GCA_014191855.1 Deltaproteobacteria bacterium
GCACCTCCCCCTCCGGGCAATCCGAAGCCGTGTCTTCGAGCGTGATCTCGTAGCGCCCCGATTCGGGCTGTATGCAGGCAGTCAGCATCCAGGTGAGCATGGCGTCTCCGGGGGAAGGATAGCCGGGTTGTCGGCGAGCGGGGCCCAATCGTGGCCCCCCGGTAGACTTCCCACCTGCGATCCCCTACAGTTCGGGCTCGCCCGACCGATCCGCCCCTGCCGGAGCCGCCATGACCCTGATCGCCGCCGCCGCCCTCTTCGCTTCCTCGGCGTTTGCACGGCTTCCCTGGGCGGAGCGGGACCCGGACCACGACGGACTCCAGAACGCGTACGAGGTCGCCTACGGCACGAACCGCCACCTCGCGGACACCGATGGCGATGGATGGAACGACTACGACGAGTACGTGTATGTCGGCGCTGGGGCGGGAACTGACGCGACGAACACCCCCGATGACGACGGCGACAGCCTCTACGATGTTTACGAGAGCATTTTCGGCACCTCCGATACCGTGGCCGACACCGACGGCGATGGGTGGGACGATTACGAGGAATATGTGTACGTCGGCGGTGCCGCCGGCACCGACGCAAGTGACACGCCGGACGATGACGGAGATTACCTCTACGACGTGTACGAGCAGCTTTTCGGCACCGATGACAATGATTCCGACACCGACGGCGACGGCTGGACCGACTACGAGGAGTATGTGTACGTCGGTGGAACGGCGGGCACGGACGCAAGTGACACGCCGGACGATGACGGAGATTACCTCTACGACGTGTACGAACAGCTTTTCGGCACGGATGACAATGATTCCGACACCGATGGGGATGGCTGGACCGATTACGAAGAATACGTGTACGTGGGCCACCATGCGGGCACCAACCCGTACAACACGCCTGACGACGATGGGGATGGACTATACGACGTGTACGAGCGACTGTTCGGCACCTCCGATCGCAAGGAGGACACCGACGGGGACGGGTGGACGGACTACGAGGAGTACGTCTACGTCGGCCACCACGCGGGCTCCAACCCACGAAACACGCCTGACGACGACGGCGACGGGCTCTACGACGTGTACGAGTCCATTTTTGGTACGTCCGACCGGTACGAAGACACCGACGGCGACGGGTGGACGGACTATGAGGAATATGTGTACGTTGGCGGCACCGGCGGCACGGACGCCAGCGACACCCCGGACGACGACAGCGACGGATTGTACGATGTCTACGAGGCGATCTTCGGCACTGACGACACGCTGAGCGACACGGACGGGGACGGCTGGAGCGACTACGACGAGTACGTGTATGTTGGCGGCGTGGCAGGCACGGACGCGAGCGACACGCCCGACGACGACAGCGACGGATTATACGATGTCTACGAGGCGATCTTCGGCACCGACGACACGCTGAGCGACACCGACGGTGATTCCTGGGACGACTACCTCGAGTACGTGTACGGCTACAGCGGCACGGACGCGACGGATCATCCGTAGGGGTTCGCCCGGCTCCGGGCTATGATGCCCGCATGACCATCCGCCCCGGCGAAGCCGCCCCGCTCACCTTCGACCACGCCCGCGGGCGTGTCGAGGTGCAGGCTGCGTGGACGACCACGGAGGTGTTGAGCACCGTCGAAACCATGCTTTCAGGCTGGGAGGCCAAGCTGCCGGCGGCCCGTGGTGCCCGCATCGTGATCAAGCCGAACCTCAACAACGATCTGGTGGCGCTCACTGGGAACTGCGCCGATCTCCGGGTACTCGCCGCGCTGATCGAGGCGCTCCAACGCCGCGGCTACACGAACCTCACCGTGGCCGATGGCAGCAACGTCGGCGTCGAGCGGCGCAACATCTCCAGCTTCAAACGGCTGCGGATCGATGCGCTGGCGGAGAAGTACGGGGTGGCGACCGTGGACCTCAATCGCGACGAGGGTCGCCGCATCCCGCTGCACGCCGGGGCGGAGCCGTTGGTCGCGAACACGGTGCTGGATGCCGACTTCCTGATCTCGGTGCCGAAGGTGAAGACCCACGTTGAAGCCGGGCTCTCGTGCGCGATGAAAAACTGGGTAGGGATTTGTGTCGGCCAGGACAAGCGCCATATGCACCAGGACCTGGGGCGCAACATCTTCGCGCTCTCCGAGGTGGTACAGCCGGACTTGATCCTCGTCGATGGCCTTGTCGGGATGGAGGGCAACGGCCCGGGGGACGGGGATCCGTTCCGATTTGGCTACCTCGTCATGGCGGACGACCCGTTCCTCAACGACCTGGTCGTCGCGCGCTTGGTTGGGTTGCCAGTGGCAGCGGTTCCGTACCTCCAGCACGCCCGGGACGCGGGGGTTCTCGACGACGATCTTGCCGCCCGGGTGAACGCAGAAGTTCCCTTGTTACGCCAGATTCAGCGGGCCCCGGCCCGAAGCCGCCTCGCGGAGCTCTCCGAGTCGCCCAGCCTGCTCTGGCTCAAGAAGGCGGTGCGCCCGATCGTGGCGCAGCCGGCGGTCGCGGAGCTGGCCTACAAGGCGAAGATCATCCAGGATGTGTACTCGCTGGAGGACGACTCGCTGCGTCTCGTTGCACGCGATGCCGAAGCGTGCGGGGACTGCCGGCGGTGCGAGGATTTTTGTCCGACGGGCCTGAAGGTGGAGGAGATCGGGGTGAAGCTGGAGATCCCCGACTGTGTGCAGTGCCTGTACTGTTGGTGGGTGTGCCCGAAGCAGGCGCTCACGTTGAGCGGGGAACCGGCGGCGATGGAGCGGCAGATTGCGCGGTACAAGGGAGTGATTGAGGACATCTGAGCGCGATGGCCCGCCGCCCCTGCCTGACGACGGCGACGTGCGCATCCGGCCATCGCCCCGATTCCCCTTGCCCCGTCAAAACGCCGCATACCCACCGACGATCGACGAGCTCAGCAGGTACAGCACGCCCGAGATCCCGAGGATCACCGCGAGCGGAACCCAGAACCAGCGGCGGGAAGGCACGTTCCCAAGCCGTAACCGGTTAGCCGCGCACAACCCACGGACCCCCGATGCGTGCCATCGTCCTCGACAGTTACGCCGATACGCCCCATATCGCTGAGCGGCCCGCGCCGGTTGCGGCGCCCGCCTCTGTACTCGTGAAGGTGCGCGCGACCAGCGTGAACCCCGTGGACTGGAAGCAGGCCACCGGCAAGATCAAGCTGTTCATGGCGGCGAAGTTTCCGTTTGTGCCGGGCTATGATCTGGCCGGCGAGGTGGTGGAGGTCGGCCCAGGAGCCACGGGCTTCGCCGTGGGCGACCCCGTGCACACCCGGCTGAACGGCACCACCGCCGGCGCCAACGCCGAGCTTGCGGTGTGCGGGCTGGATGGCGTTCGGCCGATGCCGGCGGGGATGGACTTCGGGGAGGCCGCCGCCCTGCCGTTGGCGGGAATGACCGCGCTCCAAGGGCTCCGTGATGTCCTGGGGCTGCCGATGACCGGGGCGTCGGGGCGGGTGTTGATCGTCGGCGCCTCCGGGGGCGTCGGGCATTTTGCAGTCCAGCTCGCCCGCTCGATGGGCGCGCACGTGGTCGGCGTGTGCAGTGGCAAGAACGCGGAGCTTGTGTTGGGGCTCGGGGCGCACGAGGTGGTCGATTACACCCGCGCCGATGCCTACACGAACCAGGCGCCGTTCGATTTTATCTATGATTGTGTCGGGGGCGATCTGGGGCTCCTGGTTTCGCTCCTCACCCCGAAGGGTCGCTACGCCTCGTGCATGCCCGGGCCGGCGATTTTCTTGTGGCCGATTTTGCACGTGTTTTCCGGGCGCTCGGTGAAGCCGGTGATGCTGAAGTCCACCGCCGCGGATCTGGCCGTGCTCGATGGGCTCGTGGACCAGGGCAAGCTCCGCGTCGTGATCGACAGCCGCTTCCCGCTCGCGGAGCTGCCGGCCGCCTGGGCACGCAGCCAGAGCGGGCGCACGGTGGGGAAGATCGTGATCGACGTGTGAGAATCGGCCCCAGGAGCTGCCTATTCTCAGCTCCCAGGCTGGAACCAGTCCTCCACGCGGAGCCCTGGCACTCGCATGAACTCGTGGGTGTTGCGGGTAACGAGGGTTGCCCCCCGGGCCAGAGCGGAGCCGGCGATGAGGACGTGGAGCGGTCCGATGGGAAGGCCGCGACCCTCGAGGTCTGCGCGCACGATCGCCGCGGCCTGACCTTCGGCCGGGCCAAAGGGAACGACGGTAACCACCGAAAGGAAGCGCTGGAGTTGTTCGCTTCGGCGGGTTGCCTCTGGTGATTTCGCGACGCCCACTGCCAGCTCGTAGGCCACGATCGCGGACACCGCGATCGCGGCCGGTGGCGTGGCCAGCAGGCGTTCACTGACCCCGCCCATTCCCTTGAAGAAGTAAGCAACCATATTGGTGTCGAGGTCGTACATCAAAGCGGCTCTCGCGGCAGGTCGTCGCCGGTGTGGAGTCCCGCCCGCGGATCGTCCTCGGAGGCACCCCAAGCGCCGGCGAGCTGCACCACGTCGGCCGGCCAGGTTGCCGCCGTTCGCGCCCGCACGAGGTCTGCGATCCATCGGCTGACCGACACACCAGCGGCGGCCGCCGCGCCGCGAACCCGGTGCTCGGTGTCGTCGTCCATGTAGATGGTCACCTGAGACATGCTATCTCCACGTATATGTGCACATATACGTTCGATGCGCGCTTCGTCAAGCGTCATTCCCCGGACGCACCGGGGGCCTCAGTTCCCAAACAACCACTCATCCTGCCGCGCGAAGATCTGGTCGGTGCCGAGCCGCAGCGTGGCCTCGACCGTCGCGTCGTCGGCCTCCAGCTCGGCGAAGGTCGTTTCGGAGAACACCGCCATCATCCGGAGCGCACCGCTGCCATCCGGGCGGTCCAACCAGAATTCGATGGATTCGCTCTGCTCGATCACCGCGGCCTCTTCTTCCGCCACCACGCGGTCGGTGGTCCAGGTGCGGGCGAAGGTGGCGGTGCGGCCATCCCCCACATCGAAGGGGCGATACTCCTTCGGGAGCACGTAGGAGGCCTCAAAGAGCAGGTTGGCCTTGGTGAGATCGTTGCTGGTCCGCAGCACGCAGTCGGGCCAGCAGCCTTCCCCCTCTACGAACGAGCGGATGTAGTGGTCGGGGCACTGCGGCTCGAGCGGCGTTTGATCCACGATCAGCGGGAGGGGTAGGTGATCGGCGCGAGGAAAGGCGCTCTGCCGCACCAGCGCGCTGGTGAGCGCGAGGCTCGGGTCGCGGTCGGGAACGTCGACGCCCGCGACATCCTCAGGGTTGAGGGGGGTGGGCGTGAAGGAGCGGAGCGAGAGGTCTACGGCGGCGAGATCCAGCGCTTCATCGATCTCCGCCTCCATCGCGAGCACGTACTGCGCGAGCTCCGCGTCCGTCGCCGTTTCGAAGTTGCGAAAGGCGAGGTGCACCGCCTCATCGAAGTCGGGCGGGGGCGCAGGTTCGGAGACGGCGCAGGCCGCGAGCCAGAGCATGGGAACGTGCAGCGTAGCACGGGTCGCGAAATGTCACGAAGGTGGATAAGCCCGCTACACCTTCCCCGAGTGCTCCTGTGAAGCTCCTCCTCCCCGTCGCCACCATCGTTCTCGCCGCGGCCTCGTGCTGCTGCTGCGGCTCCGACATTGAGCAGGCGCTCAAGGATGCGGGCGTGAACGTTCCCTCCGGCGCGAGCGATGGGCGCGTGATGTTCGCGGTGCCCGCCAACGAGAGCGTGCGCGTCCTGGATATCGACCCGGAGGATGCCTACTACTCCTCGAAAGGCGACATCATCGGGAAGACGTGCACCACCGACGAAGCCTCCAGCTACAAGGATGGCGGTTGGCACGGCGGCTCGGTGCACTGCAACAGCACGACGGACACGTACTACTTCTACAAGGCCGCGTATGCCGATCTCGGCCCCGCCCCCGTGGTTGCCGGCGGCACGGTGGTGCCGGCGATCCCGGGGTTGCGCGTTACCCACGAGCTGCCGACCGGCAGCGTGGTCAAGATCCTCGACGTCGCGAGCGACGACGCGTACTTCTCCGATCGCAGCACGATCATGGGGAAGACCTGCACGCTGGATGGAGCCAGCTCCTTCAAGGATGGCGAGTGGCACGGCGGCAGCGTGAACTGCACGGATGGGTCGAACTACTACTTCTACAAGGCGGCGTATGAGCTGGTCACGGTCGGCGGCGGCGCGGCGCCGGTCGTGGCCGACGGTCGGGCAACCTACTCGGTGCCGAACGGCAGCCGGGTAAAGGTGGTCGACATCGCGAGCGACGACGCCTACTACAGCGACCGCGCCGCGATCATCGGCAAGCTGTGCACCCTCTCGGAGGACAGCTCGTTCAAGGACGGGAGCTGGCACGGCGGGCAGGTGAGCTGCGCGGATGGATCGAGCTACTACTTCTACAAGGCGGCCTACGTCGTGCAGGGGCTTGGGGCGGTCGGCGGCGGCGGCGCGGTGGGCGGCGGCGGCGCGGCCGCCATCGCGGGCGACCGGGTGATGCACCAGGTGCGCAAGGGCATCCGGGTGAAGGTGCTCGACATCGCGAGCGACGACGCCTACTACAGCGACCGGGGCAGCATCATCGGGAAGCGTTGCACCACCGACGAGCCCTCCTCCTACAAAGAAGGCGGCTGGCAGGGCGGACAGGTGCGCTGCGACGATGGGTCGAGCTACTACTTCTACAAGGCGGCCTACGAGAAGCTCGACCGTCCTTGAGCCCTCGGCCGAAGCGATGACCGGGGTGTTGTGGGCGCTGGGCGCGGGCTTGGTGTACGCCGCGATCGCGCTCCGTTTTCCGGACCGGTACCCTTTCGCCACCTACTCGATGTACGCCAAGCTGCGCGATCGGGTGGAGGGCGCCGTGCTGTACGTGCGGGTCGGCGAGGAGCTGGTGTCCATCGGTGCGCTGGAGGCCTTCGCGGGGCTCGACGCCGCGCTGGTCACGCCCAAAGGGTACCCGTGCTCGCAGGAGTGGGTGGTGTGGGAAACCCGGAGGTGGATCGAGGCGAACCTCGCCACCGAGGCGCGTCCTGACGCGGTGGACGTGGAGGTCGGCTTCCGGATCCTCCGCGTCGAGAATTTTGTCCTTCACGAGCGCTGCGTTGTGCTCGCTTCGGGGCGCGCATCCTGGCGCTCACGATGATGCCGTCCTGGCTTTCGGGGGAGGCGGTCCTCGGCGTGGCGTTGTATGCCGGGCTCGCGAACACCTGGTTTCACCTACTCTATCATCGATCCCCGCTGTACCTCGATCCGCTATCGCTGGTCGGACGCGACCCGCGCGCGCGACCCTCGGCGGCCCAATGGGGCACGTTGCTGGTGGCGTTGGGCGGTGTGTTCGGCTTCGCGGCAGGACTGGCGCCGCAGACCGGAGCCGTCGCCGCGCTTACGGCGATCTATGGCCTTCGCCGCTGGGAAGTAGCCACCTACCCGGGCGGCATGGTCGCGCGGCTCGGAAAGTACGCGCCGGCTTCGGCGGCGCTGCTCGCGTGGCTGGTGGCGGGCGCCCTCAACCCTGCGCACGCCTGGGATGCGGCCGCCGGCGTGTTTGCCGCCTGCTATGTGCTCGCCGGGATCGCGAAGGTGCGCGAGACCGGCTGGGGCTGGGGGCGCGCGGAGAACATGTCGTTGTTGCTGGCTGAACGGGGCTTCGGTCGTTTCGGAGCGCTACGCCTGCGCCTCGCGACGAATCGCGCCGCCTGCGCGGCGATCGGCGCCGCCGGCCTCGGCGTGGAATTCGCCGCCGCCGGCTTCCTCTGGGCCCCCGCCCGCCCCGGCCTCGCGGTGGGGATCGTTGCGTTCAAGGCGCTCACCTACGTGCTGTACGGCTACTTCGAGCCCGAGTGGGCGCTCACCGCTGCTGCGATCGGCGTGGCCGCCTACCTCACCCCGTAGGGGCGGCCCCCCGTGGCCGCCCTCGCTACAGCTTGATCTCGCACCACGCCGCGCCGAACGAGGCGGTGAAGTCGGACTTGTCGCCGCCCTTCCCCGTCTCCTGCATCCGCGCGTCCACCGTGCCGCTGGCCGAGGCTTCATCCGCAAGCGCGGTGATCTCCACACTGCCGTCGGTGAGCGACCAGGTGTCCCCAAAGTCGGTGTCGATGGTGCCCGTTCCGCAGCCGTCGGTGATGTCGCCGTCGGGATCGAAGTCGTCTGCCATGTCCTCCCAGGGGGCGTCAGTCACCTCGGATACGGAGCCGTACGCATCGTCATCGAAGTCGTACTCCTTGTCGTTGAGATCGCCCGAGAAGCTGAGGGAAACGAACTTCGCGCCGTCGTAGAGCATCGCCGCAGAGGCATCGACCCACGTGAGGAATGGTTCTTCTATGTTCTCGCAGTAGTCTTTGGATAGCACATCTTCCGCGGCGTCTTCAAAGTCGGCGTACGCATCGTAGTACGCCTCTGTTTTCGCGCACACGTCCCCGTAATTGGCGATCACGATCGAGTCAGACTCCTCCTTTCCCGCGTCGAGGTGAATCCACGCCGCGCCGAAGGCCATGCCGAAGCCATCGTCCATCCCTTCCGCCGTTACCGAGGCCGGGCAGCCCGTGAGCCCCAGCAAGCCAAGCAGTCCGATCAAACGCATCTGCGCCTCCAAGGCGACGCTAATCCGGCAACCGAGCGGCGTCCGCCCCGAATTATCGGCGAACCTTCGATTCCAGCTCGGCGAAGCGCGTGGCCAGCGTGCGCACGAACACCCCCACCCAGGACTGCATCCCCAGCCCGCTCTCCAACATCTCTCGGCTCACGACCTGCACACGCAGCTCGGTGACCGCGTCGATCGACGCGGAGCGCCGCGCCCCCGTGAGCACCGCCAGCTCTCCGAACACATCTCCCGGGCCAAGGTGGCGTACAACGCGGCGAACGCCGTGGATCATCTGATGCGCCTCAGCGCGCCCCTCCACGACGATGAACGCGGTAACGCCGGGCTCGCCCTCCGTCATGACCCGATCTCCCTGCGAAAACACGATCTCCGGCAGGTGTTGGCCGGCCCGCAGAAAGCCGCGCACCGCCTCCGCGAGCGCAGAAACGTCGGGGAAGCGGCACTCCGCGTTGGGGTGCATGGCCCGGCGAACGATGCTGACGAGATCCACGGGCGGCGGGGGAACCAACGGCACGGTGCCCAGGTCCACGCAGGCACCCGCCCGAACCAGCGCCATCAGCTCGCCGAGGGTCGACTTGACGTACGGCGCGCGCCGCGAGAGCACGTAGTAGAGCACGGCGCCCAACGAGAACTGGTCGCTTCGGCCATCGAGTTTCTCGCCGCGGGCCTGCTCGGGCGACATGAACGCCGGCGTGCCCATCACCACGGAATCCTTCTGCTCGGCCATGCGGATGGCGAGCCCCCAGTCCATCAGGTACACCTGACCGAACCGGCCGACCATGATGTTCCCCGGCTTGATGTCCCGGTGGAGCACGCCGGATTCGTGGGCGAAGGCCACCGCTTCGCACACCTTCAGGAACACCTCGAGCGCATCGGCGAGGCGATGCCCCTGCGGCGCACGGTTCTCGCTGCCGGGGGGAGCATTGGTCTCCATCCATCGCGAGAGCGTGAGCCCATCCACCAACTTCATGGTGAAGAACGGCGTACCGAGCTTGTTTTCGCCACGAGCATGCACGGGGATGATGAACGGGTGCTCAAGCTGGGCCGTGATCTGCGCTTCCTTGACCAGCGCCTGCGCCAGCGAATCCTGGTGCGCAAGGCGCCCAGACAGCACCTTCGCGGCCACATCCCGGTCGAGCCCGCGGTCGTGAACGCGGTGCACCTCGGCCATCCCGCCGCGCCCCACCTCGCCGGCATCGTCGTACCCCGGGAACACGGACCGATCCGTCGCCGTGGCAGGATCGGGCTCATGTTCTTCTACGTCGGGGCCGCTCACCGTCGCTTCGGCGGGGGCGGCTGGGGCGGGCACGGTCTGGTCGTGGGGGTCGGAGGGGTCGCGGGGGGCCATCGACTTCCGGGTTAACCTACTCCGCGCCCGGGTCCTGAGCGTCCTTTGCGGAGTCGAGCGGGGCGCTGTCAAACCACCCCGCGTCTTGGGGTTTGGCGCTGCTCGGCGCGGCCCGCCCACCGGCGATCTTCCTGGAGGATTCGCGCTTCGGTGCGCTGGTCGGGGCGGCGGCGCTCTCGGTCTGCACGTACTCCGGCTGCCCGTACGCCGCGGTTTCGCCCCCGTAGGCCCTGCCGCTCACCCGGTCGTCGTACCGGTCCACGGGCATCGGAGGGGGCGCCATGGGCACGGGCGACCAGCTCTCGAGGCGCAGCGAAACGAAGTTCTTGAGGGGCACCGTCACTTCTTTGGGGCCCATCGGCAGAGCGAGCGTCACGCGGTCCTCCTTGAGGTGGCCCACGAGCACGGTCCCCGTCTCCAGCTCGATCCGCCAGTCGCCCTCGGGGTCATTGATCGGCGCCACGGAGCGGCACTCGGTGAGCAGCGGGGCGAAGCTGCCAAGCTGGTTTTCGAGCTGCACACGGGTCTTCGCCGGGTCCACAAGGAAGTCGTCGCCCCAGGTGGTGCGCATGCGGTACACGGGTCCCGACGGCCACCGGGCCGCGCCTTGGAGCTGAAAGCGCGTCAGCTCGTTCATCGGCAGGTTCACACCGATGTTTGCGCCACCTACGGCGATCGCCATGGCGAGCTCCGGCTCCGACCAGGTGCCGCGAAGCTCGCTGCCGTTCTTGAGCCACACGTCCACTTCCCGGGCTTCGGTGGCGAGCAGTCCGCGTTTGGCGGGCACCACCTCGCCGACATCGGCCAGCGGCACCTCCAGGATGCCCGAGCCGGTGGCCAGGCGCAGCACCTTCGTGCGCACCTCGCCCATCAGGATTTGCCCGTCGGAGAGGGTGGCGCGAACGGCGGTATCGACTTGAGAGTGTAGGGAGAACGCGGCGAAGAGAGAAATCATGGTCAGCTCCTGAGGTGCGGCAGGAACGGCGCCGACTGCCGCCCCTTACACGGACCACACAATTCGGGCGATGCTCGATTCCCGTTCGCCTGTTTCGGGCGTTGGTTGCGGAGCATCGCGACTCCGTCCGAGCGCGCCCGGCGGCTCCGCCTTGACGCCGTCCCCATCGGGGGGCACCTTTGCCGCCCCGACGGGCATCCATGGCTCAGGCTCCGACGCTGTCAAACTGGAAGCGGCTGTTTTCGCTGGCGCTCCCCGAGGCCCCCATCCTGATCGGCGGCACGATTGCGCTCTTGATCGGCAGCGCCGTCACCCTTGCGGTGCCGAAGGGCGTCGGCGGGCTGCTCGGCGCGGTCGTGAAGCCCGATGGGCAGGCGCGGCTGGACGAGCTCACGGTGTACCTGGTCGTCGTGGCGGCTGCCGTCGCGATCTCGGGTTTTGCCCGAGCGTATTTCTACACGCTGGCCGGGGAGCGTGTGGTGGCGCGCCTGCGCCGGGACCTGTTCTCCGCGATCATCCGCCAGGAGGTGGGCTTCTTCGACTCCCAACGTACCGGGGAGCTGGTGAACCGCCTCTCCAGCGACACGGCGGTGATCCAGAACAGCGTGACGGTGAACGTATCGATGGCGATCCGGTTCACGGTGCAGGCCATCGGCTGCATCATCATGTTGTTCCTCATGCATTGGCGGCTGAGCTTGATCATGATCGGGGTCACTCCGGTGATCGCGGCCACGGCGGTGATGTTCGGGCGCACGGCCCGGAGCCTGTCGAAGCGCACGCAGGACGCACTCGCCGCCGCCACGACCGTTGCCGAGGAGTCGCTCGGCAACGTGCGCACGGTGCGGGCGTTCGCGCGGGAGGACGCGGAGGTGGGGCGGTACCGCAAGGAGGTGGATACCGCGTTCGACATGGGGCGGCGCACGGCGGCGGCCTACGGGATGTTCCAGGGTTTTGGCGGCTTTGTGGTCACCGGGGCGGTGGCGGGTATCCTCTGGTACGGGGGCACCATCACCATCCGCGGCGAGATGACGATCGACGATCTCACCGCCTACCTCCTGTACATCTTCATGCTCACGGCCGCGCTCGGCGGGCTGAGCACCCTCTACAGCGACTTCAACAAGGCGATCGGGGCTTCCGAGCGGGTGTTTGAGCTGCTGGACCGGCAACCCGGCGTCGTGAACACCGCCGGCTTGCGGCTGCCCGCGCCGGTGGGCGCGATGGCGTTGCAGGGCCTGCACTTCGCCTACCCCACGCGCCCGGAGGTAACGGTGCTCGGGGGCGTGGATCTCGCCCTGGAGCCGGGAAAGGTGCTCGCGCTGGTGGGGCAGTCCGGCGGCGGGAAAAGCACGGTCGCGTCGCTGTTGTTGCGGCTCTACGACCCGGTTTCGGGCCGGGTGACCTTCGATGGGCACGACATCCGGGAGCTCGACACGAGCTGGCTGCGCGAGCAGATCGGCATCGTGAGCCAGGAGCCCGTGCTGTTCGCGACCACCATCGCGGAGAACATCCGCTATGGACGGCCGGGTGCTTCCGACGCGGAGGTGGAGGCTGCGGCACGCGCCGCGAACGCGCACGACTTTGTGGGCGGCTTCCCTGAGAAGTACGAAACCGTGGTTGGCGAGCGGGGCGTGCGGCTCTCCGGCGGTCAGAAGCAGCGCATCGCGATCGCACGGGCGATCCTCAAGGATCCGCGGGTGCTCGTGCTCGATGAGGCCACGTCGGCGCTCGATGCGGAGAGCGAGCACCTCGTTCAGGAGGCCCTCGATCGGCTCATGCGGGGGCGCACGACGCTGGTGATCGCCCACCGCTTGTCCACGGTGAAGACCGCCGACAAGGTGGTCGTGATTCAGCACGGGCGGGTGGCCGAGTCGGGCACGCACGACGAGCTGGTGGCCGCGAACGGGGCGTATCGCCGGCTGGTGGAGCACCAGTTCGCGAGCTAGCGCCTCAGTCGATCACGCACCCTGTGGACAACACGGCCGAATTCGCCTCCTCCTCCGTGAGGAACACCGGCTCGTCCCCGGCAATCGCCAGCGCGTTCCAGCCCAGCGAAACCGTCGACTGCCCCATGAACAGGATGTCCGTGATGTTCGTGCTCGGGGCGATCCACCAGCCCACGAGCGGGAGCCCGTCCACGCACGCGAAGCCGAGCGGCGTGTCCACGTTCGGGTCGAACCAGCCCTCGCCGTTCTCGGTGTAGGCGAGGAACAGCTCCGGGGCTTCCAGGCTCCCGTTCGCGTCCACGTCCACGAAGTGGCTGGCGGGGGGCTCGCCGTCGAGGGTGAGCGTCCAGGAGCCGCCTTCCAGGTCGGTGTCGTCGAGGGCCGGGGCGTCGATTCCGGAGAAGAGCGCGAACGAAACCGTCGTGACCCAGTCCGTTTCGGCCACCGTGTCGTCGAACGTGCCGCCCACAGTGAGCGTGTCGGTGAACGCGATGCTGAGCGGCTGCGCCATGGGGTCGCCGACGACGATGTCACTTTCTCCGCCGAGGATCAGCGCGTTCCAGCCGAGGTGCAGGCCGAGATCCACCACCTCGGGCGGCACGATGCCGTCGATGTACACCGACATCTGGGAGGCCGCGCCGAGCCAGGTCTCGTCGGGGTCCCACCTGCCGTCGCCATCGTCTTCGTGCAGGCCTCCGATGAAGAAGGCGTAGTACATGCCGGGAACGCCGTCGACCTGCACGAGTTGGTCGTCCGGCGGAGGCGCATACACTTCGATCCGCTCGGAAGCCTCCGCTTCCACGAGGATGTCCGCCATCGCGAAGTCGTGGGTGACGTCGAGCGAAACGAGGGAGAACGACAGGTCTTCGATGTCACCCGTCACGTCCCAGGCGAGGTTCGGCTCGTCGGCAGCGGTATCTTCCGTATCCGCGGTATCGGCGGAGTCACCGGTGTCGCCGGTCTCCTCAGTGTCCCCGATGTTCTCGTCCGTGTCGGAGTCACCGCCGCCGCCGGCCGTGTCGTTGGCAACGGTAGTGGTGGATTCGCAGGCGGCGAGCAGGGGGAGGAGGAAGAAACGCATGTTGTCTCCTTGGCGGCCGTACCATCGCCGGTTGCGGGGGAACGGTCAAGTCGGTTGGCCGGCCTTCGACCCGTGGTGTGCGGCTCGTCGAAATTGTTTTCGTCGGATCGGCCCCGCCGGGTCTACATTGGCGCACCCATCAGACCCCCATGCTCCTGCTCCTGGCGCTCGCCTGCCCGACGCCTGTTCTTGACGACTCCGCCGCCGTTCCCGAAGGCACGCCGACGTGGAACCAGGACATCGCCCCGCTCGTGGAGGAGCGCTGCGCGGGCTGCCACGCGCCCGGCGAGATCGGCCCGTTCTCCCTGACAGACTTCGCTTCGGCGGCGCCGATGGCCTCAGCGATGTCCGCGGCCGTGGATGCAGACCGCATGCCGCCCTGGGGTGCCCGGGCCACCGACGAGTGTACGCCCCGCTATGGTTGGAAAAACGATCTCACGTTCAGCGAGGAGGAGAAGGCGCTTTTGCGGGCGTGGGCCGAGGCCGGGGCGCCCGAAGGGGATCCCGAAACCGCCGCGGAGATCCCGCCCACGGTGTCGTTGACCCTGGAGGGCGCCAACCAGCACCTCGAGCCGCGCGTCGGCTTCGCCGCGAGCGGAAACCAGGACCAGTACACCTGCTTCGTGATGGATCCGGAGCTCGCGCAGGAGGCGTGGATCACCGGCGTTCAGGTGGTTGCCGGCAACCGCGCGGTCGTCCATCATGCATTGATCTTTGCCGATCGTTCTGGATCGGCCGCCGCCCTCGCGAACGCGGACGGGTACTACAACTGCCCGGCGAACGAGGGCCTCGGGGGCGATCTGATCGGGGCCTGGGCGCCGGGCGCGGTGCCGAACGAAACGCCGGAAGGCGTCGGCATCACCGTGGCCGCGGGCAGCATGATCGTGATGCAGATCCACTACCATCCGCTCGGTGAAGTCGCCGACGTCGATGTCACCGGGGTGGACATCCGGTGGCAGGACACCAAGCCCGAGCACCCTGCAGTGTTGGCGCTGGTGGGGAACGCGAACAGCGAGGGCGATGGCCTGCTCCCCGGCCCGAATGACGACGCGGGTGTTGAGTTCCGCATCCCCGCTGGCGCGACCGGGCACACCGAGACGATGGAGTTCAAGATCCGTGACGCCCAGGTGAAGTACCAGGTGTTCATGGCGGGCACCCACATGCACTACGTCGGCACCGATATGGCAATCTGGGTGGATCACAAGAAGCCCGAAGGCGACGAGACCGAGTCCGAGTGTCTGGTTCAAACGCCGGCTTGGGACTTCGACTGGCAGCGCGGCTACGACTACGACACCCCGCTGGAGACGGTGCCGCAGGTTCGCACCGGCGACACCATCCGGATGCGCTGCACCTACGACAACACCCTTGCAAACCCCGGCGTGGCCCGCGCGCTCAGCGATGCCGGCCTGGCCGAGCCCGCCGACGTGTACATGGGCGAAACGACGCTCGACGAGATGTGTCTAGGCGTGTTCGGCATCGTTTACGAGTAGGCCGGCCCAACAAGAGGTGCCGCGCTCAGGAAACCGGGGTTTCGTCCACGATCAGCAGCAACGCGCCCTTCTCAACGTCCGCGCCATCCGCGGCGTTGAGCTCGCGAACGATTCCGGGGTTGCGGGCCGAGAACGTCTCTACTTCGGTGTCGCTCTCGACGATGACCAGCGCCCGACCGGGGTACACCGGATCGCCCACGGCGACGCGGTACTCGATCGTGCCGGCGAAGCCAGCCCGTACGCGCACCTGACCCTGCCGATCGGCGATCACGGCGACTTCGAGGGGCAGGACTTCTTCTTCTGATCGAGGATGATCGTGCGGCCGCTGCTGCCGACCTCGATCGGGCACGAAAGATCCAGTCCGTCGGTCTCGAAGGTGAACGTGTGCAGGCCGGGGGTGACACGGGTGCGAAGGGGGCGCTTGCCGAGCTTCTTTCCGTCGACACCGACCTTCAAATCGTCCCACTTGTTGCCGCTGGGGAGCACGAAGCCCACGGCGACGGTGGTATCCACCGGCGCGGCCGCGTCTCCGCCTTCGTCGTCTTCAACCGGGGGCGGCTTCGCGCCGGTGCCCGACTTGGTGGTGGAGGACGTGGTGGTTGTCGTGGTTGTGGTCGCGGGCGGCGGCTTGGTGGTGGTCGTCGTGGTCGTGGTCTTCGGCGGCGTGGCGGGGGGCGTGGTGGTCGTCTTCGTCGTCGTCGTGGTCGTCTTGGCCGGCGTCGGGGCCGGGGTGGGCGCGGGCGTCGGGGTGGGCGCGGGCGTCGGGGCCGGCACAGGGGCGACCGGAACCTCGGGCGGCGGCACGGGCGCAGGCACTTCGGGCGGCGGTGCGACTTCCGCGGGCGGCGGCGCGACGATCTCGGCCGGCGGCACGGCCTCGGTGGGGATCACCTCATCCGGCAGCGGCACCTCGGAGTTCGAGGATTCCACGTACCAGAACAGTCCACCAGCGGCACAAAGACCGCCGCAAAGGACGACAAGAATGGCGACGACGCCGATGACCCACTTCATCTGGCCTCCCGGGAGCCGGCGTCTAACACGGAAGGTACCGTCGGCTTCCTTCCCGCGAAAAACTTACGGTAGACCGCCATGCGCGGCCCACCAGGCCGGGTGCACGTCGATGCGGCCCACCGCCTCTACCGGCCCTACGAGCACCAGCTCGTCCTCGATCGACACGGTGAGATCACCGCCTTCCATCCGCACGGTCACGGGTGAGGGCAAGAGCCCTCGCGCCACGCAGACGCTCGCCACGGCGCACGCGCTCGACCCGCTCGAAAGCGTCTCCCCCGCGCCACGCTCCCAGATTCGGGCGTGCGCGACGCCATCACGAACCTCGACAAACTGCACGTTTGTCCGCCCCTCCACGCTCGCCTCCACCGCGGCGCCCACCGCGCGCCACTCCTCGGGCTGCGAGAAGATCACGGCGTGCGGATTGCCCACGTCCACCCGCCAGGCGTCGTGACCACACCGCCGCTCCGGCCCCCACATCCGCGCCGGGCCCATGCCCACCCGCACCGTGTCGCCCTCTACCGCACACCGCACCACGCCGCCCGGCGTCCATACCGTGAACCGGCGCGGAGCCCCCCGCTGGTGCACCTGCCAATGCGCGAAGATCCGAAGTCCGTTCCCGCTCTTCTCGGCCTCGCTCCCGTCGGGATTGTGAATGCGCAGCCCGAAGTCGGCGCCCGCGTGCGGGTGCACCGGCTCCAGCACGCCATCGCTCCCGACGCCGCGGTGGCGATCACACACGGCGCGCACGAGCGCGGGGTTGAGCCGCGAGCCGCCTTCGAACACGAGGTAGTCGTTGCCGAGGCCGTGGGCCCGCCAGAACCGCATCGCGGCGGGTTATCCCGCGATCGTGCACCGCGTTGTGAGCAAGAACCCCGCCGCGGGCGCCTTCGCGAAGGCGTTGGACGCTGCGGGCCCGCTCCCCGCCCTCCCGGACGACCTGTGCCTCGTCCTCGGCGGGGATGGCACCATGCTCCAGGCGATCCACGATCATGGGGCAGCGCTCCGCTGGCTGGGGCTCAACTTTGGGCACCTCGGCTTCTTGATGAACGATCTCCCGGCGGAGAACGCGGTGGAGTACCTGCGGGGCCGGCTCGCGGCGAAGGCCTGGAGCACGCACGGGTTCTTGCGGCTCACGATGTCGGCGGTGTCGGCCGGCGGGCCCCGAACCGGCCTCGCGGTGAACGACGTGTACGTGGAGCGGCAAACGGGCACGACGTGCCACCTGCGCGTGTGGGTGGACGGGCATGCGCTCGCCGAACGCCTGGTTTGCGACGGGATCATTGCCGCCACGCCGCTCGGGAGCACGGCCTACAGCTTCTCCGCGGGCGGCGCGGCGAGCCACCCGCTGGTTCGAAGCATCCACCTCACCGCCATTTGCCCGCACGCCCCGAAATTCGCCCCGATCGTGCTGCCAGAGGCCTCCCGAATCCGGATCGAGGTGTTGGACGCCGCGCGGCGCCCAGCCCGCGTGGTGGTCGACGGCATCGTGCACGATGACGTGCATCATGTCGAGATCATGAGTCGCCAACAAGACGACGTTCAGTTGGCATTTTTCGATGATCACGACTTCATGCGAACGCTTTTGCGCAAGGTGTTGCGGCGGTAGTGAACGGGCGGCTCGGGCCAGCCGCGCTGCGGCGCGATAGATCGGGCGCCCCTCCTGGAGCCAACGTGGATCTTCGTCGCATCACGGAGCTGCTCGGAAACGACGCAGAGTCGCTGCTCACCCACACCTGCACCGGCATCCCCAAGGCGCGGATCGCGCTTCCCGGGCCCGACTTCGCGGAGCGCGTGTGGATGGACAGTGATCGGTCGCCGCGGGTGATCGGCAGCCTGCAGCGCATTTACGACGGGGGTCGGCTGGGCGGCACCGGGTACGTGTCCATCCTCCCAGTGGACCAGGGCATCGAGCACAGCGCCGGCGCGAGCTTCGCGAAGAACCCGGATTACTTCGATCCGAAGAACATCGTCGAGCTGGCGATGGAGGGCGGCTGCAATGCGGTGGCGAGCACCTACGGTGTGCTGGGGATGTGCGCCCGGCGCTACGCCCATCGCATCCCGTTCATCGTGAAGGTGAACCACAACGAGCTGCTCACCTACCCGAACAAGTTCGATCAGGTGCTCTTCGGCAGCATGAAGCAGGCCGCGGACATGGGCGCTGCGGCGGTGGGCGCGACGATCTACTTCGGGAGCCCAGAATCCGCGCGGCAGATCGTGGAGGTGAGCACGGCCTTCGCGATGGCGCACGAGCTAGGCATGGCGACAGTGTTGTGGTGCTATCTCCGGAACAATTCCTTCAAGAAGGACGGTGTGGACTACCATGCCGCGGCCGACCTCACGGGGCAGGCCAACCACCTCGGCGCCACCATCCAGGCCGACATCGTGAAGCAGAAGCTGCCGGAGAACAACGGCGGCTACAACGCCCTGAACTTCGCGGGGTCGAGCTACGGGAAAACCGACAAGCGCATCTACACGGAGCTCTGCACCGAAAGCCCGATCGACCTGGTTCGCTACCAGGTGGCCAACGGCTACATGGGGAGGATCGGGCTCATCAACTCCGGCGGGGCCTCCAGCGGGGAGAGCGATCTGGCGGAGGCGGTGCGCACGGCGGTGATCAACAAGCGCGGCGGCGGCATGGGCCTGATCTCCGGCCGCAAAGCCTTCCAGAAGCCGCGTGAGCAGGGCGTTGAGCTCCTGCACTCCATCCAGGATGTGTACCGCTGCGGCGGGGTCACGGTGGCCTAACGGTGTCGGCGGCGCTGGGTCAGGGACTTGTCGGGGTGCCGACGGAGCAGCTCACGGCGCTGTTTCGCGCGCTCGTGCGCGGGGAGTTGAACTGCCCGCCTACCGCCTGGGAATTTGCGAGGCACGGGCTCCAGTCCTGGCAGGCCGAGCTGCTCGATGTGTTCCGGGGGCTCGACGAAGCGGGTGTGCGCGCCGTGCTCGTCGTGGTGTTGGCGGAGCGCAAGCCGCGCATAGCTTCGTAGGCGGAGAGGGCGGCTACGGTTCGTACCTGGGAAGGATCGACGAAGCTCCCTGCTCCACGCTATTGTGGAGGCGGTCCATGTTGTTGATTGTCGCCACCTTCGCGTTCGCCTGCGATGAGCCCGTGTTCAGCCTGCTGCCGGTCCCTGCCGCGCCGGCCGACGGCAAGGGCGTCATCACGGGAGACGGCGTGCTCGACGGTCGGGAGGTCCTCGGCGTGCGCTTCTCGATGCACAGCGCCTACCCGGTAGAGGTGTGGAAACGTGTGCTGGGAACACCGGAACATCAGGACGACTGGGTGCCGGATCGCTTCGGCTACGATCTGGTGGAGAAGCTGGACGCTTCCCACATGTACCTGAGGATCAACGTCGGCTTGATCTTCGGCGCTGTCCAAGTGCGGCGGCAGCTCGTTGCCCACGTACGAGACTACGAGCGCGCGGGCACCTACGTCACCTGCTGGAAGATGGTCGACCCGGCGCCGTACGAAGCCCAGCTTGCCCGCCTCGCGAACGACGCCGACTGGGAGACCACCAGCGCGGGTTGGTGGAGCGTTACGCCCGAGGGAACCGGGAGCTTGGTGGGCTACCAGTGGTGGACGGTGGCGGGCAAGGTGCCGGTGCCGATCATGAAGTTCGGCGCGTCGCGAACCCTCCCCGACTTGATGGATGCCTTCGACGCCCACGCCCAGGCGCTCGCGCAGGGAAGCTGACGCAGCGAAGCAGGTTAACGGCGCCCCCTCGTGAAGCTCCTCGCTCCCAGGGTCGTGGCCGCAGTCGTGGCCCTGCTGTTTTCAGCGCCCGCCTGGGCGAAGAAGGTGGATGCGATCCAGAAGCTGGTCGCGGCAGGAAAGTGCAGCGACATCGTGGCGAAGGTGGACGAGTGGGAGGCCCGCTCCGCGCTCGGCGACGAGGAGGCGGAGCTCAAACGCATGCGCGCTGAGGCTGCGTTCTGCGTGGCCAAGCAGGCCGACAGCCTGCCGGCCCTGGAGGGCTTCCTGGGCCGCTATCCGGACGCGCCCGATGCGAAGGCGGCGCGGGAGCGGCTGTTGGAGATCGCGTTCTCCACCGCCCAGTCCGAGGGCACCTCGGCCGCGATGAAGGCCTTCATTGCCCGTTATCCGGATAGCCCCTACGTGGACCGCGCACGCAAGCAGGAGGAGGCCTGGGCCTTCGATGACGCCGCGCGACAGGGCACACCAGAAGCGATCCGGGTGTTCATCGCCGAGCATCCTGGCTCCTCGATGCGCGAACAGGCGTGGGAGGCGCTGGTGCAGGCCACGCCCGGCATCTACCTGCTCACGGCCGGAGCCGAGCCGCGACCGCTGGCGGGCGTCGAGGTGACTGGCGACACCCTGGCGATGCCCGTGGGAGTGCCTTCGGCGGACGCCCTCCCCATCGTCGGGGTGAACCTGCCGGGCGCCGGCCGCGGAGAAACCAGCGAATGGTGGGCGCTTCGCGGCATCGTGTACGACGAGGAGGGGGTGCCGCGGCTGGTCGACGCGTCGCCGCTCGGGGCGGCGTTGGGGGCCAGACTCGGGGCGGCGCCGCCGGGGCCAGGTGCCGGCTTGCTCACCATGATCCGGGCGCCGGGCTCCCACGTTGCCCGGGTCGCGACAACCCGGAGCCCGCTGGCGCTGCCCGGGTACTGCGCGGGGTTCGCCCGGTTCGCGTTCGTGCTCACGACCCCCGGGCAGGGCGCGATGGCCTATCCGTTCGGCGTCAATTGCCCACAAACGGAGCCGCCGCCCTCATCGATCGGTCTGGTGCTGGAGATGCTCGACGCGGCCGAGGCCGGCGATCGACCCACGGCGCGTTCGAAGTGGGCCGCGTTCCTGGCTCGGGCGGACAGCGAGTCCCTTCGCGACTGGCTTTTCGTGTCGGCTGGCGGGGATCCCTACAAGGTGTACGTGGAGGATCGGCCCGCGGTTGGGGACTGGGTGGTGTGGACGACGCAGACCGACGGGAGCCTGCTTTCGAGCTGGGTGCGCGCCGATGAGGAGAGCACGCGGGTGCTGGCGATGCGCCCCGGCTGGGCGGTCATCGCGAACGATGCGCTTCGCACGACGGTGGGCGATCCGGCCTGCGAGCGTTTGGCGGGATCGATCGGGGCGACGCTCTTCTGCGCCGCGGACGAGGCGCCCCACATCTTCTCGTTCGAGGCCTCGCCCCTGCCGTTTGCGATGCCCTCCGAGGCGGCGCTCGCGTCCGCAGGCTTCGTTCGTGCGCCGACGGTCGAGCAGATCGTCGCGGTGGGGCCGCGCTGGCGCGACGGGGTTTTGATGGGCGCTTGGCGCGTGCGCACGACGGTGCAGGCCGACGTGCTGGCGGCGGCGCCCGCCGAGTGGGCGGAGGCGCTTGGCGCAACGCCCGCGTTGGGGCGATGGTTGGCTACAAACGCGGGATCATCCCCGTTCGGTGCGTCGCGGGTGAGCGCGAACGCGGCGGCGATCTATGGGGCGTTTCAGGGGCCGTGAGGGGGCTTCGGGCTTCGGGGGGCGGGCTACGGGGCGCCCTTCGCTGTCCTTCCCCCGGCTCCTGCCGGGGGAAGGTGGCCGCAGGCCGGATGGGGGCAGCCGAGAATTCCCCCGTCCGATCTGAGAAAAATGACCTTGAAACCGTCTCTCATCGTGGGGGGCGGCCGCTACTCGGCTTTCAATCCCCCCGAACCCCCGCCTTCACCGGCGCATCCGGCGCGTTCGCGAGCTGCCACAACAGGGCCGCGAGCGCCCCGGTGGAGTCCGCCAGCGCCGCCGGATCGATCTTGTCCACGGTGTCGGCGTCGGTGTGGTGAACGTCAAAATAGTGGCTGTCATCCGGCAACAAGCCGATCGCCAGCACGCCGTCGTGCGTGAGCGGGGAGATGTCGGCCCCGCCGCCGTCGGGCCGGGTGAACAAGCCACTTCCTGCCAGCATCGGCGTCAGCCACGCCTGCTGGGCCTCCGACGCGGTGGTGCCGAAGCCCTGGGGTGCACCGCCGCCGATGTCGCTCTCGACCGCCGCCACGTGTCGCTCGCTGCCGTGCGCGGCGAAATACGCCTTCCCGCCCCGGAGTCCGTTCTCCTCGTTCGCGAACAACACCACGCGGATCGTGCGCTTCGGCGCCCCGGCCTTCGCCACGAGCCGCAGCGCCTCCACGCTCTCGACGATGCCTGCGCCGTCGTCTGCTGCGCCCTGCCCGACGTCCCAACTGTCGAGATGTCCGCCGATCACCACGATCTCCTCGGGTCGGCCGGTGCCCCGAAGCTCGCCAATCACGTTCACCGCGTCCGCGTCCGGCTCGGTGTGGGGCGTGAGCCGGAGCTTCACCCGTACCTCGCCCGCGCCCGCCAACCGCGAGAGCCGTTCCGCGTCTTCCACCGTGATTGCGGCGGCCGGGATCTTCGGCTGGGCTTCGTCGTACCCCAGCGCGCCGGTGTGGAGCGTGTGCAACGAGCGCGTCGTGACCGAGCGCACGAGCACGGCGACGGCGCCAAACGCCGCGGCCTTCGAGGCCCCGCCGCCGCGGTAGGCCACGGCATCGCCGTAGTGATCGATGGAGGGCGTGCCTGGGAGCATCGGGTGGTTGTAGAGGACGATCTTCCCGTTCACGGCGGCGCTCAGCTCGGTGAAGTCGCGGATCACGACGATGGGCGCTTCGATCCCGGCGTCAGGCGTGGCCACGCTCCCGCCGAGGGCCAGCACCCGGAGCGGCTCGGCCCGCGGCCCGGTCACCGCGAGGCTCGCCTCACCGCGCACCCACACCGGCACCTTCACGGGATCGAGCGTCACCTTCAGCCCATCGGCCTTGAGCCAGGCCGCCCCGATCGCCTCCGCGCGCTTCTGGCCCGGTGAGCCGGCGAGTCGGTGGCCGGCACCATCGCACAGCTCCACTAGCCGCGCGTAGATGTGTTCCCGATCTGCTTGGGCCAACGCGCGGAACCGTTGCCATTCGACACCAGTCGGGTTCCATGCCGCAACAGTCTCGCCAGCCGACGCGGTGGGCGCGGTGACGCAAGCGAAAACAAGCAGGAGGATCATGGGCATCGGCCCCTTTACCGGCTCCGCCCGTGCTACGCTCGGCGTAATGACCGCTCTAGTGCTCGGTTTCGGCGCGTTTCGGGACGTTTTGGACAATCCGTCCTCACGACTCGCGCGGAGCATCGATGGGCGAATCGTAGGCGTCAGACAAACGATATTGCGCGGCTTCGAGATGCCAGTGTCGTACGAGCGTTGCTTCGACCAGACGCTGGCGCTCGCCGCGGAGCACCGTCCCGCGTTTGTTCTGGGATTTGGCGTGGCGGCCGGGCGCGTGGCCGCCTTGGTGGAGAGCACCGCGCGCAACCGCGCGAACCACACCATCGCCGACGTGGATGGGTCGTTCATCTCGGAACACGGCAGCGGTCCGTTGCAGATCGAGAGCCGGTACGCCGCTTCTTTGGCGAACGCGCTCGGGCTCGGGTGCAGCCCGGACGCCGGGGAGTACGTTTGCAACTCATGGATGTACCGTGTGCTCCGCGCCGGCTTGCCCGCCGCGTTCGTGCACCTGCCAGCGGAGGGGCTGGACGCTGACCGGGTCGCCGAAGGATTCGGTCGGTTCCTCGACGCCGAGTTCGCCCGCGGCTAGGGCCTCTCATGGGCTTGTGGCTGCTCCTCGCGTGCTCGCCGGCCTGGCACCCGCCCGAGGTCGGGCGATTCTCGGTGTCGCCGCCGGAGGGCTGGGAGATCTCGAGGAACTACCGCTTCTTCGGTGCGGATACCTTCGTGGTGAGCCGGGGTGCGGCGTCGATGAGCGTGTCCGTTCGGCCGGATTCGGGTCGCGCTCAGGCGCTGCCACTCGATCTCGTGGCCGGCGTACGCGCGCTGTCGTGGGGGCGTCGGGTCGGGGTGGAGAACGCGGTGCTCGTGGAGCAGGACATCGAGGTGGACGGTCGCCGCGCGTGTGCGGTTACCGGGATGCGGCGTTGGCGAACGGCAACCACCGGGTACACGATGGTGGTGCTGCGGGCGCCCGGCGAGATCGTGGAGCTGGTGCTGCACGCACCGTATGTGGAGCTGGATGCGCACGCCGCCGAATGGGGGCGCTTCCTCGATGGTTTTCACCTGACCGCGGCGCCCGAGGGCGACATTCCCCTGTTCTCGGAGGATGCGTGGCGACGCTGACGTGCGAGCTCCTGCGTCGCGAGGGGGACTCGTCGTTTCCCTGTGTTGTACGTACACAAGAGGGGCGAGTGCTGCGCCTTCACGGGGATGCTGCCCCCAAGCACGCGCGGTGGCTCGGCATGTGCGACGGCACGGCCGTTTGGTCAGAGCCCGCCGACGCGGCCGGCCCCGGCCTCGGGCAGCACCTTGAGATCGATGTCGCCGAGCTGATCGACGAGGTGGGGGTGGCGTTCGGCCCGGACGGGGGCGGCGGGGGGCTGTTCGATGGGCCCGGGGAGAGCTCGTTGACGGGGGAGCGAACCGGCGTCGCGACCGAGGAGGCGGGGGCGGAGCAGCAGCGCACCGCGGTGCTCGCCTGGATCGCCGCCAGCCTTGGCGAACCACACCCGTTGGAAGCTCAGGGGCCACCGTGCACGGCGCTCCGGGCAAGGATCGCGGATGAACCTCCAGATCTTCTCCCGAGCCTGAGCACGCTCTCGGCGCCTCGGGATGGCCGGGTGTTGCGCCCGCCGCCGCCCACGCCCGCGTCGCTCCATGCTGACGGCGACGACGCCGTTACGCAGGTTGATCTTCTCGTTCCCGTGGCCTCCACCCTGCCCGACACGACCGGTACTGGCGCAGCGACGACGACCGGGGGCGTGAGTCGGTGGCTCACCGCGGAGCGGGTCATCCGCCTTGCGCCCTGGGTGGCCCTCGCCCTGCTCGCGATCAGCGCCGGGGCTTGGTGGGTGTTCGTGGTACCGCTTTACCCGGATTGACCCTCGCGCTTGGCTTCGGTGTGCCTGGCACGACGCCGGCTACCGGCTTGGGCGTGAGATCCTCGGGATACAGGTCGTGCACCCAGCGGCGGTACTGCTCGAAGCTGCCGTCTACGATGCTCTCGCGCATCCGCTCCATGAAGCTGGAGAAGAAGCGCAGGTTGTGGATCGTCGACAATGTCGCCGCGAGCACCTCGCCCACGCGGAACAGATGGTGCAGGTAGGCGCGGGTGAACGTCGTGCACGTGTAGCAGTCGCACGACGTATCCGGCGGGTACATGTCCTTGCGAAAGCGTTGGTCGGTGAGGCGGAGGCGGCCTTTGTTGGTGTACAAGGTACCGCTTCGGGCGTGCCGGGTGGGGATCACACAGTCGAACATGTCCACGCCCCGGGCAACGCCCTCCACCAGGTCCAGGGGGCGGCCGACGCCCATCAGGTAGCGCGCCTGGTCGGGCCGGAGGTGCGGCATCGTCCAGTCCAGCACCTCGCACATGTTCGCGTGCCCCTCGCCCACCGAAAGCCCGCCGATCGCGAGCCCGTCAAAGCCGATCTCCTGAATCTGCTCGGCGCTGCGACGGCGAAGGTCGGGCCAGAAGCCGCCTTGCACGATGCCGAAGAGGCTCTGATCTTCGCGAGTATGCGCCGCCTTGCTGCGTTTCTCCCAACGCGTGGTCCGCTCCACGCTGCCCTCGGCGTAGGCTCGGTCGGCGCCGAACGGGAGGCACTCGTCGAACACCATCGCGATGTCGGCGCCCAGCGCCTGCTGGATCTCCATCGAGCGCTCGGGCGAGAGGAAGGTGGCGTTCCCATCCACCTCGTAGCGGAACTTCACGCCTTCTTCCGAGAGCTCCTTGTTCTCCAGGGAGAACACCTGGAACCCCCCGCTGTCGGTGAGGGTGGGGTTCGGGATGGCCATGAACCGGTTGAGGCCGCCCGCCTTCTTTACGATGTCCTCGCCCGGCCTTTGGCTCAGGTGGTAGGTGTTGGCAAGCAGGATCTGGGTGCCCGTGGTCGCGAGATGCAGCGGGGAAACGGTGCGAATCGCGCCTTGAGTGCCCACGGGCATGAACATCGGCGTGCGAACCACGGCGCCGCGGGAGAGCGACAGGGTTCCGGCGCGCGCGCCGAGAGGGTCACCGGCTTCGAGCACGTAGCGGGCGGGTGCGGGCATGGCGCGCGCGTAAGCCGGTCAAGGGCTTGCTGCTTTCGGAGAAATCGTAGTCCTGAGTGCCTCGGGACGTTGCCGGGATCGCGTCCGGTCAACTATGTTCGCCGTCCCCCCCAACCGACGGTTAACGCACCCGTTCATGGCAAGTGGCTCCCGCGCCCGGCCCCCGAGCTTCCCACCAGGGAGCAACATCTCCGATTATTATCGGGTTGAAGGGCTCGTTCGCCTCTCTGAGGGGCGGATGTACTACCTCGTGAACGACCACCGGCCCGACCGGGCGGTTCGTCGTTGTTGGGAGTGCGGGCATGAGGACAACGCGGCGTCCCTCGCAGCGTGCGAGAGCTGCGGCGCCTCGCTCGCCGTGCGGCGCTTCTTGTTGTCCTCGCGCTGGGAACGCAGCGGCTTCGAGCCGTACCTGGCGTTCTTCCAGAAGCAGATCGCCCACCCGGCGCTGCTCGCCCCGTGCGATGTGTTCCCGTGGCCGGAAGCCAGCCCGAACCAGGTTTGCTCGGTCGTTCCGTACAACGGAGAAACCTTCCTGCTCGATGAGGCGGCGCCCGTGCCGCTCGCGAAGGTCATCCGCTTCGCGCAACGCGCGTGTGGGATGCTGGGGATGCTCTCCTACAATGGTGTGCGCCTCGGTTGGTTGAACCGGAGCAACTTCCTCCTTCGCCCCGGCGGCGATGTGATGTTGTTCGATCCCGAAGTGGCCTCGGTGAGCGATAGCCCGCTGTCTGTCGAGGATACGCGGCCGATCGTGATGCAGCTCGGCGAGCTGCTGCGCCGGTACACCCCGGTAGAAGAGCACGAGTGGCAGCAGTTCTTTGCGGAGGCCGAGCGCGGCGCGTTCGCGACTCCCGCCGAGTTCGGCCGGGCCCTGCAAATCGAAGCGCACCACCAGCGCAGCCACGCTCCCACATTGCACGTGGGGATGACAGACGTGGGCTTGCAGCGCGCGTTGAACGAGGACAATTGGGGGTGGGCGCGGCTAACGGAGGGGGTGGAGCTCTTCGTGGTGGCCGATGGAATGGGCGGGCACGATTGCGGCGAAGTCGCGAGCCGGCTGGCCGTCGAAACGCTCATCCAGATCGCGAAGGAGCGGATCGACGTGCAGCCGCGTCCGCCGTTGGACACGATTGAGAACGCGCTCGACGAAGCGTTCCAGACCGCGAACAACACCATCAAGGGCAACGCCGAAGCGCGGGGCAACGACATGGGCACCACGCTCGTGTGCGCGATGGTGATCGACGATCAAGTAGCCCTTTGCGCGAACGTGGGGGACTCTCGGGGGTACCTCTTCCGCAACGGTGCGCTTCACCAGGTCACGAAGGATCACTCACTCGTGGCGCGGATGGTGGAGCAGAATCGGCTCACCGCCGCCGAAGCGCGCCACCACCCACACAGCAACATCCTCCTGCGCACCGTCGGCACCGAGCGGAACGTCGACATCGACATCTTCCGTGTTGAGCTTGAACCCTTCGACCGTCTGCTGCTCTGCTCGGATGGCCTGTGGGGCGAAGTCGAAGACGGTGAGATGGAGTCTGTGCTCAATCAGCACGCGGATGGGCGCATCGCCGCGCGCGAGCTCATCCGGGCCGCCCATCTCGGCGGTGGCAAGGACAACATCACCGTGATCCTCGCTCACGTGCCTGCGGCGTTTGAGGCTGCGGAAGCCTTGGGTCGCCCGGTGGTGAGCGCCGTGCCCTCGATCCGCGCGTTGTCGACCTCGGGATAGGCGGCGTTGGTGGAGGGCGCGCTCGGGTCACCGCGCGGCGGTTATTCGGAGCCTTCTTCCTTGGGCTTCCCGTCGTCGTCGCCCTCGTCGCCTTGTTGCGGCTGCGCATCGCTCACTGGCTGCGCGTAGCCCAGCGCCTCAAGCGCCCCCGAGAGCTCTCCATCCGCGCCGATCAGCGCGTCGCCCTCAGGGACTGGGATCACCGCCCAGGTCACGCCCACCGCGGTAGCGCCGGCGCGCACACGGCTGAGCGACGCGCCGCTTCCATCGTGGGGCAGCGCCTTGAGCCGCTCGAAGACCGACATTTTCCCGACGATCTTCACCGCCACTTCGCCGACGACGTCCTCCGCCGGGCGATTGGGCACGATGAAGACCTCGCGGTGCTCCTTCAGCTTGCTCTCGAAGGCGAGGTGAACAAAGTCGCCGTCGATCCCCCGGATCTCCGCCAGGGTCACGCTCGTGGGATCGTCGCCCACCCACGCCTCCTCCACACCGCCCGGCACCTGCACGTCGATGAGGATCTCGGCGTTGGCCCGGCCGGTCGGCGAGATGCGTAGCGCTTGTACGACTGGCCGATCGAGCGCTTCCGCCAGCGCCTGCCGGCCCCCTGAAACGTCTGCGCCGTCGGCGGCGAGATCCTTGAGCTCCCTCGGATCCGCGTTCAGATCGTAGAGCTGCTCGCGACCGCGGATCGTGAGGTACTTCATGCGATCGCGCAGACTTCCCCATTGAACACCGCCATACAGCACGCGCCCGATGGCGAGGGCTCGGTGGCTGAAGGTGTCGTCGGGGGTTCCCTTCGCGAGGCCCACGAGGGATCGGCCGTCCATGTCCGGCCCCAGGGCGTCGGTCGGGAGGCCGAGCAGCTCCATGAGGGTAGGCGCTACGTCCATGAGGGTGACCGGCGTTTCCACCCGCCGCGCGGTGAGCTCGGGAGACTTGATCAAAAGGGGCACGCGGAGGAGCTCGTCGTAGAGCGTGTGTCCGTGCTCCACGTCGCCGTGATCGAAGAATTCCTCGCCGTGATCGGCGAATACCACCACGGTGGTGTCTTTGTCCTGCTCACGTAGGAAGCGGGAGAGCTGGTCGTCCACATAGCGGAGGTTCTGATCGTAGCGGTCCATGAGGTAGGGCCGCAAAAGCTCCCGCTGGTGCAGGGCCACCCGCATGAGGATCTGCCGGTTGAACATGGGCTCGAGCCCGTTCGGGTCGGCCTTCGCCCAGAGGTGCCGGTACCGCGCCGGCTCCTTGTACGGCAGGTGCAGATCCATGAAGTGAACGAGCACGAGCGCGTCGTTGTTGGCGTGCCGCCTCAAAAAGTCGCGGGCGCGGAAGGTCTCGTACTCGGCCCCCGGCCAGTTGAGGCACCCGTGTTCGCCCCAGCCGCGATCCATGTCGAAGTTCGAAGAGAGGTACACGTTCCCCACGAAGGCGCCTGTTGCCCAGCCGCGCGCACGGAGCGCCTCCTGCAGCGTCGCGGAGGTGGACCAGCTCTCGGGTTGGCGACCTGTCCAAAGCGTGCGAGTAGACGGGAGCGTCCAGGGCGCGATGGTGCGGGCGTCGTCGAACACCACGGCGTCCTTTGCCCACTCATCAAGTTCTGGGGCGCTGGCGCGGTCGTAGCCGTAGGTCGGGAGGTGGTCGCGCCGCAGCGTGTCGATGAAGGCGAGAATCATCTTCCGCGGCTTCGCGGCCGTGGAGTAGACCGTCGGCGACGCGATGAACACGTGGTCGAGGCTCGTGTCGGTGTCACGGGTGCGGAGCGTGATGGTGTGAGCGCCAGTCACACCGAGCGCAACCTTGAAGGGGGCGAAACTTCCGGTGCGCACCCGCACGGTCGTTGCGACGTGATCATCAACCAGGACGTCCACCGAGGCGCCGTCCGAGCTCCCTCCCTCCGCGACCTCCGGCGGCAGGATTCCTCCTTCGAAACGGAGCTCCGCAGCCTCCGGCACGTCGACCGACCAGGCGGCCTCCGAGCCAGAGGGCAGGAGCAGCCCATGTCGCGAAACGTCGTCGACCTGGGCCGACCGGAAGCTCCACGCCACGGCGTCGCCGCCGCGGAAGCGCAGGCCCTCCTCGCGCTCGGTCGCCGGTCGATACACGAGGGTGTATTGGCCGGGCTGCGGGTGGCCCGTCTCCGGGCGAATCCGCACCATCACCGAGTTCGCGTTTACCTCCCACGCGCCTGCAACACCGCGATTCTGCGGATCGGCGTCGTAAGCCAGCCGCCGCTCACCCTTGTACAGCTCCATCTCGAGGGGCTGCCGCTCGTAGAACAGCGCGCGTGGACGCACTGGGTTTGGAGCCTCATAGGTCCGAACCCCGTCTACCGCCCCCACGAGCCGGAATGGCCCGGAGAGCGCAAACCGCTCTGGCGCGGGCCCGGCCTTCGACTCGGGCACGACGACCCGCAGGGGCGCGGTAAAATCGAGGCCCACCGCGTCCGCGGCGTGCGCCTCTGCGACGAACAACCCTAAGGCGGTGAGCAACCCGAGCACGACGGCTCCGGGCTTATCCGCGGCGGCGGCGCGAGATCGCGGCCAGGCCAGCGAGCGCGGCGCCCGCGAGCGTAAGCGAGGAGGAAGTGGCGCATCCGGTCGCAGCCGGGCTGCCTTCAACCACGTCGATCGTGAGCTTCGATCCGGCGATCCCGCCCGGACCGCCGATGTTCATGACCACCGTGTAGGTGCCCGCGGCGGGGAACGCGATCTGCGGCGCGAATGCCCCGATCTGGTCGCCCTTGCCGTCGCCGTTGAAGTCCACCAGCTTGTCGGCGTTCACTTCGCTGCCTTCGTACACCTCCCAGGCGATGGTGTCCACGCAGCCGTAGGTGCTCATGTCCGTGCGGTTGATCGTCTTCCACACCAGCCCGCCTTCGGAGGTGAGCTGGAAGAAGCCATCCGCGCCCGCTTCGGGGATGGGCTCGGCGCAGGCGAGGACGTACCCGATCTCGGTCTGCGAGTAGTCAGCGGTGCCGCACTCCTCGTTGAGAAGCGTCATCGTCGCCTTCACCGTGAACGAGCCGCTGGTGGTGTATTCGTGCGTGCCGATGACCCCACCGTCTTCCTCGGTGCCATCCCCCCATTCCCAGCGCACGGACTGCACCTCGGAATCGGACTCAACCTTGAACTGCACCGTGAGCGGGGCCGCGCCGGAGGTTGGCGAGATCGCCGAGAACGTACCCGTCTGCCCATAGAGCGCGTTTGCGCCGGCGATATCGTCTACGCCGATGTCTACGTTGCTCGCATCGCAGGGGCCGACCGACCAGTACATCGTCGCGTTGAACTGATCATTGTCCGGGCAAGGGTCGCCATCCTCGCAGGAGTGGGCGAAGCCCCACAAGTGGCCGACCTCGTGGGTGGCCACGGCCTCGATCGACGACTCGCCGTCGCAAATGCCGGTGAGGATGTCTTCGGTGGTGCCGAAATCCACGTCGTTGTTGAAGACGATGTCGGAGTCTTCGATCGCGTAGTAGACCCGCCCATTTTCGGTGAACAGCGCCTCGTTGGTCGGCGTGGAGTAGGTGACGCCGAGCACGCCCGCCTCCTCTTCGTCCATGATGTCTTCCCAGTACATCACGCGCTTCGCGTCCGTCTGGCTGCGATCGTCGTGGTACACGAAGCCCTGGTACTCGTTGTCCATGCCCGCGCAGGGCACGCCTTCCGGCCAGTTGTCCCATGACGACTGCAGGATCGCCACCTGGGTGTCGATGTCATCTGGAAGGGAATCCTCGATCGGATCCGGATCCATCCACCAGGTGAGCGGCACCTGCTCGGGTTGCCAGTACCATCCGGTGTGATTCCAGGCGAACGCGCTCGGCGCGAGCAGCAGCAGGGCCAACATCACTTCACCCCAGGCTGGAGCTTGTTGATCTCACGCAAGTGTGCGGCGGACACGCCGGGGATCGGCGCACCGTCCCACCCTTCGGCAACGCGGGTTTCAACCGCGACCTCCATCGAAGCGAGCGACACGCGCGCAGCCGCCGGGGGGTTTGGAAGGAAGCGAGCGTCGTACTCACGCGCGTAGGGGAGCGTGAACCGCACCACCATGTCCGAGCCATCGGCCGGGTTCTGCTTGATGGTGAACTTGCCCATCATCATGCCGACCGTGCCGTAGGCGGCGCCGAAGCGGCGGCTCACTAAGTACAGCAGCACGCGCTCTTCCTGGTCGTAGCGGGGCGCCAGATGAACGTCGATCGCGCGACCATCACTCAGCACGCCGCCAGCGCTCTCCACAAGCACCGTTTTGCCGATCGCGGCGCCGCCTTTCAGGGACTGCTCCACCCGAACACGTGCCTGAGTCCACACGTGCCCGTGCTCGTCGACCATGGTGTTCACGGAGAGCACGGTGCCCTCCACGATGAGATCGGCAGCGTCGACCATCTGGTCGTGCGTGAGCGGCGCGAGCGTGGTGGCATGCGCGGCGGGGAGGAACGCTGTCGTCCCAATCACCGCCATCATACGTACGAATCGGTTCATGAAGGCCCCGAACGTGGGTTGCGAACGAACGACTCTATGCGTTCCATCGGGCATCGTCAACTGCGCGCCTGCCCCGCTCCCAGGGGGGCCGACCCGCGGTCCGACCGCGTGGCCAGCCGGGTGTCAACGGGGTTGACTTCCGTGGGGCGACCCGGTATGTGCTGCCGTTCCGTCAACCTAAACCGCGCGACTCCTCACGCGCGGCCGACCCGGGCAGGACTCATGCTGAAGAACCTGGACCGTATCCGCGCCCTGCTGATCGGCCTCACTGCTGCCTTCTTCGCGATCGTCGCGACCGTGGGCACCGCGTGGGCGTCGGCCGCTGGCACCATCAAAGGTGTCGTGCTGGATGATAGCGAGCTCTCCCTCCCGGGCGTGCTTCTCACCCTCTCCTCCGACAAGCTGATCGGTGGCAAGCAGCAGTACACGTCGGACGCGGAGGGCGCCTTCGTGTTCTCCGAGCTCCCACCGGGACTGTACAAGATCGAGGCCCAGAAGCCGGGCTTTGGTCCGGTTACGAAGAGCGGCGTGCAGGTGGCGGTGGGCCGCACCACGAACGTCTCGATCACGATGAAGTACGGCGGTGAGAACGTCATCATCGAAGAAAAGCGAAAGGTGGTCGACACGGAGGAGGCGGCGCACTCCACCACCTTCACCAAGGACTATCTGGCGAAGGTGCCCAGCAACCGTAGCTATCAGGGCGTCATCGGGCAGACCGCCGGCGTCATCGGCAGCGGCAACAGCTCTGCGGCCGGCGCCAGCGGCGATGAGAACACTTGGATGCTCGACGGCGTGAACGTCACCGATCCGGTCACGGGCACGTTCTCGACCAACTTCAACTTCGATGCGATCGAAGAGATCCAGGTCGTCACCGGCGGGTACGATCCCGAATACGGCAACTCGCTCGGCGGCCTTTACTCCGTGGTTACCAAGTCCGGCGGCAACTCGCTGGAGATCCTCGCGAACGCCGAATACAACAACGGCAACTGGGCGCCCAAGATCGACGCGCGCTACGCGGCGGATGGCACCGGCCTCGCGCCGACGGGCTTCGACTCGAGCTACGAGGGCGGCTCGGTGGGTGTCACGCTCTCCGGTCCCGTGATCCGCGACAAGGTGTGGTTCCTGGCCAGCTACGAGTACAATCGCTCGCTGTACACGAACGTCGGCATCAAGAACGCGCGGGACTTTGACTCGCACTACTTCTTCGCGAAGCTCACGATGCAGCCGGTCTCGGCGCACCGGTTCACCATCAGCCTCTCGATCGACCCGACGACGATCGACAACATCGACCAGTACGACCGGCTCACGTTGCCGGAAGCGCAGGGCCGCCAGATGCAGGGTGGCTACGTCGTCACCGGCAAGTGGAACTGGTTCCTCAACGAGGACACGAACCTCGAAACCACCGTGTCCCTGCAGAAGTCGTTCCTGGAGATCAGCGGCGTTCCCTGTACGCACGACACCGACCTCGGGTACAACCCCTGCGAGGCGGATGAGGCGGAGAACACCATCGACTACACGACGCCCGGTCGCGTCGGGTATAACGGCGCATTCAACCGGGACAACTTCTACCAGTTCCAGTTCGATGATCGCTGGCACGGCGAGGTGGCCACGAAGTTCAGCGTGCTCAACGTCGAGTTCCTCGGCAAGCACGACTTCAAGGCGGGCGTCGAGGGCAACTACACCTCGTGGGACTGGATCACGGGCTACACCGGGAACCTGGTCTATTTCGACCTGTTCGAGATTGGCTCCGACCCGCAGACGCTGAAGAACTACTACTGGCAGGAGTCCTCGGGCTACACCGAGTACAAGGCCAGCGGCCTGGCGGCGGCCGCGTTCGTGCAGGATGTGTACAAGCCTGTTTCGAACCTCACCTTCCGCTACGGCTTGCGGTATGACCGCGCGGTCGCTCGCGACGACGTGGGTCGCCCCATCATCGACGTGGGCGTGTTCGGGCCTCGTGCCTACGCCGTCTGGGATCCCTGGGGCGACGAGAAGACGGCGATCTCTGCGGGCTACGGTCGCTTCAACGACGTGGGCCGGTTGGAGATCACGGAGTATCTCTCCCGCTCGGCGCGCGGAGACAAGGTGGTGTTCGGCGGTGCCTACGAGGGCACCTCCAACGCGGCCGACAGCGTGTACGCGGCGTACGACACGACCAACACGATCACCTACAACGACGATCTGTCGGCGCCGCACTCCGATGAGTTCACCTCCGCGGTGAGCCGCGAGGTCATCACCGACGTGCGCGCAAAGGTGTCGTTCACCGGGAAGTTCACGCGCAACGTGTACTCCTTCGACGAAACGAACCTGGTGTACGACGAAGACGGGTATGCGTTCATCGGCGCGAGCGATGGCTCGGCCGACTACAACTACTACTACCGGCTTCGTACCCCCGGGATCGCCCGTCGCGACTACTACGCGGTGGACGTGAACCTCACCAAGGTCGAGTCCAAGCGGTGGTTCGCCACCGGCACGTACACCTACGTGTCGAGCCGCGGCACGGCGCAGTCCTCGCTCAGCGCGGGGCTCTCCAACCCCTCGCAGGTGGAGCTCTCCTACGGCGCGCTCGGCAGCGACGTGAACCACCAGCTCAAGGCCGCCGGGTACTGGGACATCCCGAACGACCCGTGGACCACGGAGGTTGGCGTTTCGGCGCAGGCGTTCAGCGGGTTCCCGATCAGCCGCTACTACTGGGAGTCGGCGAGCACGAGCGGGGAAGGTGGGTACGGCCTGCTCAAGCAGCCGGCCGGCGAGTACGCTCGCACGCAGCCCTACTGGGTGTTGAACCTGCAGGTGAAGCAGGAGATCGTGGTGCCCAAGGGCAAGCTCAACGTCCGCGTGGACATCGAGAACATCACCAACAACCAGTACGGAACTTCGTACGACTACGGCTACATCAGCGCCTACGACCGCTACGCCATCACCTCCCGGCAGGGTGCCATCTCAGGCACGCTGGCGGTTGGGTACGAGTTCTAGGGGGAATCGAGATGCACGCATTGTACTTGGCCATCCTCGGATGCTCGAACCCCGAAGCGGTTGACGAGGGAGATGTCACCGCGAAGGTCATCCTCCCCAAGGCTGCGGTTACTCGCACCGTGGTGAGGGCGGAGGAAGAGGACTTGGATGGCGACGGCGAGGGGGATGGTACCTACGCCTACACCTACGAAGAGGTCACCGACCCGCGGCTCATCGGGCCGGTGTATGTCGGTGCGTTCTCGGCGATCGACGAGCTTTCGTTCCCGTTCACGCACCCGGCGATGGGGCCGCAGATCAACGAGGGCAGCTACGGGGACACGTACCCGTACGGGGGGGCCACCGTCGGTCGGCTGGACTTCGCCTGCTATGAAGCGCTCGCGTGCAAGGTCACCACCGGTCGGTTCTCCGACTACGACTCCCTGCTCGACCATTTCAAGAACAACATCGGCGTGCCGGTGGTGGATGGGAACGGCGAAGAGGTGCTCAACGGCGAAACCATGCGGGAGCGCTGTTACGACTACTTCTACGCAACCTCCGACGAAGAGATGGCGTTCATCGGTGAGGAAAGGCTGGCGTTCTCCGAGGAGGGCGACAACTACGTGGCGGACGTGGTGCTCCACCACACCAACCGCATCGACGGGATGGTGCTCTGGGGCTTCATGGATGCCCCGGAGCTGCGCACCACGGCCGCAGAAGTCGCGCTCAACGGGGCCTTCACGACCTGCGATCCGAACGGCGGGAACATCGTCGAGAAGTACAACGAGGCGTTCGTGGAAGGGCGCGCGCAGTACGACATCCTGAACTCGCCGAGCACCTACGTGCAGCCGGGAGACTGGGTGGCCGACGGCAAGGCGGTCGTTCACTTCGACAGCGAGCTCAACCAGACGGGCGACGTCGAGCTGAACCTGAACTTCGACTACGAGGGCGAGTAAACATGGTCGCAACGCTGTTGTTGTTGTTGGCGCCCGGGTGCGATCGGGATGGCGGCTACTACGTGGCCGATCCGAATTCGGATTACCCGTTCATCCAGGATCTCGGCGAGTTTCGCATCATCTCCGCCGAGGAGCAGGAGGACTTCTCCTCGCTCTCGGACGAGGCGCAGGCCGAGGACGAGCTGGGTCGCAAGGGCGTGTACTACGGGGGCCTCGGCGCCCCCGCGGATCCGTCGTACTACGGCGGCGCCACGTTCAACTTCCTCGGCACCGGCGGGGACGTATGCGTGGTGGTGGATCCCGAGGCAGTGTTCTGGAATCAGGCGCAGTCCCCCCAGGCCACGACCTCCGACTACTTGTACCTGGACGAAACGCGGGACGACGCCGACCTCGATCTCGATGTGGGCCTCACCGCATACTACACCGGATCGCCGGGCGTGGAGATGGGCGGCTTCGAGCTCGTTTATAGCGACCCATCGGGGGTTGATCACAACCTCTCGTTCTCGGAGTGCCTGCAGATCGGGTACACGCGCCTCCCCGGCTCGCACTCGGGTCGGTCTACGCTTGAGTACTGTACCGTCGGCACGCGCGCGCTCCAGGGCGTGTCGATGACCGGTGTGCTCGACACCTTCTTGCTGCCCATCAACGATGGCGTGGCGCACTACGCGTTGGGCGTGTTCGAGGGCAACTGCACGGACGTGATTCAGCCGCCGCTCGGACTGGACTACGAGTGTTTCTTGCAGCGCGAAACGGACGGCGCGCGGGACATCCCCGACGAGCAGGCCACGGACGACTACTGCAAGGATCCGGACAACGAGTGGAACTATGCGTGCTTGGAGCAGATGTACTGCGACAAGACCAAGAAGCTCAACGAGTACTGCGAAGACCACTTCGACGACGAGGATGCGCCCTGCATCGACAACGGCGTACACCCGCCCGCGGATGACGCGGCGGCCGACGTCGGCCTGTAGGCTCCCGGCCCGGCGAGCTACTTCGGCGTCGGAACTACCTTCTCGGCCAGGATCGCGGCGCCCTCCAACCAGCGAAGGCGCCAGCCGCCTGGTGCGACGGTGGGCCACGCTTCGGCCTCGGGTAGCTTCCCGAGCAAGATCGGAGCGCCGTCGCTTGCGCCGAAGCTCGTAACGCCAGCTTCGACGGACACATAATGGAAGGGCGCGTAGCCGGCCGGGAGGAGCTGCTTCATCGTCGCCGGCCCGGCCCACCGGATCGGCGCGCCAGTCTCGAAGAGTTTGCCGGCGAGATCCACCCGCAGCGTTCGAAGCTGCGCGGGGTTGGGGTCGACGCCCGGGAGGCGCTGCACGGCCAGGATGGCGAGTCCGCCGGCGCGGCCGTCCTTGTCGGGGAGCACGTCGAACGCCGCGGCCACGTTGGTCCAGCCATCGCCGGCCTTCCAGGCGCGAGCCCCCTCGGCGGGGAGCTTTTCGGCGCGAGCGGCGTCCAGGCGGTACACGTCCAGACCCCGGTCGTGGCCCAGCACGACCACCATGTTCCCGTTCGCATCGACGCCCGTTTCGGCGATGGGCGGGCGCTGCGCCAGCTCGGCGACGACCCGGTAGGTCACCGCGCCGCGCTCCGTCATCGTGAGCACCCGAACGCCGCCGCCGGGGCCCTTCGGGGCGGGGATCCAGAGCGGAATGAGCAGGTTCCCCGCCGCATCGCTCACGCCGCGCGCGAGCAGCTCCACCTTGGGCCAGGGCGTGCCGAGCGGGCGCACCACGCCCGAGATTCGCGAGCCCTCGAGCCGGGCGACACGCACCTCGTCCGCGCCGTTCAACCAGTACATCCAGCGCGACCTCGCGGCATTCGGTAGGCCGCGGGAGAGCACGGGATCGAGCGGGGTGGGGCTCCGAAGCAGGCGGTAGTGCGCCATCAGCCGGGAGCCATCGGCCGCCGCATACTGGTTGACGTACAGGTCGTAGCCCTCCTTGGCCTTGTGCACCCAGGGCACGAGCGCGCCGCTGTTGTGCTCGATGGTGGGCTCCCACACCGGATCGCCCGCAACGGGATTTGGGGGGACGATACGGAGCTTCTGCGCAGGCAGCACCACGGCCTGCGCGCCATCTCCCACCATCACGTTCACTTTCCAGTCCCCCAGCGCGAAGCCCGCCGAAGAAGGGACCTCCAGGAGCACGCTGCGGGTGGCCTTGGGTGCGATGGTCCACTCGCCGCCCGTGTCGAATTGTGGAGGGGTGCTGAAGCGTTCCGACGTCTTCCCGTCGGGGGATACGAGCTGGAAGTGAACGAGGTGACGGCGCGCGGCGAGGTCGGGCGTCTTCACCACGGCGGCGGTGTTGTTCGTGAGCGCAATCTCCACAACAATCGGCAGCCCGCGCAGGTACTCGTCGCGCAGATCGGCGTGCACTGTGAGCCCGCTTGGCGCCGTGCCTGAGACGCCAACTTCGATGGTTTCCTGCGGCGGAGGAACGTCGACGGCGCGGCCGTCGGGAGTGGCAAGGAGCAGGACGAGGAGCAGGAGGCGCATTGGGCCCTACTATGTCACCGGATGCGGGTTCGCGCCCAGGCCAGCGCCACTTCGGGCGACGAAAGGCGGCCGGCGAGCTGCTCCTCCCGAACCTCGGCGAGCACCCTGCCGAGTTCCGGGCCCGGCACCATGCCCAACTCCAACAGGTCGCGCCCGGAGAGCAGCGGGAGGAGGGGGCTGCGACTCGCGCCGAGGGCCTCGGCCGTTTCGAGGAGCGCCGCGTCGCCGGTGAGCGCCGCGAAGAGCTCCACGTCGACGGTCTCGGCGAGCCGACGAGCGCGCGTGGCCTGCTCCAGTTCAGGGAATGACGCGCTTCGCGCTGCGAGCAGCGCCAACACCTGCCCCCGCACGTCGTAGCCGTCCTGCCGGAAGACGTGGAGGCGATCGAGCAACGGGAGCGCGCGCGAGGCCTCCGTCGCTGCTGCCAGCAGGAGGGCCAGCCGTCGGGGCGCCCCCTCCACGGGGAGGGCGGCGAGCGCGTCCAGGGCTTCGGGGCACGGGTGATCCCACTCCGGCACGACACGCGCCCAAAGCTCGGCGCGGTATGCGAAATTCCACCCGATGGAGGGGCGCTTCCCCCTGAGCAGCAGCTTCTCGATCTCCCCGCGAACGCGCTCGGCCGGCAGCTCCCCGAGCGCCATTCCGCGGCAGAGGTCCGCCAGCTCGGGAGCCACCTCAAACGCGAAGCGGGCCGCGAACTGCGCGACGCGCAGCGCCCGCAGGGGATCTTCGGCGAAGGTCGCAGGGTCGACTGCTCGGAGCCTCCGAGCCGCGAGATCCCCGGCGCCGCCAAAGGGATCGACCAACTCGTCGGTGCGGGGGTCCCAGGCGATCGCGTTGATGGTGAGATCCCGACGGCGGGCCGCTTCCACGACGCCAAGCTCGGGGTCGGCTTCGGCTTGGATCCCGCGGTGGCCCGGGCCCACCTTGCTGTCCCGCCGCGGCACGCTGATGTCGAGCTCCTGCCCGTCAATCCGGAGCTTGAACACGCCGAATGAGCGACCAACCTCGTTCACCTTCCCGAAGCGCTTCAGCACGGTGCGGAGCGCGGCCAACGAGAGCCCGTGCACCTCGAAGTCAAGGTCTCCCGCGGGTTGTTGCAGGAGGGCGTCGCGAACGCTGCCGCCGACCAACAGCGCCCGGCCCCCCGCTCGCGCCAGCGCATCCACGAGCGCGAGGACGTTTGGCGGGAGCGAGAGCAGCGGCGGGGAGGCGGGATTCACGCAGGGGATGTTATCTCTGGCGGATGCTGTTGCCGCTCTTCGCTTTCGCGATGGCCGGGGCCCCGGGCCCGGCGCTCCACGTGGGGGATACCGCCCTCTTGTTCTCGCTGCCCGCCATCAACGAAGATGCGGCGTTGCACGCGGTGGCTCGCACGTCGGTTTCGCTGAGCGACTATACAGGCGTGATGCCGGGCTTCCCGGCCAAAGCCGTCGTCGTGCATTTCCTTCACAAGGAGGGGGGCGAAGTCCAGCTCGCAGCCCTCGAGCGCCTCGACAAGAAGTACAACGCCAAGGGCATCCGCACGATCGCGATCCTGGCCGGCGCGGGCGACATCGCTACGGTTTCCGACTGGGTGCAAACCCAGCACCTCGCTTACCCAGTGCTGCGCGATGCGCACGACATCGTGGTGGCTCGCTACGGCGTAAAGCAGTTTCCAACGACCGTTGTCGTGGATAGCGATGGCGATGTGGCGGCGATCGGAGTCCCTAAGGCGGATCTGGAAACCTCACTCGACTCTGTGCTCGGCGCGTTCTTCTCGCGCTGATCGCCGCGCGCGGGCCCTTCAGAGCGGCGCGGTGCCCACGCGGCGCACGAGCGCCGACATGCCGCGTTGTTCGAGGATCGTGAGCATGTCCTTCAACGTGTGCGGATCGAGCACCGCCTCCGTTTCCGACAGCCAGCCGAGCACGTGATCGTCGAGGTTCACCACGGCGCGAAGCTCACTGAGCGCGCCCTTGTCGCCGACCCGGAGCAGCGCCACGTTCTTGTGCAGGATGCGGTTCATCTCGTCTCGATGCGGTAGGCGTAACCCTGCTCGGTGAGAAATAGCTGACGTTTTTCCCCAAACGTCTGCTCAACCGTGTCCCGAGTCACGATGCTGTAGAAGCTCGCCTTGTTCTCGCCGCCCTTGGGGCGAAGGATTCGACCGAGCCGCTGGGCCTCTTCCTGGCGGCTGCCCCACGTGCCGCTCACCTGGATCGCGACGTTCGCGTCGGGCAAGTCGACCGAGAAGTTTCCCACCTTCGAGATGACCAATACGCGCTCGTGGCCGTGACGGAAACTGTCGTAGAGCTCATCGCGGCGGCGCTGCGGGGTCTTCCCCTCGATCAGCGGATACCCGAGCTTCCGGCTTAGCCATTCGAGTTGCTCAACGTACATTCCCAGGATCAGGATCCGATCCCCCTCCGCGGCATGCTTCGCGAGCAGCTCCTCGATGACCGGAAGCTTCCGGGCGTTGGTGCTGGCCACGCGGAATTTCTCCCGATCGTCGGCCACCGCGTAGCGCATCCGGTCTTCGTCCCCGAACTCCACGCGGATCTCCGTGCACACGGCGGCGGCGATCCAGCCCTGATGCTCCAGGTCCTTCCACGGCACGTCGTAGCGCTTCGCGCCGATAAGCGCGAATACATCCGTTTCTTTGCCGTCTTCACGCACAAGGGTGGCGGTCAGTCCCAGTCGTCTGCGCGCCTGGAGGTGAGCCACCGCGCGAAAGATCGGCGCGGGGAGGAGATGAACCTCGTCGTAGATCACGAGGCCCCAGTTCTCACGGTCGAACAAGCCGAAGTGGACGAACTCGTCGTTGCGCGACTTCCGGAACGTCAACATCTGGTAGGTGGAGAGCGTCACCGCCTTGATGTCCTTGGTCTCCCCCGAATACTCGGTGACCTCCGCCTCGGTAAGCGTGGTGCGCTCGATCAATTCAGCACGCCACTGGCGCAACGCGGTAACGTTTGTGCAGAGGATGAGCGTCTTCATGCCAAGGCGCACGATGGCGGAGATGCCCACGATTGTTTTGCCGGCTCCGCATGGGAGCACCACAACACCGTTGCCGCCCTGCGCCACGCTGTCGCCAAAGAAGGCATCCACCGCGTCTTTTTGGTACTCGCGCAGGCCCCAGGGCTGCCCGTGTTTGGTCTCGTGCAGCATCTGCACGTCCAGGGCCGCGCCGTCGCGGTAGCCGGCAAGATCCTCCACCGGGTGGCCAGCGTGGGCGAGCACCTGCTTCACCTCGCCGCGGTTGCCTGGGTCGATCAGCACCGAAGTGTCGGAGATCCGCTTGCCAAGCAGGTTCTGCATCGGCTTGAGCGAGCACACCTCGGTGATGAGCACCGCCTCGTCCCCATCGAGGCGCAGCCCTCGCGGGTCGGCCACCAGCTTGAGCCGCCCCCATCGCCCCATGGTTTGGCGGATCGACACCGGAACGTTCGGTGGAATCTCGTATTTGGCCCACTTCTCCAGTTCGGCGAGCACCTCCTCCACCTTCATGCCGGCGCTCGCCGCGTTCCACAGGGAGAGCGGCGTTACCCGGTAGGTGTGGACGTAGTCCGGGCTCTTTACCAGCTCGGCGAAGCGCACCAGGGCGTCGCGGGCAGGGCGGAAGTTTGGACCCATCGTCTCCAGGAGGAGCGTGTGGTCGGACTGGACGATGAGCGGATTTTCGGGGACGTAGCGCATGGGCAGCCGCGCCTTCTATCCGAGTTGGAGGCGGGAGGTGCGGGCGATGCGCGGTTCCTCGTCGCCTTCATCGTGAGTTCAGGGTGGCGCATCGCGGCGTAGTCAGGCGTTTATCGCAGAGTTTCTACGTCAATGCCTGTCCACGCAGGAACTGGCTCCGCGTCGAGGGCGGCTGCCGAAGCCACATCGTCGCGCACGAAACGGGCTCTCAGCGCCGGGGGGCGGGCGTAGGGACGAGCGAGGCGCCAGCTCGCGACGCGGGCGCCCGGGGCCGCGGCCGCGAGCAGCCGCTCCAGCAGCTCGGGGTGCGCCTCGGGGGCCAGCTCGTCGAGCGTGTCTCCCAGGTAGAACGCGTTCCATCCGCCGGGCGGGGGTGAGCTGAGCGCGTCGGCGATGCGGCCGTGCGACACCGTGATTCGCGGACGGGCGGCGCGGAGCGCGGCGTACCCCTCGAGGGAGAGCCAGGCCGGGCCGCGCTCAGGGTCGTCGGTCTCCCCAGTGAGCGCCCAGCGGAGGTTGGGGTGCTCGGCGATCCAGGTGGTCGCCATCGCGTGCTGCACCCGAACGGCGACCTGATTGGCGTAGGTCGAGGCGGCCCCGGCGAGGCGGGGAGTGGCCAGCCCGGCCCCGGCCAGCGCGACGGGAGAGAGGGCCATCCGCAGCGCTGCGCGCCAGCGCCAACCCTCCCACTTGGTACGGAAGATCGCGTGTTGTTCGGAGAGGCTTGAGGCAGATGCGACCGCGCGCACCACCTCGCGAGGAACCGCGAGACCGAGGGCTCGACCACGCATGAGTGCGACTCGGCGCTCCACCTGCCCCTGGTTGGCGAGGCCGCCGCGCACCGCATCTTCGTGCGCATCCCAGAACGCGCGGGTGTCCTCGTCAAGAAACGGGCGAAGAAAGTGGTAGAACCACACTCGTCGACCGAAGTGGCCATGCCCGAACAGCGAGCGCACGCTCTGGAGCGGGAGCTGTGTCACCGCCGAAAGCGCGAGGTTGGCGTACGAAACCTGGGCCTGGCGCACGTCCACGGCGTCCACCGTGGCCCCGGCGCTCGCGAGCGCGAACGCCACGTCCCCCGCGCCACACGCAGCCAGGACGCGCGCGTCGGGAGGCATCTTTAGCGCCGCGAGCGCCACCGCCGGTTCGTACCACGTACGCGTCGTGAGCAATCCCGGGACGGCGGCGATGGCTGCGTCCGGCTTCATCGGACCGGGGCCCGCGCCACGGCCTCGGCAAGCCCGATCGCGAGCAGCACCGACACGCCGCCGAGGCGGGGTCGGGACAGTGGCTGATTTTTTCGCGTGAACGCCCGCAACAGCACCCACCCGAGCGCCAGCGCCCCAGGGGGCATCCAGGCTGTGGTGAGCGCGGCCACGTCCATGACCGCGAAGCCAATCGCGAACGTGCCCGCGGCGAACACCAGGAAGCCGGCGCGCTCCGCCCCGAGCCGGGCGGCGAGGCCGCCGGTACCATCGGCTGCGGGCACACACGCTTGACCGAGCCCACAGGCGAGGAGGGCGAGCAGAAGGGCCGCGATCGGCATGGGGCGGGGATTATGGTGTAGGCGGTCGTCATGCCCGTTCTCATCCGCACCACCGCCGAGCTTTTGGTCCGCCTCCCCGCGCTCGCCGGGGCCCCTTCAATCGCGCTCGACACCGAGTTCCACCCAGAGAAGTACTACACCCCCCGGTTGATGTTGGTGCAACTCCGGCCGGCGGGTCGCGAAGCGCTGCTCATCGACGCGTTGGCGGACGTCGATCTGCGGCCGTTGGGGCCCATCCTCTCCGCAACCACGCTCCTCGTGCACGGCGGAGCGGCGGACCTCTCCCTCCTGCACCTCCACGCCGGCGCTTCGCCCACGAAGGTCATCGATACCCAGCTTGCGGCTGCCTTCTGCGGCATGGGCTGGCCCCGTCGCCTGCAAGACCTCGTCCACCTTGCGCTCGGGCGCACGCTTACCAAGCAGGAAACGCTCTCCGACTGGTCGCGCCGCCCGCTGTCGCCGGATCAGCTCCGCTATGCGGCCGACGACGTGGAGGGGCTCCATGAGCTCGTCGCGGCGCTGCTCGAGCGCATCACGCAGCTCGGGAACCTTGCCTGGTTCGAGGCCGCTCAAGCCGAAGCAGTCGCAACGGCGCTGAAGCCCCCTCCCCCCGAAGACGCATGGCGTCGCGTGCCCGGTGCGCACCTGCTGTCCGACCGCGAGCGGGCCGCGCTGCAAGCGCTGGCGGCTTGGCGCCAGGAGCGCGCCATCGCCGCCGATATCCCGCTGAACCACGTCGTCGCGGATGCGGTGATGTTCGATCTGGCGCGCCGCCGTCCAACGACCGTTGAGGAGCTCCGCGAAAACCGGCGCATGCCATCGAATGTTTGGAAACAAGCTGGCGATGCGGTGCTAGCTGCGCTGCGCGAGGCTGAACGGGCGCCTCCTCCCTCGCCCCTGCGCCGGGGCTCGCGCTGCGACGCGTTGCGACTCGGCGCGCGAATTGTTGCGGCAGCGTCGGGTATGGAAGGCGACCTGCTGCTGAACGATTGTGAGTTGGACTACATTCTTGGCGGAACGCGATCGAAGAGTTGGCGTCGCCAGGCACTTGGCCCTGTATTCGATGAATTTGTAGCTGGAACGAGGTGGATCGACGGCAACGGAACGCTGATTTCGGCACCGATCTGAAGATCGTTATCTTGGTTTTTTTGCTTTTTTCTTCGTTTTGACTTCTTGCATTCTTGGGGCGTGAGCTATGATCGCGCTGCCCCCCAGGGCATGGCTACCCCCAACGTGAGGAACACACCCATGATCAAGCAGCTCATTCAGGACGAGTCCGGCGCCACCGCAATCGAGTACGGCCTCATCGCCGGCCTCATCTCCGTCGCGATCATCGTGGCGCTCACCGCGGTCGGCGATAGCCTCGATGCGATCTTCTCCCAGATCTCCGACTCGATCAGCGCCGCCGGCTAGTCCGGAAGCGCGGTCCATGGGCGGGCAACCTCCGGGTTGTCCGCCTTTGGCGTTTTTGGAGTGAGATACCCGGTACCCCGACGGTTTGCGTTGGGGCGAGCAATCCCATACACTGCGCGTCGCATACCGCGGACGGAGATAGGTGCAGATGCAAAGGCAGCAGAATCCGGGGCGCACGCGGGCGGGCCTCTTCCTGGTCGGTTCGCTCGTGCTCGCGTTGCTCGCGGCCGGATTGGTGTTCCGGATCATCAAGAAGAACCAGGATCAGCTCCGGGAGGCGCAACGTCCGAAAGAAACGCTGGATGTCGTGATCGCCGCGCACGACCTGCTCGTCGGCATGCCGATCAGCGAGGACGATGTGGTGGTGCGGGCAATGTACCCGACTATGGTTCCCGAAGAGGGCACGTTCTCCGTCGTGAATGACGTGGTCGGGCGCACCCCCCGCGAGCGGATCCTCGCCAGCGAACCGATCCGGGACGACCGCATGGCCCGGGCCGACGCCGGCATCGGCCTCAACGCGCTGGTCACCACCGGCAAGCGCGCCATGACGGTGTCCACCAACACCGAGGATGCCGTCGCGGGGTTGCTGCAGCCCGGCAACTATGTCGACATTATCGTCACGATCAAGCCTGAAGATCCGACGGTCGCTGGCGCGAAGTGGATCACCGACACCATCCTGCAGGCCATCAAGGTGTTGGCGGTCGGCGGCTCGCTGTCGGACACCTCGGTGCCGACCGAACAGACGAAGGTCACCAACGCGGCCGACGGCACCAAGAAGGTCGAGGTCAAGAAAAAGGACCCCAAGGCGGAGGCCGCGCGTCGCCTCAAGCCCAGCATCACGCTGGAAGTTACGCCGGATGAAGCGGAAAAACTGGCGCTCGCGGTGGCCCAGGGAGACATCTACGTTGTCCTTCGCAGCGACATCGACACGATGCAGTACGCCAACCAGGGGGTGAAGATGTCCACCACCCTGATCGGTCTGCCGACGGCACCTGTCACGACGACGGTGAAGCGCCCGGAGGGCACCCCGCCGGTGCCCGAAGGCCCCTCAGCGGTGGTGATCCAGGGATCCACCAGGACCAACGTGCAATTCAAGTCGGACGGCACGACCGAGACCACCGACGGCAAGAAGAGGAAGCCATGAGCTGGACGTTGAGAGCCCCGATCGCCGTTTTTTCGCTGTTGAGCGCCTCCTCCGCCTACGCTGCAGAGCCGAGCCCCGCGGGGGTGATCGACGCTGGTGTCGGCACCTCGGTGATCAAGAACGAAGGGCGCACCATCGCGCGGGTGCTGCTCAGCGATCCCGACATCGCGGAGCTTCGCCTGTTGGAGGAAGGCCAGTACCAGGTGCGGGGCCTGCAGGTCGGAAACACGGATTTGTACGTCTGGTTCCGGGGGGATGAGTCCCATCCGAAGTCGTACCGTGTGATCGTAACCAACGATCTGAGCGACATGGAACGCCGGATTCGGGAGACCGTGCACACCGGCGTGCCGCCGCGGGTGTACCCGCTGCGCGACCGGCTGGTGGTGGAGGGCGACGTTGAGGACATGGACACGCTGGAGCGGATCGCCGCGATCGCCCGGGTGTACGACGAGAAGTTCATCAACCTCCTGCAGGTGAACGGCGACCACCAGGTGCAGCTCAAGGTGGTGTTTGCGGAGCTGAGCCGGTCGGGGCTCCGCGAGCTCGGGCTCAACGTGGTGGGCAGCGTGGGCTCATCGATGGGCGGCATCCAAACGCCTACGAGCACCTCGGCTTTTGACAGCCGCCTCTGGGATGCAGATGTTTCGCCCAACATCAACACCGGCTTGGCGCAGGCCGCCTCGGCGGAGTCGTTCAACGTCATCGGCATGGTCACCGGCGCCGTGAACATCGCGAGCGTGCTCAGCGTGCTGGAGCAGTACTCGCTGGCGAAAACGCTTGCTCAGCCCACGCTTGTGGCGCTTTCTGGCCAGCAGGCGGAAGCGCTCATCGGGGGCGAGGTGCCGATCCCGGTGTCACAGGTCGGGAACCGGATCACCATCGAGTACAAAGAGTACGGTGTGAAGCTGGTGTTTGTGCCAACCGTGCTCGGGAACGACGTGATCGACGTGCGTACCTACGTGGAAGTCAGCAACGTAGACGCGAACACCTCCACCCGGGTGGCGGGTATCGAGATCCCGGGGTTGATCTCCCGGAAGGTCAAGACGCAGCTTCGCATCGGAAGCGGGAAGACCTTTGCGATGGCGGGCATCCTCGACGAACGGGTGGAGTCCACCCGCGCGTCGGTGCCGCTGCTTGGGGATATTCCTCTGATCGGGGCCCTTTTCCGCTACGTGAAGCACTCGCGGAAGGAAACGGAGCTCGTCGTCTTCGTCACCCCCACGCTCGTGCGCCCGATGGCGGCTGGCGAGGTACCGCCGCCCCCTGGGGTGACGGAGGGCTTCAACCCCAACGATTTCGAACTGTTCATGATGGGCCAGCTCATGGAATCCGGTAGCCGTACCGCTCAACCGACGGGTGCGTTCGGAATGAAGAGATAGGCCATGCGCGGTAAGACTCCCAGCGGCTCCGCCTCCAACGCGGCCTCGGTCATCGTGGTGGGTGTAGATGCCCGGGCGATGGGGCAGGTGCGCGAAACGCTCGGCACGGAGGCCGTGCTTCCCACGACGCCCATCCCGTACGAGGATGCCGTCGCAGCGGTGCGGCGCCAGCGTCCCGACGTGGTGATCACCGGGTTCGACGCCGATCCAGAGGAGGCGGTGCGGCTCGCGCCATTGTTGATGAACGAGGTGGGGTCGAAGATCCATCTCGTCGCGCTCTCGAGCGGGGCCGATCCGGATCGCATTCGCGCGGCGATGCGCGCTGGCTACCGCGAGTTCGTTGTTTTGCCCGCGGATGCCGAGCTGCTCCGCCAGGCGGTGCATGAGGCTACCTTCGCCGAGGATCGCGACGACGACTCCGGCGAAGTTGTGGCGATGTGGGGCAGCAAAGGCGGGGTTGGAACCACGTTCCTCGCGATCAACCTCGCCGGCGAGCTCAGCCCCGTCCACCGCGTGTGCGTGGCGGACCTCGACTTCGCGATGGGGGATGTCGCCGCGTTTCTCGACCTCACGCCGCCCCAGTCCATCGCCGACGTGTTTCGGAACATCGGCCGCCTCGACGAGCGGATGCTCGCGGGGAGCGTGGCCGTGCACTCCAGCAAGATTCACGTGCTGGGGCAGCCTTCCGATCTCGAGCACCGGGAAGAACCAAGGGGAGACCTGGTGATGCGGGTGCTCACCGCCACTTCGCGGGCCTACCAGTACGTGATCGCAGATTGCGGATCGTCGCTCGACGAGGCGTCCGTCACCGCTGCCACCGTGGCCGATTACATCGTCATCATCACGACGCCGGATGTGCCCAGCGTGAAGGACACGTGGCGTCGCCTGCAGTTCATCGAGAAGCTTGGGCTCGAAAAAGAGCGGTTGCGACTGGTGGTTTCGCGCTACGACCGGAAAACGGCCCAGCTCTCGATCGCGGATATTGAAACGAACCTCGGACGGCGGGTGGATGCGACTGTGGCCGAAGATCGCAACGTCCTCCGCTCCATCCACGAGGGCACGTTGCTCCGCGATGTGGACAAGCGATGCGAGGGGGCCCGCGACATCGGGCGCCTCGTGAGCCTCGTCACGGGTGAGGAAACCGCGGAGGAATCGAAGCCCACGGGCTTCTTTGGCCGACTGCTCGGCCGGTGAGGTAAACGGTGTCTTCTCGACTCATCGATCGTGTCCGTGGCGCCCAGGCGCGGTTGCGGCACACACCGGGCTCAACAAACCTCGAAGAGTACGAGCGCATCAAGCGTGCGCTCCACAACGAGATCATCGAGTCGCTCGATTTCGAGCAGGTCGGCTCCACCCCTCGGGATGAGCTGGCCGAAAAGCTTCGTGAAACGCTGACGATTGAGGTTGAGGGCCGTGCTCTGCCGCTCAACCGGATGGAGCGGGAACGGCTGGTAGAGGAGATCCTCGACGACATCCTTGGGCTTGGCCCGCTGGAGCCGTTGCTGAAGGATCCGGACGTGAGCGACATCCTCGTCAACGCGTTCGATCAGGTGTGGGTCGAGAAGCGGGGCCTATTGCAGCGGGTAGATGCTCGTTTCCACGATAATCGGCATCTGATGCAGGTTATCGAGCGCATCGTTTCTGCGGTAGGTCGGCGTATCGACGAAACGAGCCCGATGGTGGATGCGCGCCTGGCCGACGGCAGTCGCTTCAACGCGATCATCCCCCCGCTGGCGCTGGAAGGCCCGGCCGTTTCGATTCGGCGCTTCGGAACGCGGCAGATCACGAGCGAGGATCTCGTGGCCATGGGGTCGTGCCCGCGGCCGATCATGGAGGTGCTGCGCGGAGTCGTGAAGAGCAAGCTCAACGTCATCATCTCAGGCGGCACGGGCTCGGGAAAAACCACCTTGCTCAACGTACTCTCGGGGTTCATTCCCGAGGGCGAGCGGGTGATCACCATCGAAGACTCGGCGGAGCTTCAGCTCCAGCAGAGCCACGTGGTTCGGCTCGAAACCCGCCCCGCCAACGTGGAGGGGAAGGGTGAGGTGAACCAGCGGGACCTCGTGAAGAACTGCCTTCGTATGCGCCCCGACCGCATCATCCTCGGTGAGATTCGCGGTGGTGAAGCGATTGATATGCTCCAGGCCATGAACACTGGTCACGATGGTTCGCTCGCCACGGTGCACGCCAACACCACGCGCGACGCCGTCGCGCGACTCGAAACCATGGTCGGCATGGGCATGCCCAACCTCTCGGATCGCAACATCCGTGAGATGATCGCGCGCGCGGTGGACGTGATCATTCAGCTTGATCGCTGTCAGGATGGCTCCCGGCGGATCATGGCGGTTACCGAAGTGGTGGGGATGGAGGGCAACGTGGTCACCACCCAGGACATCTTCACGTTCGAGCAGCGGACCGTAGACGAAGAAGGGCGCGTGCGAGGAACCTTCCGAGCCACTGGGGTGCGCCCACGGTTCGCTTCCCGCCTCACGAAATACGGTATCGATCTCAGCCACGAGCTGTTTCGGTTTGAGCAGGATGTCTGACGAGAACGTCGTTCTCGCGGTGGCGGTGGCGGTGCTCATCGCCGCCATGCTCTTGCTGGGGCAATTCGCCTACTGGTCGCTCACCGCGCGCCAGGAAGAAAACCAGCAGGAGCTGGCGCGACGCATCGGCTCCGTGAGCGACAAGGTGATGGCGCCGCTCATCCGCTTCGGCGCCGCGAGCGCGAACGGAGGGTTCGCCGGGCATCTCGACGAAACGCTGCGGTCGGCCGGCAGCCCATACCCGATCGAGATCCTGTACCGAAACATGCTCATCAGCGGGCTGGTCGGCGTGGGGTTCTTGCTGTTCGCGTGGAAGGGGCCGGCCGCGGTGATCGGCGTAGGTGCCGCTTATTTGCCGGTATTGGTGCTCGCCCGCCAGGCCGACGCCCGCCTGGCCCGGCTTACGGAGCAGCTCCCGGACGGTCTGGATTTGTTGGCCCGATCGCTGCAGGCGGGGCACGGCGTGGGCGAGAGCCTGAGGTTGGTTGCCGAAGAGATGGCGGAGCCGCTCGCTTCGGAGTTCGGCCGGGTGTTTGAGGAGCAGAACCTCGGTCGGGACACCCGCGAGTGCTTCCAAAACCTCTGTCGGCGCAACCCGCGGAGCTTCGACCTGCGGATCTTCGTCAGTTCGGTGCTCTTGCAGCGCGACACCGGTGGCAACCTCGTGGAAATCTTGCAGGGCATTGCGAACACCATCCGCGAGCGATTCGTGTTTCAGGGCAAGGTGGGCGCGCTCACCTCCGAGGCGAGGTTCACGGCCTACATCCTGGGTGGGCTGCCCTTCGCCATCGGCACCATGATCTACTTCATGTCGCCCGGCTACATCGATCCGCTGTTCAGCGATCCGCTGGGCAAGCTGCTGGTGTTTGGCGGCGCGATCTGGTTCGTTTCGGGCATCGTGTTCATGCGCGAGCTCGCGAAGGTGGAGATCTGATGGATCCCACCCTGCTCGTCGCGGTAGGTGTGGCGGGGATCGCCGTGTGCGCGTTCATGTTTGCGACGTGGCAGTTTGTTTCGCCTGAGCGAACCGCGGCCGACAAGCTCGCGGAATTCACCGGTGGCGCCGAGCGCGACAGCCTGCCTACGCGGCTGAACCAGCTCACCCGCAACGCGGCTCGGCTGGCACAGGGAACGGAGAGTGAGGCCTCCGCAACGCGCCGCTGGCTCAGCCAGGCCGGGTTTCGGCAGAAGAACGCGCTCGAAACCTACAGCGCCGCGCGTACCCTGGGCCTCGTGTTCTGCGGGTTGGTCGGCTTCTTGTTGGTGCTCTGGCTCCACAAGGCCCCGGAGGATGTGGCTGGGATGGACTCGGAGGCCGCGGCCTCGGCCACCGCGCGCCTCCGCGGCCTGGCCTGGTACTTCGGCGGCCTCTTTGGCGGGGCGGCGGCCGGATACTACGCGCCGTACGTCTATGTGGCCAACGCGGTACAGAAGCGAAGGGAGGTGATCATCAAGGCCTTTCCCGACGCGCTCGATCTCCTGGTGTCGGCGGTGGAGGCCGGCCTTGGTCTCGACGCGGGCTTCCGCCGGGTGGCCGACGAGATGGAGATGGCCTCGCCGGAGCTGGCCGGAGAGCTGCAGCTCGTTTCCCATGAGGTTTTGGCCGGCGTGCCGCGCGTTGAAGCGCTCCGCCACCTGGAGGAGCGGGTGGGAATCGACGACGTCACGTCGCTGGTCAACGTGCTGATCCAGGCCGAGCGCTTCGGGTCGAGCGTGGCCCGCTCGCTGCGTGTTCATTCCGGGCACATTCGAATCAAGCGCATGCAACGCGCCGAAACGAAGGCGGCGCAGGTCTCGCCGAAGCTCACCGTGGTGATGATCATCTTCATCCTGCCCACGCTACTCATCGTGCTGCTTGGCCCCGCGGCGATCAAGATGAAGAACATCCTGATCCCGACGGCACAGAGCCGAGGAGTGGCGCAATGATCGGCTTGCTTCTTGCCTCCGTTTGCCTGGCCGGCACGCCGGATGTGCAGCCCGACCTCCAGGACGATCGCGTTCGCCTCGCCACCCAGCTCGACGTGCTCGACTCGCTGTTGGAGAACGGCATGCCTGAGCAGGCGCTGGCGATGATCGGAGAGATGCACCAACAAGGCGCCAAAGACGTGCGCATGGATGTCGCCGAGGCCCGCGCCATGCACCAGCGCGGGCTGGACCACGACGCCGAGCGCCTGCTGCTGGCGACGGTGAAGAAGAACCCCCGCACGGCGGAGGCCTGGGCGCAGCTGGGCGTCCTGCAGGCCGACATGGGGCAGGTCCCCGCGGCGGTGGAGTCGCTGAAGAAGGCGGCCCGACTCGACCCCAAGAATCCGGACATCCAGAACAACTACGGCTTCGTGCTGATGGCGGCGGGCCGCGACGAAGACGCGGTGGATGCCTTCCGGAGCTCCCTCGCGATGGATCCGGCGTCGATCCGCACCCGCAACAACCTCGGCTTCGTGCTCGTACGGCTCGATCGCTACGACGAAGCCATGGAGAGCTTCCGTGCGGCGAGCGACGAGGCCGACGCGCGCTACAACTTCGCGGCTGCGTGCGAGTCCCATGGAGACAAGGCGGCCGCGATCACCAACTACGACGCGGCGGTGCGCGTGCGGCCAGGGCACCCGCTCGCCGTCGCGGCGCTCTCTCGAATTCTGAAGGAGTCCTCCCCATGATCTTGCTCTTGTTGGGTTTGGGCTGCGGCCAGCCCGCGCACATGCAGTACGACTTCGGTCGTGCCTACAACGAATCGCTCACGACGCAGGCGACCCTCGATCGGGCGAGCGCGGTGGACGATGCCTACCCCATCGGCGGAGGAGAGGCGTTGATCACCAGGGAGAACGCCCGGAAGGCCTCGAACGACGTGGAGAAGGGTGTCCCCACCGTTACCGCGACGGTGGAGCCCGGCAAGTGACCCTGCTTCTGCTGTTCACGGCGTGTGCTTCCTGCGTGGGGCTGCCGGAGTCCGTTCCCTCGAACCCCGGTACGGTTGACGAGCCGACGGCGCCGGATCTGCTCAGCGCCGCCTCGCCCGATCTCGAGGTGATTCCATGGGCTGTGATCGCGAGATTGGCGGCTGAGGACTACCGTGATTGCCCGCTGGTGTACCTCACCACCCAGAGCCTGAGCATCGATGCCGGCGGGGAAACAGGCTGCCTGGACTCGGCGGGCGTGCGTTGGCAGGGGAGCGCGTCCGTGTCGCTCGCAGCCGGGGGCTCCGTGGTGCTGAGCTTCAATGACTTTGGTCCGGTGGAGGGGGTGCCATCCCCGTGGCTGGCGCTCGGCACCCTCACCATCACCACGACGCCGGGTGGATCGGGGCAGCGGGTGGCGTCGCGATTGGAGGTAACCAGCCATGGACCTGGGGATCCGCTGGCGTTCTGGAACGACACCTCGGGCTCGTTCACGTTCTACGACGGCGTGTTCTACGCCGACCATGTGTACGGTACGGTGGGCCTCGGCGAGTGGGGCACGGCAGAGATCGACACCAACCGCCTCCCGCTCTCCCTGACGAACGGGTGCCCATTCGGCATGCACGCATCGGGAACGATCGCGTTGTTCGCTTCGAATACGGGAGTGTTCAGCTTCAGCCAGAGCGCGGGGGATGCGGGGCTGGCGGGGCCGCCGCCACCACCACCGGCGCCGCCTCCGGCCAGCGGGAGCGCCGACACGGGTGACTCCGCCGGGGGCGGAGGCGGGGACGGCAGCGGTTTGGTGCTCCCCAACCCCACGGGGGACGCCGGGGATGTGTGCGGGGCCTGCGTGAACCTCACCATCGAGGGCACGGCCGTAGCGGGCTGCGTGCAGCCGACCCGCACGATCAGCTACCCCTTCTACGACCCATTTTGAGCCGTTGAACCCGGAGAACGTCAGCCCCGACCTCCGGTTGGCGGTGGGGAAGGGCCTCTTCGGCGCCGCGGTGCTCCTGGTCGTCGCGGCAGCGCTGGGCGCAGCGGTCGTGGTCGTGGGGGGGCACGGGGAGGAGGTACGTCGCCTTTGGACCGGCCTCGACGGCGGGCACCTCGCCCTGGCCTGGCTGGTGATGACATCGGGCATGGTCGGCCTCGCGCTCCGGTGGCGCGCGTTCTTTCCCGCCGGCGTTCGCGCTGACCTCGCCCCGCTCACGTCGATCCTGTTCGTGGGTATGTTGCTGAACTATGCGCTGCCGGGCCCGGTCGGGGAGCTCGTCGGCGCTAGCCTTGCCGCGCGCCGCTTCGGGATCCGCACCGAGGCAGCGTTGGCGGCCGGGCTCACAGCGCGGTTCATCGGCCTCGGCGTGGCTGGCCTGGTGGCCTTGATCCTGGTCATGTCGGGTTGGGTCCCCTTGCCGGAGGGCGCTGGACCCTGGATTCGGGTCGCGACGGTGATGATCGCAGGAGGGGCGTGTGTGCTGGCCTTCCTCGCTGCGTTCCCGGGGCGCTTGGAGCAGGCCGCGGACGCGACGGTCGGCCGCGCCGCCGAGGTGCGCGGGCTCGGCTGGCTACGGCCGGTGCACAGCGCCGCCGTTCGTTTTGCGCACGCGCTTGGGGCCTTGGGCCGCGTGGGCGTCAAGCCTTATGTTCGTGCGATCTTCTGGGCCTTCGTCGGCCATGCGCTGGTGATCTTCGGCGTGTGGATTGCGGGCCATGGACTTGGTCAAGCCCCGGCGGTTCCGGGGTTGGTGTTCACCTACGCCGCAAGCACAGCCGGAGCCGTCGCGCTCTTCGCGATGCCCGGCGGCCAAGTGGGCTGGGACGCGATGTTCGCCTCGCTGCTGGTGTCGAGCGCCGGAATGGACGTCTCTTCGGCGCTTGCGCTCACCCTCGCCGTGCGCCTTCAGCAGCTCACACTGGTCTTTCTCGGCGGCATTGCGCTCGTGGTGTGGTTGCGGAATGGAACGGCGCAGCCGGCAGGTTAGGGGCCGCACCATGCGCACTCTTTTGATCGCGTTCCTCCTCGTACCCGCTTCCGCAATGGCCAAGCCCAAGGCCCCTGAGCCGGCGCCTGCGCCCACTCCCGCTCCGGCCCCCTCGCCGGAACCGGCGCCCGCTCCTGAGGAGCCGCCCCCTCCTCCGATGGAGACCCACGCCAACAACATGAGCCTGAACGTCACGATCACTCGCGCCGATGGGTCGAGCAAGTCGGTGCACGTGAAGGGTGTGGAGCGCGCCTCGGACTTCTACGGGGATTCGGGCTGGACGACGGAGGCGGCGGATCTGAAGATCGCGGTCGACACCGGCAAGGGAGAAAAGAGCGCCGCTTGGACCGACGTGAAGTCCATCTCCATCGTGCCCGGCAAGATGCCCGACGACGTGGACTGCACCTACAGCTCCGACTTCAACCCGTTCATGTACGAGTGCTCGATCCGCACCACGACCACCATCGTGCTGAAGGATGGCACGAAGGGCGCGGTGGACATCCGAAATAAGTGGCGCTTCACCCTGGATGACAACACCGAGGTTGAGTTCTACCTGCTCAAGCACACCCAGCGCATGCAGTCCGAGGCCGCTGCCGGTGGGGGGGACCAGGAGGAAGACATGGGGATGTACACCAAGTTGCAGCAGGCCCTTCGGGAGGACCTCAAGGGCGGCTTGGTGAAGGGCATCACCGTACAGTGACCGCGCGCAACGTCGTCAGTCTGGCTTCACCAACAGGCTGAGGCGTTCGGCGGTCGCCTCAGCGATCCGCTCCATGTCGGCGAGGTGCTCGTCGGAGAACCCGGGTGCGGAGTCGACCAGCTCCAAGCAGCCGAACGTTCGCCCGTGCGCCGCGAGGGGAACGCAGAGCAGGCTGCCCGTGCGGTGGCCTGTGTGGCGATCAACGTTGCGGTAGAAGCGGGGGTCGGCGTAGGCGTTGAGCACGATCAGCGAGGTGTGGCTGTTGGTGCTGTAGCCGGCAACGCCGGCGTTGGCGGGGATCCGCATACCGCGGAGGCGCGTGGCCGCGTCTCCTACGACGTAGCGGAAGCGGAGACCGATCTTCTCCAGCAACAACGCCGAGCCGCCGCGGGCGTTGGTGAGGCGTACCCCAGCGGAGACGGCGAGGGCGAGCGCGGCATCGATGTCCATCGCGCGGGCCACGGAGGCCACCGTGTCGCGAACGAGCTCAAGGGGGATCATCGAATCGCTGTCGAGCTCTGCGATTTCCTCGTCTGCGTCGGGCGTATCGGAGGGACAGAGCGTGGGGAACATGTCGTCCCCATCGCCCACCGGCTCAGGCTCTGCCTCCGCCTCCTCTTCCGGGCCGCCAAGGGGCTGAACGACGAAGCCCGAGCCGGAGCGAACGTCCCGCACAAGCACCGTGCCGTTCATGAGGCGTTCGCAGGCGAGGCGATCCGGCGACGTCGGCTCGCCCAGGGCCGCCAGCCCCTCCCCAAGCGCGATCAGCCAATTGGCCGCCTCAATGTCTACACTTCCTCGAATGCGCGAACTTACGCGGAACGCCGGCATGGTGCCCGGTTATCCGGGCCCGTGGTTCGCCGCTCCCTTCTCCCGTTCTTGCTGGTCGTCCTCGGCGCCTTTCTGATCCGCGTTGTGGGGGTGGACTTCGGCCTGCCGCTCGCCGAGGCGAGGCCCGACGAGCAGACCATCGCCTTCCAAGCCATGAAGTTTGGTCGGGGGGACCTCAACCCACACAGCTTCAACTACCCGAGCCTGTTCAAATACGTGGTGTTCGCGCTGTTCGGCGGCGACTATGCGATCGGCAGGGTGGTCGGGCGGTTTACGGGTCAGGAGGACTTCCTGCGGTCGTTCTTCGCGGCCGACACGGAGTTCCGCCTCCTCATGCGGCTCTGGAGCGTGGCCCTCGGCACCGCGGGGGTGGCCCTGCTTCGCTGGGCGCCAGGGAAGGTTTGGGGGGTGTTTTTCCTCGCCGTGAGCTTCTCGCACGCGCGGGACAGCCACTTCGGCGTCACCGACATCACGATGGTCACCTTGGTTACCGCCTCGGTGCTGCTGGCATGCCGCATGCAGCAAGAAGGCACCGTTCGCTCAGCGCTTTGGGCCGGCCTGGTGGCGGGGTTGGCGACCAGTACGAAGTACAACGCGGCGTTGTTGGCCGTGCCACTCGCGGCGGCCGCGCTCACCGCGCTCGTTGGAGGGCGGCAGCTCCCAGATGGGCGTACCCGAGTGAAGCTCGGCGCGGCCGCGCTCGGGGCGATGGGGCTCGGCTTCTTCGCGGGTACGCCGTTTGCGCTGCTCGATCCTGGGCAGTTCATCGCCGACTTCCGCTTCGAGATGGCGCACCTGGCGGAGGGCCAGCATGTGGACGTCGGCGTGGGGTGGGCGCACCACGCGCAAGCCACCCTTCCCGACGCGCTGGGCTGGCCGCTGTACATTGTCGGCGCCACGGCGCTAGCGCTCTCGCTCATCGCCAACCCGCGCCTTTCCCTGGTGCTCTTCTCGTTCCCGGTGCTCTACTTCATCGCCATCGGGCGCGGACAGACGGCGTTTTATCGGTACATGCTGCCGGTGCTTCCGTTTTTGTGCATCGCGGCCGGCGCGTTCCTGGAGGCGGCGCACCACAAGCTCGGGCGCGTGGCGGCGCTCCTGATCGCCAGCTTGCTCGCCGCGCCTTCGGCCTACCGTGCGGTGCAAGCCGATCGGTTGTTCCTCGCGGGAGATACGCGGCAGGCGATGGGCACCTGGATCGAGGCAAACATCCCAACAAACGCGGAGATCGTACATGCGGGTGCCTACACCGGGGCACCGATGCTCCAGCGCAACGTGCCCAACCAGACTCGGGAGTTTGCCGCCAAACAAGGCCGGGCCGACTCCGGCGGCTTTCGCAAACCCGACGAGATGAAGTGGTACGAGGCAGATCGCCCCATGTACGACGTGCTTTTCGTGGCGAAGAAGGGCATCGACTATGCCTCGCAGCGCACGGTGGCGGAGTTGTTGGCGTCGCCGCCGGAGTACCTCGAGATCGAGGCCTCCGGGCTGAGTTTCTATAGTGCCGTTCCTCCGGAGGTCGTGGCCTTGGCCGAGGCGAAGTACGAGATCGTCCACGAGGAGGTGTCCGCCATCGACGTGAGCGCCGCCACCTTCGATCAGCAGGATGCGTTCTACATGCCAACCGACGGCTTTGAGCCCTTCTCGCGCATGGGGCCGAACCTGCGGCTGTATCGGCGGCGGTAGCGGCCAGGGGTCAGGACGGTGCCATTGCGATTGGTCAATCGCAATGGCACCGTCCTGACCCCCCCGCTACGGTTCGGACGTGATTCGTGCGTCACTCACGACCCTGCTGTCCCTCGGGTGCACCTCGGAGTCCGGGCTGACCGGGCTGCGGCTGGAGCCGAACGCGCGCGTGCCGACCGCGGTGGTGGCCACCTGGGAGAGCAATGGCCACGAAGGCGAAACGTTCGTGGAGTACGGGCTGACCGAGGGGGCGCTCGACCGGCGGACGCCGGCGGGGACGGAGGCCGAGGCCACGGCGCTCGCGCTCACCGCGGGCCGCACCTGGTTCGTTCGCGCCGTGACGGTCGATGAGCTGGGTGAACGCTGGGAATCGGGGACGGCATCGGTGGACGTGGCGGCGCCGCCGACCGCGCTGCCCGGGTTCACGATCAACGACCGGGACGATGCTGCGATCGACGCCAGCGCGTTGATCTTCGTGACGTTGATCGAGGATAATGGGTCATGGATCGTTGGGCTGAACCGCGATGGGGAAGCCGCGTGGTGGTACGAGTCGGAGGGGCAGATCAGCATCCCGTCGATCCACCCAGCGGCCAACGGCCAGGGGCTGATGTTCACCCACCACTCTGAGCAGGAAGGCAAGCCAAAGGCGGGCTTGTTGAGGATGAGCTTCGACGGCGTGGAACAGGCGCTCACGGTCGGCGACGGGCACCACGACGTGGCACAGCTCCCGGACGGGCGGATCGCTTGGATCCGGAACGAAAACCCGACTGGCGTGGTGCTTGAAGGCGGCGCGACTGCGGATCTGTCGGTGGACACCCTCGTGGAGAACGACGAGGGCGCGCCGGAGGAGGACGCCGAAGTCCGCTTCTCATTCCTCGACGATTACCCGCATACACCCTGGGACACCTGTTCGCACTTCAGCGAGGAGGGCCAGGGCGGTGGCGCGGACTACACTCATGCAAACTCGGTCATGTACGATCCGGACCGCGATGCGCTGCTGGTGATGACGAAGAACCTCGATGCCCTCACCGCGGTGGACCGCAGCACGGGGTCGGTGCTGTGGCAGGCCGGCGGTCGGTACGGGGATCTGCTCGATGTGGACGGCGACGTTGTCGGCAACGGACCGCAGGCGTGGCAGGTAGACGGCCCGAACCACACCTGGTGGAGTCACAGCCACATGTCGCATTTCTGGGGCGACGGGTTCCTGGTGTTCGACAATGGATATCACCACGCGGTGATGTCTTCACGGGTGGTGGAGTACGCCATCGATCCGGAGGCGCACACGCTCCAGAAGGTGTGGGAGTTCCCCTCTGAAACGGGCGTGTTCAACCCCCTCCTCGGCGATGCGCGGCGCCTCCCGAATGGAAACACTCTGGTTTCGTGGACGATCTCGGGGATGTTGACCGAGATCACTCCCGTCGGCGAGGTCGTTTGGCGCGCAGAGGTGGACCTCGGGAGCGCTACGGGGCGCCTGGTATACGTTCCGGACATCTACCATGTTGAGTAGTCGAGGGTGCTAAGCGCGTTCTTCGCGATCGGCATTGCCGAGGCTCACGTCCCGCACGACAGCGTGGCGGCGCTCGCCATCCCGGCCGAGCTCGACGACGCCGGTGCCTGGGCCGTTTTGGTGTCCGCGCATCTCCCCCTACTCGCGGCGCGGGACTCCCGCGGCTTCTACGAGCTTGTTGGCGGCGAACCCATGGGAGACGATCCGGTCGACGCGGCCCAGCTCCCGGATGGCACGGTGGTGATCCTCGGGGCGACCGAGCTGTGGTGGAGCGATGACCTCGCGAGCTGGGAGCACGCGCCGCTTCCGGCTCGGCTGGATCAGCTCGTGGTGGATGGCGACGAGGTCGTTTTGGCCGGCCCGGACGGCGTTTGGAGCGGTAGGCCCGAGGCAATCGCGGAGGTGTCGACGGAGGAAGCGAGGTTTCTCTCGCGGGGGACCGCCGTCGCTTTCGTTGGTCCGGTCGGCGAAGTGTGGCGTCGCGAGGCTGCCACCTGGCAGGCGCTCCCGGCGGTGGAGGGCGCCAGCGCGGTGGTCGCGGCGGAAACGCATACGTTCGTCGGCACCGCGGAGGGCGCCGTGCTTCGATGGGACGGAGCCTCGTGGGTCGGCTGCGGCGCGCTCCCGGGCCTTCCGGCCGACCACGCCGATGTCGTGGTGCTCGCCGCGGACCCCGACGACCCCGGCGCGCTGTACGTCGCGACGGGCGTGGACGGCCCGTATCGATCGGACGACGGATGTTCAAGCTTTGAGAAACGTTTCGGGACCTCCAACATCCAGTACGGCGGCGAGGGGAGCCCGGAGGACCCGCATGACGCCGTTACGGCGGTCGCTGCGCGGGGCGATCGACTGGTCGTGGCGGGGTGGATGGGACTGTTCCGGTCGGAGGACGGGGGCCGTTCGTGGGAGGCGTCGGCGCTGTTGCCGGTGGACTACCTGCGCGGGCTCTCCGCCGTTTCGGGGGAAGACGGCGCGGTCGTGATCGCCGAAGGGCCGTATGCGTCGGGACCGCTCGTGAGCGCGGACGAAGGCGCGTCGTGGACGGGCGTCAACGCCGGCTTGACGGAGGACAACGTACAGGAAGTGGTCGTTGACCCGCACGATCCGTCGCGACTCTACGCCGTGGTTGGGCACCTCGGCTTCATCTCGCGAGATGGGGGAGCGTCTTGGGTGGCGACGGACCCGGCGGAGCTAGGCAGCTTTGACGCGGACGATGCGGCGCCCGGGGTGGTGTGGGCGTCGGGGCGCGACGGGGTCATGCGGAGCGAAGACGCGGGGGGCACCTGGGCGCCGGTGCCCGGGCTGCCCGCGGCTGGACACTTTGTCGGTCATGTGGTCTGGGGCGGCTACGACGACTGTGTCGCCACCAGCGGACCCACGGAGGTGTGGTGCTACCAGGTAGGGTCGTGGAACCTGCTTTTTGCCAGCGAGGAGCGCGCGGTGGGCATGGTGGTGAGCCGCGGAGCGCTCGTTCTGGGGGTGGAGTCGGGCGCGCTGGTGTACGTGGCGGCGCTTCCCGAGCAGAAGTTGGGACCGCTCGTTGCGGACGCGCTCATGTCCATCGCGGTGAGTGACGACGGGACGATGTTCGCGGGAACACAGGCCGGTCGCGTGTACCGCGGCATCGGTACCGACGACGCGTGGGAGGTGCTCCCGTTCCGGACCCCGGGGCCGATCTGGTCGTTGGCGCCGCTGCCCGACTTCTTCACCCGCCGCGCCCTCTTGCTCGGCACGCTGGATGGCGCCTACATCGTCGAGGGCGCGGCGGCTGCCGACGTGTCCTTGGCGACGTTGTCGAGCTGGGCGCCCGAGCAGTGGGTGGACGACGCGAGCCACTACTTTCTCCGGGAAGTGTGCCCGGAGTCGGCGCTGGCCGCTGGCTACGGGCTCGACACTCGCACGGAGCTGGCGCCGGGCTGTTCGCCCACCGCGAAGGTTCGCGGCTCGCACTTGCGCCTCCGCGGCCCGAGCGC
>BJHF01000031.1 GCA_014191855.1 Deltaproteobacteria bacterium
GGCCAGCGGGCTTCGCCTGGCATCGCGGCGCCCGCGCGACGGGCCCGCCGCACGGGCGCCGCCCGCCACACGGGCGCCGCCCGCCCGCGAAGTCGAGTCCGCCTGCTTGGCCGTGTGAAAGAGTCGAGTCGACCTGTTTGGCATCCAAAGCGCGACCACGCACGACGACACGCGAAAAACGCACCTTCGTTGGTTCGCGTGCGTGAGTCGGCAGCGGCGGTTCCCGCTGAGCCGGCGCCGGTGTGCCCGGAATGGCACCTTTCGGAGCTTCCATCGGCCAAACAGTCCGACTCGAATCGGCGCGTCGGCCAACGAGCGGGACTCGACCGCAACGACGAGCGTCCGCCCGACGAGCCGGCCTGGGCGGACTGGGGGTTGAGTGGGGGTACGCCATCCCCCCCCTCCCGCTACACCGTCCGAACCACCCCGGACCACACCATGACCACGCACCTCCTCCCGTTCCTGCTCCTCGCCGCCTGCACCCCCGAGTCCCCGAAGGACACCTCCTCGCTGGAGGACACGGGAACCGGCGACACCGGCGACTCCGCGGCCGATACGTCGGATACCTCCGTGGACACCTCGGACACTGGCACCGATACCGCGGACACGGCCGACACCGGCACCGACACGTCGGACACCGGCAGCGACACGGCCGACACCGGGGACACCGGCCAACCGGTCGATGCCGATCTCGACGGCTACCCGGCCAACGATGACTGCGACGATGACGACGCGACCGTACACCCCGGCGCAACCGAGGTGTATGGCGACGGCATCGACAACGATTGCGACGGCGCGACGTGCCTTCCAGCCCCGTCGGGGATGGTCGGCTTCTGGCGAGGCGACGGGGATGCCACCGACAGCCTCGGTGTGAACGACGGCGCGTGGACGGGAACCTCGGCCTACGCCGCCGGTATGGTCGGCGACGCCTTCGACTTCGACGGCCTCTCGGGCGTATCGGGCGCCGCCGTCGGGCTGCCCGCCGGCGGCGACGATCGTACGCTCGAGCTGTGGGTGAACCCCGACGCCCTTCCTTCCAACGAAGGAATTTTCGCGGGCTACGGCGACTTCGCCACGTACGAAGGGAGCTTCGTGGTCGGGATGGTGAGCTGGGGCGGATGGTTCTTCTCGCAGTGGGGATCGTCCCTCGCCGCTGGAACGGTGCCACTGAGCGCCTGGACGCACGTCGCCGTCACCCACACCGCCGGAGTCACGTACGTGTACATCAACGGCACGGTGGCGGGAGCGACGGAGCTGGCGGTGAGCACCGTCACGGACGGCTCCATGGTCATCGGCCGCATCGACGATTCTCGTATTCTGGACGGCAAGATCGACGAGGTCGGCGTATACGACCGCGCGCTCACGACCGACGAGGTGCTCGCGATCGTCGGCGCGGGCGCCGACGGGAAGTGTGCCCCATGATCCGCCCCCTTTTGACCCTGGTGCTCCTCGGTGGTTGCACCCCCGAGTCCCCGAAGGACACCGCGCCAGTGGATTCCGGAGCCGGAGCCGGCGACACCGCCGGCGGCGACACGGGCGACTCGGGCGCGGACACGTCGGATACCAGCGTCGATAGTGCGGATACCGGCGACACGGGCGATACCGGCGGGGACACGGCCGACACCGACGACGCCGTGTGCACAACCACCCCGTCGGTCATGCTCTACACGCCCAGCACGGGACTTTGGACCGACTTTACCGCGTCGATCCCCACCGCGTTGCCCGCCGTCAGCTTCGGCCTCAACGAGCCAGGCGGGGAGGTTCGCTTCTGCGGGGGCACCTGGTACACCTACATGCACGCCGAAACCGACGTCACCATCTCGGGTGCTTACGGGGCGATCGTGAATGCCGGTGGTTATTCCACCGGTCTTGAGATCCAGATGGACGGGATCGAGGTCACCATTCGCGACCTCACGCTCACCGGCGGCGTGGCCAACAAGCCCGTCGACGCGGGCGGCGTTGGGGGTGGCGGGATCCTCTGCGAGCGACTCGGCGCCACGCTGAGGCTCGACGGGGTGACGATCACCGGAAACACCAGCGCGACGTACGGCGGCGGGATGTACATCGACGGCTGTTCGGTGAGCATGAACAACGTCGCGATCACGAACAACACGGCGAGTGCGGGGGCCGGCGCCTTTCTGATCGGGATTGGCGCCCCAACCGTCGTGGACATCACGGGCTCGACCATCGGCTCGAACGCCGCGAGCCTGGGCGGGGGCGGCATCTACGCCATGACGGGCGGCGCGGACGCCACGGTGAACCTGGTAGATACCTTCGTATCTGCGAACACGTCGGTGCGAGGGGGCGGGGGTATCGCCATCGCCGACGGCGCGATCGCAGGCGCCACCACCTCGGTGACCTGCACCGCAACGGGCGCGGGCGCGGGCGGTTTCGAGGGAAACGCCGCCGGAGACGCTACCCTCCCGGGTGGCGGGATCTACTTGATCTCGTGGTACGGCAGCCCAGCCGAGTTCACGTCTGCCGGCTGCGACTTCGGCACATCCGGCACCGCCGACGACAACACCCCGGCGGATGTGTTCGTGTACGGGAAATCCAGCTATGCGTACGGGGACGGCGCGAGCTTCAGTTGCGACGGGGCCGGCTGCAATTAGAGCGTTGCTCGCTCGGCCGCTTCGGGCTCGGTTGCCGCGGTGCGCACGGGGTCAGGCTCCAACCGAATATCGCGTCGCGACATATGCCTCGCTCGAGGTCGAGCGGCCCGGCTTTTCGCGGCGCCGGAGTCGAGCCAGGCTGTTGATCGCGGGCGACGTGTGGGGTCGGAGCGGGAGCCCGAAGCCTTGTGGCGTCGCTCGCAAACGCCAGGTTTGTCCGTACGTGACGACGCACCAAATCGGCAATGCCGCTCCGGAAGCCGTTGTGCTCGCCACCGGTGGGGACTACGGAGGGTTGGACGAAGAACAGCCGGACTCGACTCGGGGGGGCGAAAACGTCGCCGACTCGACTCCTGCGGCGGAGCCCCGACCGACACCCGCGATGTCCGCACGACTGGGGGTTGAGTGGGGCGAGGTCGCCGTTGTGCGTTTCGCACCGCGAGGCGCCCGTTGTGGGCGAAGCCCACCAAGGGCGCCGACCAATGAGCGCCGGGGTTGGCCCGCCCGAAGGGGTGAAGGGCCAAGCCCAAGCGACGGTGGCGACGGGCGCCTGGCCAACCCCAAGCGATGGTGGCGACGCCCGCCCCATTGGGGGTTGAGTGGGGGCGAGGCGCCCGTTGGCCGCTTCGGCCCAAGGGTGCCGACCGACAAGCGACGGTTCGGCCCGCGCGAAGCGATGAAGGGCCGAACCTGAGCGACGATCCGGCGAGCGGGCCTCGGCGGATTGGGGGTTGAGTGGGGGTATCAAACTCGCCCCCCCCAGCTATTCAAACCGGGTCAGCCCACCTCACCCCCGGAGTCGCCCATGTTCATCTCGTCCACCCTCCTCGCGCTTGTGCTCGCCACGCCGGATGCGGAGGCCATGAACATCTTCGTCGCGAAGCTCTCTTTCAACACCCAAAGCGAGTCCTTCATTCGGGTCGTTGACAGCGACCTCGCTGGCGAGGCGGCGAGCATGGAGCTCGACATCACCTCCGACTCCGGCTCCGAGTCCGTCGATCTCACCGAGTCCGACGCCTGGCTGCACGGCGCGGCCACGCTGAAGGCGCTATCCACCACCGACACGGAGGCCACGCTCACGCTCTACGACGAAAAAGGCGCTGCGCAAGTCTCGTTCTCGGGCACCATGACCTCCGAAGGGGTGGTGACCCTCACCGCCGACGCGACCAAGGGCAGCAGCGTCTGCGAGTCGAAGCTCGGCTGTGTGGAAATCACGGAAACCCTCGATATCGAGCTGCTCGCGGCCGAAGTGTTTGTGAACCCCCTGGGCGGTTACGATGTCACCTTCGACCTCGCCGGCGGGGACGTGTACGGGCTCACGAAAGCGGACTTCACCCTCAAGAACTTCGGCGCGGCGCAGGCCGATGCAGGCCGGGTGGTCACGAGCGAGGTCACCTTTGGAGAGATCGGCGCGGTGTGGGAAGGCGAGCTGAGCCTCGACCACGCAGGCGAGATCGAGATCGACGCCACGAGCTACGATGTAGACGGGAAGAAGCTGGAGAAGTCCACGACTACCCTCGGCCACATCCTGCACACGGTTGCGGATAGCTTCGCGCCCGCTCACACCGTCCGCGGTTCATCGATGCTCTCGGCGGGGGACGCGGGGAGCGTCGCCTGGACGAAGATGAAAGACAAGCTCGCGGCGGGCGACATGATGACCGTCATCACCGAAAACTGGACCACCACCACCGCCCCCACCCACGCCACCGTGGAGCTCGACGGCGGCGAAACGCTCACGATCCCCGCAAACAGCTTCCAGCGCGCCGGCTTCTACACGATCGAGCTCGAGGCCATCGTGATCACCCACCTGAAGATCGCGATCAATGGAGGGAACCTCACCCTGAACGGGAGCAGCACCCTCTCGATCCTCGATCTCGCCGCTCCCGTGTGCATCAACGGCACCTGCGTCGCGATCTCGACCAACGAAAAGGGCACGCTCGACCTCGCGGTTACGGGCTACGCCTCCACCGCGGCGGGGGTGGCTTCAAGCGCCAAAATCGGCGTCATGGCCTATGACAAGAATGGCGGCAAGGTGGGCCTCGTGGACACAAAGGTCAGCTTCGACGCCGCGGTGGCCGTCGTGTTCGCCAACGAGGTCGCCTTCGCCGAAGACCCGCTCGGCCTCGATCTCGGCGGCGAGGTGAGCCTGCTCGGCGCGAAGGACAGCAAGGGCAAGCAGAAGACCGTCGCGAAGGGCGACTTCTACGGCTCGTTCGTGCGTACCGGCGAAGGTGACCTGAGCCTCGGTGGCGTGGACAAGAACGACATCGAGGCCAAGGGCGACATCCTCATCGGCGGCGAGCCCATCGATTTTGAGCTTACCGACACCAACAAAGACGGCGTGATCGAGGCGCCGCCGGTCATCTTGATGATGACGACCGGCAACGGCAAGGGCACACGGGATGCGTGCACGGCCAACAACGGGAAACCCGGCCTGCTGTAGCGCCCGAGCGGCCCCCCTCCGTCCCTCCGTGACACCTCCCCCTGCAAGCGGGGGGAGGAGCAAGCGCCCCAGCGGCACCGCGATGGTGCGCCACGCCCGCCCGGCCTCGAAACCTGGCCTGCACCATCGCCCAGACCTTTCACCAACCCGGAATTCACCATGACCACTCGCCTCTTCACGCTCCTCCTCCTCGCCGCCTGCACCACCGAAACCCCCAAGGACACCTCCGAACCGGCCGACACCGACACCGGAACCGGCGACACCGCCGACACCGGCGCTGACACCTCGGATACCGGCGTTGATACGGCCGACACCGCCGACACCGCCGTAGATACCGCCGACACGGCGGACACCGCCGACACGGCGGACACCGCTGACACAAGCGACACCGTAGACACCGGCCCCTGCTCCGCCCCGAGCTTCGCGGGCCCAACGCCGGTAGTGTGGTACAGCCTCGAAGACGCAGGCAGCGCCTCCGTGACCGACGACGCCGGCACCTACGACGCAACCTCCAGCGGCACGGTCACCGCCGTCGCCGGCAAGGCCGGCATGGCCGCCCAATTCGACGGCACCTCTGCGCACCTCGACGCGGACGTTCCGCTCACGACGGGCAGCTTCTCCTGGGCCGGCTGGGTTCGTCTCGACAGCCTGCCTTCGGGAGATTTTGGAATCATCGCCAACCACGGCAACGGCCCCATCAGCTACTCGGGCTGGCTTCTCACCGTGAATAGCACGGGCACGCCCATGCTATTTACGGAGGGCGGCGGCGGCGCCACGGAGATCGCAACCTCGGCAACAACCCCGCTCTCGCTCGGCGTGTGGACCCACCTCGGGGTCACGTTCAACGCCGGCGAGGTCATGCTCTACGTGAACGGCAACCCGGCGGCGGGCGGCACCCTCACCTACACCGCGGTGCTCGATGGCGGGAATCCCTACGTACTCGGTCACGACGAAAACAACGGCGTCCGCTACCTGCCCGGCACGCTGGACGAGGTGGGGTACTGGAACACCGCGCTGACGGCCGCCGAGATCACCGCGCTGTACGACGACGGGGAGTGCGGCTTGTCGTCGATCTGAGGGCTGAAAGGCCGAAGTTGGGCGATGCCAGATCGCGCGTGTCGGGCCCAGCAGGCGTGGCCTGGCATCGCGGCGTGGGCGGGGGAGCAGCCCGCAACGGCCTCGAGCCCGACCGCCGGTTAGTCAGCTTCATGGCCCTCCGGCTCCCCCTCGGCACCTCGGACTTCGCGCAGCTTCGGCGCGATGGGGACCACTACGTCGACAAGAGCGGGCTCGCCGTCGAGCTGATCCGCACCTCCTCGCGAGTGGTCCTGCTCCCACGGCCCCGTCGATTCGGGAAGACGCTCAACCTCTCTATGCTTCGCTACTGGTTCGAGCGGCCCGTGGAACCGGGTGGCACCGACATCGCGGGGCTGTTTGCCGGCCTCGACGTGACGACCGCAGGCGAAGATGTTGCCGCGAGATTCCAACGCCACCCCGTGATCTTCCTGACGTTCAAGGATGTGAAGAACAAGACCTGGGAGACATGCCGCGCGAACGTGGTGGCGCTGCTCCGAAGCGAGGTGCTGCGTCATCGGCCGACGTGGAGCGCCGTGGCGCTCGCGGACGATGACCGCCAGGTGCTGGAGGCTCTCGCGTCCGGCACCGCAACCGACTCGGCGCTCCAATCGGCGCTCCGCGTGCTCTGCCGCGCGATCGCGCTTGGCACCGGCGAGGACGCCGTGCTGCTCATCGACGAATACGACACCCCGATTCACTCTGGCTGGATCCACGGCTATTACGACGAGGTCATCGAGCTTTTCCGCAACCTGCTCTCCGGGGGGCTCAAGGACAACCCCCACATTTACAGGGGCGTGCTGACTGGGATCCTGCGCGTCGCGAAGGAATCGATCTTCTCCGGGCTCAACAACGTGTCGGTGCACACGATGCTGTCGGGGCCCTTCTCGCGATGGTTCGGCTTCACCGACGCCGAGGTAGACGAACTGTGCCGCTTGGCCGGGCCAGAGGCGGATCGCGAGGGCATCCGCGAGTGGTACAACGGCTACCTCATGGGCGGGCACGTCGTGTACAACCCGTGGTCCGTGTTGTCGTACCTCGCCGCGATGAGCGACGGCTTCAAGCCCTACTGGATCAACACCGCCTCGGACGAGATCCTGCGAAGGCTGCTGATTGGCGCAGGGCTCGGCATCCAGGCGGAGCTCGCCGCGCTTGTCGCCGGGGGCGAGCTGGTCGAGCAGGTCTCCGAGGACATCCAGCTTCGCGACCTCGGCAAGGGGGGCTCGGATGTCTGGAGTTTCCTCCTGTTCTCGGGGTACCTCAAGGCCACGGACGTCCGCATTGGCGACCGCACGGTCGCGACACTCAAGATTCCCAATCGTGAGGTGGTGCTCGCCTACCGGGCGATGTTCCTGCGCTGGTTCGAGGCCGGCGTGGGCACAGGCAGGGAGGTCGATGCCCTCTGCCGCTCCCTGCTCTCGGGCGACGAGATCGGCTTCGAAGGCCGACTTCAGCGGCTCGTCGTCAACTCGCTCTCCTATTTCGACGTGGGCGGGCGCACGCCCGAGGCCGTGTATCAGGCATTCCTCGTTGGGCTGCTCGTTCAGTTGGACGCCACGCACATCGTAGACGCCAATCGGGAGGCCGGGTTCGGTCGCTACGACGTGTGTGTGCGGCCGCGGCTCCCCGCCGGCGCGGGCCTGTCGCCGGCCGTGGGTGCGGCCCCGGGATCCCGAGCCGGCGCTGTGTTGGAGCTGAAGGTGGTCGACCCGAACCGCGAGACGTGGGAGGCCGCGCTGGACTCGGCCATGCGCCAGATCCACGACCGTGCGTATGCGGCCGCGGCGCGAGAGGCGGGGGCCGATCCGGTGTGGCTCTGGGCCGCGGTGTTCGACGGGAAGCGCGTGCGGGTGAAGGTCGAGCCGGGGTAGTGCGGCGCGGGGTAGAATTCGGGCGATGCCGGGAAGAAACCGATGTCGCGACAGCATCGGCGACGCCAAGGCGAAGTCGAGTACGCCTGCTTGGCCATTAGAAAGAGTCGAGTCCTCCTGTTTGGCCTTCCGAACACGGGCACGACCGGCGACACGCGAGAAACGCAGCTTCGGTGGTGCGCACAGCCGTGTCGGCGACCCGGATTCCGGCTTGGCGGCGCCGGCGAGGCCCCGATTGCGCCTTTTGGAGCTTCCAACGGTCAAACAGTCCGACTCGAATCGGCGCGTGGGCCAACGAGAGGGACTCGACTCCTGGGGCCAGACCCGACCGACACCCGCGATGCCCGCACGACTGGGGCTTGAGTGGGGCGAGGTCGCCGTTGTGCGTTTCGCACCGCGAGGCGCCCGTTGTGGGCGAAGCCCACCAAGGGCGCCGACCAATGAGCGCCGGGGTTGGCCCGCGCGAACGCGGCGAGGCACCCGTTGTGCGCTTCGCACCGCGAGGCGCCCGTTGTGGGCGAAGCCCACCAAGGGCGCCGACCAATGAGCGCCGGGGTTGGCCCGCCCGAAGGGGTGAAGGGCCAAGCCCAAGCGACGGTGGCGACGGGCGCCTGGCCAACCCCAAGCGATGGTGGCGACGCCCGCCCCATTGGGGGTTGAGTGGGGGCGAGGCGCCCGTTGGCCGCTTCGGCCCAAGGGTGCCGACCGACAAGCGACGGTTCGGCCCGCGCGAAGCGATGAAGGGCCGAACCTGAGCGACGATCCGGCGAGCGGGCCTCGGCGGATTGGGGGTTGAGTGGGGGCGAGGCGCCCGTTGGCCGCTTCGGCCCAAGGGTGCCGACCGACAAGCGACGGTTCGGCCCGCGCGAAGCGATGAAGGGCCGAACCTGAGCGACGATCCCGCGAGCCGTTCACCGCGGATTGGGGGTTGAGTGGGGGTATCAAACTCGCCCCCCCCAGCTATTCAAACCGGGTCAGCCAAACCTCACCCCCGGAGTCGCCCATGTTCATCTCGTCCACCCTCCTCGCGCTTGTGCTCGCTACGCCGGATGCGGAGGCGCACGGGTGGCCGTCGAGGCCGAAACGCTACGTGCCCCGCGCCGTGCTCCTCGACCTCGAGCCTGGAGTCCTCGACTCGATCAGCGCAACCATGCCAGCAGGCGAAGCCACTTCCATCACCGCCGACATCACCTCCGCCTCCGGCTCCGAGTCCGTCGATCTCAGCGAGTCCGACGCCTAGCTGCACGGCGCCGCCACGATCAAGGCGCTCCCCACGACCGACGCCGACCTCTCCCTCACCCTCTACGACGAAGGCAGCGCCTCGCTCGTTTCGTTCACGGGCACGCTCGGCGCGAACGGCACCTGGGTGCTCGGCTCAACCATGGTCGACATCTGCACTGAGAAGGGCGCGTGCGAGTCCATCCCCGACACCCTCGACATCGAAGTCCTCGCCGCCGAGCTCTTTCCCAATCCCGACGGCGGCTACGACCTCTCGATCGACTTCAATGGGGCCGACGCGTACGACATCGCCTATGCGGGTGTCGAAATCACCGAAACCACGCTCGGCACCTGCGACAAGCTCGCGGGCTGTACGCTTGGCGGCACGACCACCACCAAGGCCGAAGTGGACTTCGATGAGATCGGCGCCATCTGGGAAGGCGAGCTGAGCCTCGACCACGACGGCGAGATCGAGATCGACGCCACGAGCTACGATGTGGACGGGAAGAAGCTGGAGAAATCCACGGCGACCCTCGGGCACTTCCTCCACACGGTACAGGACAGCTACGCCTCGGGCCACACGATGCTCTCCGCTGGGGACGCGGGCAGCGTGGCCTTCTTCCACAAGGAGATCGACAAATCCACGCCGATCCTCTACCGCACTGCGGTCATCACCGAGAACTGGACCACCACCACCGCCCCCACCCACGCAACCGTGGAGCTTGACGGCGGCGAAACGCTCACGATCCCCGCGAACAGCTTCCAGCACGCCGGCTTCTACACGATCGAGCTCGAGTCCATCGTGATCACCCACCTGAAGATCGCGATAAATGGAGGGAACCTCACCCTGAACGGGAGCAGCACCCTCTCGATCCTCGACCTCGCCGCCCCCGTGTGCATCAACGGCACCTGCGTCGCGATCGCCACCAACGAAAAGGGCACGCTCGACCTCGCGGTTACGGGCTACGCCTCCACCGCGGCGGGGGTGGCTTCAAGCGCCAAAATCGGCGTCATGGCCTATGACAAGAATGGCGGCAAGGTGGGCCTCGTGGACACAAAGGTCAGCTTCGACGCCGCGGTGGCCGTCGTGTTCGCCAACGAGGTCGCCTTCGCCGAAGACCCGCTCGGCCTCGATCTCGGCGGCGAGGTGAGCCTGCTCGGCGCGAAGGACAGCAAGGGCAAGCAGAAGACCGTCGCGAAGGGCGACTTCTACGGCTCGTTCGTGCGTACCGGCGAAGGTGACCTGAGCCTCGGTGGCGTGGACAAGAACGACATCGAGGCCAAGGGCGACATCCTCATCGGCGGCGAGCCCATCGATTTTGAGCTTACCGACACCAACAAAGACGGCGTGATCGAGGCGCCGCCGGTCATCTTGATGATGACGACCGGCAACGGCAAGGGCACACGGGATGCGTGCACGGCCAACAACGGGAAACCCGGCCTGCTGTAGCGCCCGAGCGGCCCCCCTCCGTCCCTCCGTGACACCTCCCCCTGCAAGCGGGGGGAGGAGCAAGCGCCCCAGCGGCACCGCGATGGTGCGCCACGCCCGCCCGGCCTCGAAACCTGGCCTGCACCATCGCCCAGACCTTTCACCAACCCGGAATTCACCATGACCACTCGCCTCTTCACGCTCCTCCTCCTCGCCGCCTGCACCACCGAAACCCCCAAGGACACCTCCGAACCGGCCGACACCGACACCGGAACCGGCGACACCGCCGACTCGGGCACCGACACCGCGGATACCGACATGGACACGGCTGACACCGCGGATACCGGCGTCGATACCGCCGATACGGCGGACACCGGCGGCGACACCGCCGAAACGGGCGACACCGAGGACACCGCACCGCCAGGCCCCGATCTCACCGACCGGCTGCTGATCCACCTCCCCTTCGACGGCACGCTGGCTGACGCCTCCGCCAACGCCTGGCCTGGCGACGCCTCCGTGGATGTCGCCAGCTTCACCACCGATCATCACGGCACGGCCGACAGCGCACTCGCGTACGGTGGCTGCACCCAGCTCCCCGACGTGCCGTTCGACGGCACCCGCGGCGGCTTCGGCTTCTCCGTGTGGCTCAAGCCCACGGTGGCGCTCGACGCCACTGTGACCTCCCGCAGCCTCATCGCCGGGCAAGGCGGCGGCGTGCTCAGCCTCGACTACAACTATGGCAACTACTACATCGAGATCTACAGCGACGGCGCTCGGGGTGTTTACTCCGGTACAACCACGCAGAGCGAGGCGGCCGACACCTGGGTTCACCTCGTGATCAGCAGCGCCGGCGACAACACCGCGACGCGGGTGTGGCGCAACGGCACCGAGCTCAGTTGGACCGGCACCCCCGCCCCCTCGCTCCAGTCCGCCACCGCCCGCTGGTACGTGCCGTGCTCCGTGTACTTCCCCTCGATCCCCGCCGCGATGGACGATGTGCGCGTATACGAGCGCGCGTTGGATGCGGCGGACGTCGCGGCGCTCTACGCGCTGTAGCCACCGCGGCTCAGCCCCGATCTTCCACGACATCCCCCTCGCGGAGCACCAGCTCCACGAGGCCGATGCGGGTGGAGGCCACGAGATCGGGGCGCAGTCCGCCTTCGCGCAGGCGATCCCGGAGGCGGCCGAGCAGGCCGTCCCAGCGGCGGCGGAGCGCATCGCGGTCGTCGAGGTGCGGCCAGTGGGGGCGCGCCAGCTCCTCCCAGGCCATCGGCTGCTGCACCGTGGCCAGCTCGCTCACCACGCGGGCGAGCTGGCCCACGAGCACGAACACCTCGGCTTTGGGGCGATGAATCTGCACGGTGTCGAAGGAGGCCACGATGCGGAGCGGCGCGGCGTCGTCGGCGCGGGTGGCGTGCTGCCCGGCCACGGAGAGCGCGATGGAGATCGCGACGAACGTGCCGCTCGGCAACCCCAGGGATTGTCCCGCCTCAAACGGGATTGTCTGCTCCCCGTGCCGGACTCTCCACAATCCGTCGCTCTCCCAGAACACGGCCTCGGCGCCGGCCACGGAGCCCGGCGCGAGGCGAGGATGAGGGTCGAACACCAACGAGCAGGTTCCCGGCAGCACTTGGGCGGGCAATCCGGGGCCTTCGAGGCCGAGCACCGCGTCGGGGAGCGTGATGGACTCGACCTTCAGCGCCACCCGCGGCGCCAGCCGGACCTCCATCCCAACCTCCAGCGCGACCGCGTCCATTGCCTTGCCGGCCACGCTGAACCGGCGCCGAAGCGCGAGCAGCCAGAGCCGCTCGCCGCGCAGGCTCACCATCGCGTGCGCCTCGGACACGTCGGGATCGTCGAGCCGCAGGGCCGCCGCCCACGTACGACCGACGAGATCGCCCGCGTAGAGCGTCTCCGCGGAGCCATCGGGGAGGCCGAACCGAACGCTGGCGCGCATCAGCGCGGTGCATAGCCCCAGGCGGCGGAGATGTCGCGGGCGAGGGTCTCCACCGGCGTACTCAGCGCGGAAACCGACCAGATGCGGGCGGTCTTGTCCCAGCTCGCGGAAACCAGGTCGCCATCGGGCAAGAACTCTACGGCAACCACGCGTTCCGAGTGGCCGGGGAGGGAGCCGAGCAGCTTGCCCGTGTCGCAGTCCCACACCCGCACCGTAGTGTCGAGCCCCACCGCGGCGACGCGCTGCCCGTCTGCGGAGAGCGCGACATCGAGGAGCGAGGCGCCGGGGGTGGGGAGCTGCCGCACCTCGTCGCCAATGTGGAGCTCAACACCATCGGGACGCGCGATCGCGAGGCGGTGGCCGCGCAGGGCAACCGCCCGGGCGTCCGGCACGGTCGCGAGCAGGGTAAACGTCGTGCCGTCGAGCCGCTCGACCGCGCCGTGGCCATCGAGCACGACGAGCGTCGCGCCGTCACGTTCGACGTCGCTGAACACCCGATCCGGGGCGAGAATCGTGGGGGAATCGGTGATCGACGCCCACCGGTAGAGTCCGTAATCGACGTCGACGCCGAGCAGTGAGCCGTCGGGAAGCGAGGCGAGGCGGCGCAGCGGACGCCCGCCTGCGACCGCTATGGCCGCTTCGCCCGGCTCGGCGCGGGTCAGAAACGGCGCGGCCATCCCCGACGCGAGCAGTCCGGCACCCACAACCTCGAAGATCACGGCCTTTACCACGCGCTCGCCGAGCCGGTGTTCGTGAACCTGCCCGTCCGCCAGCCCGACGCTCAGCACGGCGCCATCCCCCACACCCATCGCGATGCGGTCCCCCGCGGCGCTCACCGTCACGTCCGCGAGTCCGCCGGAGGTCCGCACGAGGGCCGGCGCCCCGACGGGCACGCGCCAGGTGGTCACGTCGCCGTCGTGCACGCGCAAGCCCTCGGCCGAGAACGCGAAGGAGCGGGGTCGAGCGGCTGGAATCTCCCCTACGAGGGCGGCGGTCCCTACCCTCCAGAGCCCCACCCCGCCGGCGGTGCCCTCCACCGCCAGCACGTCCCCGTTCGCCGACGCCGCGATCTCGCGGATGCTGCCCAGGGCCGTCGCACCTGCTGCCAGTCGGAGTCCGGAGTCCCCGGCGTAAACCGCCACCCTTCCGCGAAGGCTGCCAACGGCGACGCGGTTACCGGGCAGCCAGGCGAGCGCGGTGGCCACGTGGTCACCGACAAAGTCCGTCGCGACCGTCAAGTGCGTCGGCTCCGCGACAGAGCCCACGAACAAACGCCCGTCCCCGCACACGGCCGCAAGCCGGCCTCCCGATCCCGGCTCCACCACGCGCAGGTTTCCCTGACACGGACATGCGGGGGTGGAGGCCGTTGGAAACTCTCCTTCTGCCGTCCATACCCGGCGCGGAACGGTCTCCGGGAGCCAGTCCCAGCCCCCCATCGGGGTCGTGGAGAGGAGCGCGCCGGTCGCCGCGTCGAGCACGGTCGTGGTGCCGATGGCGTCCCAGGTCACGAGCGCCTTCCCGTGCAGCCGCCCGCCCACGGCGCCAACCGCCGCGCTCCACCTGGCGGCGCCGCCGCTCCAACGCCCGATGGCTGCTTCGTGCCCGCAGATCACGTCGTCCCCTTCGCTTGGCACGGCCGACCACAGGCAGTCAGGCCCCGGCGACGTACTCAGCCGAACCGGCCGCTCCGCCCTGCCGAACGCGGCGAACACACCCCGTGCGAGCGGGTCTTCGCGCCGTTTCAGCACGGCCAGCGCGAGCCGCTCCGCCCGCTCCCGGGTACCCGCCCTCGTCGCGTCCACGGCTCGTTCAAGCTGGAGATCGGCGAGCGCGTCGGCCGCCGCCGACTCCGCGTCGAGCGCCCGCGCCAGTGACCGGGTCGTCTGCCACCACCCCACAGCGACCGCCAGCCCCACGACCGCGAACCCGGTCGCGCCCACGATCAGCGGCAGTCGGTAGGCGGCCAGCGTGCGGCGAAGGAGGTCTCCCGGCGAGTAGCTGAACGCGGCCACGCGCCGGCCCTCGAACCAGCGCAGCAGATCCTCGGCGAAGGCCGCGGCGTCTGGATAACGAGCGGCCTCCGGGGCCCTGGCGCGGGCTACGATGGCGGCGATCTCCGGCGGCGCCGCGTCGCCGCCACCAAAGACCGCGTCGAGGGTCGCGCCGAGGCTCCACACGTCGTGACGCGGATCCGGCGGGTCGCCGCGCGCCTGCTCCGGCGCCATGTAGGCTTCGGTGCCCACCGGGCCGTGTGCGCCGATCGCGGGCAAGTCGGCCCAGCGGGCGGAGGCGGCCAGCGTCGGCGTCGCCAAACCCCAGTCCACGACCTGGGTTTCGCCGTGAGCGCCGATGAGGATGTTCGACGGTTTCAGGTCACGATGCACGATGCCCGCGTCGTGTGCGGCCGCCACCGCGTCCGCCGCCGCGAGCACGTGACGGACGAGCTGACGCTGCGCCTCGGGGGAAGCGGCTTCCGATGCGACACGCGCCAACGTTTGGCCGCGAACCAGCCGCATGGTGTAGAAGGGGCGCCCGTCGGGGAGGTGGCCCGCGTCGTGAACTGCGACGATCCCTGGGTGGTCAAGGCGGCTCGTGATGGCGGCTTCGCGCGCGAGCCTCGCCGCGGCGCGCGCATCGTCGGCCCGCTCGGGCTGCAGCTCCTTGAGCGCCACGTCGCGACCCAGCGCCGTGTCGCGTGCGGCGTGAACGACGCCCATGCCGCCACGGCCGAGGAGCGCGCCGATGGTGTAGCGGTCACCCGGTGGGGCGGCGGTCGGTGCGCCGCTGGGTTCGGCGCTGCCATTGCCGGTTTCCGCCCCAGGATCGCTCCAGCCCCCCTGGCTGGTTTCGTCGGGAGGTGGAGAGCGAGTCGGCACGAGCGGAGGGATACCACACGGCCTCGCGCCGCGGTGGTTTGGCGCTGGGGATTGGGGGTTGGGTGGGGGGGTGCGGCGCGGCGGAGCGCGCCAGCTGGCGCTACGATCCGGTTCATGTCCACCCGCCCCTCCGCCCTCGCCTCGCCGCTCGTCGCCGTCGTGCTTCTCCCGCTGCTGCTCGCCGGTTGCGACTTGTTCTACTCCCGCGATTCCTTCAACACGGACTTCCGGGTGGCCTACTGCGACTACATCCAGACGTGCGATCCTGCGCCGGCTTGGGATGCTGAAGCGTGCCAGCAGAACCTCGCCGGCGACGGGATGGCCTGGGGCTACCAGGAAGGGTGCAGCTACGACGCCTTCAAAGCCCAGGACTGCGTCAGGACCCTCGAGGAGGGGGACTGCCCCGAATTGGTGACGGACACGGCCGAGGCCCACCAGACCATTCCGGAGATCTGCAGCGGGGTGTGCTGGAACTGAGGGCCACGTCGCGCCCGCATCAACGGGGGCAAGCCTTCGCGCCTCCGCTACAACCCCACCCGGTACCCGACCGTCGGGTTGAACGCTCCGGTCGTGCTCTCGCCCGTGAGCAGCCCGTCGAGGCCGGCGCCGGCGTACCCGACCTGCACCGTGAGCGCGCCCGGACCGAGGCGCACGCCCGCGCCCGCCGCCACGAGGAAGCCGGCCTGGGCGTAGTGCTCCGTCGTGGTGCCGATGGCGCCGCCCGCCGAGCTTCCGCTCGCGACCGTCTCGAGGAATTGCACCGTCGGCCCGATCGTCAGCTCCGGATTCCACTTCGCCTCAGCGGGAAACAGCCGCACGGTCGCGCCGAGGCCGAGGGTGAGCTCCTTTTGCACCACCGTGAACGCGTACCCATCGCCCAGGCGCCCGTCGGTGGACTCGCCCTCCAGCACCGGGCCCGCGTAGCCGCCGAACAGCATCGGGGCGATACGACCGCCCAACTGAGGAAGCACAACGCCGGCTTCGAGCCGAACCGACGCGTTCGCCGCGAGCGGCGCCAGCGGCACGGTGGGGCCGACGTGCGCGGCCAGCAAAAGCAGCATCACGCCTCCTAGAAGTGGGTGTACTCGGTGGTCGCCGTCGCCGAAGCGGCGCTCGTTTCGCCGCCGACCACGAAGAACACGGCGCTCTCCTGGCCCGAGCCCATGAGGAACCGCGAGGTGCCCAGCGCGCCGCCGCCGCCGAGTGAGTTGATGTTCTCGAGGTCGGGCGGGTCCGAGATCCCGCCGCTGCACCCGCCGCCGCTGCCGCTGCACAGGGCCATCGAGTCCCCATCCGCCGACGCCGCACCGGCGCGACCGCCGAACATGTACAGGTAGTTGCTGGCCATCCCGAACCCGTACCCGGAGCGGGCGCGCATGTTGTTCACGGTCGTGAGCGCCCCGAGGTTGCCGCCCGCGGGAACCTTCCCCGCCTGCATGACGTTCGAGAACGCGGTCGCGGAGGTGGCGCCGCCGCCAAACCAGATCCACGTCTGGTCGGCTGGGATGTAGGAATTCAGGGCGTCCGTCCCTACGAAGGCCGCCCCTGCGTAGCGCCCTGGCGCGAGCACACCGGTGGCGGTTGCCCACGACGACGCCACGGTCTGCGACTCGTCGTCCACCACATCCACGGTGAGGTACTGGATCGAGGTGAGCGCCGTCCCCGCCGCCGAGCGCCCGCCGGCCGCGTAGACGTAGTACCGGCCGGCAGTCGAGGGGTCGGCCGCGACGGCGACATAAGGCGACTGCCTCGCCGCGGACAACGAAGCCAACGTCGCCCACTCGCCGATATCCCCCGTAGACAGCGGGAGATACGTCGTCGCCGTAGCGGTCCCCGTGTCGGTGTAGGTGAGCACACTCCCGACGTCGGCCAGCCACTCCTCCGTGCCGCTGCCCGAGCCGGCCGTAGGGGTGCGATAGATGCGGTAGCCCGTGGCACCGCTCACGGCAGTCCAGTTGAGGGTCACCTCGATGAGGTCGGGAACATCCGGCACACGCACCACGATGGGATCGCTGGGCAGCGATTCGCCAGAGGGATTGGTGGTGTAGGTAGAGGGGAACAAGGCCGATACCTGGTAGATCCACGTGCCGTCGTCCAGACCGCTCCCGCTGCCGTACTCCATCGCGAGCCCGTCGTACGCGGGCGCGGCGGTGGGGTCGAGGATCTCGGCGCGGAGCACCGAGGCGCTGGCCGCGCCGCCCACGTTCCCGCCGACCACGTACAGGAAACGATCGATCACCCCCACGCCGGCGAGGGTGCGGGCGGAGGGCAAGCTGTTCGCGAGCGTCGTCCAGGAGCCGAGCTCGCCGTACCGGTCCACCGTGCCGGCCTCGACGGAGGACAACGACGTCGCGACCGTGCCAGAATCACCGCCGATCGCGTACAAGAAGCGCGCCGTCGCCGTTGCGCGGCCCGCGATCACCGCCGGCGCTCGCCGCGCCGTGTTCATCGAGGTGCCTGCGCTCCACCCGTTGAGGTTGCCGCTGCTGGTGTTGATCGACACCGACGAGAAGTCCACGTAGGTACCGTCGGAGTTCGTCACTCGCACGGTGCAGATGTCACCGCTGGTGAACGAGGTGGAAGGCAGGGTGACGGCGATGGACGAGCTCGAGGAGCTGGTCACGGTGCCGGCCGCCGTCGTCTCCGCGCCGGTGCCCGGATCCATGCAGGTGATGGAGACCGAGGGCGAACGGAAGTCGTCGCCCGAGATCGTCGCCGGCTCGGGGGTAGAGGGATCGAGGGAGGAGGGCGACACGGAATCGACGGTGGGCGGCGCCTCCGCCGTGACCTCAAAACCCTCTTCCAGCAGCCCGATCGAGCCGTCCGGATTCACGACCAACACGTCGTACACGTCCACGGCGAGCCCGTCGGGCACTACCGCGTCGAGCAGCGTGGCGTCCAGGTAGTCGAGGCTGGTGAGCGCGGTCGCGGTGCCAGCGGTGCCGGTGGGGCTCAGGTAGACGCGGGGAATGTCCTGGAACTGGGTGTAGCCGGAGGCCGCGGGGTCGTTGGCGGAAACCTCGACGGCGGTGGCCGTGCTTGTCCAACCAAAGGGTGGGTCCATCGCGGCGATGTCCACGGTGAGCGTGTCTTCCACGAACACGGCGGCCGCTAGGCTCGGCGAACACCCGACCTCGTCCGTAAGCTGCAGGGTGTAGTCGCCCGTGTCGAGCCCCGCCGGCAGCGTCACCAGCAGGATGTCGGGCGTGCTCGGGTCGTAGGTGAAGTCCACGGGCGTCACGACGCCCGTCGCGTCTTCGATCAGCGAAGCCTCGACGATCTCGCTGGTGATGCTCGCGACGTACGCGGTCGCCTCGATCTGGATTCCCGTGTAGGTAACGGGCGGATCGACGTAGAAGATGCTCGGCTCCGCCTCCACGGTCACCGCTGCGCCCGCGGTGACCGTACACGATCCGCTGCCGGTGGTGATGGTCAGGTCATACAGGCCCGCCGCCAGTGTGGCCGGCACCTCCACGCTCAGCGTCGTGGCGTCCACATAGGTCGCGGTCACGACGGTCGAGCCGATGGCGACCACCGCGCTCGGCGTGAAGTTCGTCCCCGTCACCGTGACGCTGTCGCCGCTGCCCTCACACACCGCGTCGGGCTCGACGGCGGTGATGGTGGGCGGGGAGATCACGTACAGATCGACGGTGCCGCTCGCGACGCAGTCGGCCTCGCCGGGATTGGTAACGGCGACGTCGTAGATGCCCTCGGCGAGCGAACCCGCCGCGATGCGAACCGTGATCGTCGTGCAGGATTCTCCGCCTGCGGGGCCGGAGAGCGCGGTACAGCCGGCGTACACCGACGGCGTCAGCGAGAGCCCGCCGATCTCCACCACCGGGTCGGATGATCCGTCGTGAACGAAGCCCGTGCCCGTCAAGACGATGTCGGTGTCGGCGTACCCGATGCACAGGGACTCGGGCGCCGCGTCGCTCAGGCTCGGCGCAGGAACCACCTCAATCTGGAGCCCGCCGGCGTCGCAGTCGGCGGGGGCCGGGTTGGCCAGGACGATGTCCTTCACGCCCGGCGACAAGGATCCCGCGGCAAGCGTCGCGGTGAGCTCGCTGCAGCTCTGGCCGCCCGCCGGTCCGGAGAGCGCGGTGCAGGCGGACAATCCGCCCACCGTCGCAGCGTCGCCGCTCAGATCCAGGCTCGGCAGCGTGCCGTCCGTGAGTGCCACGAAGCCGGTGCCCACGAGATCCACGGTCCGCTCCGACTGCTCCACGCATACACGCTCCGCGCTCGCGACGGAGGCCAGGGTCGGAGCCGGCACGATCTCCACCGACACCACTTCCGAAGAATCGCAATCTGCGGGGGCGGGGTTGGCCACCACGACGTCCACCACGCCGGCCCCGAGGCTGCCGGCCGGGAGCGAGAAGGCGAGGGTTTCGCAGCTTGACGCTCCCGATGTCCCCGACAGCACCACGCAGTCGCTCGCGGAGAGCGCCGAGGCCGCGTAGGCGCCCATCGTGACCGTGGGCAGCGTGCCGTCGGCGAGCGCCACGAAGCCGGCGCCGCTGAGTACGAACGCCTGATCGCCTTGTTCGTCGCACTCCAGCTCGGGCGCTACCGCCGTGAGCGTGGGCGCGGGCACGATCTCGACGTACACCGCCTCGGTGGTGTCGCAGTCGGCCGGCGCGGGATTCGCGACCACGACCGCGAACAACCCCTCGCCGAGGGCGCCCGCGGGCACGCTCACCGCGAGGGTTTCGCACGATTCCCCGCCGGCCGGACCCGCGAGGGCTACGCAATCGGAGGCGCCAACCGTCGTTGCCGCGACGCCACCCATATCCACGGCGGGCAAGCTGCCATCCGCGAGGACAACGAAGCCCGTACCCGTGAGCGTGAACGCAACCGCGCCCTCCGCGTCGCACTCCAGGTCCGGATCGACTGCGGCCAGCGTCGGCGCGGGAACGATCTCCACCTGCACCGTCTCGGTGCTCGCGCAGTCGGGGTCGGCCGGGTTGGTAACGACGACGTCGTATACGCCAGCCGAAAGCGTGTCTTCCGGAAGGGTAAACGCCAGGGTTTCGCAGCTCTGGCCCCCGGCGGGGCCGGTGAGCGCTACGCAGTCGGAGGCCCCGTCGGCGATCGCGACGTAGCCACCCACGTCCACGGTCGGCAGCGTGCCGTCGGCGAGCACGATGAAGCCAGTGCCGGAGAGCGTGAACGCCACGGCGCCCTGCTCGTCGCATTCAAGGTCCGCCTCGACGCTCGTTAGCGTCGGCTGCGGCACGATCTCCACCTGCACGGACTCGGTCGAAACGCAGGTCGCTGGCGCGGGGTTGGTCACCACCACCTCGTACACGCCGGCCGCGAGGGCATCCTCGGGCAGGGTGAAGTCCAACGTCGCGCAGCGCTCACCGCCGGCGGGGCCCTCAAGCGCTACACAGTCGCGACCCAGATCTGCGGTCGCCACGTACCCGCCCATGTCGATCGTCGGCGTCGTGCCATCGGCGAGCACCACGAAGCCCGCGCCGGAGAGGACAAAGCTCACGGCGCCCTGGTCGTCGCACTCCAGGTTCGGCTCGACCGTGGCCAGCGTCGGTGCCGGCACGATCTCCACCCACACCCCTTCGGTGCTCGCGCAGTCGGCGCTCGCCGGATTGGCTACGGCCACCGCCCAAACGCCCTCGCCCACAGCGCCGGCCGGCACGGTGAACGTCAGGTCCGTGCAGGACTCTCCGCCGTCGGGACCGGTGAGTGGGGTGCACCCCGTCGCGCTGTCGGCCTCTGCCGCGTAGGCGCCGAGGATCACGGTCGGGAGCGTGCCGTCGGCGAGCACTGCAAAGCCGGCTCCGCTCAACGCATAGGTCGTGTCGCCCTGCTCATCACAAGAGAGCTCCTCCACGATCGAGGCCAACGTCGGCGCCGGGGTGAGCTCGAACGCCGCTGTTGCGCTGGCTTCGCAGTCGGCCGGCGCGGGGTTGGTGACCGTCACATCGTAGAGGCCGGCGGAGAGCGCCTCGCCGGGGAGCACGAACGCAAGCGTGTCGCAACGCTCGCCGCCGCTCGGGCCAGCGAGCGCCGAACAGCCGGAGGCGCCCGAAGCCTCGGCGATGTACCCACCGAAGTCTACGCTCGGCCGGGTGCCGTCCGCCAGCACCACGAAGCCTGCGCCCTCAATGGCGAAGTCGCGGTCCCCCTCGGCGCCGCACTCGAGCGCGGAGACCACCGCGTCGATCCTCGGTTCGCTTACGAACTCCACCGGGAGGGTGCCGCTGGAGCACGCCGCGGGCGCGGGGTTGGCGACCGACACGTCGTAAAGCCCCTCGGCGAGGGTTCCCGCCGGCACCGTGAAGCTCAACGAACTGCACAACTCGCCGCCCGCCGATCCGGTGAGCGCCGTACAGTCGGCGTAGGTGGCCGGGGAAGCGGCGTACCCGCCCATCGTCACCACGGGCATCGTGCCGTCGGCGAGCACCAGGAAGTCGGCGCCGCTGATCGTAAAGGACTCGTCGCCCTGGTCGTCGCAGGCGAGGTCGGGCGCGACGGAAACGAGGCTTGGTGCGCCGACGATCTCGATGGAAACGTCGCCGAGGCTGCCGCAATCTGCCGGGTCGGGGTTGTAGACGCCCACGGCGTGAACGCCCGACGCGAGCGCGCCCGCCGGGAGGGTAACGGTGAGCGTGGCGCAGCTTTGGCCGCCGGCGGTTCCCGCGAGGGCAACACAGTCCGCGGCCGAATCGGGCACGCCGCTCCAGGTGCCGACCGTCACAGAAGGCAGGGTTCCGTCCGCCAGAACCACGAAGCCCGCGCCGCTCAGGGTCACGGTCTGCGCCGCCTCATCGAGGCACGTGAGCGCCGGGGAAGCGGCGATCAACGCCGGAGGATCGACCAGCTCAAGCTGCACGGGCTCGCTGCTCACGCAGTCGGCCGGGGCCGGGTTCGCCACGGCCACATCCCACAATCCGGCGCCGAGGGTGCCGGCGGGGACGGTGGCGGTGAGCAGGGTACAGCTCGCGCCGCCCTCGGGGCCGGTGAGCGGCACACAGTCACCCGCGGCGTCGGCCGGGCCGCTCCACGTGCCGACGCTCACCGTGGGTAGGGTGCCGTCCTCCAGGCTCACAAAGCCGACTCCGGTGATCGCCAGCGTCGTGTCACCGTTGGCATTGCACTCCAACGCGGGCTCCACGGCCAGTACGGCAGGGGCCCCGACAATCTCCGTTTGCACAAGCTCTTCGCTGGCCGCCAGCACGGGCAGCGGGTCGGTGACGACGATGTCCTTCACGCCGTCCGCGAGCGCACCGCTCGGAACGACCAGGTCGAGCGTGTCGCACAAGCTGCCGCCGGCGGGGCCGTCGAGCGAAACGCAGCCGCTCGCGGCGTCGGCCACGGCGCTGTACTCGCCCACAGTCACCGTCGGGGTGGTCCCGTCTTCGAGCACGAGGAAGTCGGCACCGGTGAGCGTGAATGCCGCATCCCCCTGGGCATTACACGAAGGCGCCGGGTCGGCGTCCACGAGCACGGGGGCTGGCACCACCTCGATGAACACTGGCGTAGAGGAGCCGCAGTCTGCCGGCGCGGGGTTCTGCACCGTCACGGCGGCGAGGCCCACGGGTACGCCGCCTACGGGCACGGAAACCGTGAGGGTGGTGCATGACTGACCGCCGTCGGGGCCGGTCAAGTCGGTGCAGTCCCCAGCAGCATCCGGGATCAACGCCAGATCCCCGACGAGCACCGTCGGCAACGAGCCATCTGCGAGCACCACGAAGCCCGTGCCCGTGATCGCCAACGAATTCACCGCCTGCGCCGTGCTGATCAGGTCGGGACCGACGCTATTGATAGCGGGAGAAGGCACCACCTGCAAACGCCCGGTCGTCGGCACCGTACACGCCGCCGGCTCAGGGTTGGTGACGGAAACGTCGAGCACGCCGGCATCGAGCACGTCGATCGGCAGCGAAACCGCGATCTCGGTGCACGACAGCGCCTCCGAGGGGCCGCCGACGCCGTAGCAGCCGCCGGTCGAGTCGGCTTCGGCCACCCGATCGCCCAGTGTAATCACCGGATTTGCGTCGCCGATGCTCAGGAACCCCGTGCCGTGCAGCACCACGCGCACGGCCACCTCATCTACACACACGAGGCCCGGCTCCGCGCTGTCCAGGATCGGCGCCGGCACGGAGGCAAACGCGCGCGGCAAGGTGCCGGCTTCGTCCCCGGCGTTTCGCACGTGGAGATCCCACACCCCGTCGATGAGCAGGCCCGGGAACACGTCGAATTCCATGCGCGACTGGTCGAACCAACGAACGCCCCCGCCGCCCTCATCGAGGTCCACCGACTTCCCGCCGGTGCCCGCGCCGTCGAGGTCGGTGGCGCGGGTGAGCGTCAAGTCCGGAAGTTGGAGGCCCGCATCGTCGGTGAGCGACGAAACTGGCGTCGCGGCGAGCGCCGCGCCGTGCAGGGTGAGCGCCGTCGTGAGCTGCTCGTCACACACCACCGTGGGCCCGACCGCGAGGGGCTGGGGAATCGGGCTCTCCACGTCGCGAGCGCAGCCGAGCAGCGCTCCGGGAAGCAGGGCGAGGAACCGGGCTGTGCGCATCAGAGGCCCCCGCTGAACAGAAGGTAGGCGGCGCCCGCGAGGGCCCCATCGCCGTCGTCGCCGTACGCGCCGATGAGCACATCGTCGTCGCCATCACCATCGGCGTCGCCAGCGCCGGCGACTGCGTGCCCCGCGAAGGCGGCGCCCGACTCGCCCGCGAGCCGCGCGTCGGCGTTGAAGAGGTCGAAGGCACCGATCGCGGGGCCGTTCACCAGGTAGGCGAGGCCGGCGTAGGCCCGGTCGCCGGCGGTGCCCGGGGCGCCGACCAGCAGCTCCGCGAAGCCGTCGCCGTTCACGTCCCCGCCGCCGGCCACCGACGTGCCCGCCGCCGCGCCGGCCGCTTCGCCCACGAACCAGGCATCCGCGTCCGCCAGCGAGAGCTCCCCCGAAACCGGGCCGCGAACCAGGTATGCGACGCCGGCGCCCACACCGCCATCGTCCGCGCCGGGCGCGCCGATGAGCACATCGTCGTAGCCGTCTCCGTCCTCGTCGCCCACGCCGGCGACCGACGTGCCCGCCGCGTCCGAGGCCGCCACGCCCACCCAGCGGGCATCGGAGTTTCCGAGGTCTCCCGCCCCAACCGGCGCGCCGAGCCACAGGTACGCCGCCCCCGCTTCGAGCCCGCCCGCGTCGCTCCCCGGCGCGCCGACGACCAGCCCGCCTACGCCCGATCCGTCGACGTCTCCCGCCGCGGCCACCGCGCGCCCCGCGCCGTCGAGCAGGTCCTCGCCGTCGAGCCACCCCGCCGCCGCCGTGAGCGATCCCACGCCTGTCCCGCCGGCGATCCAGTACACCCGCCCTACATCGCCAGTGCCCCCGCCCCAGGCGCCCACCGCGAGATCGGCCAGCCCGTCGGCATCAAGATCCCCCGTTCCCGCCAGCGCGCTCCCGGCGTAGTCCCACGCGGCCTCGCCCGTCCAGGTCGTGCCCGCCGACAGCGCCACGCTCCCAGCCGCCGTCCCGTCGATCAGGTACACCGCACCGGCCTGATCGCCCGCTCCAGAGGCGCCCGGCGCCCCGACGAACAGATCCGGCGTGCCGTCGCCGGTCACGTCGCCCGGCCCGGCGACCGCCCAGCCGGCGGAGTCCCCCGCCGCGTCGCCGCTCAGGCGGAGCGCCGCGACCGAAAGGCCACCGGCCCCCGGACCGCTCACGAGGTAGGCGGCGCCCGCGCCGTCGGCGGAAGTGCCGCCGGAAGGCGCGCCGAGCAGCACGTCGGCGAGCCCGTCGCCATCTACGTCGCCCGCGCCGGCCACCGACCACCCCGCCGCGTCGCCGGCGGCTTCTCCGCCGAAGCGCACATCCGCGTCGGCCAGGCTCACGTCGCCCGCCACGCCGCAGGAGTTCGCCGTTTCGTCGCAGTCATTGTCCACGCCGTCGTCGCACACCTCGGAGGCGGCGGGGTTCACGGTCGCCACGGCATCGTCGCAGTCGGTGCCGCTGCTCAGCGCGGCCGCGCTGGCGTAGCCGTCAAGGTCGGCGTCGAAGTCCGAGGCCCCGTCGCAATCGCCGTCTACGCCGTCGTACCAGGTCTCTGCAGCGCCGGGGCACACCGCCGCGTTCGTGTCGTCGCAGTCGGTCGCGTCGGCAACGGCGCCGGCGGGGGCGGCGCACGCCTCGGCCGCCGACGCGGGATCGCCGAACGTGTCGCCGTCGGCGTCCGTGTACCACAACGATGCGTTGGTAGCCGGCATCTCGTCGATCGTGCCGTCGCAGTCCTCGTCGCCGCCGCCGCACACCTCCGCGGCGTTCGGGTGCGTGGAGGAGGCCGCGTCATCGCAGTCCGTGCCGTCGGCCACGAAGCCGGCGGGGCGCTGGCACGAAGGCGTCGCGACCGCGGCATCGCCGTAGCCGTCCCCGTCCGTGTCCGCGTACCAGGGCAGCGCGTCTACCGCGTCGGGTTCATCCACGGTGCCGTCACAATCATCGTCCAGCGCGTCGCACGTCTCGATCGCAGCCGGGTTCACGCCGGGAAGGGTGTCGTCGCAGTCGTCCGCTGTCGCGGAATACCCAGCCGGAACCTCACACGCCACCACGTCGTAGCCCTCGGCACCGAAGCCGTCGGCGTCGTAGTCGATGAACCAGGTGGCGGCGTCGGAGGCGCTCTCGTCGTCGAACAAGCCGTCGCAATCGTCGTCGAGGCCGTTGCAGCGCTCCGTGGCGTCGGGGTTCACCGTCGCATCCGTGTCGAGGCAGTCGGACCCGTCGAGCACGGTGCCGACTGGCGCCACGCACGTCACCTCGAAGCTGGCGGGATCGCCAAAATTATCGCCATCGGCGTCGGTAAACCACGTCGGCGCGTCGAGCGCCTGCTCGTCGAACTCGCCATCGCAGTCGTTGTCGAGGTCGTCGCAGAACTCGGTGGCGCCGGGGTAGGCCGCGGTCGAGGTATCGTCGCAATCGTCCTGCGTTGTCGAGTACCCGATCGGCTGGTCGCATGCGACGCGGGCTTCCGAGCTCGCGGCACCGTAGCCGTCGCCGTCCTCGTCGCGGTAAAACGAGGTCGAAACGTCCTCGTCGGCCGCGTCGTCGCAGTCGTCGTCGAGGCCGTTGCACACTTCCGCGGCGTCGGGGTGGATCGAGGCGACGGCGTCGTCGCAGTCGTGGTCAACGTCGTACCCGTCACCGTCCGCGTCTACCGGAACCTCGCAGCCGACCAACGGCGCCACGAACAGCGCGAGAACCAACCACCGGAGCCCGGAATGTGCAGGGATCACAGGCCACTCCCGCCGAAGAAGAACACCGCGCCCGCGCCGCTCCCGCCCGCCGCCCAACCTGGAGCGCCGACCAGGATGTCCGCGTAGCCATTGCCGTCCGCGTCCGGAATCCCGGCGATCGCCGAGCCGAAGCGCGCTTCCGCCGCGTCGCCGTACCACTGCGCGCCCGCGCCGCCGAGGCCCAGCGCGCCGTCGAGCGGCCCATAGAACGCCCACACGCTCCCGCCCGCCGCGGCCCCCGTGCTCTCGGCCGCCGCGCCCACGGCCACGTCCGCGCGCCCATCGCCATCGAGGTCTGCTGCCGAGACCGCGCTCCCCAGGCCGTCGTCCCCCCCGGCGCCAAGGAGCCGAACATCGGCGGTTGCCAGGCTCAAATCGCCGAGAACCGGGCCACGCGCGAGGTAGGCCGCACCGGCGCCGCTCCCCGCCTCAGCCGCCCCGACCAGCACGTCTCCGTACCCGTCCCCATCGGTGTCCCCCGCCCCGGCGAGCGCCGATCCGGCGCCGTCGCCCGCCGCCTCGCCCGCCAGTCGGGCGTCCGCGTCCGCGAGGTCCACCTCGCCCCACGCGGGGCCGAGCACAAGGTACACGGCCCCCGCGCCGCCGTCGGCACCCGGAGCGGCCACCAGCAGGTCGGGCGTGCCGTCGCCATCCACGTCTCCGGCGCCGGCGACCCCGCTTCCCGCTTCGTCGCCAGCCGCCTCGCCGCCCAGCCAGGTATCTGCGTTGTACAAGTCGAAGTCGCCGGCGAAGGGGCCCGCCATCAGGTACGCCGCCCCTGCGGCAACGCCCCCCGTTCCCTCGCCAGGCGCGCCCACGAGCACGTCCGCGAAGCCGTCCGCATCCACGTCGCCCACGCCGGCCACCGAAGCCCCCGCCCGATCGCCGGCCGAGGTTCCCCTCAAGCGGGCGTCGGCATCCCCCAACGAACGCGATGCGCTCACGCCGCCGAGCAGCAAGTACACCGCGCCGCTGTCGGCGCCGGTGAGGTCCGCGCCGGGCGCCCCGACGAGCGCGTCGGCCAAGCCGTCCCCGTCCACATCCCCCGGGCCCGCGACCGCCGATCCCGCGCTGTCTCCGGCCGCCTCTCCCCAGAAGCCGATCGAGGTGGGGAGCGCGCTTGTCCCGGCCACCGGCCCGGCCACGAACCATGCCGCGCCCGCGTCCGCACCGCTGGTGTCGTCTGCCGAGCCGCCGATCAGGGCATCGCCAACGCCATCCCCGTCCGCATCGCCAAGGCCGGCCACCGCGCCCCCCGCTCCATCGCCGGCGGCAGCGCCGATCCACGCCGCCGAAGCCAACGAAGCGCCCGTCGTACCCGAAGGCGCACAGGCGTTCGCCGTCGTGTCGCAGTCATCGTCGGTGAAGTTGTCGCACACCTCGGTCGCGCCCGGCGACACGGCGCCGTCGGCGTCGTCGCAGTCCGTCGCATCGGCCACGAAGCCCGCGGGCGCGGCACAGGCGTACGCGGAGATCGCCTCGTTCCCCCAACCATCTCCGTCCGCGTCCGCGTACCACTCCACCGCGTCCACCGCGTCGTCTTCGTCCACCGTGCCGTCGCAATCGTCATCGGCACCGTCGCAGCGCTCCGCGGCGCCAGGGTGCACATTGAGGGCGGCATCGTCGCAGTCCGTCGCATCCGCGACCGTTCCCGCTGGCGCGTCGCAAGCCGTCGAGACCGCCGTCGCATCACCGAACCCGTCCCCATCTACGTCCGCGTACCAGTCCGGCTCGCCCGCGCTGCCCGCCTCGTCCGCTTCGCCGTCACAATCTTCGTCGCGACCGTCGCAGCTCTCGGGCGCATCGGGGAACACCGCCGCGTCGGTGTCGTCGCAGTCGTCGTCCACCGGCGCGTACCCCGGCGGCGACTCGCACTGTACGGCGGTGAAGCCCTCAATGCCGTGCCCATCGCCGTCGAGGTCGATGAACCAGCTTGGGGCGTCAATCGCGTCCTCTTCGTCCACGATGTCGTCGCAGTCGTCGTCAACGCCGTTGCACGCCTCGGTCGCATCGGGGAACACCGCCAGGTCCACGTCGTCGCAATCGAGGGCGTTGGCCACGTGCCCGGCAGGGACGTCGCAGGCCCGGGTGGGCGCCTGGACGTTCCCGAAGCCGTCCCCATCGGTGTCTTCCCACCACGTAGGCGCGTCCAACGCCGAGCTCTCGTCGATCTCGCCGTCGCAGTCGTCGTCCACGCCGGTACACAGCTCGTCGGCCTCCGGGTTCACGGCGGCGTTGGCGTCGTCACAGTCGTCACCCACGTCCACGAAGGCTTCGGGCCGTATGCACGCCTGCTCCATCGCCTCCGGGTTGCCATGTTGGTCGCCATCCACGTCGGCATACCAGGTAGGGAGCACCTCTTCGTCGATGTCCCCGTCGCAATCGTCGTCGATGAGGTTGCACGCCTCCACCGCGTTGGGGTTTACGGCCGGCGCGCCATCGTCGCAATCCACGTCGGCGGTGTACCCGTCCTGATCGGCGTCGGGAGAAGGTTCCGCGCAGCCCGAGAGGGCGGCGAAGGAGGCGAGGGCCACCAGCCGAAGCACGGGGAGCATGGGGATCCGGAGGACGATGGTACGGTCGGCGCCCCCCCATGGTGACCGAAGGAGCACGAAAAACGCCGAAGCGTGGGCGATGCTGGCGGCCCATTTCGCCTTCCTCAGGCCAGCGTCGCGCAGCATCGCGGCGCCCCCGGGGCGCCCACCACAAACCTACGGAGGCACCGCGACGCACGCCGTCGTTGTCCCCACCACGGCGCAGTCCCACACCTGCCCCCCGTTCACCACCACGGCCGTGGCCACGACGCCCTTCGGGAAGGCGCGGCAAGCGCCACGAACCGGCACGGCGGGGAACGCGGCGTATCCGCCGGCCACCGACGCGCGCTCGCGAAAGCCCGAATCGCAGTTCACCTCGATGTACCCAGGGAGCTGCGCGCCGGTGAACAACATCGTGAGCGCCCCGGCCGGCCCCATCGAGGCCGGCGCCGGTGCGGCCACCCAGACCGTCGGGGCGGCGGGCTCGACCGAGACTGCCGGCGCAGGCTCGTGATGGGCGCAGGCGAGGAGGGCGAGGAGGGCCATTCGATGGCCTAACCAGCCCCCGGCCGGTCCCGCCGCGAAGCCGCCGAAACCAGCGCCCACCCCACCGCCGTGAACATCCAGTCGTAGTGGTGCAACCCCATCAACACTGCGATGCCGACGTGCATCGCCACGAGCAACGCGGCAATCGGCGCGCGAATGGCCGGAAAGATGAACAGGATCGCGCCCCCCTCGATGAGGATCGTCCCCACGCCCAGCGCCCCGCAGAGCAGCCCCGACGACGCCGCGGCAAGGCGCAGGGACTGGATGGGCTCGGGCGCCAGGTACGCCTGCGTTGCGATCTGCAGGCCGATGTTCCCCGGGCTCGCCCAGCCCAATCCCGACATGTACAGCTTGGACGCGACCGCCACCGTGTAGCACGCCGCCACCAGGCCGCACGCCGCCTCGATCCCGCGTTCTTCGCGCGCCAAGGGATCCCGCGCGGTGCGGCGCGCCACCCACCACGCGAACAGCGCCGCGCCCGGCAACATCGTCGCCCCGTTTACGCCCGTGTCTGCCGGCGCCTGCCACCGCTGCGCCTGCGCCCCGAGCGCGAGCAGCGTCACAAGCGCGCCGGCCGCCCGATCTGCGCGCCAGTCGCGCACGAACGCGAGCCACGCGGCCACGAATACGACGCTTGCAACCCCTCCGATCCCCGCGTTCATCGGCAACGCATCCAGGCCGAAGGGGGCGTAGGGCAGCCCCTCCACGCGCAGCACCCTCCCCAGGCTGGCCCAGGCCATCGCGAGGCCGAGACCCACCACGAGGCGACCGGCGCGTTCGTGCGTCACGGCTTTCGCCGCCGCGCGGTTCCGCGCCCGTCCACCCGGTCCTCGCGCGCCACCGAGCCATCGGGCAGCACGCGCAGCACGCGCAGGCCCACCGCGATCTCCACGTCCCCCGCGCGCTCCCCCGGGTGCTCCCCGATCCACGACTGCGCCTCGTAGAACCGGTGAGAAACGACGCTCGGAAGGCCCGTGTGGACGACGTCCACCGCCTCCGGTCCCACGCCCATGAAGTCGGTGAAGTCCGTCACCTCGGCGGGTTCGCCGTTCGCCAGGAACAGGGGCATCGCCATCACCCCGCCGGTATCCGGAAAGGCAAACGCAGGGAACCGCACGAACGGCACGCCTCCGCGCACCCCGAAGGCCAGCGCCAGGTACAGCGCGCAGGCCCCGGCCGCCCAGGTCGAACCCCATCGGTTCCAGGATGTGGCGCCGATTGCGGGCATAGCGGCTCGTATCGCGGGGACCACCCGGAGCGGATAACCAACCCACATGCGAGCCCTGCTCCGCCTCCCGCACCGCGCCACCTACGCCGACTACCTCGCCGCCGAGCAGGGGAGCGAGCAGCGGCACGAGTTTCTCGACGGCGTCATCGTCTCGATGGCCGGCGGCTCCGACGAACACAACGCGATCGGTGGGCGCCTTGGCGGCCTGCTTTTCGCTCGCCTCGCGGGGACGTGCCGCTACTTCACGCCGGACCAGCGCTTCTGGATCCCCGCCACCGGGCGCGGTCGTTACAGTGACGGCTCCATCATCTGCGGGCGGCCCGAGCACCCCCCCCACGACGGGCAAGCCACGACCAACCCCGTCGTCGTTCTTGAGGTGCTGTCCCCGAGCCGCGAAGGCGATGACGAAGGGGACAAACGCTCCGACTTCCAGTCCCAGGAGTCGCTGCGGGCCTACGTCGTCATCGCTCAGGACCAGCGCCTGGTGCGCGTCTATCGGCGCGATGAACGAGGGGACTGGCTCCGTGAGGCCGCGGTTTACCGCGACGGCGATGCGTTCGAGCTGCCGACGCTCACGGCTACGCTGGCGGTGGCCGACATCTACGAGGGGATTCTCGACGCCGAGGGGCGATCTCTGCTGCAACGGGCACCCTGATCACGACGGGCGCCGCTCAATCGGGCACGAGCCCGGCGCAGGCCGCCATGAACCAGTTCGGTTGCCCCGCCGTCCCCTCCTCGCGCGCCGTCAGCGAGGCCGGCAGATCGGTCGCAAGCATCGGCCCGTCTGAAAGATCGGCCAGGGCGTGCCAGTCGAATTCGCCGCACCGCTCATGATCGCAGCGCACGCTGCGATCCCCCTTGATGTCCACACCCCAGGAAAATCCGAGCAGCATCGAGCGGCTGCAGGCCCAGGAGGTCGCCCGACCCGCCGGAATGGCCACGGGCCACTCCTCCGGCGCCGGCAGGCCAAGATCGTTGGCGGCGAGCTGCGCGAGGTTCGCGGTCGCCCAGGGCGTGGTCGCGTTGCCCACGAAGCCCGAGGCCGCCCACCTCTGCCCCGTGGAAGCTGGATAAACGAAGACCGGCACCTGGGCGTTCCACTCGTTTGGCAGGTCGCCGTGGCCACAGGCTCGCACCTTCGAGATCGGCTCCTCGGCGCAGGGGGCCTCGCCGTGGTCGCCCAGCATCACCAACGTGAGGTCGTCGAGTCTCCCCGCCGTCTCCAGCGTCGAGAACAGGCGTTCGAGACGGTCTTCCACGCGCGATACCCGGAACCACTCCACCTGCGCGAGGATGGTGCCGTACACCATCGCCCGGAGATCGGAGGCGGCCGAGTCGTGGTCGAGCTGCACGGCGTCGTGAACGCTCGACCAGAATGGCGTCGTGGCCATGGTCACGGCTGGATCGTCGCTATCCACCACGATCCCAGCGGCCAGGGCGTAGCGCCACACGAGCTGGCACTCCGCGCCCTCCGGATCGCCCACGCATCGCGGAACATGGCCGCCGACATCCAGATCGTTGAGGTAGGCGAACGCCGGCCCCCCCGCCGCCGCGGCGGCGCCCAGCGCATCGAGCGCCTGCGACCACGGCCGCTCCGCCTCCGGCACGGCGGCCATCGTGGCGAGATCCGTGGTGAAGTCCGGGATCCAGGCCTCGGTAACGCCGGTGGCCCACGGGGACGCCCCGTCGCAGCGGGTGTCGGCGAACGGGTCGGCAAACCTTGGATTATCGAGCCCCAGGAAGAGCGAGCCACCCAACGCGCCGGCGGCCCGGGCCAGCACGCTCGGGTCGTCGCAGGCCGGGTAGAGGTCCGCGCGCCGCGCACCGACGTTGAGCGCCGGCCACCAGAGGCGGGCGTGCGACTCAACCGTCCACGACGAGGGGGAAACACCCCCCTCCAGGCAGGCGAGCTCGGCTGCGTGCGTGGCCGCCACCGCCCCAAGGCGCGCGCACATCCCGTCGTCGAGCGCGGCGCGTTGGCCGAGGGTGTCGAGACTCCAGAACACGACGATCGGCGTAGGATCGGCGGGGGCCGTGTCGGCGGGCTCGGCACCGGGGGCGCAGCCGGGGGCGAAGGAAAGGGCGAAGGCGAGGATCGGCGCGGCGCACAAAATCCGGCCCCATCGACGGCGCGACGGTTCGGAGGTGTCGGTCACGCGAGCACCTTAGCCCTCACGGCGGCCGCGACGCAAGCGTGCGCTGCGATGCCCCGGGCTGCGGGCGGCGCTGCGCCGCCTGGCCGTCATAGGTTCAACCTTGAAATATCGACGAGTCCCGGGTCCGAGGTGTGGGGCGAGAAGTCGGTCCGGCTCATCTAGGAGCACAACGTCGAACTCCCCCTTCGGACTCCACTGACGCCCGGCGTGCGCAACAGAGAACGGGACGAGCTGCCGCAGGGACGGGTCACGCCCGCGCCTCGCGCTCCGACCCGGTCGAGGTCGGCACCTTACGACATCGAGGATGGGCATGATCCCCAACGTCACATTCCACGCTCCCTCGCGTGTTTGGGGGATTGTTGGTGGTTCGCTGGGCGAATACGCGCACGCTGAAGAGGTGCCCCCATGCTGGCTTTCCTGATGTCCTGCGCCGGCGACCCGGCCGTGGTTGACACGTCGCCGACCGACACCGCAACTACCAGGGACAGCAACGATTCTTCGGCCACGGGGGATGGCCCCTATCTGGCCTTCGTCGGCGATTGCGACGGCGTTGCGCTCGACTTGTCGTGCGTTCCCGGCGACGAGGGCGCGTTCTTCGGCAACCCCCTCGAAGGCGTCCAAACCGCTACGTGTAACGAGCCCGAAGCCAGCTTTTCGGTGTACCTTGACCACGCGGTGGTCGGCTCCTACGACCTCACCGCCGAGTCCGGGACCGCCGGAGGCGGCACGTTCACCTTGGTCTGCACGGGCACCGGGGCCAACAACCTGCCGGGGTACACCGGCAGCGGGAACCTCACCATCAGCACGTTCGACACAACGGGCAGCTCAGGCACCTTTGACGCTGCATTTCTTGAAACCGTGTACGGCAACGTGACCGCGAACGCGGTCGGCGGGTGGGTGTTCGCGTTCTGATCGCGCGGGGCGGAGCGGAAAGGACGGATGACCGCCAAGGCCCGCCCCCTGCAGCCCCCTTACAACGAGGCCCGAAACTCCGCCTCGATCTTGCTCAACGGCGCCCCCAGCGCCGCCTCAATCGCCGCCTGGTTCTGCTCCACCGTTTTGGTCTTCCCCGTGCCCGCGAAGCACGCCTGCACCGCGGGCGCGCCCTTCGTCGCGACGATCCACGACACGAACGCGCCGGCCTGGGTGTAGGCGCGCTCCGGAGGCTCGGCGGCGAACTTCGCGGGATCGAGCAGCGTAAGCAGCGTCGGCGCCGTGCCCTCGTTCACCTGGGTGCGCGTGCTCAGCTTCGGGTCGCGCCCGTCCCAATCGCCCGCGAGGTGCACTGAGAGCCCCTCGAACAGCATCGCCGGAGGATCACCCCAGGAGCGGGAGAGCGCCGCTACCAACGCGCGGGTGTCGTTGCGCAGCACCGTGTCGATGCGGGTGCCGCTCGCGATATAGTCGCGACGCAGGCCGGTGAACATCTCCAGCGTGGCCGAGTCCGGGTACTTCCAGTACTCCAGCTTGCCACCCGGCTTTGTGCCGAAGAACGACGAGAGCTCGGCGAGCTTGAGGTCGTTCTGCTCCAACTGCTCCTCACGGAACGCATCGTTCCCGATCCAATGGTATTGGAATCCGCCCCGAACGAGGGTTTTCAGGTCGGGGGGCGTCGTGTCCACCACGAGGTCATCCACCGTCACCGTGCCCGCGGTCGTGAGCGCAACGCCCACCTCCATGTCGCGGGAGGTCGGCGGCACCGGGATGTACCGGCGGTGCGGGGCCGAGTCTGCGCGCGCCTCGCACCCACGAGTCGGCACCACGAGGCCGGTGTCGAAGCGGATGAAGGCGCCGCAAAGGTCCGTTCCGTCGGGGTTCTTGAGCCCCGCGATCGTCACCTTCGCGCTCACATCCAGCCACTCCACCCCACGGAGCGCCACCCGGTGCCCGTAGGCGACGAACTTCTTCGTGCGCTCGTCGGCCGTGAACGTGATCACCCCGCCGCCGATCTCGTACTTGCTGCTTGGACCGCCCTTTCCTTCCGCCACGCGCTCGTCCCAGTACTGCGGCTCGGCGTCGAAGCGCTCCACGAGGAGCGGGAGCGCGAATGCGGCGGGGGTGAAGAGCGCGAGCAGCATCTCAGCGCTGCGCCTCGACCGTCTTCTCCAACTCCTCGGCGATCTTCGACAAAGGCTGGAGCAAGCGCTCGAACTTGTCGAACCAGCGCAGCCAGATCTCGTCGCCCTGGTCGGCCCCCGGCACCTCGGCGTTCACGCGGCGCACGAACTCCTTGAACTTGTCCACGCGCTCCAGCGACTTCGGGAGCGGGTTGTAGAAGTCGTGGGCGTAGTTGATCAGCGAGCCCGCCGAGCGGTAAAGCACACGGTCGGAGGTGCCTTCTTCGATGAGCAGGAACTCGGAGGAGACGAGCGCGCTGTAGAAGCCGAGCGCCCCGAGGTCGAGCTCCGAGAGCTGCGCGGTGCGGTAGAGGTTGTTGACGATGTTCTTGTTCAACCGGATGAACTCGACGACGCGAGGCTTGAGGTAGCTCTCCGCGGCGCGGGCCTGACGCCCGGCGCGGGGCACCGGCAGCAGCACCTGCACCATGCGCCCGAGGCGCACGTTGATTCGGGTGAGCGCGATCGCATCGGGTTGATCCTCGTCGATCGCGTGCAGCCGCGGCGCGCAGGTTTCCCGGATGCGGGCAGCGGACTGCTCGCCGGTATCGAAGATGGGCCGCATCTCCGCCTCGTCGTTGCCCTCCACGTGGAAGAGCCACAGCATGTACTCACCGTCCTGCCGAGGCACCTCCAACGGCACCGCGACTGCATCCGACAGCAGCACGCCCTGCCCGATGCGGGTGACGCCGTAGCCCGCCTGGATCACGGCGACATACTTGTCTTTTCGCTGCTCGATCTCCACCTGCAGACCCTGAACGATGCCGTGCCCGTGCATGTAGAGCACGTGCCGCTGCAGGTTGCGCCGGTGGTAGGACTGCTCGTCCCCAAGATCCTTGGCGGTGAGGCAGAGGCCCTCGAAGGGGCGGAGGCGGCTGAGCTGGAAAAGAGTCTTGGGCTGCACGACTACCGTCCTTCGTCGAAGAGGATGGTGAACGAAACGTGCCCCGGCTTCTCGCTGGACACGATCTGGGCGATCCGGCGGAGAACGCCCGGGGCGCGCTCCCCGAAGCGCTGCTTGAACTTCTCGCGGGGCTCGAGCACGAGCGCGAAGAACGAGGTTTTTGCTCGACTCGGCTCCACCACGAAGTGGCCGGCCGGCTCGTTGCGGAGGTATCGCACCTCCACGGAGGGGCCGCCCGCCAGGGTGCTCCGGCCAAGGACAAATGCGTTCGGCGGCCGGGTTTCGGCGATGCGCACCGGGGCCGCCGTAAGCACGCGGATCATCTCCTCCACCCCCGCCACCGTGCCGCGCGTGCGGTAGAGCCGGATCGCCCGCTTCACCAGCTCGCGCTGCTGGTGGATCGGAAGCGAACTATCGAGGGGGAAGCTCACCCAGCTCGCGATCCACGGCAAGAAGCGCGGGTCGGTGGCCACCGGGTCGATGAGCTGCGGGAGCCCGTCGATCCGGTCGGTAATCGTCGTCATCACGTGCTGGAAGATCGCCAGGAAGCGCCGCAACGCATCGGCGTTGAACGCCTGGAGTTCGGTTCCCTGCACCGCTTGGGGCTGACCCCAGCGCTTGGCGCTCACTTCGTCGGACTTCACCACGTCGCGACGAGCAGCGGGCACGGCACCCTGATACAAACCTGGCAGGAAGCGCAGGTACCCGCGCACCGGCACGTGCAGGATCACCCGATCGCGCGACGTGAGCGCGCCAGGCGGCCGCCCATCCGGGGTAACGATCTCGGCGGTGACCGTGACCATCTCCTCGGGCGTGTAGTGGCTCGCGGGCGAACCATCTGGGAGGATGCGGGCCGCGCGAACGTACGTGGGCTCGCCGCCCGCCGCCGTTTGCACCTCGATGGAGCGCACGCAGCCGACGCGCTCGCCGCGCAGCGCCTCCACGAGGCGGTAGCCCACCGGGTTCCCCAGGTGGCGGTTCAGGTACGTCTGAGCTTCGCGCACCGGAAAGTTGATCCGGACCACGTCTTCGAGGTAGCGAAAATCGCTCGCGCCGCGCATCGGCGTCACCCGAGCGAGCGCGCGGGTCATTCCGCGTCCTCCGTGCGAACGCGGATGCGACGGGCGGAGAGCAGGTCGCAGTCGGAGAGCACGATCTCACGCACCCCCTCGCCTTCCTCCCATCCCGGCACGCCGCGCCGCTTACGGTCGCCCGACACATCGAAGAGCTGCACGTCGATGATGTGGCGAACGTCAGGAATATCCGCGACCATCCGCGCGAAGTCCTGCGAGTACACGGTCCCCTTGAACGGCCAGCCGGTGCCGTCGAGGCCGCCCACGTACGGGTCGAGGAAGGCTTCCACCCAGCGCTGCGCCGCCTCGCGCACCGCGAGCAGGTTCGCGTTGGGGCGCAGCCGCAGCGTCACGCTCACGTCGATCGGCTTGAACGACGCGAGGCGCACGACCGGCGTTACGTTGATCAGGCAGCGCTTCTTGAGGTAGCTCGCCACATGATCGCGCAGTCCGGTGCCGAGCAGCGGGTCGGGCAGCGCCTCGCCTTCGCGGCGGCGCGGCAGCACCACCACCTCCACGCTGCCATCCGGGCCCATGCGCCCATCGCACGACGCGCGCGCCACTTCGCCGCTCGCCTCCTTGGCGATGATGGCAAAGTCCGTCTGGGTGACGGCGCGGTCGCGGCTGGTGAGCAGGCTCGGCGCGCGGCGGATGATCTCGTCGATGGTCTCGGCGTCGCGACCTCCGGTTGCCGGCAGCAAGTTCGCCGCCTTCACCGAGTCTGCAAAACCTTCGATCACGTTGATCTCTCCGGCGGCCACGTTCCCGCGGGCACCCGGCACAACCCGGTAGGTGTCGACCACCACGTTGGCCGACCCGACGGGCAACATCTTGCCGCGAATGCCGTTTCCGAAGGTGAGTGTGCCCTCCGTCGAGTCGACCACGAACGTGCGGTCGTCCTTGCCGGCGGTGAGCAACGCGCCGTCCGGCACGCGGGTCCACGCTTCCCGGCTCCCATCCGGCTCTTCCACGTACACCACGATGTCGGGGAAGGTTTCGGTGCGCGCGAACAGGCTGCGTTCGTGCTCCAGATCATGCAGGAAGATCGGCGCGTTCCGGAGCTGCACCACCTGGTTCGGCACGCCGAGGCCAGAGAAGCGCTCGGTGCGCACCGTGATGAGGTTCACCACGTCGATCGTGTTGAGCAGCACGTGGGTGATCGGCGGGAGCTGCGGCAGCCTGTCGAGCGTCATGCCGGAAGGAAGGGCAAAACGCGCGCGGAGCCAGAAGCCGTCGGGGCCGACGGGCGGCGGATCCGGCAGCGGAAACTCCAGCGTACCCGTGGAGGTGAGCTGGTACGGGCGGGCCGCGCCTTCGCCCGCGCCGTGGAGCCGACGCCACAAGAAGCGCCCGAATTGCTGCGCTTCCAGCATCTCCCACTGCACCTCCACCCCCTCGGGGATGTAGGCCTCGCCGCGGGTGCGAACGTGCACGACGTGGCGACGACCGGCGGGCAGTGGCTTGTCGAACTGGAAGTAGAGGGCCTGGTTCTCGTCCTTGATCTCCACGAAGGGGAAGAAGGGGTAGAACTCGCCGAGGCGGCCGACGGCGCGGGTGATCGCACGGGTGAGCCGTGGGTTCTCGGCGCGATCGTCTACCTGGGCCATCTTGGGGCCGGGCAGCGGCTGGTCGTAGGTCTTGGCGCCGACCGCCGACTCCACGCCGAGCCGCACCGCGAGGATCTTCGGCACGATCGGGTGCTGTTGTTTCTTCTCGTCCTGGCCGGTGAGCGACGCCTTCACCAGCTCAAAGCGCAGCCACGTCGTCTCGCGGCCCTCGATCTCGTGGCGGGCGAGCCCCTTGAGCTGCGCCTTCGGGTCGAGCGCGATGCGGATGGTGCGCGGGCCGGCGGTCTTCGGATCCTGTTTCTGACCGTGGGTGCCATCGAGATGCGCGAAGGTGAAGCTCGAGAAAATCTTGTCATCCGACCATACCACGCGCCAGTTGTCGTCGGCCCGGTAGGTGAGCTGGAGCAGGTACAGCTCCGTGGGCTCGGGGATCGGCGTGCCGTTCATCTCGAAGGCGACATCCACCTCCACCACCACCCGCTCTTGCTTACGGTTCTCGAACAGATCGCTGCCGATGTACCACTTTCGCCCGATCGTCGGCGGCATCATCGCCGCGAGCTGGAACGGCGACCACGGGCCCTCGTCGACCAACAGCGGCTCCAGGCGGCGCGGATCGTCGCCACACATCATCGAGAGCTCGATGGGGCGAACCCACGTGAGATCCACCTCAAGCTCGGGGATGAAGCCCTGCAAGAACACGGTCTCGATGCGCTCGGCGCGGAGGTTGTACCCATCCGTGGCCATGTCGGTGAGCGGGCCGGTGACGAGCACCACCGTGCCCTCCGTGCGCACGCGCTCGCGGGGAACTTCCTCCCAGCCCTCCCCGCGCCGGTAGTACCAGCGGTACCGCGGCAGATAGCCATTTCGACCGGCCGGAACACCACGATCCACCAGCGCGAAGCGGATCACCCAGCCGCCGCGGATCGGCGGCACGTCTTGCAGGAAGTACTCGAGGCTGCGACCGGTGGCGCGCACCTCCCAGTTGTTGATTGGCCGCTCTTCGCCGCCGCGATCGTCGCGCCAGGTGATCTCGAGATCCTGGAGCATGCGGCTGGCCAACCAGCGCTCGTAGTCGAGGCGCCCACGCATCCACCACTTCGCGCCCGCTACCGGCTCGGGCAACGGGAAGGCCGAGGTGCTACCGAAGTTGTCCAGCGTCGCGATCCCGGGGAGCGCCGTGACCAGCGTTGTTTCGGGCAGGCCGAGGCTCTCCTCCGGATCGAGATCCGTCGCTACCGGCACCCACCCATCCGCCGTCGGGTACTCCCACTGGAAGAACGCCGCGACGCTCAGACTGTCGCCATCCGCCGCTCCGCGCCGGATCCTCAGCCGACCCAGCGGCCGTTCCCCGTCGGGCTCGATGTCCATGAGGCGGAGGTCTTCGTGGGTGACGTACAGGAACTGGTCGGGCGTGTAGGCGTCGGGACCGAAGTCGGTCGGGTCGAGGTCGAACACGTCCACACCGCGGCCGCCCGCGAACAACAGCGCGCTCGGGTTGTCCCGCAGGTAGGAATACGGGACTTCGCGCACCGCCGGCCGCTGCCCACCCCGAACCGCCATCACCCGCGTGATCGTGGAAGAGTGCACCGAGAGCCCATCCACCGTCACAAAATCAACCGCCGTGCTGTCTTCCCGCTGCCGCGTGGCGCACCGCGCGTAGGGCGGGATCTCTACGCCGCCATCCAAACGCAGCGTGAGGGTGACAGGCGCGCTGGCCGGGCGGGCGGGCTTGCGTTCTTCCCCGATGAAGTTGAGGAAGTGGATGTAGGTTTTGTCCGGCACCTGGTTGAGCCGGAAGATCACCATCTCGGTCATCCACGCGAACAATTGCACGAGCGTCATGCCCGGATCGGCGTCCGAGAGGTTCGTCCATTCCGGCGTGTACTGCGGGATCAACGCGCGAGCTTCGCGGAGCAGGTCCTCGTAGCGGCGGTCGTCGAGGTTGGGTGGGCGGATCGGCATCGGTCTCGGCGGGCTGGGGGCCGAAACGTATCACGCCGGGCGCGGGGGGCTTTCCGCGGGCGCCGGGTAAGCGCGCGGGTCCTGCCGCCCCCCGCGGCCCGGAGGTCGCGTCCGCAGCGGCCGCTCCTCCGGTTCCGCACGGGGCGTCACCCGCGCGCTTGCCCGCCGCAAAGCTGCGCCCCACCGCCCCGGGCGCGCTGCATCTCGATTCCATCCGCCTTCGACAGTGAGGCGGGAGCGAGGAGGCGAGTCCTGCCGCCTGTTCCGCGGGGGCGAGGCGCCTGTTGTGGGCGAAGCCCACCAAGGGCGCCGACCCGTGAGCGCAGGGGCGGGCCCGCCCGTTAGGGATGAAGGGCCCGGACCAAACGACGGCGGCGACTGAATCCTGAGGATGGAAGCTGCGCCCACCTCGCCGGGCGCGCGACGCCTCGATTCCGGCGGCGCCGTCACCTCAACAACCGTCGTCGCCGTCGCAATCGGAGTCCAAGTCGTCGCCACAGATGTCGAGCGCGCCCGGGTGAACGTCCGCGGCGTGATCGTTGCAGTCGCCGTCTGGGGCGACGCGTCCCTCGGGCTGTTCGCATGCGCGAACGCCCATTCCGTCGAGACCATACCCGTCGCCGTCGTCGTCCTTCAGCCAGCGGATCCCGTCGACTGGATCGTCGTCGATCACGCCGTCGCAATTGTTGTCGATGCCGTCGCACATCTCGGGCTGGCGAGGAGAAACATCGGGGTTTGAATCATCGCAGTCCGTGCAGTCAGACCCGCTCCAGTGCTCATCCGTCGCGTCGGGCGAGCACGCATTGATTCCGCGAGTCGCATCGCCACAGCCGTCGCCGTCCCCGTCCCAGGTGAACGAGTAGTCGCAGTGGGCCCAGGAACCCTGAGCCGCTTGGTCAGCGGAGTCCTCAGTCGGACACGCGAGAACCACAGCGAGCAGAAGGACCATCAGGCGGGCCATGACATCGCGGCTATCGTCGCCGCGTTCCCTCGGGTCGTCAACCGATCCAGGATACTACGGCAGCGCCGCGTCCCTTGACGCGAGCGAGCCCCTTCGCCTGCGCGGTTGTCCCTGCGCTCAGGGCTCAAACGGGAGCGGCTGCGGCTGGCATGCCTGCGGCCCACAAATCAGCCCACAAACCTGGTAATGGTTGCCCTCTGGCTCGCGGCTTGTGCAGGAGACCACGGGGTACCCGCTTACATCGCCGTCAACCACTGGATCGTCGGCTTTCACTCCGGCCACCGGGCCAATGCAATCCCAGCCGTCGATCCCCGGGTTTGCGTTGCCACCCAGCCCACGGCTCAGCTCCCAGGTCTTCGCGCCGTCCGACACCATCGCGCCAACGATCAGCGTGTCTGCCCCGGCCCGTTCGTACCGAATTGTGTACGGCTCGCCGGCCTCCTGCGCGGCGACCGCGCACGCCCACGCCTCTGTGCCGTCGGCGCCCTCCTCCACCAGCCCGCAGTCCTCGGCTCCCTCGCCGGCGAGCGAGGCGGCCGTCGCTTCGAGGTTGCAGAAGTCCGCGGACGACTCACAGGAGAGCAGCGAAAGCACCAGCATCTTTGCACCCCTCCCGATGGCGCCGCGATGCCGCGCACGCCCGCCGCAGCAAAGGGAAACGGGCCTACGGCATCGTCCGAAAGACGTTTTAGAACCTCGTGATGTACGGCCGCATCCAGTCCACATCCCCGCGGACGCCGCGCCCGTAGATGTCCTGCACCCGGCGCGTGATCGGCCCCGGGGTGCCCACTTCCCTCCGGTCGATCTCGCGGACTGGCGTGATCTCCGCGGCCGTTCCGGACAGGAAAACTTCATCGCCAACATATAGCGCGTCGCGACCGAAGTGCATCTCATACACGGGGATCGCCTCGTGCTTGAGAATGTCGATGACGGTGCGCCGCGTGATGCCGCCGAGGATGTTGACCACCGGCGGGGTCTTCACGACGCCGTCGCGCGCAACGAACAGGTTCTCCCCGGTTCCTTCCGCAACGTACCCGGCGCCATCGAGCATCACCGCCTCGTCGTACCCGTTGTCGTTCGCTTCGTACCGCGCCAGGATCGAGTTCACATAGTGCCCAATCACCTTCGCGCGCTGGAGGTTCGAGTTCACGTGGTGACGCGTGAACGTGCTCGTCTGAACACGAATTCCGTTGAGGATGCCCTCTTCCCCCAGGTACTTGCCCCAGTCCCACACCGCGATGGTGAGATGCACCGGGTTGTCGCGAGCGCCCAGGCCCATCTTGCCCATGCCGAAGTACACGATCGGGCGGATGTACGCCTCGGGCATGTTGTTGGCCGCCAACGTTTCCAAACAGGCCTGCCGGATCTGCTCCCGGGTGTACGGGATGACCATGCGGCACATCTTCGCGCTGTCGGTGAGCCGCCGCACGTGCTCATCAAGCTTGAACACGCCGCCGCCGCCATCGGGCTGGGCGTAGCTGCGAATGCCTTCGAACACCCCGAGGCCGTAGTGCAGCGTGTGCGAGAGCACATGCACCTTGGCGTCGTCGAAGGGGACGAGCTTACCGTCCATCCAGATGAACTTGCTTTCGATGCCCATTACTTGCCTCCGATCGCGTTGCCGTCGACGTCTACCGCTACGACGACGAGCCCGAGCTTCTCGATCTCCGGCCGAATCACCGCGGCGTCTCCTACCACGACGAAGGTGAGCCTGTCGGGGTCGATTCGAGCGCTCCACGCCTTCTGGGCGTCGGCCGCCGTGACTGCGCCGAAGCGGGTCATGTACCCGCTCACCCAGTCGTCTGGCAGGCCGTAGGTTCGCATCACATCCACCTGCCCGAGGAGGTAGTCGGGCGACTCGAACCGCAGCGGCCAGCCCCCCAGCAGCGCACCGCGCGCATCGGCCACCTCCTTGTCGGTGAGGGGGCGATCCGCCTCCACCTCCCGCAGCTCCTTGAACAACTCTGTCAGCGCCAACGCCGTCTTTTCCGAGTGGATGCCGGAGGAGAAGCCCCACGAGGCGCCCGCGAGGTCGTAGCTCACCGAGGTGCGAGCCCCGTAGGTGTAGCCCTTCGACTCGCGCAGGTTCATGTTGATGCGGGAGGCAAACTGGCCACCCATCGCCATGTTCCCGATGGTGAAGGCCGCGTAATCGGGATCCGTCGGCAAGCCCATGTAGGCGGACGCCCGGACCACCGACTGCGGGGAGCCCGGCTTGTCGACCAGGTAGACCGTCGTCTTCGCTGGAGCGACCGGTGCCGTCGGGCGTGGCTCCGCCTTCGCCGCCTTCACCGTCCACTTCCCGAGCCGCGACTCCAGGAAAGGCGCCACCTCGGCGAGCGTGATGTCCCCGCCGACGAGCACCAGCGCGCCCGTCAGCGACAAATTCGCCTTGTGCCAGGCCTTCATGTCCTTGATCGTGATCTTGGCGAGGCTCGCCTCCGTGGCCTCCATCCCGCGGTAGCTCGGGCCCCACAGGAGGTGCGTCATCACCCGCTCGGCGATCCGGTTCGGGGTGTTGCGCGAGTCCTTGATGTCGTCGAGCCAGAGGCTGCGGCGAAGATCCCATTCCTTCGTCGGGAACGTCGGCTTCGTCAACACGTCGGTCAGCAGATCGAGCGTGGGCTCCAGCGTGTCGCGCAGGCAGGAGATCGAGACCGACGCGCCGTCAAAGCCGGCGCTGGAACCCAGCGAAGCGCCCAGCCGGCGAAGCTCGGCGCTGATCTGGGCCGAGTCGCGACTCCCGGCGCCCTCGTTCAGCATGTCCATCGTGGCTTCTGCAAGGCCCGCCTTGTCTTTCGGCGAGGCGGTTGCACGAACCGGGAACTCGATGCTCAGGCTCACGAGCGGGACCTCGTGGTTCTCCACCACCGCCACCCTGGTGTCGGAGCCGATCTGGCCCCAGCTCACGGTGGGCGGAACAAAGAGCCGCGTTTGGAGAGGAGTCGGCGTTGCCGGTACATATTCCGGCTCCGGCGGCGGGGGCGGCGCGACCGGAGCGGGTTTCGGCGCGCAGGCCGCGAGGAGCAGCAGGAAGATCGGGCGCATCACTTCGCCTCCGGGCCGAACGTAACGACCAGGCGTTTGTCAGGAGGTAACCACTCGGCGAACGCGGCGTTTACGGTGGCGGCGGTGGCCGACTTGTAGCGCCCGAGGTCCTTGGACAGATACCCCGGATCCCCGGTGCGGGTGTTGTAGCTGTTCAACAGATCGGCCTTCCCCTGGATTGAGCTTAGGTTTCCAAAGAACTGCACCTCGTAGGCAGTGCGGCCCACCTCCACCTCCGCGTCCGTGACGCCGGCCAGCTTCGCCTCGGCGAGCACCTTGTCGATCGCGGCGACGAGCTCATCCCCCGTGTGCCCCTCCGAGGCGGTGGCGCTGATCACGAAGGTGCTCTGCCACGCCTGCGAGCCCTGGTAGGCGGTGACGTCCTGCGCGAGCTGCAAATCATGGACCAACGCCGTATACAGGCGGCTCTCCTTCCCAGCCGCGAGGGCGCTGGCCAGCAGATCCAGGTCCGCGTCTCCGGGCTCGAAGAGGGCCGGCGTCGGCCACACCATCCACACCTTCTCGAACGGCACCTTATCGGTGAAGCGCGCCCGCTTCTCCTCCGTGAACACCACCGGCGCCGGCCGCACATGCTCCGGCTGCGGGCCTCGGGCGACCGGGCCGAAGTAGCGCTCTACAAGCGCTTTCGCCTCCGCCTCGTCGAAGTCTCCAGAGAGCACGAGCGATGCGTTGTTCGGCAGGTACCACTTGTGGAAGAACGCCTTTACGTCCTCCAGGCTCGCCGCGTCGATCTCCTCGTGTTTCCCGATCGTCGCGATGTGGTAGGGGTGCCCCACCGGGAAGGTGTTGGCGAGCAACTCCAACCAGGCGTGACCATAGGGCGGGTTGTCGTAGTTCTGCCGCCGCTCATTACGCACCACCTCCTTCTGGTTGGAGAGCTTCTCGGGCGTGAGCGCTTCGGTGAGCCAGCCCATCCGGTCGGCCTCCAAAAACAGCGCCAGCGGCAACTGTTCGGCGGGCAAACACTCGTAGTAGTTGGTGCGATCGAGGTTCGTCGACCCGTTGAGCCGAGCGCCGAGCGGCTGCAGCGGTGTGAAGAAGTCCACGTCGGCGTGCTTGCTCCCGTTGAACATCAAGTGCTCGAAGAGGTGGGCGAAGCCGGAGCGCCCGGCCACCTCGTCCTTGCTGCCGACGTCGTACCAGACGTTCACGCACACGAAGGGTACGCTGTGGTCGGGAGACAACGTGACATCCAGCCCATTCGGAAGCTCGTACTTGCTGAATGGGATGCTCGGAGCGGACGCGAACGCGGAATTCAGGGCGAGGGTCAACATCCCCCCGCGTATAGCCTGCTACGCTGCGGGCATGCTCCTCTACGCGCTCCTGGGCTGTGTCAAACCCAGCCCGGCGTTGGAGACAGGCGCGCGGATCGACAGCGGCGAAACGGGCACGTTCGACACCGGCGAGCCCAGCTTGTGCGGCGCTTGGAGCGGCGTGCGAGGCCCGGGCACCGCGTGGTCGCTGGCGCCGACCGAAGCGTACGTTGCCCAGTGGGGATGGACCGGCTCCGGAACGGCCACGGTAACGGAAGTGTCTGGCGAGCTAGTCATTGTGGAGCTGATTGCGCACTACGAAGGCGAGGAAGGCTACTTCGACCTCCGACGGGGTGACACGTGGCGTTGCGATGGTGCCGCGGCCTGGTGGGTGCGCTCGGACGTGAGCAGCAGCGGCGAGTCTGGGGGCTCGCACATTGGCTCGGCGGCCGTACGCACCTTCGAGCCCGGCTGGCTCGTGCGCCCGGCCACGGCGGAGGTCGGGGCGAGCTGGGCCGACAATTTCACGGTCACGACGACCTTCGATGGCGGCGAACCGAGCGTTGGCGCGGCCTCTTGTGTGTCCACGGTGGCGGAGGAGGCGGTGCGCGCGGTAGAAGCCGGCGACGTGCTGGCGCGCCACGTTTCCGTGGAGTGCACAGGCGTCGGCGTCGACTCCGTGTGGCTGCGTGAAAACGGCGGCTTCGTGGAGGACGATGACCTCCAACTCGTTGCCTATCGCCCCTGATGACCATGTTCGCCTGCCCCGAGTGTGAGCGCCCCTTTGCGGGAGGGCGCTGCGAATGCCGCCGCGACTGGACCGAAACGGGCGGTGTTCCCGATTTGTACGTGGCCGCGGCCGATCGGGGCGAGCTGCTGGGGATCACCGGCGATATCCGAACCTTCTATGAAGACAATCCGGGCCCGCCGTGGCGCCCCGACGACGACGACAAGTCCGTCGCCCGGAGCGGGAGCGCGGATCCGCTCCTGGCCAGCCTCGACGCAGAGCTTGCCCCGCGCGCCCGCTTGCTCGATCTCGGGTGCGGTGGCGGCGCAGCCGCGTGTTTCCTCGGCCTGCAGGGTCGCGAAGTGATCGGCGTCGACGTCGCGATGACCGGGCTCCTACGCGGCGAAGCCTTCCGTCGGCGCCTCGGGCTCGGCAGCGTGAGCTTCGTGCGCGGCAACCTGTTTCGACCGCCGGCCACACCCGGCTCGGTGGACGCGGTCGTGCTCTTCCACGTGCTCGAAACCACCGGCGCGGAGCTTCCCGCCCTCAAGGCCGCAGCGCGCGCGCTCCGCACCGGCGGCCGACTGGCGCTCCGCGTGGCCACGCCGTACTCAACGCCCCCGACGCCCGCGCCGCCCCAGCATCACGCGAGCCCCCCGAGCGAGCTCCACCGGTGGCTCGCCGAGGCAGGGTTCATCCTCGAAACTCCGCATTCCGGGAGGATCGTTCAGGAGCTCCGCGAACTGCGGTGGAAGTGGTTCGGCGCGGGGCCGGCGGAGGTGGCGCTGTTGGCGCGGAAGGGCTGAGGCGGGAGGGCTACGGGATGCGCGCCTGCGGCGCGGGGCTGCTCGCTGACGGGGCGCGCGTGGGGCGCGGGCGGGCCGGTTGCCAGCGCGCCCCAGGCCGAAACGACGGCCGGGCCCCCGGAAGCCTCGTTTCCGCCCGGAGGGGCGCGGCCGGTTGACGGACAATGACAGCCGCGTCGCGACACATTCTCACAAAGCCCCAAGGGACAAGTCCCCCTGCCCGCAGTGAGACCCGCCTCCCCCGTTCTGAGAGCCACCCTGACCGTTGCGAGAGAAAAATCGCCAGAACTTCTCACATCCGACCGCGCGAGCCCCTCGCCCCCGCCGATCTGAGAAATTCCGCCGAGAAACGTTCTCATTGCGAGGCAGGGGACGGGGCGCCTTGGGCGATCTGAGAATCGACACGCGATGTGCTGTCACGACGCCCGCCCCGCCCGCCACCACACCAGCGCCCCGACCGCGATGAGCACGAGTGACGTGAGTTGGCCGTTCGTCATCAGCCCGTCGAACACGTAGCCGCGGGCCGAGTCCCCGCGGAACAGTTCGTTCGTAGCCCGAAAGGGCGGATACAACCACAATAACAGCACGAAGCGCTGCCCCACGAAGCGCCGCGGCACCCAGGACAGGAACAGGCCCGTCGCCACGTTGAACAACACCTCGTTCACCTGCGTCGGCACGAGCGGCACGCCGGCCGGCGCCAACGACCCCTCAGGGAAGGTGATCGACCACGCGCTCGTCGTTGGCCGCCCGAAGCAACACCCCGCCGCCAAGCAGCCGATCCTCCCGATCGCGTGCCCAAACCCGACCGAGGGCGCCATCATGTCGAACAAGGCCAACACCGGCACCTTCCGCCACTTCGCGTACGCCATGAAGCCCAGCAAGCTCGCCACGAAGCCGCCGTAGAACACGAGCCCGCCGTCGCGAAGCGCGAACATGCTCGCCGGCGCGTCCACGAAGCGCTCAACGTGCGTGCGCACGTACTCGGCGCGCGAGCCCACGATCGCGCAGAACATGGTCAACAACCCGAGGTCCCACGCCCAGTCTCCCGGGAGGCCGTCTTTGCGCGCCTGCACGGTGCCATAGAGCAGCCCGACAAGCAGCCCCAATCCCAGCATCACACCGTACGTCGAAACCGCCAGCGTGCCGACGTGGAAAAGTACTGGATGCACGCCTACTCCGCCGTGGACGTAGACGCCGCCCCCCCGGCTGGCGCCGCCCCCTCGGGTGCTGGCTCCTTCTCCAGAAAGTAACTCACCGCAAACAGGCCTACGCCTACAACAATCGCCGCGTCCGCCACATTGAAGATCGGGTAGACGTTCGTGCCGATGTGCGCGATCGCCCAACCCCGCAAAGGCTCCGATCCCGCGAACACCTTGATCATGTCGGTCACCTCGCCCGCGGTCACGCGATCGATGAAGTTGCCGACCGCCCCGCTCAAGATCGAGCCCATCGCAAACGCCTGCAGCCGATCATCCGATCGAAGCTGGCGAAAGCCCTGAACGAGCACGTACACCGCCACCGCAGTGAACGCGTAGAACACCCACAGGCGGTACTCGAAGTCATCGAGCGCGGAGAACGCAGCACCCTTGTTCTTGGCGTGCGAGATCGACAAGAAGTTGGGGATGACGGGCAGATCCCCGCGCAGCGCGATGTGGCCGCGAACCCACCATTTGGTCGCCTGGTCGAGCGCGAGCAGCACGATCGCGGTGGGGGCAAAAACCAACATCTTTGGCGTCATTCCGGTAGCTTCCTTAGGCGCGACGATAGCCCGAGCCTTCCAAAACGTCGACCCCCGGTCGGCGCGGCGCGACGAGGCGTGACGCTTGGGGGCCGCAGGACCCGCACCGCGACGGTGTCGGTCCCCGCGCCGCCGCCTCTGCCTCTGCCTCTGCGCTCCAGCCCGCAAGGCTCTCTGGACTGACGCCAGCTTGCGGGTGGTGCCCCCTCCGGAACCGACGGAGGTGCCGCTGCGGCGCCGACGTCGGGCCGGAGGGGGCGACAGGACCCGCACCGCGACGGTGTCAGTCCCCACGCCGCCGACGTCGGGCCGACAGGACCCGTCCCGCCTACGGTGTCAGCCCTCCACGGCGGCCGGGCCAACCGCACCGTTTGTGGATAGAGGCCTCCCCCTTCGGAGGCTTCATGGAACGCGAAACGATGCCGGTCGACGTGCTCTTCGTAGGCGGCGGCCCCGCCTGCCTCGCCGGCGCAATCCGCTTGTTGGACCTGATCTCCGCGCACAACGCCTCCGGCGCCGAGCCGAAGCTCGCCGAGCTCCAGATCGGGCTTATCGACAAGGGCTCCGAGATCGGCTCCCACGCCATCAGCGGTGCGGTGCTCGACACCAAGGCCCTCGACGAGCTGATCCCCGACTGGAAAAACCAGGACCCGAGCTTCGTTGAGCGCTATGTCGAGAAAGAGACCTTCCTCACGCTCACCAAGACGCTCGCGATCCCGGCGCCGATGATGCCCCCTGGTATGGAGGACCACGGCAGTCCGATCATCTCCATCGCGAAGCTGCAGAAGTGGCTCGCGGCCCAGGCCGAAGCGCGCGGCATGATGCTGTTCGCGGGCTTCGCGGGCACCCAGTTGCTCTACGAGAATGATGCCGTGGTGGGCGTGCGCACGGGCGACAAGGGCATCGGCCCCGACGGTACGCCGAAGCCGACGTTCGAGCCGGGGATCGACATCCAGGCGAAGGTCACGATCCTCGGCGAAGGGCCTCGCGGAACGCTCACGCGCCAGCTCATCAACCGCTACCAGTTGGACAAAGGCCGCCAGCCGATGGCCTACGAGATCGGCGTGAAGGAGATCATCGAGATGCCCCCGGGCACGGTCCAAAAGGGCGAGGTGATCCTCACCTTTGGCTATCCGCTGGACCTCAACACCTTCGGCGGCGCCTTCATCTACTCCCTGGCTGGCGACCGCTACGCCGTCGGGATGATGGTCGGCCTCGACGCGAAGGACCCGGCGATGGACGCCCACTATCTCCTCCAGAAGCTCAAGGATCACCCGGCGATCCGGAAGATCCTCGGCGCCGGCAAGGTGGTGAAGTACGGCGCGAAGGCGGTCACCGTCGGCGGCTGGGCCTCGGTGCCGAAGCTGTGCGCCCCGGGCGCGATGATCGTAGGCGACAGCGCGAGCCTGCTGAACCCGGGCCGGATCAAGGGCATCCACCTCTCGATGAAGTCGGGCATGCTCGCGGCAGAAGCCGCGTTCGAAGCGCTCAAGGCCGGTGTGAGCACGGAGGCGGTGCTCGCCGTGTACCAGCGCTCATTCGAGGAGAGCTGGATCCGCGCCGAGATGGAGCCGATGAAGAACTTCCACCCCGCGATGGAGAAGGGCGTCATCGGCGGGATGGCTTCGGTCGGCCTCTCGCTGCTGTTCGGCCCTGGCGAGCAGAAGCCCTTCCACCCGGACCACGAAGGGATGCGGATGAACGCGGCGGTGCGCGGGCAGCATCCGTACCCCGCTCGCGACGACATCAAGTACGATGGCACCTACATCGTCGACAAGCTCACCGACGTGTTCCACTCGGGCACCAAGCACGAAGAAAAGCAGCCGGCACACTTGCATGTGGTGGACAAGAACATCTGCGCTACCCAGTGCGCAACCGAGTACGGCAACCCGTGTACGCGGTTCTGCCCGGCGCAAGTGTACAACATGCACTTTGACGAAAAGAGCGGTCGGAACGAGCTACAAATCGACTTCAGCAACTGCGTTCACTGCAAGACATGCGATATCCGGGATCCCTACCAGATCATCACCTGGGTGCCGCCCGAGGGTGGGCAGGGGCCGGAATACGGCATTTTGTAGGTTTTTGGCAGGGTTTGGGCGATGCGGCAGGCCCGGTAGCGGGGCCGCGTGAGCACTGCGCCGCATCGCGGCGCCCGCCGGGGCGATGCGCGATGGCGGGAACAACGAACGTCACCGCGCCGACGACGGCTAGTTCGCGGTGAGTCCGACGCGGAAGCCGATGGAGTCGTCCCGCGTGTCGTCCAGGAAGCCCGCGCGCGCCGACACCCGGGCTCCAACCGCCCCAAAGTCGTAGGCGCCGCCGCGGTACACACGATTTCCGGAGTCGGGGTCGCCGATGGGATCCACCGCCGGCTCCGTCGACGGGTCGACGATCAGGCCGTCCTGAACCCACTCGAACGCGCTGCCAGACATGTCAAAGAGCCCGCATGCGTTGGGCTCTTTCTGCGCCACCGGATGCATCACTCCGCTGCTGGTCTCCGCCACCCAGGCGACCTCCCGAGCGGCATCCGAGCCTGCGTAGAGCGTGTCTTCCCCGCACCTCGCGGCCCCCTCCCACTCGGCCTCGGTGAGCAGCCGGTACCCCTCACACAGGTACGGATCGGAGGTGTAGTCGCAGTCCGGCCCGTTGCAGGAGTAGCAATTCGGCAGCCCCGCGGCCGTGGAGAGAGCGTTGGTGTAGGCCGCAGCTTCGCCCCAGGATACTTCTTCGACGGGACAGTCGCCACCGCAGTCCGCGGCCTCCGAAGGGTTGACGCCGCGGGCGGACTCGTACATTTCCTGGGTGACCTCAGTCACTCCGATCCAGTAGTCATGCGTCAGCGTGACCGTTCGAACCGGTTCGTTGGTCGAGCAATTGGCCTGTCCAGCGGTGCAGCCCATCTCGAAGGTGCTCGCAGCAATCCTGACGAAGCCAGCCTTCCCATCCTCGGCCGTGTCGGTGTCGGTGTCCGTGTCGGTGTCCGTGTCGGTGTCCGTGTCCGTGTCCGTGTGTGGGGAGCCCGCATCCGCCGAAGGGGCGCAGGCCGGGAGCAGGACGATGAATGCCAGTGCGACGAGGGGAGCTTGCATGCGCGCGCGTACGCGTACCCGTCGGTTCGCATTCATGCTGAACGAAACGGGCACATCAACGGGAACAGCGGAGGCTTCCGATCGGAGACGGTTCGACGCGAACCGGCGGCCGTTCACGGCCCCGCGGCGGCTCCGCGCTCCGACTCGGACAACACCACATCGAACGCCAGCAGGTACCCGCCGCTAACGCGCAGCTCTACCTCGCGTTTGCCCTCCACCCCGAGCGGCGGATTGATGCGCAGGGTCACGCCGCCGCGGCCATCGGCTTCGACAAACTCCGCCGCCCCGCGCCACTCTTCCTCCCACCCTCCGTGCACGCGCTTCCGCACCACCACGTCGAGCGAAACGTCCCCCCCGAACGCCGCCGCATCCACCGCGAGACTGTCGATCCCCAGCGGATGGGCACCGAGCCGCTTGGAGGCGAGGGTCATCGCGGCGACGTCTCCCGCGTAAAGCCAGCCCGGAAAGTACTTTCCACCGCGGATACAGGAGCGCTCAGGGTTGAGGCGTAGCCAGGCGGGCGCAGCCTGCGCGGCGCGTCTCCATACCCAGAGGGCACCACCCTCGTGGGCCACCCCGCCGCTGTGGGCGCGCACCTGCGCCAGCGTGGCGTGGGTGGCCTTCGCGAAGTCGCTTCCGTCGTCGCTCCCCTCCACCGGTGAGCAGCGCTTCCCCGCCACCGCCCGCGTGCGGTCGTCACCCAGCGGCGCCCACTCGGGCACGTCGATGCGCCACAGGCCCTCCCCCTCCTCCACAGCCACGACCTGCTTCGGCGCGGGATCCGCCGCGAACTTCGGCCGCGCCTGGAGCAGGTGCGTCTCCGCCCATGGGCCGCCAACGACGTAGCTGGTTTGGGACCCGATCGCGGCGAGAGAATGCACGACCAACCAGGAGTCCGAGCCAGCCTGAACGCCCAACCGCCACTCCCCTGCCGGAACGGGCGCCGACGCGCGCAGCACCCGACCCGCCGGCGTGAACGGCACCGCCTCGTCGTTCACCCACATCGTCGCAGCCGCGCCGGTTACCGCGCGAACCACAGCCTCCACCCTCGGAGACTCCCCCGGTGGCGCCCCCGCGAAGGTCCACCGCGTCGTGGTCCCCGGGGGCACCCACCAGGTCGTGCGCCCCTTCGCGTCCGTAACCGAGGGCTCGCCCGTGACTCGCAACGTGAGCGTACCCGGAGCAACGCCCGACGCGGTCGAAACCCGAACCTCGCCGGGACGCATCATCGCCGCCCCGGCACAGGCGGCACCGAAGTCCTTCGCCGGCGCGCCCCCGGGCAAAACCTCGCCGTCTACCTCCACGATGAACGGGCTCGTGAGGCCGAGGCCGGCCGCCACGAGCGCCTCGTCGTCGAGCCCCTCCAGCCCGGATACCGCCGCCCGCCACCCGCACGCGCGTTCCTTGAGCGCGGAGATCGCCCCGACCGTGATTCCGGGGGGCGTCCCCTTGCGCACCACGCTCGACGCCCGAAACGGCGGCGTTGCCCGCACAACCCCACCGTGCGCGACGTCAGCGGCCAACATGCGCTCCGCCAGCGCCGCCGTGAGCACCGCCGCGCCCTCGGGGAGCAGGTGGAAGTCGTCGCGGAAGGCGCCCGCCGGCAAGGGGATCGCGTGGAGATCGATCCAGCTTGCGCCCGCAGCGTTGATGTGGGCATACAACGCCGCCTCCACCTCGGCAGGCACGTCGTCCCGACTGCGAACCTGCGCGCCAACCGGGGCGCGCACGAACAGCACGCGGGCGCCGGCACCGTGGCACAGGCGGAGAATCGCGTCCACGAACGTCGTCCCCGCGGCGCCCTCGGACATGGAGGCCGCGCTCGTCGTCGCTTCCCCAGGCACCATCCGCGTATTTCCAGTGCTCCGCACCGACGCATCCGCGCCGTACACGGCCGCCCAGGCGCGAGCCTCGGTGGGAGGCGGACCGAAAAGCGTCTCAACCCAGCGCTCCCGAAGCCCGGTCACCGCAGCGTCGTGGAGCCGGAACGCCCGCTGGTGCGCGCGCCCCACCGCCCCATCTGCGAGCCCGAACACCCGAGACTCAAGGATCGGACTTGGCTTTTCGGCGAGCCCCTCAATGTTGTGGAGCTCGGTGTCCGACAACACGCGATCTCGCAAGAGCGCGCCTAGCTGCCCGTACACGATCACCAACTCCGGTCGATAGCCCTCGCCGAAGACCCGCTGCTCCAGCATCGCGTACCACGCGGGTGCCGTGGACCCATTGAGCACCACGGGCGTAATCGTACCGTCGAAGCCGAGCTCCTCCGCGAGTTGCGCCTCGTTCACGTCCTGCTTGGCCTTGCTGTTCCCGACGATCACCCACCGCGGGGGCGCGCTGGACAACAGCGCATCCAACGCCGCCGAGTAGCTCGATGCCGCTCGGGGCTCCGGCAGCGTGAGCGAACGAGCGGCGAGCGCCCCAAGCACCAGCGGGATCGCGACGGCGAGCCATGTGGACAGGCGCCGCATCATCGCTCAGCGCAGGCTCATGCCGCCGTCGGCCACGAGGATCTGCCCCGTGAGCCAGTACGCGCGAGGATCGATGAGCAAGTCCACCAACTGCGCGATGTCCTCGGGCTCGCCGCAGCGGCCGAGCGGCGTGAGCTTCTCGGCCAGCTCGATCATCTGGCGCCCCGAATCCGGGAAATACCGCAGCGCATCCGTGCGGATCACCCCGCCGCATACCGTGTTCACCCGCACCTTCGGCGCCATCTCCACGGCAAGCTGCCGGGTCAACGCCTCGATGCCGGCCTTCGCCGCACCCATGGCGGCGTAGCCGGGCACGTGCTGCTGGCTCCCCATCGACGAGAGGCCGATCACGTTCGCCCCGTCGTTGAATCGGCATAGTTTCGTCAGAAGCCAGAACGGCCGCAACGACGATTCCATCGTGAGGTCCCACTGCGAGGCGCGGATCTTGTCGTAGGGCTTGAGCACGCCGATCGCGGCGTTGTGCACGAGCACGTCCACCGCGTCGAAGCACGCCGCCAGCCGCTCGAGATCGGCCTCGGACCGTACATCTCCCTGCACAACCCGGGCCGCCGCACCGCGCTCCCGCACCGACGCCGCAACCGCCTCTGCCGCGGCCTCATTCTGCAGATAGTTCACCACGATGTGGCGGCCCGGCGCGGCGAGCTGCCGCGCGATGGCGGCGCCGATGCCGCGGCTGGCGCCGGTGATCACGATGTTCAACGCCGCTCCGCGGGATGGGCGGGTCGCCTAACCGGCATCAGCGCGGTCGGCGCACCCGGGCGAGAACGCGGCTGAGCGTGCTCCGGGCCTCCGCGACCCCGAGCATCCACGCGATCCCCACGTAGATCGCACCGAACAGACCGAGGACCACCACGCCCCGGAGGGTAGGGTGCAGCGCGGTGCCCAGCGCGAGCTTCACTGCGAACGCAACGGCGGCCGCGGGGAGGGCCGCCCCCCAGAGCCGAAGCAGCGCGGCGACCACCAACCCCGTGGTACCGATGCGGCGGTTCAAGGCCGCGCGTAACGCCAGAAACTCTACCCACCCGGCAAGGCCGGAAGCGACGCTCAGTCCAACGGTGCCCCACCGCGCGTCGACGCCCAGCCAACCGGGCACCAGCAGCGCGGCTACGGCGCCGAGGCAAATCGTGAGCGCCACCCGGATCGCGGCAAAACGAAATGGTGTCCGGGTGTCCCCCAACGCATAAAATGCCGATGCATACAACCTTCCCTGCGTGGCGGCCAGCATGCCGAGGGAGGCGCCGGCGAGCACCGCCCACACCGAGCGGGTGCTGTCTTCGTCGAACGCCCCACCCTGGTACAGCGCCGCCACCACGACATCTCCGAGCCCCATCAAGGCCACGACGGATGGCACGATGAAGAACGCCACCTGGCGAAGTCCCCGATCCAACTGGGCGCGCAGCGCATCGGCCACTTCCACGGGGGTGCCGGTGACGCTCGCCATCGCGGGGAGCTGCGCTGCCGAGACCGACATGCCAAACACGCTGATCGGGAGCAGGTAGAGCGTTTGTGCGTACGCCATCACCGAGACTGCGCCGCTCGGCAGCAAGCTGGCGATCACGTTGTCCACGTAGGCGCTGAGCTGCACCACGCCGCGCGACGCAACCACCGGCAAGAAGTTGCGAAGCACCGTGCGAGTTTCATCCAGCGCCAAGGCCAACTGCGGCGTAACGCCGCCGACCAGACGCAGCGCGAGCGGAACCTGCACGGCAAACTGGAGGGCGCTGCCCACCACCAGCCCCCACGCCACCTTCTCGGCGAGGGCATAGTCGTGAACGCTGCCCCCGAACCAGAACAACGCCGCGATGATCGCCACGTTCCACAGCACCGGCGCCGCGTAGGACAGGAAGAACCGGCGGTGGCTGTTGAGGATGCCGAGGCACCACGCCGACATCACCAGGAGCCCCACGCCCGGAAAGAAAATCTGCACCAGACGGATGGTTTGGAGTCGCTTTTCGCCAGTGAAGCCCGGCGCGATGGTGTCGATCAGAAACGGCGTGACCAGCACCCCGAGCAGGCAGAGCACGCTGGTGAGCAGCGCCAGCAACGTCGCCACCGCGGAGGCGAGGCGGCGCGCGACGGCAGGGTCTCCCTTGGCCAGCAGGCGGGCGTACACCGGAATGAACGACGCGGAGAGCACCCCCTCCCCGAAGAGGTTCTGCAAGAAGTTGGGGATCTTCAGTGCAGCCTTGAAGGCATCCCCTGCGTCCGAGTTGCCGAAGTAGTGGGCGAACGCGCGCTCCCGCACGAGGCCGAACACCTTGCTCAGCAGGATGCCGGCCGCCACGAGCTGCGCCCCGCGAGCGCCGCCGCCGCCCAGCGGCGCGGGGGCGGACGACGCGGCCTCCGACGGTTCCGGGGACTCGCTCATCTGCGCCGCCTAACCTTTGTGCGCGCCCCCCGAACCCGCTAAGGTGCCGGCCTCCGGAGACCCCTGATGATGTTCATGATCGTGCTCGAGCTCAACGCCCGGCCCGCCGACCAGTATCCCGACCTCGACAAGGCGATCAAAGCCCTTGGAAACTGGTCCAACCGCATGAAGAACATGTGGATGGTCGAAACGCGGTTCACCGCCGCCCAGATCCGCGACTTGCTGAAGCCCACGCTCGTCGCGGGCACCGACCGCCTGTTCGTTACGCGGATGACCACGAACTGGGCCGGCACCGGCATGGGCGATGGCTTTCAGGACTGGATGAACCGGCGCAACTTCACCGGCACCAAGTAGGCGCACGGCGCACGGCAGGCCCAGAAGGCACGGGGGGCGCACCGATGGGGCGCCGCCCGCAGCGGAAATCGCTGCTTACTTCGCGGCCTTGGACTGGATGATCTCGTCCACGATGCCGTAGGCCACGGCCTCGTCGGAGGTCATGATGTAGTCGCGGTCTGTGTCCTTGTGGATGCGGTCGTACGATTGCCCGGTGTGCTTCACCAGGATGTCGTTGAGCTCCTTGCGCATCCGGCCGATCTCCTTTGCCTGGATCTCGATGTCGGAGGCCTGCCCCCGCGCGCCGCCGAGCGGCTGGTGGATGAGCACCCGCGCGTGCGGCAGGATGCGACGCTTGCCCTTCGCGCCCGCCGCGAGCAAAACCGCCCCCATCGATGCGGCCTGCCCGATGCAGATCGTGTTCACCGGGGCGCGCACGTACTGCATCGTGTCGTAGATCGCCATGCCGTCGGTGATGCTGCCGCCGGGGCTGTTGATGTACAAGAAGATGTCGCGCTCGGCGTCCTGCGATTCCAGGAAAAGCAGCTGTGCAACAACTACGTTTGCCACGCGGTCGTCGATCGCCTCACCCAGGAACACGATCCGGTCGCTGAGCAGCCGGCTGTAGATGTCCGAGACGCTCTCCCCCCGGTGGGTGGATTCCTTCACGTAGGGGATCAACGGCATGGGCTACTCCTCGGCCTTCTTCTTGGCGGGCTTCTTCTTGGGCTTCTCGGCCACAACCTCGGCCTCGGGCGCGGCGTCAGCCGGCGCGGCCTCAGCCGGCGCGGCTTCCGCGGCTTCGGCCTTCTTGGATGCCTTCTTCTTCGGCTTCTCGGCCACCGCTTCCGCCGCGGGCTCTGCCGCTGCCGCGGGCGCCGCCTCGATCGCCGCCGGGCCGTCGTTCTCGCTCACGTACTCAAGCTCGCACCGCTCCAGAACCCAGTCCAGAGCACGCTCTTCAAGCAGGTGCTTCTTGAGGTCGGCCACAGCGCCATCCTTCTGGATGTAGCCCCGGATCGCTTCCACGCGCTGCCCGCGCATGTCGGCGATCTCCTGATACTTGCGCTCGAGATCGTCGGCCGTGATGGCGATACCTTCCTTCCGCGAGATGCTCTCAAGGATGAGTCCGGCCTTTGCCGCGAACTCAGCGCGCACGCGCAGGTCGGCGAGCTGGGCTTCGCTGTAACGGATCGAGCGCGGGTCGCGCCCGCGGTAAGCCGCCTGCACGCCGAGCTCTTCGAGGAGCAACTTGAGGTTCTTCTCGGTGAGGGCCGCCGGCACGCTCACCTCGTGCGTCTTCACCAACTCCTGGAGGAGGTGGATCCGCGCCTGGTTGCGAGCCGCCTCGTTCGCCGAAGTTTCCAGCTCGAAGCGCACCGCCGCGCGCATGGCATCGGCGCCGCCTTCGTAGCCGGCCTGTCCCGCCACGGTGTCGTCGAGATCGGGCACCTTCTGCACCTGGATCCCAAGCACTTTCACGGTGGCCGTGAACTGCTTGCCGCGGTTCGCGGCCACGGCGCTGGAGTCGGCGATGGTCACTTCACCGGTGCGGCTCTCGCCCTGCTTCAGGCCGAGGACCAACGCCTCGATGCCAGGATAGTAGCGCTCGGCGGCGGTGTTCACCATCGTGCCGGCCTCAAGCACCGTGTCCCCGTCGGAGATCTCGGTGAGCACCAGATCGCCCGACTCGACGGCGCGGCTCTCCTCCACGTCCACGAGGCGCGCCTGACCCTGCAAACGGCGAAGGATGTCCGCTTCCACCTGATCATCGGTGATGGCCGCGAGCGGGTAACGGATCTTCAGGCCGAGGTAGGTGTTGAGCTCAACGTCGGGCTTCACCTGAACGGTGATGCTGAACGTGAAGTCCCCCTGGCCGATCACACCGGTTTCTTCCACCGTCGGCTGCCCGAGGAAGTCGATCTCGGTGGAGGCGCCCTGGAACTTCAGGTTCATGAGCTCGCCGGCCACCTCGCTGCGGAGCTGCTTTCCGTAGCGGTCTTCCAGCATCTTGCGGGGAACCTTGCCGGGCCGGAAACCGGGGATCTTCACCTTGGTCGCCAGGTTCTTGAACGCAGCGTCCAGCTTCTGGCTGACCTCCGCGCCGGGGACGGTGAAGCGGAGACGCTTCTGTACAGAGGAGACCTGCTCGATCGCGAAGGACATGTGGAGGACTCGGTTGGGGGTGCGAGAAGGGGGGGTCGAACCCCCAAGGGTTTCCCCACCGGATCCTAAGTCCGGCGCGTCTGCCAGTTCCGCCATTCTCGCGATGAAACGCCGGGAAACGGCGCGGCGTATGTAGTGGTGGGCCCTCCGGGGATCGAACCCGGAACCTGCGGATTAAGAGTCCGATGCTCTACCAATTGAGCTAAAGGCCCGTTCGGATGGGGTGGATGACGGGACTTGAACCCGCGGCCACCGGTGCCACAAACCGGTGCTCTACCAACTGAGCTACACCCACCGTAGCGCCGAGCCTGTTAATGCCCGAAGGGAGAGTCGGCAAGCCCGTCGTACACAAAGGGGGGGGCCGGCAGTCGAACGCCGGGCACGTCGATCGCGTCGGAAGCCAGCTCTTCCGCCAGGAATGTGCGCAGGATTCGGTCCGTGTCGATCGGCTCCGCCTCCAGCGCGGCGCGGAGCACCAGCCGCCCCAGTGTGTCCTCCTCCAGCAGCACGCCGCCGAGACCCGCGACGGGGGCTGGGATCTGGCGCCCGAAGGAAGCCGGGAGCCACGGGAGCCCGGGAGCGTCCGCGGGCTCCGGCGCCCCGCCGGGGAGCAGTCCAACCTCGCAGAGCGCCGTCAGAGGGGAGGTCCAACGCGGCTGAATGTCGAACGGAGCGGCGTCCCACCAGGCGTCGGTGCTGGCATCCGGGGCGCGAAACGGCGAGGCACCGGGTTCGAGCTCGGCGCTCAGCGGCGTCCACGGCCACCGGTCGGGGGTGGTGGCCGTGCCAGTGAGCGGGTCCACCGCCCGCAGGAGATCGACCGGGAGGCCGCCGGACACCACGAACCGCCCGCCAGGACCGAACTCTGCCGCATCGACGCCGGGGTTCCAGCCAGTCGGCCACGGACGCAGCGCCCCAGTCCACGGAACGAAGAGCGGGTATCCACGGGGGTCCGCGAAAACCGCGCCGCCCGCCCGGGCCACCACCGCAGCGTCCAGCGGCGCCCGAGGCGCGCCCCCGACCTCCAGGAGACCATCCCACCCCACCAGCAGGTCCGCGCCGACCTGCCGCAGGCGCCCGAAGCCATCGCGGATCAAGGGGACCGCGCGCTCCCCGAGCGTGAGCCCCGCAAGGCGCCCGAGCGCGTCGTGGATGAGCACGCTCCCGGCCCCGCCCCCGTCCACCCCCGTCAGGCTCCCGCCGGCACCCCAACGGTAAGCAGAGAGCCCGGCGGGGAGGCCCCAGACGCCCGGGGTCGCCAGCAGCACGGAGAGCGGGCGCCCCAGCGGATCGAGCCGCACTTCCGTCGCATCGGGGCCCCGGATCAGCCCAGGCTCCGAGGTCCACTGGCCCGTCGGGCCCAACGAGTCGACGAGCCTCCCGGCGGGATCGCGCTCGAAGCTCACGGGTCCGCCAGCCTCCAGGCCGATCAACCGCCCGCTCGCGTCGAGGGACCAGGACGCGCTGCCGATCGCGTCACCATTTCTGTCGAACGCCAGGAGCTCGCCGGCGTCCTCGCTCGTGTTTCTCCGCACGATCGCGCCGTCCGCGAGCCGCACCAGCTTCAGGGCGCCGCCGCGCTCGTAGTCGGCCCCGACCGCGCCAAGGTCGCCGACCTCCACCCGCACGAGCCGCCCCACCACATCGCGGCTCACGGACCACACGTGCCCGGCCGTCACTCGCGAAACCTTCCCCCGCAGGTCGCGACTGAGCGTCATGGTTCCCAGCTCGTCCGCCAGGCGCGTCACGAGGCCCGCGCTATCGCGAAGCACGGTCGTTTGTCGACCATCCGCCGTCGTGACCGCAGACACCCGGCCGGCCGAGTCCCGGTCCAACCGCCACCGCTCCTCGCCGAACTCACCGCCGCGTACCGACTGAATGCGCCCAGCCGCATCGCGAGTGAGCTCAAAGGTCACGTCGCCCATCCCAAAGCCCGACACCCGCCCGAACCGATCCCGGGACCACCCGCCGATCGCGCCTTCGGGGGCCCGCACCTCCAGCGCCCGGCCCTGGTTGTCCCTCGAGATTCGCCACGTGCCCACGCTCCGGAGCCGGCCGAGCGCGTCGCGACCCAGCGCGAGGCCGCTGCCGTCGGGGAAGCGGATCGACACCAGGCGGCCCGCCTGATCTCGCGCGAGCCCGGTGAGCCGCCCC
>BJHF01000032.1 GCA_014191855.1 Deltaproteobacteria bacterium
GTGTCGAAGGGAGCGGTGCCGGTGTCGACGGGCTCGGTTCCGGTGTCGACCGGGGCGGTGCCGGTGTCGACGGGCTCGGTTCCTGTGTCGAAGGGACCAGTGCCGGTGTCGACGGGAGCGGTGCCGGTGTCGACCGGGGCGGTGCCCGTGTCCACGGGCTCGGTTCCGGTGTCGACCGGGGCGGTGCCGGTGTCGACGGGCTCGGTTCCGGTGTCCACGGGATCGGTGCCGGTTTCGGCGGGATCGGCGCCAGAGTCGGCGGGATCGGTGCCAGAGTCGGACGGGACAACGCCGGAATCAACGGGGATGACGCCGCTGTCGGGGGGAATCACACCGCTGTCGGGGGGCACCACGCCAGAATCAGGGTCGCTTTCTTCACTTTCAATGCCGGTGTCGCCGCCAGGGAGCTCGTCCTGGGGGGCAGCCGTGTCGGCGCTGGAGAGCGCCTCCGTGGCTCCGACGGCGCCGGGTGCGGAGGTGACGGGGGTGGCCATGAACGGGTCGCAGGCGCAGCCGGCGGCGAGGAGGGCGAGGAGGAGGGCGGGAGACGAGCGGGGACACATGGCGAGGGCATCGGTCGGGACGAGGGGGGCTTGAGGGGGGCGCGATGGCGGGCGTGCACCTTGGCCCCGAGATCGGGCCACCGCCATCGCCCAGCTCGGCTACGCCACCAACCCCCGCACGACCTCCACCCAGGCCGGGCTCGCGTTGACACACGGCGCCACCTTCAGGATCTCACCCCCCGCGGCGCGAAAATGCTCCGCCCCGGAGATCGCGATTTCTTCCAGCGTTTCGAGACAGTCCGCCACGAACGAAGGCGTGATCACCACCAAGCGACGGGCCCCCTCCCCTGCCAGGCGAACGAGGGTATCCGCTGTAGATGGCCCCATCCACTCGGCCGGCCCGAGCCGGCTTTGGAAGCTGGTAACCGGCGACTCGATGCCCAGGCGTGCGGCGAGCCTTTGCGTGGTTTCAAGACACTGGGCCCGGTAACAAAAGGGCGGCGGGGTTTGGCCCACGCAACAGTCACCCGATGGCGTCGGGCCCCGGTCGCAGGCTGCCCGTGCCTGCGAGAGCGGCAATCCGTGGTAGGAAAATAACACTCGATCGGGAGATACTTCCTCGATCACTGGGCGAGCCGCGGAAGCGACGGCGTCCAAAAAGCCAGGGTTCGCCCAAAATGGCGGAATCACCCGAACTGCCGGCACCTTGACCCGTCGGGCTAACGCCTCCCCGATGGCATCCATCGTGGACGCGGTCGTGGCCGCGGCGTATTGCGGGTAGAGCGGCAACACGACGAGCTCGTCCACATCGCCAAGCCGATCCAGGGCTTCGTCCACCGTGGGGTGGCCGTACCGTGTGGCATATACGCCGCCGACGGCGGCGGCGAGCTCCTCGCCGTACACCGTCAGCGGGGATCCACCTGGTGTCCATATCTTTTGGTACAACACGGCGCTTTTCGGAGCGCGGAGGGGCGCGATGAACGCGTACACCAACGGCACACGAACGAACGCAGGCATGCCAAGGATGCGCGGATCGCTGAGAAACCGACCGAGATAGGCGCGAACCGCGGCTGTGGTCGGCGCATCGGGGCTCCCGATGTTGACCAGCATCACGCCCCGCGTTCCGCCGCGCTTCACGCCCGAGCGGCCCAGGCCTTCGCGGCCACGCTCACGAGACGCTCAACGTCGGAATCGGTGTGTGCGCCGCACAAGAAGCCCACCTCGAACGCCGAGGGGGGCATGTAGATCCCGGCTGCGAGCCAGGCGTTGAACAAGCCGGCGTAGATGGGCTTGAGCGACGCATCCAGCGCCGTGTCGGTGCGGGGCGGCGGCCCGGAGCCAAGCCAGGGCCACACGATCGAGCCCTGGCGAACCCACTGTACGCCGCCCTTCGGCAAGCCATCGAAGTGCTCGCCCAACGCCGCGAGGTGCCGATAGGTGGAGCCCTCTGCCAAAACACCGAGGGTTGCGTTCCCAGCCGCCAACGCGACCGGATTTCCGCCCATCGTCCCCGCCTGGTACACGGATCCCTCCGGTGCGAGCCGGTCGAGGATGGCCGCGCCGCCGACGACCGCCGCCACCGGCAAGCCGCCGCCGACGATCTTGCCGAGGCTGTGTAGGTCGGGTTCGAGGCCTGCCACCCGGTCAAAGCCGTGGTAGCCAAAGCGGAAGCCGGTGATCACCTCGTCGAGGATGAACAGGGCGCCGTGGGCCCGACAGAGCGCCTGGAGCCGCTGCAGCCACTCAGTGCGCTGGATGAGCAAGCCGTTGTTCGCGGGAACGCCCTCGACGATCGCGCACGCCAGCTCGGATCCATGATCGCGGAACGCCGCTTCCAACGCCTCGTCATCGTCCAGCGGTACCACGAGCGTGTCGGCCGCGGTGGCCGCGGGAACCCCGGCGCTGTCGCCGATCCCGAAGCTGACGAGACCGCTGCCGGCGCGCACCAACATGCTGTCGGCGCAGCCGTGGTAACACCCGCCGAATTTCAGCACTTTGTCGCGACCGGTATGGGCCCGGGCCAGCCGAAGCGCGGTCATGACCGCTTCGGAGCCGGTGACCATCAATCGCACACGGTCGTGCCGCGGGTACGCCTTGAGGATGCGCTCTCCCAGCTCGATTTCGGCGCGAGTGACCGTCCCAAACGCAAGCCCGTCGGCCACCGCCCGCTGCACCGCCTCGATCACGACGGGGTGCGCATGACCGAGGATGAGCGGCCCCCAGGCGAGGCAGAAGTCCGTCCACCGCTCACCATCTTCTCCGATCAGCACGGAGCCTTCGCCTCGGCGCGCATAACGCGGGGTGCCGCCTACACTTTTGAACGCGCGGACGGGGCTGGACACGCCGCCGGGCAGCACCCGGCGGGCCCGGGCGAACGTGTCTTCATGCGTGGACATGGATCTGCACTCCGATGGGGCTGCCCTGGGGCGAGGTTGGGGTGCCGGTGCCGCCGGCGAGCACGTCGTCGAGGGCCGCGGCGGCCGCCGCGAGCCACATGCCACTACGCAGCACAGCGGATCCGCTCTGTTCCAGCATGAACGACCACTTCTCACCGCTCACCCACGCGCCGAAGGGCAAGCTGCACCCGCCCCCGAGCCGTGCGAGCCACTGCCGCTCTTCGGTGACCGCCGCGGCGGTGGCCGGGTCATTGAGCGTTGCGATGCGGGTTCGTGTCGCAACATCATCGGCGCGACACTGCACCGCGAGTGCGCCCTGACCGGGTGCGCACGGCCAGGCGACCGAGTCCAGACGGAACACCTTGAGCCCCGTGAGGTCTACTTCGCCACCCGGAGCGAACGCGCCCAAGCGACGAAGGCCAGCTTCGGCCAGCACGATCGCGTCGAAGCGCCCCTGCCGGAGCCGCTCCACTCGGGTGGTCACGTTGCCGCGCAGCGGCACGATCTCCAGGGTTTGACCCCAGGCCCGGAGCAGCGCCTGCCGCCGCGTAGACGTCGAGCCGACCTTCGCAAACCCGGCAAGGGGCAACGAACCACCGTTCTTCCAGCAGTCTGCGCGCACGACCAGCACGTCGTTGGGGGCCTCGCGCGGCGGGATAGCGGCGACGACCAGCCCCGGGGCGTTCTCCACGGGCAGATCCTTCAGCGAGTGGACGGCAAGGTCGATCTCTCCGCTCCGAAGTGCGGATTCCAGCGCCTCGGTGAAGAAGCCCTTGGCGAGCGGGCCCACGAGCGGCGCGTCCACGATGCGATCCCCCTCGCTCTCGATCCCCACGAGCTCCACATCGGGGCCCAGGGCCGTAGCGATCATGCCGCTCTGTGTCAGCGCGAGTTTGCTTTTCCGTGTACCGAGCTTCATCCGACCGTCTCCTTCAAGGCGCCGAGCACCTCGTGACTGTAACGACGCACCGCCTGTTGAGCGGCGGCGATCATCCGTTTGCGGGTGGGGGCGTCCATTCCGTCGAGGACCTCGGCCATCAATTCCGGCACCCGATCGTGCACGAATTCATCCCGCAGCGCCTGCACCCGTGCGAGCACACGATGCGATGCGTGGATCCGCTGGCGGGTGCGCCAGTGCTCCACCGCCGCATCGACAAGCGCGTCTGCCCGCTCGCGCGCTTCGTCTCGCATTCGCAAGCCGAAGCCACCGAGGAGCGCGTCCAGATCAATCGCGCGCCCGATCACCTGCCCCGGACGCCCGAGATCGACCACGACGCGCGCTCCGGCGGGTGGCACGAACCAGGGCTCGGACGCGGCGCTGCAGATCACCCAGCCTTCGTGTTTCGCCGCCGGGATCGCGGAGAGCGGGTGTACCGCTTCCGACGGCGTACGATTGTAGACCTTCGGAGCAGGGAACCCGGCACGTCCCAGGCTCGCACACACTTGCTTCGCGATGCGGCCGTGCCCGACGACGCCAACCGCGGAGTCGAGGGGAACGTTCTCGCGGAGCAACGTATCGACCGCCAGGTGGCCCATGCCGCGCCCAGGCCGAACCAGGCCTTCGCGGCGCGCTTCTGCGCCCAGATCGACCACGGCGCGCCAGGCAGACTGGAGGTCGGCGCTCACGCCGGCCGACGCGGCGGCGGCCTGGAATCCGTCCAGCACCTGGCCGCCAACATCCGCTTCGCCCTCCACGAACGAGTCCAACCCGATGGAGACGCGAAGCAAGTAGCGGACCGCGAGATCGCCGACCCGCAGCTCGGGCGAGGCCGTGCAGCCCGCTTGAATGAGCCGCGCACTCAGCCGAGCCTGCAGGAGCGCGCCCACCCAGGAGGGGTCATCCGCCGCCAACAACCACAGGGACCGCGCGCACGTGTGCACCTCGACCAGTCCGTGCAGGCCCTGGGCTCGGAGCCCCGCGACGTCCTCGGCCGAAAGCGGCGCTGACGCGACCTCCCGCACCGCGGTGGGCGCCTCGCGCCAGGTGAGGCCCAGCGCCGCGACAGGGGCGGAGCGCCGCGCGGTCATGCCGCCCCCATAAGCCGGTCGGCGGCTTCGCGACCGGAGCGCGCCGCGTCCTCCATCGCACCGCTACCATCCCAGGCGCCAGCGAGCGCCAGTCCCTCAGGAAGCGACGCGTGAAGCCGCCTGCGGAGCTCGGCGTGGCCCGGCGCGGGCACGGCGACGGCGCGAGCGTGGCGGACGAGGTGCATGTGCTCGAATGTGAGTGTGCGCCCCGTGAGCTGGCGATGTTCCTCTTCGATTCGCGCGCGCGCGCCTTGGTCGTCAAGGTTCACCGCCTCCGGATCGCGGGTGCCGCCGAGCAGGGTTGCGCCTGAACGGAAGCCGGCCGGTGTGCGTTCCGGGAAAAGATCGCTGGTAAACAGGGTGCCCAACACCTTCGCACCCTCAGCCGGCCCGGCGAGGTAACCGAAGCCGGCGGGGAAGGCCGAATCCGGGCTGAGCCAGTGCGCGGCCAGGATGGGGCTGTATTTCACGCTGCCCAGGCCCTCGGCGACCGAGGCCGAGTGCGGCGCCATGAGCGGCGCGGCTTGCCAGGTCGGCAGGGCACACACGATCTGGTCGCCTTCAACCTCCCCTTCGTTGGTATCGACGCACCAGCCGGTGCCGCGCCGGGAGACGCCAAGCACCCGCCCGTGATCCCGCTCGCCGCTCAAGGCCGTTTCAGCAGCCTCCCCGATCCGGCCAAGACCTCCGCGCACCGTCCAGGTGCCGGCGGTCAGCGGCGGCTGGACGCCAGACTGGCGGATCGCCCGAAGCGCACCGAAAACCGAGCCTTCCGCACGAGTCAACGCTTCAAGCATCGGGAACGCGGAGGCCATTTCGAGCTCCTCCGGCGCGGCCGCCCAGATGCCAGTCACGAACGCGGCCACCACTTCGTCGGCCACGCGCGGGCCGAACCGAGCGGAGGCCCAGGCTCGCATGTCGGCATCGGGAGCGGTCTCTGCGCGGGAGAACAGCCCCCAGAACAAGGACCACATCTCACCGAGCCGCAACGCGCGGGCGTTGGCGCAGAGCGCGCCGCCGCGGCGCAAAAACCGGACCTTCGCCCCCGCACCGAGGGGGACGATCTCGTCGCGCAAGCCCAGCCGGGCGAGCAAGCCAACCAACTCGGCGGAGCGGTGCGTGAACGTGTGGGGACCAAGCTCGATCTTCCAGCCCGGCACCGGCTCGGCGGTGCGAGCAGTGCCCCCGAGTACGCCTGGATCGACGATGCGAACCTGCGCGCCGAGCTCCCGCAGCCGCATCGCCGCGGACACCCCGGCGAGGCCCCCACCGACGACGACGACCGCTCGGCTCACGCCGTCTCCGAGTAGCGACGTTTGCCATCGTCGGCTTCGAGGTACTTGTCGAAGGTCGCGCAGACGTTGCGGATGAAGAAGCGGCCGAGCTCGGTCACTTCTACGCGGCCCGGGGTGCAGACGACGAGGCCATCGGCCTCAAACGGGGCCAGGCGCGCCAGTTCGGCAGCGAGCGAGTCGGCTTCGGCCGGGGCGAAACGCACGCCGAAGTTGCAGAACAGCTCCATGATGACGCGGCGGCGGAGGTGATCGTCGTCGCTGAGCACAAAACCGCGCTCGGTGGGGAACCGACCGGCCTCGATGTCGGCCTCCCAGCCCTCCCGGTCCTTCCGGTTCTGGGCGTACCGACCGCCGAAGAAGCCGATGGCGCTGACGCCGAGCCCGAGCAGATCCAGCCCGCCGTGGGTGGTGTATCCCTCGAAGTTGCGCTGCAGGTGCCCGGCCTCCAACGAGGCGACCAGCTCGTCGTCGGGGAGCGCGAAGTGATCCATGCCGATCTCGCGGTAGCCCGCCGCGCCCAGCTTTTCCCTGGCGATCTTCCACATCCGCGTGCGTCCCTCCGCGTCCGGCCGCGCGAAGCGCTCCAGAAGCTTCTGCGCCGGCTTGAGCCAGGGCACGTGCGCGTATTGAAACAAGGCGATGCGACCGGGAGCCAGACCAGCGACGGCTTCGATGGTGCGGGTGAACGTCTCGTCCGTTTGTTGTGGGAGACCGTACACAAGGTCGACGCCGACCTGGTTCAGGCCCGCGCGCCGAAGCGTCGCCACCGCGGACTCCACCAGATGGAACGGCTGAGGGCGGTTCACGGCGGCCAGCACCCCCTCATCCACGTCCTGCACCCCGAGGTTCACCCGCGTGAAGCCGACGGCGACGACGTTCTCGAGGTCTTCTTTGGTGACGGTGCGAGGGTCCACCTCGATGGCGAGCTCCGCGCCTGCCGCCTGCGGCCACAAGGCCCGAAGCCCGTCAACCAACCTCGTCAACTGGGCGGGCCGCAGGAAGGTAGGTGTGCCGCCGCCCAACGCGAGCTGGGCCATTTGGCGACCGGCTTGCATCGGGCGCGCCCAAAGTGCGGCCTCCGCCAGCAGCCCGTCTACATAGCGATCCCCGATGTCGCGGTTTCCGTGGATCTCGACGTGGCACCCGCAATAATGGCAGCGCTTCGCGCAGAACGGGATGTGTGCGTAGAGCGAGACCGGGCCGGTTCCGGCGGCCAGGCCCGCGACCAGCTCCTGCGCCGCGATCGGCGCGAATTGCGGCGCGGTCGGGTACGATGTGTACCGCGGCGCGCGCGTGCGGTAGCGGGAAACGAGCGCCGGGTCCGGCGTGGTGAAGGTGCTCATGAGAGGCTCCGAACGGCCTGAACGAAGTCCCCCACCGCCGCTGGCGGCGTGGTGGGCAACAGGCCATGGCCGAGGTTGTAGATGTGGTTGTCGGCGCCGCCGGTCGCTTCGTACACCCCGCGAACGGCGGCATGGATCGCCTCGGTACCGTTGAACAACACGGTCGGATCGACGTTGCCCTGGGTGGAGATGCCGGGGAGGGCGCGAAGGACGGCGGCAAGGTCGGTCGTCGCATCGACGGACACGCACGGGAAGCCGGCGCCGCCGAGATCGGCGATCCGATCTCCCGCGCCGCGCAGGAACAAAACCCCGGGGATCGCCGCATCTTCGAGGCGGGCACCGATGCGCCGGAGCCCCGGCGCAACCAGCTCCATGTACCGCGAGCGGTCCAGACGACCGGCCCAGGTGTCGAACAGCTGAACCGCATCGGCCCCGGCACGGGACTGGGCGATGAGGTGGTCCGCCACGGCATCCGCCAGCGACTCGAGGAGGCGACGCGTGGTGTCGGGATACTGTTGGGCGAATTGGATGGCGTGAGCGAAGTCTCCGCCTTCGCCCTCAACCATGTAGCAGAACAACGTCCAGGGGGCGCCGGCGAAGCCAAACACGGCGTGGCCCGACGCCGCAGCGCGGAGCTGGGCGACCGCGTCGTAGACGTACTGCAGACGCGAAGCGAGCGTGGACCACGGCAACGCCGCCACGTCGGCCTCCGTGCGCACCGGGCGATCGAAGCTCGGACCGTCCCCCGCTACGAACTTCAGACCCAGTTCCAGCGCTTCGGGGATGACCAGGATGTCGGAGAACACGATCGTTGCGTCGAGATCGAAGCGGCGGAGCGGCTGGAGCGCCGCCTCGGTGCACAACGCGGGGTCGTGGACCAACTCGAGGAAAGACACCTTCGAGCGCAGCTCCCGGTACTCCGGGAGGAACCGCCCTGCCTGGCGCATCAGCCACACCGGGCGCCCGCCGGGACCGGCCTGGCCGGTGAGGGCCGAGAGGAGTCGAGCACGTCCATGGGTCGATGGGAGCATGGGCTGATGGATAGCGCGCACCCCCCGAGCCGACGTCAAGCGTGTATCACGGACGGGCCACCGCTCCGTCAACACCTGCCCGACGAAGCCAGTCGGCAGGCTACCTCTGCGGGGATGCCGGTGCCGCTCCTCATCACCCGCGCCCTCAACGACTGGGAGGGAACCACCTATCGCCTGCCCCCGGAGTGGGACCCGGTGTCTGCGCCGACGGTGGAGTATCAAGCGGCCGGGCGGCCGGATGTCCTCGCGTCCCGGGCGCCGAACCGCCCGATCCTGTGCGTGACCACGCCCCGCAGCGTGAGAGTTGCCGTGCTCCTGGCACCCGGGCGAACGGTATGGGCCCTCGCTCCGCGCACGTCTGCGGAGCTCATCGCCGCCGGCCTCTCCGTTCACACGGTGGAGGGCGGCGCCACTGAGCTCATGGCCCTGGTGGACCCCGCGCAATCCCTGCTTTTGACCTCCGACATCGGCGCCGCGCGCGCCCGCCGCACCTGGCCCGACTTGGAGGTGCTGGTCACCCACTTCACGGCGTGCCCCACCGCGCTCCCCTTTCCCGCCCGAGCCGTGCTCGCCGGCACTACACCGTACGATGTGCTGCTGGCCAGCCCGTCGGCCGCCGAGAACCTGGAGCAACTCGCGCCCGGTGCCCTGCGCGCGGCGCGCCGCGTTCTGTGCCATGGATCATCTACGCTCACGACGGCGAGCCGACTTGGCGCAGCCGCCGAACCTTTCAATCTTGGAGCTTGAATGCAACGCAACCGCCGAACCCGCCGCACGGAGTCGCTGCTCCGCCTGTTCACGGAGACTGACGTACCCGTGCGCTCTCTCGTGCCCGCCTACTTCGTCGTGGAGGGCTCACGCGTGCGCCGCGAGCTGCCCGAAGGGAGCGGCCTCTGGCAGCTCTCGATCGACGAGCTCCAGGAGGAGTGCAAGCGTGCTCGCGACGGCGGAGCGGAGGCGGTGATGCTGTTCGGCGTGCCCGATCAGAAGGGCATCGAGCACGCCACGCGGCGCGACTCCCTGGCCTGCAACGCCGTGCGCGCGCTGGAGGGCACGGGCCTGGTGCGCATGGCCGATGTATGCCTGTGCTCCTACACCGAGGATGGCCACTGCGGCGTGTGGCACGATGGGCACCACGGGCGCCCCGGGAGCGTGGACAACGACAGCTCGGTCGCCCTGTTGGCGCAGGTCGCGGCCGGCCTGGCCGACGCTGGCGCTGAGATCGTGTGCCCGAGTGACATGATGGACGGGCGCATCGCAGCGATCCGCGCCGCGCTGGACCACGAGGGCCTCGGCGACACGCTCGTCATGTCCTACGCCGCGAAGATGGCGTCCGCGATGTACGGGCCGTTCCGTCATGCGGCGTCGAGCGCCCCAACACACGGGGACCGACGGGGGTACCAGATGAACCCCGCAAACGGCCGCGAAGCGATGCGCGAAACGGCGACAGACATCGAAGAAGGCGCCGATCTCATCATGGTGAAGCCGGCGCTCACCAACCTCGACCTCATCGCCGCCACTCGCGCCCGCTGGAACGTTCCGATTGTCGCGTATCAGGTGAGCGGCGAGTACGCGATGATCCATGAGGCTGCGCGCGCCGGCCGGATCGACCGGGCACGGGCTGCCCGTGAAACGCTGGTGTCGATCCGCCGCGCGGGCGCCGACCTGGTGGTGAGCTACTTCGCTCCGGAGTTCTGGGCAGGAGGTCCCCGGGCCGCTTGACGCGCCCCGCGTGCCCGGGGTAGCCGGGGCGCGCCTTACACGGTCCCATCGTCTAGAGGCCTAGGACGGTGCTCTCTCAGGGCACAAACAGGGGTTCGAATCCCTTTGGGACTGCCCCAAAATCAACGCCACCACCCGCCCATGCAGTCCCGTGGGCCGGATCGTATGGTCGGCCCCCTCAAGCAGCGTGAGCGGCGGCCGCTCCCCCTCGTTCACATGCCCCTCCATGTACGCGATGCTCGGATCCCCAGCGCTGGAAACAAGCTGGAGATCCGTGCCGCGGGCCCGGATCTCCCCCAGAAGCGCGGCGACCGGATCGGGACCGGGCGCGCCAGACCTCCAGCGCTGCACCCGCAAGCGCCCCTTGTTCACCATCGCCCGCGCGAGCGCAAACGCATCGATCTTCCCCGTCAACAGCCGCCGCCAGCGCCGGGCGTCGAAGAGGCTCCCCCGCACCTGTGAGGTCATGCTGGAAGCGCGCGCGTCGTCGTCCCAGACGAAGGCCAGCCCGTTGAACAGCACGGCGCGGCGGACGGAGCGGCGGACGCTCACCTGCGCCCCGAGGAACGCCCCGGAGCACAACCCCACCACGTTTACGCTGCCGGCACCCTGGTCCACCACCCAGTCGAAGGCGCGCACCGCATCGTCGATGGAAGAAGGGGCGTACATCGCCTCCAGGTCGGCGGCTGGCTCCGATCGGCCATCGCTGTCGCCCACATCACGAACGTCCACGCGGAGGGAGGGACGGCCCGCGGCGGCCAGCGCGCGCGCCGCCGTCGTCCACAGCCGGTTCGGGCCGCAGCGGCGAATTCCGCCGGCGTTGTAAAACACCGTCCACGCCATCCCGGGGCGGACCCCGCCCACCGGCTCGCACACAACGCCCGAAAGAGCGCCCGCGCCGCCAACCTCAAGCCACGGCCGCTCCACGGCCGCGTCGAGCTGCAAGTGGGTTTCGAGGCGCACGGCCGATCCCTGTGACTCGCGCACCGGCTGGTGACGCGCCTCCTCCGCGCCCGAACCGCCCACCCAGGTCAACACCGCCTCCCGTATCGGAGCCACCAACGTGGCGTTGTAGGCGTTCTCCAACAACGCTCCCAACCCCTCCCCCCGACGCTCCTCCACGTCCACGCCCCCCGCTCGCATTCCCGCCGCCAAGGCGGAGTCGGGCGCTGCGCCGTCCCGGCCGATGAGCAGCGCCCGCCGAAGGCCCGTGTGCACCGCCGTCGTGGGATCGAAGGCGGACATCGCCGCGATCACGCTCGGGCCGTGCAGGAACCCGCCGGCCTCCTCCGCGCCGGGCGGCGGCGGCGGCGCTCCGGCTCCGAACGACGCGACCGCGAGGCGCTGAAAAAGCCGTTCTTCGTGCAAGAACCGCGCGCCGCTCCGAGGTGTGCCCCAAAGCACCAGCTCGTCGAACCCGCCGGCTTCCAGCGCAAGGAGCCCCCCGGCGCGCACGGCGATCCCCACCACCGCCCGGCACCCGTGGGTTCGAAGCGCCGCGACGCCCGAGCGGACGGTTTCCAGCCGCCGATGGTGAAGATCCGCGTCGAGCGCGTCGCCTGCGCTGTCGCCCAGGCCCGGCCAGTCGAGGCGGAGAACCAGGCGCCCCCCCTCCGCCAGCGCGTCCGCCAAACCGCGAAGCGGGCGATACGCGCTCACATCTTCGTAGCCGAGCGGGGGGAGCAGGAGCACCCCCGTGGTGCCGACGGCACCACGCAGCCGATGGGCCACGGCAAACGACTCGCGAAGGTACCCGTGGGAGCGGACGATCGGCACGGCGCCATCGTAGCGTTCCGCCCGTCGTCGCGCCGCGTGGCCCGATGCCCTTTTCGTCGGGCCCCGATTCGGAGTATGCTGTCGCGATGTTTCCAGCGGAGAGCAGCCAAACAAACACAGGTAGTTCGCCGACGGTTCCCGACACGCTCGCCTCCGCAGTAGTGAGGATGGTCACCTGTTCCGGGCGGTTCCCCGGAGAGGAGGCGGAAGCGTGCTTGTCCCTGGAGGAGCGGGCGTTCCTCCACGTCTTGGGCGACATCGCGGTGATCGCGGGCGCCGCGCCGCCGAGCACCGCGGGAAGCGTGCTGCACCTCGCTCGTTTCGCGTACGGCCGACCCTCCCTCTCGTGGCGCGCGCCGGAGGGCCGCGACCTCGTGCCAGTGGCCTGGATGGTGGTGCCCACGAGTCGGCTGGCTCACCTCGCGCAGGCCGGCGAGCGCCTCGCACGGGTTGCGAACGCCTCGGAAGCAGAAGCCGAGGCCTGGTTCGCGGCGTTGAGCGCGGAGGAGCTGCGGAAGGTGGTGACGGAGGCCGCCGACGCCGTGGACCACACCGACCCCGTGCTGCTGTACCTCGAGGCCGACACGTTCACGAATTTCGACCGGTTCAACAACCTGATGCCCAAGTCGGGCGCGCCACCGGATCCCCAGCACCTGCTCGGGCGGCTCGCCGGGCTCGCGGCCTCCGTGCTCGCGACGACCGAGCTCGGAGCCAACGAGCGCCGCCTCCTGTTCGCCTTCTTCCTGCTGAGACGAGCCGGTCTGAGCCCGGAGGAGCGCAACGGGCAGCAGCTCAGCCCCTGGGCCTTGTCCGCGTTCTTTAGCCGCAAACATCGGCAGTACCTCGAACACGGCGGCAACACGCCGGGATGGCCAGACGGTCTGGTTGCTCAGGCCGACGCGCTCGGCGCCCAAAAGGCCGCCCTCCGACAGAGCCACACGGTATACCGCTGGATCAACGGCGTTACCTTCCGAAAGGAGGAGCGCTGGCGACCGCGTGATGCCGGCGCCGGCGCCGCCGCGAAGCTCCCCGCTGGCATCCTCAAATTTGGCGAGGCTCGCTTTGGGCTCCGCGCCGACGCATTCGGCGATCACGACGAATACTTCCTGGAGTTGGTCCGCCGGATCGCCAGGATCGGCGAACCAAGCCCCCGCTCGGAAGCGCTCGGCGCGCTGCTGGAGACCGTGGTGCGCGCGGCAATGGACCGCCTGCCTTCTCATCTTGGCATGACCCGGGGCATGCGGGATCTCCGCCACCTGCAGGACGCGCTGGAGGAAGGCCGATACGCGGACGTGTGCGCGGCTCCGATTACCGACGGCTATTGCGCGGTGTTCGCGAACGAAGGCTCCCTGGGTTTCTGCGGCCGAGAGCCCCCGGCCAAGCTCCTCTCCGCCGTTTCCCGCCGCATGCAGTTCAACCACTGGCACTACACCCCGGGCCACTTCGCGGCCGACGTGCTCCCGAGCCGGCGCCACTTCTACTACCCGCCCCGCATGAGCGACGTCGCCGAATGGTCCGACTCCCAGCATCCAGGCCATGTATTCGCGCGCGTGCGCCACGCGATGCGCTCCAGCGCCGGCCTTCGGATCGCAGGGAGAACCTGGCCGGGGCTCGTGGACATTCGCCTGATGCGGTCCGTGGGCCAGCCATACACCGACGCCGACTTGAGGGAGCTGGACGGGTTCACGGAGCTCATCCGCTCCATTGCGCAGGCAGTGCTGTCGCTCAAGGAGCACGGGATGTGCGCGCCGACCGTGACCGGGTTCGATCGAGCCGACTACGAGCGGCGCTATCCGCCGCCCGGCGTTGCCGACGGGGCGCCATCTGACGGAGCCTCCGAGGGCCACTCCATCGGCGCGATGATCCTCGACGCGTTCCGGATTCATGGCGCCTCCAGTGCCATCGTGTGCGCGGAGTCGAACACGGCGTTCACACTCGGGTTCGTCGAACGGGTGGCGGAGCGACTGGCGGCGGAGGTGGGCCCGGGTGGTACGATCGCCATCCACTGCCGAAGCCGAGCCGAGCAGGCGATTTTGATCACCGCTGGGTTGGCGGCTGGGCTGCTCGTTTGCCCTCTTGACCCGGGAATGCCCGACGCCGCGATGCGGGCGTTGATCCGGCACGTAGAGCCGGACTTTTTGGCGACCGGCGTTTCCGCGGAGGGGTGGCCACAGGGCGCCGCCCCTACCCGGGAGCGCCCCGTGCCGGCTGACCCCCGTGCCGGCCGATTCTCGGCGACAGATGCGTCGATCCCCATCGAGGGCGGCGGGCTCGTGGTCTATACCTCCGGCGCCACGGGATCGCCCAAGGGCGTGCGACTGAGCGATCGCCAGATCGGCGAAAACGTGTTCTTTGCGCAGGCTCACTTCGGATACGACGCCACCTGGGTGAGCGGGTGCCTGCTCCCCCTCCACCACACCTTTGCGACGATCAGCGACCTGCTCCCCGTGCTGTGCGCCGGAGGGCGGGTCGTCGTAACCGGGGGCTTCAACCCGACCGAGGCCGGGCTCGTCGCCGCCGCCTTCGCAGCGTACGACGTTCGCTCCTTCAGCTCCGTCCCGCTGGTTCTCGACGCGTGGATGGCCCTGAACGTGAGCCTGCCTTCAACCCTGCGCTTCGCGATCACCGGCGCGAGCCCCCTCTCCGAGCGCACTCGCACCCGCTACGCCGAGCGATACGGGCACCCCGTCGTGCCTTGCTACGGACTCACGGAGTCCGTGTGCTTCGCGACGGCTTCGCCGGTAGGGGGCGGCAAACCCGGCGCGGTGGGTCGGGCTGCGGGGATCCAGATTCGCGTGCTTGGCCCGGACCTCAACCCGGTGGCGGTGGGCGACCACGGTGAGATCGCGCTCTGCGGCCCCTCGGTGATCACAGGCGGCTACTTCCGGCAAGACGTCCGCACCGAGGAGCCCTTCCTTGAAGAAGGCTGGTTCTTGACGGGCGACATGGGCCACCTCGACACCGATGGCTACCTCTACATCACCGGCCGTCGTAAGAATATGATCATTCGTGGGGGCGAAAAAGTGTACCTCGAAGACGTCGACCGCTGCCTTGAGTCGCACCCCGGCATCGCGGAGCCGGTTTGCGTGCAGCTCCCGGGTCTGTTCGGCTACGAACGCGCGGTCGCGTTTGTCGTCGCCGTAGCCGAGCCGCCCGACGACGCGTCGATCCGCGCCCACGTTCGCGAGCGCATGGGGCCGATCGGGGGGCCCGACGAGGTGGTGTGGGTCAACAGAATTCCACGGAGCGCCACGGGAAAGCCGCTCCGCTCCGCGCTACGAGATCGCTACCCGGAGGCGCGACATTGAGGCCTGACCCCGCCCCGATCGGCCGCAGCTTGCGCCACAGTGCGGCCAACTTTCCGGAACGACTCGCCCTCGTCGAGGTGGAGACGGGCGCGGAGCTGACGTACGGACAGCTCGCCGGGCTGGCGCAGCGCTTGCTTGTGCTCAATGGCGGCGGCCCCGGTCGCCTCACGTTGCTGAGCGAGCGGCGACTGGTGCAAGCGGCCACGCTCGCCGCGGGCCTGATGGCGGGCTTCGTGGTGTGCCCGATCAACCCGGCGAGCACGCCGGATGCCGTGGGGCGTTTGGTGCGGCACGCCCAGACCTCCCTGTTCTTGTCCGATACTCCCGTTCCAGGCGTTTCTGACACCCCACGGCTGGCCGAATTCCGCACCGAAGGACTCTTGGTGCCCGGCGCGCTCGGGCAAAGTCCTCCGCTCCCCGAAGCGGCGAGCGGAGGGTTGTTGGTCTACACCTCGGGCTCTACCGGCGCCCCGAAGGGCGTATTTCTCACCGAGCGGCACATCGGCGCCAACGTCGAGTTCGCCGTCGATCATTTTGGGTACGGCTCGGACTGGGTGACAGGTTCGCTCCTGCCCCTGTTTCACACCTTCACCGTGATGAGCGACCTGCTGCCGATGCTCGTGGTCGGCGGGAGCGTGATCATCACGCCCGGATTTGCGATCGCGCGCCTCAAGGCCACCGCGCGCGCGCTCGCCGATCACGAGGTCCGCTCGTACAGTGGCGTACCCATCCTGTTCGACACCATGATGGCGATGCGATTTCCCCTGCCCCCCTCCATCCGCTTCGCCATCGCCGGCGCCGCCCCGCTCGGGGAAACGACGCGCACCCGCTATGCTGAAGCCTATGGCCACCCGATCCTGCCCTGCTATGGACTGACAGAAACGACGTGCTTCGCCACCGTATCCGCGCCCAGCGACATTCGTCCTTCCGCGGTCGGACGCCCCGCGGGCATCGAGATCGACATCGTGGATGACGACGGGCGCTCCCTTCCGGCCAACGCGACCGGCGAGATCTGCTTCTCTGGCCCCTCGGTGCTGAGTGGCGGCTATTACGCCGATGAGGGCAAACATGCAGACGAATTCCGGAGGCCAGGCTGGTTCCGGACCGGCGATGTGGGGCGCGTGGACGCCGAAGGCTTTGTGTACATCACGGGCCGCCTGAAGAACATGCTGATCCGCGGTGGGGAAAAGGTGTACCTGGAGGACGTTGATCGCTGTCTCGAAGCCCACCCTTCGATCGCGCAGGCGTGCGTTGTTCGCGTTGGGGCGCGGCGCCACGAAGACGAGGCGGTCGCGTTCGTTGTTCCCCGCGAAGCCGACGGCGCGAAGCTGGACACCGCTGCGCTCAACGAGCACGTCGTCACCACCCTCGGCCCGTTCAGCCGGCTGGACGACGTGGTGGTGGTGGGCGAGCTCCCCCGCTCGCCCTCGGGGAAGCTGCTGCGCGAGGTGCTGCTCAGAAGCTACGTGAACGGCGCATGATCCTCGATTGCCACACCCACCTGGCGAGCCCCCACACGCTCCCAGAGCCCTTCTTCGCGGGGTGGGGCGAGAACATCCGGCGGTTGCTGCCGCCCGACCTCCCGGAGCGCCACCGGGCGAAGATCGCGGCTCGATATCGCCTGGAGCGGCCCGACCCGAGCGGCGACCAGCACGTTTCTGAGCTCAACGCCGCCGGCATCGACGCCGCCGTTTCCCTAATTGTGGACTTCGGCTTCGCGTTCCCCGAAGCCTTCCCGCCCCTCGAGGAGGTGTTCGCGCTCCACCACGCGATGGCGCTGCGCCATCCCGGCCGATTCTGGGTATTTGCAGGGATCGATCCCCGCCGCGGTTCGGCGGGGGTAGACCTCTTCGCCCGCTCCATCGCCAAATGGGGCGTTCGTGGCCTCAAGCTCTACCCGCCGTGTGGCTACTCGCCAAGCGATCCCGCCCTCGATCCCTACTACGACCTTTGCGCCCAACACAAGTTGCCCGTGCTCACGCACACCGGGCCCACCTCACCCCGGCTGTCGTTCCAGCACACCCGGCCGATGGATGTCGAAGCTGCGGCGCAGCGCTTCCCCAACGTGAATTTCATCCTGGCCCACGGGGCCGTGGTGCACCGGGAAGATGCCGCGTTGCTCGCCGAGTACCGGCCCAACGTGTATGTCGATACCGCAGGGTTCCAGGTGGCCGTGAAGCGGGGAGAGTGGAACGACACGCTGATGCGCTACAAACGACACGGCATCCTGCGAAAACTCCTCTTTGGCAGCGATTGGCCCATCCACGCCGAGCACGGACCGCTCTCGGGCTGGATGCCCCGGCTCACCGGCGAGCCGGGCCTCTTGACTGCGGCCGAACGCAGTTGGATCCTCGAAGACAACCACCGCGAACTCTGGAGCTGCACATGACCCCCCAACTCAGTCCCCCCGAACAGGTGGCCATCGTGCTCGGCCTCGTGTCGGTGTACGCGGGCCGGCAACTGCATGACAACACGGATTCCCGACGCCTCGGCTTCGCGGAGGTGGGGATCTCGTCGTTGGCTCTCGCTTCGGTGATCGTGGAGCTGGAGGATCGCCTCGGGCGTGAATTCGACTTCGAGGCCTTCGCCGGCGTAGAAACCGTCGCGGATCTCCTGCGCGCGGTCGGGTTGCCCTCGGCGGATGGAGCCTCCCAATGATCGCGATCAAGCTGGCCGAGACCGAAGCCGAGGTTCGGGCGACGCACCGCGTGATGGTGCAATTGCGCACCCACCTGGACGAAGAGGCCTACGCCGCCCAGGTGGCGCTGCAGCGCGCCCAGGACAACTACCACATCGTCGCGTTGTTCGACGACGGCGTGATCCGCGCCGTGGCCGGCTTCCGGCTCGCGACCGGGCTCGCGCTCGGGCACTACCTCTACGTCGATGATCTCGTCTCGGACGCGACGGTTCGCTCCAAGGGCTACGGTGCCCAGTTGTTGGCGTGGATGGGCGCCTACGGGAAGGAGCACGGAGCCACCAGCGTGCACCTCGACTCCGGCGTGCAGCGCCACTCGGCGCACCGGTTCTACCTGCGCGAGCGGATGGACATCGTGTTCTACCACTTCCGCAAGGCCATCGACTGAGCCGGCGCACCGCGCTGTTTGAGGAGCATGTTGCGCTCGGCGCCGACATGAGCGCCTACGCTTGGGCGGGGATGGCGATGCCGTGGACGTACCCGACGTCGCTGGCCCAGGAACAAGCCGCCGTTCGACAGGCCGCCGGGCTCGCGGACGCCTCCCAGCTCCAAGTCCTGCGGGTGAGCGGAGGCGGCAGCGTGGACGTGCTCGAGCGCCTCTTCCCCCGCCCCATCCACGATATGCAGCCGCGAACCTGCCGGTTCAGCGTTGCGCTCTCCCGGTTTGGCCGCATCATCGACGATGCAATCCTGCTGCGCTTCGCGGAAACGGAGTTCTGGATCGTGCACGGCTGCGGTACGACGCTCGCGCAGATCCAGAAGCTGGGCGGCGACGTGGTGATCGAACCGTTGCAGGACAAACACGTGTTGTCCGTCCAGGGGCCGCGAAGCCTTGCCGCCATCGCGCCGTTGACCGATGTCGAGCTGGGCGACCTGCCCCACCTGGCGCACCGCAGCCTGCGCCTCTCGGGGTGCCCCGTGGTGGTGTCCCGCACCGGGTTCACCGGCGAACGCGGCTATGAAGTGTACTGCGACGCCGCCGACGCCGTGCCCCTCTGGCGCGCGCTCCGTCAGGCTGGCGAGCCGGAGGGCTTGCTCCCGTACGGTTACCGCTGCATCGATCTGCTTCGGATTGAAGCCGGGTTTACGCTGTACCCCGCCGATCTTGGCATGGCCTCCTCCATCTGGGAACTGGGGCTCGGCTGGCTGGTGAGTGGCAAGGAGGCCGACTTCGTGGGACGCGAGGCCGTCGAGCGTGCCCGAGGCCAGGAGTCCTCCCGCCTGGCGGGGATCCGCTATCCGGGGGAAACGCCGATGCCACGCGGCGCGGCCGTGCGGCTCGACGGCCGCGACGTTGGCGTGGTCACCTCCAGCGCCTACTCGCCGGCCCTGGAGGAGACGCTGTGCATCGCGAGGGTGCGGCGCGACGCGGAAGGGGTCCGGTTGTTACCGTTATCCTCCTTTCGGCACTCACTGACATCCAGCAGGTCCTATCTCGATTTATCTAAACACTCCTAACACCAACAACCTGCCCCCCTCACCGCTCCCGCTGCGCATCCTCCAAGCCGAGGCCCCAGACACGCCTGGCCCGCTCGATCAGCGCCTCCGCCGGCATGTCCAGCTCGTGAATGTCCCACAGGCGCGCGGTGCCATCCCAGCTCCCGCTCACCAACCAGTCGCCGTCGGGACCGAACTCCACAGAACTGACGCGCGAGGTGTGCCCGCGGAGCACGGCGACCGTTTCGCCAGTTCGCAAGTCCAACAGCCACACGCCCCCGGAGAGTGTGGCGACCGCGACGCGATCGGTCGACACCGCGACGTCCACGACGTCTTCGGGGATCGAGACACAATGTGCGTCGATGCACACTTCGCGGGGCAGCGCCGTCACCAGCGGACTTCCGCCGTTTCCGATGTCAACCGCCACCGCGTCGGGCACACGCCGGAGCTCGACCCAGGCCCCCCCCTCCGATGCCCAGACGCCGCCAAGGTTGTCGAGGATCACGGCGCGGCCGCCGTCTGGGCTGCTCGACCCATCGAAGGGACTCGGGCCCACCACCTGCGTGCTCACGTCGCCTTCCGGGAACGACACCGCCAACACGGCATCCCGGTAGTCGAGCGCCCATGCCCGCCCGCTGCTGAAATACCCGAGCCTTCGTAGGACGTGCCCCGCGGAGATCGACCGCGACGCATCGCCCGGCCCCAGGAACCGGCCGGGGGCGCCCATCGCGGCGCCAAGCAGCACCTCGTCGCTGAGGTAGGTGACCGCCTTGGCCACGCCCTCACTCCAGTGCCAGCGACGAAGCGCGCGACCATCCGATAGGCGGCGTTCAACGATATCTCCGCTCCCTAGTGCCACCGCGAGCGCCTCGCCCGAAGGCGAGATCACCGCCTGAGAGAGCCCGGACCCGAAGTGGAGCGCCGCAGGGCGCGGTGTGGCCGCGACGCGCCAGAGCTGGAGCGTATCGCCCAGGAGCAACACTTCACCCCGGTTGGAGGCGGGGAACATTCGGCTCACCCTCGCGGGGAGCGAGCCGACCCACGCATCCACGTCCGGATTCCAGATCCGCGGCCCGCCGCTCTCGCCCAACGCGAGCACGAGCGCGGTTCCCGGCACCGACTGCAGCGCCACGACACTTCCGGAGAAGCCAGGCAGCAGCGCCCCCCACACGCCGGTGCGGGGCTCCAGCGCTTGCACGCCACCCTGCAACCACCCCACCAGCAGTCCGCCCGGATACCCAGAAACGGTGGACCACGCGGGGCGGTCTCCGAGGCGCAGCTCCGAGGTGGGCCCGCCTTGAGGATCGTAGCTCCGCAGCACACCGTCATCACACCCGACAAACAGCTCCCCGGCGGCCACCACGGTGGTTGAGCGCGTGGCCAGGCAGATCTTGAAGTCGAGGACGCCCCCGTCGGGGGTGAGGGAGCGCGCGTCGGCCCCTCGGGTAGCGAAGGCGTTCGTACCATCGGACTGCGGTCGCCATCCCCCCCCGGGCACCACGGCGACTACCTTGCCGGCTTCGACCCACGCCATGGACTCCGCGGTAGCGACCAGCAGCCGTGGGCCGATCCAAACGGGCACCTCAACCACGGTGAGATCGAGGGAAGCACGGCGTTCAAGAGGATCAAGGGACCACAATTCCAGCTTGCCCGCGGCGTGGCACGCGAGCGTGGCCGTATCGCTCGAGAGCACGCCGGTGTGCCGACACGCTTCCGGCAAGGCCAGCTCCCACACCCGCTCGGCGTTGGTGTGGGCGGTTCCGGCCAGCACGCCGCGAGCTTCGGGGGAAGGCCCCAGGAGCAGGGCATGAGCCGCGAGCACGTGCGCCTCGGGAAGGCGATCGTCGGCAAGCGCGGCGAGGGCCTGCTGAGTCAGCGCGACCGCGAGGCTGGCCTCCGTTGCCGCACGTTCCTCTCCGCTGCGGTGAACGGCGTAGCCGACGACCGTGCCGAGCCCGACAAACGCGATGGCCCCGACGGCCAGCGGCGCGCGCCACGCCCGCACGAGCCGCGACAGGAGCTCCAACGGTTGGTACTCGTGGGCGTGAACCCGCCGGCCAGACAGCCAACGATCCAGGTCTGCGGCCAGCTCTGCGGCGCTTGGATACCTTGCCGCGGAGTCCGGCTGGAGGCTCCGGCGGGCGATGGCCACGAGCTCCCTCGGCGCCTCCGCGGGGAGCGTTTCCGGGTTCAGCGCGCGCCCTGTGTGCGGGGGCGGCTCTTCGCCGGCGAGGAGCTCGTGGAGCACCGCGCCCAGACAGTACACGTCGGACGCGAAGCCCGCTGGAGCCCCGCGGGCCTGCTCCGGGCTCATGTAACGGGGGGTGCCTGAGACGTCGGGCTGCGCGTCTTCGTCGACGATGCGCCGCCAGTCCGCCATGGAATCATCGACGGGCCGGGCGAGGCCCCAGTCGGCGACCTGGGTTTCACCGAACTCGCCGACCATGATGTTCGAGGGCTTCAGATCGCGGTGCACGATCCCCATCGAGTGGGCGTAGGCCACGGCCTGGCAGGCGGCGTGGAGGTGGGGCATCAACTGCAGCCGAGCGGCGAGATCGGGGCACGCCGCTACGCGCTCACGGAGCGTACGGCCGCGGATCAGCCGCATCGTGTACCAGTTCTGCCCGTCGGTTTCGCCGGCGTCGTACACCGCGACGATGCCCGGATGCTCAAGTTGCGCCGTGATCCAGGCTTCGCGCGCCAGCCGGCCCGCCAGCTCCGGTGTGGCCGCCACCTTGAGCGCGACTTGGCGACGCAGGAGCGAGTCCCTCGCCGCGTACACCCGGCCCATCCCCCCCTGGCCGAGCAGCCCCTGCCGCTCGTAGCGAACCTCGCCCTGCTCGAACGAGCCCTCGACGCCCCCCCCGCCGTCGCTCGGCTCCGGCGAGCTATCCTCGTCGATCACGTTCGATCCTGCACGCGATCCCCGTCGTGCAGAAACAGCTCCACGTTCCCAAAGCCATCCGAACGGATGAGATCCGGACGAACGCCGCCTTCGCGCAGCCGGCTCCGCAACCGCGAAAGTGTGACGTCGAGCTTGTGGCGCAGCAGGTGAACGTCATCCTCCTCGGGCCACAGCTCCCGGGAGAGCACTTCCCAGGGAACAGGTCCGGCGAACGCCACGACCTCGCTCAGCACGCGCGCGGCGAGCCCGCTCAGCGCCAACGCCTCCCCCCCTTCCACGTACAGGTGCGCCGTGTCGAAGCGGGCCACGACGCGGAGGGATCGCGCCACGCCCCCATCCAGCCGCGTGGCGGTGCGCCCGGCCGCATCCAGCGCCAGCGCGACCGCGTGGAAGCGGCGACCGTCGATCTCCCAGGAGTCTCCCGGCTTTACGGGACGCGTGACGCCCGCCATGGAGAGGCACCAACCTTCGCCATCCCCCCACAGGTGCGCGGGCGCATCGGGGACGAGCCGAGGCACCAGCTCGGGGCGCGGGCGGGTAAGCAGGCTACAAACACCCGTTACCGCCACGCGGGGCAGGCCCTCGCCCTCCACGGCGAACACCGCCGCGGGCAGCGAAACCTCCTCCACCACCAGCGCCAACCCCTCCGCCAGCGTGATCTGCTGCCCCGCCTCCAGCACCACGGAAGGGACCGACTTGCCATCCACGGCGAAGCGCCCTCGCAGCGCCATCAACTTCAATTCCTGGCCGCGGAGGCTCACCATCGCGTGCGCTTCGGACACCCGCGCGTCGGCGATCGGCAGGGCCGCCGACCACAGTCGACCGATCAGGTCTCCATGACCAAGCTCGGCGGTAGTGCCGCTGGTCAGGCGGAAGCGGACGTAGGCGCGCACGCGCCTTGGCTATCCCGCGGAGGCGACCGCGGTGCGCCGCCACGCTCGCCCGACCACGGGACCGGGCGGCGCGCACCGCCCCTCGGGCTCGTACTCAGGCCGACGACGAAAAGCGCGGCATCTCTCGGCGTGAGCCGCGGTCGATGGCATTCCCGACGGGCCCCGAGGTAGACTGCGCCCTCACCCGGCGAACCCATGATCTTCGGCCGCACCCTCCTCCCGCTCATGCTGCTTGCCTGCGCGGATGCCGCCGTCGTCGAAGGCGACAAGAACAATGGCGGTCGCGACAGCGGCGAAGACACGGGAGACACAGGCCAGCCGGTATCGCTGGCGGGGGACTACGCCGGCCCGGTGGATGGACTCTACGCCTGGCAAGGCAACAAAGAAGCGTGCACCGGCGAGGCCACGCTCACCATCGCCGCAGACTACAGCTTCGTCGGCGAGGCGGCCTGCACCTCCGCAACCTGGGGACTGCTGGATGGCCCCCTGGCGGGTACCGTGGCCGACGGCGTCGTGACCGGTGCATGGACGGTGTATTTCAACCCCGACACCGTGGACCAGGAGCTCGTCGGCACCGTGGCAGACGGCACGTTCCTGGTTGAAACGGAGTACTCGAACAGCTACGGCTCGTTCTTCTCCACAATTACCCTCGCACTGGAGTGAAGGTTCGCAGCTCCACGCGGCCTTCCTCGACGAACCCGTAAGTGCGATGCGTGATCCAGTCACCCGGGTTGAGCCACGTTCCGCCACCGATTTTTTCACAACACGGCGCGTGGGTGTGGCCGGTGACGACAAGCTGCGCGCCGCCGGCGATCCAGCGCTCCGCGAGTTCACGTTGTGCAGCCACCAACGCTGGATTCGGTGCGCCCGCGCCGAGCGGACCGGCCAAACGGTGGAGCAGATTCCAGGCGCCGACGGGGCCAAGCGCATCGAGCAAGCGGCCGAACCCGGAGCTGCGCAGGATCGCGTGAAAACCGCGGTACGTCCACGATTCGTCCACCTCGTCGCCGTGGGTGAACGACGCGCGTAGCCCCTCTATCGGCACGTCAACCCGAACGCCGACGCGCGCCGGGTTGGGCGCTGCGGTGACGACGATCGCCGAGGGGTCAAACCCCCGCTGCAGCAAGTGGGCCGGCAGCCCCCAGTCGTGATTTCCCGGGAGCACGACGAGCTTCCGGCCCCGCAGCGCCTCGATCACCGGTTGGTACGCCGGGAAGGGGGTGCCGTTCGGGGCCCAGAAGGCGTGGAAGATATCGCCGGCCAGCACCAGGGTATCGGTTTGGACCGCGGACAAGAGCCCGAGGAAGGCCTGCTGCGTGAGCGAATCGGGACCGTCGCAGTGGACGTCGCTGACGATCAGGGTGGCCATCGGGGGTTAGGCGCTATCCCGATGGCCGACGCTCGCCCGCCCCTCGCCGAACGGATGCGCCCACGCACGCTGGACGAGATCGTCGGACAGGAGAAGCTGCTCGCCGCCAACGCCCCGTTTCGGCGGGCACTGGGCGCCGGGAAGCTGCGTTCGTTGTTGTTGTGGGGGCCGCCGGGTTGCGGCAAGACCACCCTCGCTCGGGTGCTGGCGGACGCGGTCGGCTTTCGGCTCGTCGGGCTCTCCGCCGTGCTCAGCGGCGTAAAAGAGCTGAAGGACATCCTCGATCAACGGCCAACGCTGGACGCGCGGCCCCTCTGCCTGTTCGTCGACGAGATCCACCGCTGGAACAAAGCACAGCAGGATGCGCTGTTGCCCCACGTCGAGAGCGGCGCGGTCACCCTCGTGGGCGCCACAACCGAGAACCCCGCGTTTCACCTGATTCCAGCGCTTCGGTCCCGCTGCGAGCTCCTGATCCTGGAGCCCGTGCGCCCGGAAGCGATCCGCGCGCTGCTCGGTCGGGCCGTCGCCGACTCGGAGCGCGGGCTGCCCTCCGGCGCCGAGGTGAACGACGACGCCCTCGACGCCATCGCGCGCGCCACCGATGGCGACGCCCGGCGCGCCCTGTCGATGCTGGAGCGCCTCGCGGATCGTGGCCCCGTAACCGTCGAAGCCATGAAGGCTGCCGGGAACGTTATCCTCCACGATCGCGACGGCGACGCGCACTACGACGTCGTGAGCGCGTTCATCAAGTCGATGCGCGGATCCCACGCCGATGGCGCGTTGTACTGGATGGCGCGGATGCTGGAAGGCGGCGAAGATCCGGTGTTCGTGGCTCGGCGCATGGTCATCTTCGCGAGCGAGGACATCGGCAACGCCGACCCGCGCGCGCTCCAGGTGGCAGTGGCCGCGATGGAGGGCTGCGCGAGAATCGGGATGCCCGAAGCGCGGATCCTGCTCGGTCAGGCGTGTACGTTCCTGGCCACCTCGCCGAAGTCGAACGCGTCGTATCGGGCGATCGACGCGGCGATCGCGGCGGTGAAGGAGACCGGTGCGCTGCCGGTGCCGATGCACCTGCGAAACGCGCCGACCGGGCTCGCGAAAGCCATGGGCCACGGGGCGGCCTACCTGTACCCCCACGACCATCCGGACCACATCGTGGCGCAGGCGTACCTGCCTGAAGCGCTCAGTGATCGTGTGTTCTACACCCCGACCAACCAAGGGGTGGAGAAGACGATCGGCGAGCGGCTGGCGTGGTGGAAGCGCCGGCTGGCGGAGCGGTAGGGGGTGCGGTTGGGCGATGGCGCAGGCCTATTTTCCAGGCCGCGCGGGCGTCGCGGGCCATCGCGGGCGTGGATCGGGCGTCGACTCGGTCGGCCGGGCGAACCAACATCGTGTCGCGACCGCTTCTCACAACGCGAAGGGGGCCGCGGCGCCCTGGCGGATGTGAGAGTCGCCGTGCGCGTTTTGAGAGTCGCCCCCGGCGTTGTGAGAGCACTCGGAGCGGAGATTCTCACATCGCCCGGAGCGACACCCTCGCCGGGGCAGATGTGAGAATATACAGCCAGAAACGTTCTCACTACGGACTTGGTGAGCGGCCTCCCCTCACGATGTGAGAATCGGCGTGGGCCGCCGCCCCCCGCAACCTCCGGTCAACCGCCCACCCGACCGCGGCACCCACCAGATAACAGATAAGGTCGGAAGCCATGAACCCCTGGCCCAGCACCAACCGGCCGGGCAGCGTGCTGCGGATCGCGTCGAGCCAAGGAGCGTGCACAGCTTGTGAGAATTCAATGCCAAAACACACGACCAGCGCGGGTACGGCCGGGGTGCGGGTGAAATAACCCAGCAAGACAACCATCATCGTAGCGTACAGCGTATCCCCCGCATACGAAGCCACGAACGCCGGTAGGGCCGCGCCGAAGCGCCGCGAGCCCAAGCCCAGTGCGACCACTACGCCCAAAACGAGACCGCGAGCTGCCCGTCCGCCCAACCTACCGCGCCGAGAGCTGATCCCGCACCGTCTGCGGGTACGAGATCATGTTCGACTCGGTATAACTTAGGTAGTAGTCGTGGGTAGGCAAATCGAACTCGCGGCGGGGATCCGTTTCGATGTCGTCCCGCAAGTTGGATTCCAGATCGGCCACGCGGGTGTCGAGATCCAGCGCGTCCATCATGTAGGTTGCTTCAAGCAGGATCTCGTCGTACCGTTCCGAGCAGCTCCCCACGGAGAGGCACCACTGGAACATGCGCCCGCGACCCGTCCACGCGGAAAAATAGGCGCTAAGGAAGGTTTGGTCTGTGCCCCAGGGGATGATCTGGAACAGGCCGGTCGTGGGATCCTTGTACAGCCGGTAGTTGTTGGCGGTGCTGTAGCCGTCCCAATGCATGATGAGCCCCTCGACCGCCATGTTGGCGAGGAACTCATCCATGTCCATCACGGTTTTCAGCCGCTCGTAGTTCGCATCGGTTGCGCCGTCGTCGAGGATGTCCACCAGCTCCTGGATGTCGCTCCTGTCGGAGACGCCACTGCCGCCCTTGTAGTCGAAGCTCGCGATGTAGTAATCGTACAGGTCCACGCCGTAGGCGCCCTCGTACAAGTTTCCGGAAGGGTCGGGATACCATTCCTCCAGGAAGTCCTGATCGATGGATTCAAGCATCAGGTACAAGCCAAAATCGGTGTCATTTACGCTCACGCGTGCGTAGCCCACCCGTGGGGCCGGCACGCCCATGGCGCGAAAGAGCTCGTACGCCGCCCATTCGTGAACGTAGGTGTTGTCCTGCACCATGTTGTTGAGCGTGAGCTTGCCGAGGCCGTGCCACTTGCGCCCGCTGTAGTCGTTCAGGTCGATCTTGAACGCGCACTTCTGGTCGATGGTGCGCGAAGATCCTACGTACGACTTCAGCTTCACGTCCACGTCGCCCCAGTCCCCCTCTGGCACGTCGAGCCCGCCCTGCACGTAGGTGAGCCGGTTGGAGCGCAGGGAGTTGATCGCGACATCGCTCAGGCGGATGTTGAAGTGCAACACCTCGTCGGTTTGGAACACGCCGTCCTTGATGTCGAGGGAGGTGCCCACGGAGGAGGGATTTGCGGCGTCCGGCGTGGTGTGCACCGTCGGGGCCCAGTCCCCGCCGTCCGGCACGCGCGCCCACGCGACATCGCGAGGAAGCTCGCCGATCGCGAGGCGATCCGACACGACGCCGCGCACGCTGAGCACAATGCGCTCGCTCCCTCCGGCATCGAGGGAAAACGGCGCGTGAAGGCCCTCGCCGCTCGGCGTGTCGTCCGCTGCGATGACCAGGCGCGCGCCCGGCTCCAGCGTGCCTTCGCCGCCCAGCCAGGGGAGATCCTGCGTGTCACGTAGCGCGAGATCCGCGAGGGGAATCGACTGATCGCTGGCGTTGTACAACTCGATCCAGTCGGGCCACGCGCCGTCGCTCCCCGACCACGTGGAGTCGTTCTGCGCAACAACCTCGTTGATCAGCACGCGGGGCGCTTCCGGATCGGGTGTCGTCTCGAGCTCCTCGGTGTCAACCGATGCGGTATCCCCCCGGATTGGCTCGCCCGTATCCACCGTTTCGTAGTCCGGAAGCGGCGTCTTCACCTCCGAGCTCACGCCGACCACCGGTTGCGTACACGCGAGCGCGAGGAGCTGAATCACCGGGGCAGTCTACACCACGACGTTCTCGTGGTACACCCCGAATACGGCCCGAAGCGTGTCCGCAATCTCACCGAGCGTGGCCTTCGCCTCCACCGCGGCCAGCACGCGCGGCATGGTGTTCCCGGTTCCCGCGGCCACCTGCTGGAGGGAATCGAGCGCATCTCGCACCGCTCCGGCGTCACGATTCGCCTTGAACGCCCGTAATCTCGCAACCTGCGCCGCCTCCAGCGCGCGGTCCACCCGCAGCAGGCCCTGCACCGGCGCTTCGGACTCCACGAAGCCGTTGACGCCGACGACGATCGCCTTTTTGTCATCCACCGCGCGCTGCGCCGCATACGCGCTGTCCTGGATCTCCCGCTGCGGGAAGCCCCGCTCGATGGCCGCCACCATCCCGCCGAGCGCGTCGATCTCCGCGATGAGCCGGTTCGCCGCGCCCTCCAGGCGATCCGTGATCTCCTCGACGACGTAGCTCCCACCGAAGGGATCGGGATGCGCCGCCAGCCCGGCCTCGTAGGCGATCACTTGCTGCGTGCGCAGCGCGAGGCGGGCCGAGGACTCCGTGGGCAGCGCCAGCGCCTCGTCCTTGCTGTTGGTGTGGAGCGATTGGGTGCCGCCCATCACCGCGGCGAGGGCCTGGAGGGTTACCCGCACCACGTTGTTGTCCACCTGCTGCGCCGTGAGCGTGCTCCCCGCCGTTTGGGTGTGAAACCGCAGCATCCACGATTTTGGGTCCTTCGCGCCGAAGCGCTCGCGCATCACGTTGGCCCAGATGCGGCGGGCAGCGCGGAACTTGGCGATCTCCTCCAGAAAATCGTTGTGGGCGTTGAAGAAGAACGACAATCGGGGCGCGAACGCATCCACGTCCAGGCCAGCGGCCACCGCCGCCTCCACATACGCAATGCCATCCGCCAGGGTGAAAGCGATCTCCTGAGCGGCCGTGCTGCCGGCCTCCCGGATGTGGTAGCCGCTGATGGAGATGGTGTTCCATTGGCTCACCTCGTCCCCGCACCACGCAAAGATATCGGTGATCAGCCGCATGCTTGGCCGCGGCGGGTAGATGTAGGTGCCGCGGGCGATGTATTCTTTGAGCACATCGTTCTGGATCGTGCCGCGCAGCGCCGAGGTGGCAATTCCCCGCTCGCGCGCCACCGCACAATAGAACGCCAAGAGCGTACCGGCCGTGGCGTTGATGGTCATGGAGGTGCTCACCTGGCCGAGCGGGAGACCGTCGAGCAGGGTCGCCATGTCTTCCGCCGTGCTGATCGCAACGCCGACCTTGCCCACCTCCCCGGCGGACATCGGATGGTCGGAGTCGTAGCCCATCTGGGTGGGCAGATCGAAGGCGCAGCTCAGGCCGGTCTGCCCCTTCTCCAACAGGTACTTGAAGCGACGGTTTGTGTCGGCAGCATCGCCAAAACCGGCGTACTGCCTCATGGTCCACAGCCGCCCCTGATACATCGTGGGGTGGATGCCGCGGGTGAACGGGAACTGGCCGGGGCGCTCGGTGGACATGGCGCGGCCATAACCCGAGGGACCGTGTGGGGCGGCCCGCGTGGGGAGGCTCAGCGGGTGAAGCGCGCGGCGTGTCCGTTGGCGACCACCTGCGCGCAGCGCGCGGGCGTCATCCCCGGGATCCCGCTGACCCGGCGAAGCTCCTCCGGGGCGGCGACCCCTGAGAACAAGGTATTGTCGGTGTTGACACACGCTCGAACCCCCAACTCAAGCCAGCGGGGGAGCGGGTGGTCGCGTACGGTGGGGATCACGTCGGTGTGGACGTTGCTCGTGGGACAAGCCTCGATGGTCACGCCTCGTTCCAGCACGAGATCGAGCACGCGCGGGTCGTCCAGCAGCGACGTGCCGTGGCCGATGCGTTGCGCCCCCAGCACCTCAATGGCGACGCCGATCTCGGCGGGCGGCCTCCCCTCCCCTGCGTGTACGGTGATTCCAATCCCATGAGCACGCGCCCGGGTGAACGCGGCGGCGTAGCTCGACAAGCCGTACTCATGGGTCGGGATCGGCCCCCCTGCGAGATCCAGGCCGACGACGCCGCGGCGCGGGATCGCGAGATCCACGAGCGCCTCCAAAAGCTCAGGGGGATCGCCGTAGAGCCCGCAGAGGATCAGGCCGGCCCGGCCGCCGAGCCCGTCCAGCGCCGCATCGACGATGCGGTCCATCGAAGCCCCGCGATGAAACTGAGGGGCGAAGCGGACTTCGAGGGTGGTGACGTCCTCGACGATCGCGTCCTCGACGATCTCAGCGGCGACGCGACGCACGGCGGCTTCGTCCTGGAGGAGGGAGAGCGTGAAGCCGAAGCGGGCGAGGGCGGCCTGGAGGCCCATTCCGGCGTGGAAGGTCAGGTCCGGCGGAACGGCGAGGCGCAGTGCCCGGGCGAGATCCAGCACCGTCGCGGGGCGGAGCGAACCGTCGAGGTGGCGGTGGAGGTCGGGGAGGGCGGGAGGGGCTTTCATCGACGGGGCGACCGTACCACGACGGGCCCGCGCGGGCGCGGCATGAGGTGGGCGCGTACCGACCAAGAGCCGCGACACTGTGAGCAGGCGAGGGCCGATGCGCTGGCGCTGGCGAAGCTGATCCGGAGCCTTTGGCCAGGGTGACGCGGAGCGGGCGGTGAATTTGGGCGAGGCTCGCGCTTGCCGCACTTCGCGGCCAGATCCCTTGGTCAGGCGGGGGTAGGGAGCCTCGCGGGTGCAGTGGATGCCGGTGGGCGCGGCTGTGCGACGCCCGCCCAAAAAGGTCGAGTCCATCTGGATGGCCGCGGCCGCAAGTCGAGTCGGGCTGTTTGGCACAAGCAAGCCCGACCCGTCGACGCATCGCAGCAAAATCGGCGTTCGTCCGTGCGCCCCCGCGTGCGCGCCCTCGAACGCGGACCCGCGACCGCCGCCCGGGGCGGCCCGCCCCCCCGAATCGGCTGAACACACCGACTCGACTTCGCCGCGGGGCCAACGGCGGTGACTCGACTCCCGCGGGGGCCCCGCCAGTCGCCGAGCAACATCGCGTCGAAACGTACTGGTAACGCCCACCCCGACTTCGGGGTGACCCCTATCCCCCACTCACCGAAAACGCCCCTCCCCCCTCCGCAACCGTGATCACCACGTCGTCCTCCGCCTCCCGCAGGATTGGATCCTCCCCCGTAAACGAACCCGCGCGCGTGACCCAAACGGCCCCCACATGATCGCGAACGCGGTCCAACACCTCGTCCGCCGGCGCGTCAAGATAGCTGGCATTGCTACCCACCAATGCAAAGCGCCCCGAATCCTCCCCCGGAAAGAGCCGCTCGACCCAGGGCTCCCACGAGGACGAATCGATCCCGTGGTGGCCCAGGTGCGCCACGCTCGCCCCGGCCGCTGGCACCCACGCATCCATTCGGCTCGCGTAGAACCCCTCGACATCGGGCGTGTCCTTGCCCCCGCCCGTGAGATCGCCGTTGAATACATACGTAAAGTCTCCCCATCGAACCACGCCAACGAGGCTGCGGGCATTTTCGCCATCGTCGTCGTTTGGCAGCGCGCCGAAGCGCTCGGCGCCGATCTGGCCGTCGGCCGCGAACACGTTGAGCGTGGCACCGGACCCCAGGTCGAGGCTCCACGGCAGCGAGCACGCGGAGTCCGTGCACAGATCCTCCCGGTTCGCCGCAGCGAACCCATCGGGCAAGCTCACCGCGTCGAGGTGGACGGGGCCGCGGGAGACGAGCGAGCCGACCCCGACAGTGAGATCGTCGAAGCCGCCGGCGTGGTCCGAATGAAAATGGGTGAGCACGACCGCCGAGACGTCCGCCGCCCCCGCGTACCGCTCCACCGCGTCGCTCACGTACGCGGCGTGATCGTCGTTCCCAACGTCGAGCAGCACCCGGGTGCCGTCGGGACCGACGATCAGCATCGCCTCGCCGATCCAGCCTTCGCAGTCGAGCTGAATCAGCGCGAGGACGCCGGAATCAGCGGGTTCGCCGCTGTCTTCCGCCGGAGGGGCGAAGGGCGGCGTGCTCGAACTGCCCGCCGAGTCCGGCACCGCGCTGCACCCGAGGAGACTCATCCACAACATTCGGACCGCTAGCCGGTCGCGCCACAATGCGCAACGAAGACTGCTCGCTTCCTACCTGGCCTATCGCATCGCCCGCCCCCCTTCACCTGGTCTACTCGATCCGAACCAGCTTCGCCCCGGTCTCCACCGTTTGCCCCTCGGTGACGAGGATGGCGGCCACCGTGCCATCCATCGGCGTCTTCATCTCGTTCTCCATCTTCATGGCCTCCACCACGAGCAGCGGCTGCCCCTTCTTGACGATCTCGCCGGGTTGAACGAGGATTCGCACGACGCGCCCTGGCATCTGCGTGCTCACCGTGCCCCCGTGGGTGCCCGCCGCCATCTTCAGCGCCTTGCGCCGCGGATCGACGACCTCGACCGACGTGGTGAACCCCATCACGTCGACCATCCAGCCGCCTTCTTCGGAGACCGCGCCGGCCTCCCAGCTTGCCCCGTCGATCAGCATCTGGAAGGCTTCGGGCGTGGGACGAGTGAGATCGACGACGTGGGTGACGCCGTCAAACGCGACGCGGAAGGAGCCCTCGCGCGTGGCTTCGACCTCCACCAGCCGCATCGTTCCGTTGACGGTAATCTCGTACTTCACAGGGCACCTCCCGGCCGACCCGACCGTTTCCAGGCGGTTTCGGGGACCTCCGCGTGCTGGGCCCGCGCCGGCTTCGTGTCCCGCTCAAGCTGCGCCAGCGCGGCGGCGATGATCGCGATGTCGTCGTGCCGGGCGCCTTCGGCCAAGCGCTCAAGCCGCTCGGGGGACAAGAACCCGGTGGAGTACGTGCCGGCGACGAACTCGGGATCGCGGAGCAGCTCCGTGAAGAACGGGATCGAGGTGCGGATCCCGCGAACGCGGTACTCGCGGAGCGCGCGAATGCAGCGAGAGAGAGCCTCCTCGCGGTCGGCCCCCCAGCAGATGAGCTTCGCCACCATCGGATCGTAGTGGATCGGCACTTCGTACCCGGCATACACGCCCGAGTCCACGCGCACCCAAGGCCCGCCCGGCTCCCGCAGGCCAGAGATCTTCCCGGGCGCGGGGGCGAAGTTGTTCGCCGGATCCTCGGCGTACACCCGGCACTCGACGGCGTGGCCGTTCTGGCGCACCTCGGCCTGCGTGAACCAGAGCGGCTCGCCCGCCGCAATCCGAAGCTGTGCGCGCGCGAGATCGATCCCCGTGACCATCTCGGTGATGGGGTGCTCCACCTGCAGGCGGGTGTTCATCTCCAGGAAGTAGAACTCCCCGCTGGCCTGGGAAAACAAGAACTCGATCGTGCCGGCGCCAACGTAGTTGACCGCTTCCGCCGCCTGCACGGCGACCTTCGCCATCGCCTGCCGCGTGGCCTCGGGCAGCACCGGGCACGGCGTTTCTTCCACCACCTTCTGGTTGCGCCGCTGCACCGAACAGTCGCGCTCGAACAAATGCACGGTGTGCCCATGCGCATCGGCGAGGACCTGGATCTCGACGTGCTTGGGGTTCTCGACGAACTTCTCCAGGTACACCGCATCGTCCTTGAACGACTTGGCCGCTTCGCTGCGGGTGGAGCGCCACGCGGCTGCGAAGTCGGCTTCGTGGTCCACCCGCCTCATCCCCTTCCCGCCGCCGCCCGCCGCCGCCTTGAGCATGACCGGGAAGCCGAAGCGCTTGGCGATGGTGAGCGCCTCTTCCTCGCTGGCGATCGCCTCCGCAGTGCCCGGAACGACCGGCACGCCCGCGGCGATCATGCGCTGGCGGGCCCCGGTCTTGCTGCCCATCGACTCGATGGCCGAAGGCGGCGGGCCGATCCACACCAGCCCCGCATCGAGCACCGCCTGGGCGAACGCCGCGTTCTCCGAGAGAAACCCGTAGCCGGGGTGGATCGCCTCGGCGCCACTGCGCCGGGCCACCTCGAGGATCACATCGCCCCGCAGGTAGCTCTCTGCCGAGGGCGCGGGGCCGATATTGTAGGCCTCCCCTGCATTTCGGACGTGGAGCGCGTGGCGGTCGACATCGGAGTACACCGCAACGGTCCGCACGCCAAGCTCATGGCAGGCGCGGATCACGCGGACGGCGATCTCACCACGGTTGGCAACGAGGACCTTACGGAACGGAGGGGAGCGCATCGCAGCCGCTGCTAACTCACGCCGGTTGGCCTCACGTACGCCATCGGCCGGACCGATCCAGACTGTAGGAGAAATCCGATGCCCCAACGCCTCACCCCCGCCGAGCTCGCCGTCGCCATCGCTGAATCCGTGTACGGAGACGTGCCCGACGTGTCCGACAGCCTCGAGCCCGACGACAGCGACTCGCTCGGCATGTCGTTCCGCCTCCTCCCGTAGCCGGGCTCGCCGCGTTACGACGGTGGCCCAGGCCAGGAGGGCCGCCGTCGTGCCCAAAGATCCCACCGCTCCATTTCCGGCCGACGACGACCCCACGGACGAGGTGCCGCCGTTCGAGCGGCTGATGCGTCGGCACGCCAAGCCAGTGGGTCCGGACGTGACGATCGACGAGGAGATCGAGCGCGAAGGCATTGAAGATGCGGATCCCTACGCCGGATTCTCCCCGGTAGAGGACGCGGAACTTAGCGATCCGGTCGGCGTTGAGGCGATGGACGTTGATGTCGCCGCTCTGGGCCCTTCCGAGGTGGCCGCGCTGGCGGACGAGCCGGCCGTGGTGGATGGCGCGAAGGGAAAGCCGCGGCGACGGTAGCGCAGGCCGCTGGTTTTTCGGACTGAGTCTGGATAGTAGGCACCGGCCGGCGGACGAACCGCCGACACCACCGGAGACCTGACCATGCCCGCACTCAACGGCACCAAGACCCACGACAACCTCAAGGCCGCCTTCGCCGGCGAGTCACAGGCCAACCGCCGCTACCTCTACTTCGCGAAGGTGGCGGACGTTGAGGGATATCCGGATGTGGCGGGCCTGTTCCGCGACACCGCCGAGGGCGAAACGGGCCACGCCCATGGGCACCTCGACTTCCTCAAGCAGGTGGGAGACCCGGCGACGGGCCTGCCGATCGGCGACACCGAGAGCAACCTCAAGGCCTCCGTGGCCGGCGAAACCTACGAGTACACCGACATGTACCCGGGCATGGCCAAGACCGCGCGCGAGGAGGGCTTCCCCGACGTGGCGAACTGGTTTGAGACCTTGGCGAAGGCCGAGAAGTCGCACGCCGGCCGCTTCCAGAAGGGCCTCGACTCGCTCTAGAGATCCCGCAAATGAACCTCCCCGGCCCACGAGACGACGCCTATTGGTCGCGCGAAGCTCTCGTGGCCGAGGAGAAGCGCGTGTTCGAGGTGTGCAACGGATGCAGGCTGTGCTTCAACCTGTGTCCCAGCTTCCCCGCGCTTTTTGACGCGGTGGATGCGTTGGACACGACCTCCGATCCCGCGCCGGCGGCGCCGCTGGCCGTCGATGCGCTGGGCAACCACGCCGCGGCGACGGGGGGTGCGCACGCCGCCGCGCCCCGGGCCGACGTTCTGGGCCAGGCGCACGCCCTCGAGCGCCTGCCGCTCAGCGTTCACCAGAAGGTGGTGGACCTCTGCTACCAGTGCAAGCTGTGCGATCCCATCTGTCCGTACACCCCGCCCCACGAGTTCGCCCTCGACTTCCCAAGGTTGATGCTGCGCCACAAGGCGATCGACGCGCGTGAGAACGGCGTCGCGCTCCAGGATCGCGTGCTGGGAAACCCCGACCTGATCGGGCAGCTCGGCTCGCTCTTGCCCACGGTCGCGAATTTCGTGACCAACCTGCCGCTCAATCGCGCAATGATGGAGAAGACGGTGGGGATCCACCGGGATCGGCAGCTCCCGGCCTTCGCAAATCAGACCTTCCTGTCGTGGTTTCGAGCGCGCCACGCCGAGCAGCCCGCGCCCGAAGCGGTCACTGGCCCGAAGGTGGTCTTGTTCTACACGTGTTCGGTGCAATGGAACGAGCCGCAAGTCGGCCGGGCGGCGGTGGAGGTGCTGGAGCACAACGGCGTCACCGTGTTCGCCCCCGAGATGAAGTGCTGCGGAATGCCAGCGCTCGATGGCGGCGACGTGGCGACGGCCACGTCCTGGGCCAAACACAACGTCGACGCGCTCCTCCCCTACGTGGAGGCTGGCTGCGAGATCGTCAGCCCGGGACCTACCTGCAGCTTCATGCTCAAGAAGGAGTGGGGCGAGTACATCGGGAGCGAGGCCGCCGAGCGCATCGGCAAGGCGAGCTTCGACCTCATGGAATACCTGTTCCGCCTACGTAAGGAGCAGCGGCTTCGGGAAGACTACACCACCGACGTAGGGGGCGTGGCCTACCACCTGCCCTGCCACCTCAAGGTGCAGAAGATCGGCTTCCGAAGTCGGGACATGTTGAAGCGGCTGCCCGGCGCGAAGGTAACCCTGGTGGACCAGTGCAGTTGCATGGACGGCACCTGGGGCATGAAGAAGGAGTTCTACCAACTTTCCAAGGATGGAAGCCAGAAGTTGATGAACGGACTGAAGGACTCGGGCGCGGAAACGTACAGCAGTGACTGTCTGATCGCCAAGCTCCAGATCGAGGAACAAAGCGGGAAAACGGTAAAGCACCCGATTGAGCTCATGTGGACGGCGTATGGCGGGCGCGACGACGCCCCCCTGGCCGCGATGGGTCCAGTTGAGCCGCCGAAGGGGCAGCCGTGAAATTACTGGCGAGTGAGCTGCTCTCCAACGAGGAATTCGTGCTGCAGCGCCGGCGACTCGAAGCCGACGTGGTGGCCGCGAAGAACGTGCGGCGCCTCGCGGTCGGCCCGAACATGACGTTGCTGTTCGAGAATCGGGCCACCTGCCTGTGGCAGGTGCAGGAGATGTGCCGTGTAGAGTGGATCACGGCGCCGGCCGCGGTTCAACACGAGCTCGATACCTACAGCGCGCTCCTCCCTGGGCCCCGCGAGCTGAGCGCCACGCTGATGATCGAGTATGACGAGCCGAATGAGCGAAGCACGATGCTTCGTCGCCTGCGCGGACTGCACGATGCGTTCTTCCTCGAGTTCCCGGGCCTGCCCGACGCGCCGGCCCGCTTCGACGGCGAGCAGTTCAACGAGGAGCGAGTCTCCTCTGTGCAGTTCACCCGGTTCGCCCTCACCAGCGCCCAGATCGGTGCGCTCCGTGATCTCGGGCTGCCCGCCGCGCTCGTCGTGCGCCACCCCGCCTACACCGTGAACGTGCCCCTCCCGCGAACGCTGCGGGCGGCGCTCGTCGACGATCTCCTGTCCGCCTGACCAAGCCCGAACCCTTACACCTGGAGCTTCTATGTCCCTTCTCGGCCAAACCGCCCCCGATTTCACCCTGTTCAACAACAAGAAAGAGGCCGTGAGCCTCTCTGCCGCCCGCGGCAAGAAGGTGGTGCTCGCGTTCTATCCCGCCGCCTTTACCGGCGTGTGCGAGAAGGAGCTCTGCACCCTGCGCGACCAGTTCGCCGGCCTCGAGGGCGCCAACGCCCAGGTGTACGGTGTGAGCGTGGACATGCCCTTCTCCAACAACGCGTTCGCCGCGAAGACCGGAGTGAGCTTCCCCCTGCTCTCGGACGTTCACCGCGAAGCCACGCGCGCGTACGGCGTGAGCTGGCCGAACTTCGCCGGGATCGCCGGGCTCGAAGTCGCGAACCGCGCCGTGTTCGTCGTGGACGCGGGCGGCACCGTCGTGTACGAATGGATCGCCCCGAACCCCGGCGTCGAGCCGGACTATGCCGCGGTTCAGGCCGTCGTCGCCGGATGAGCCCAGAGGCGGTTGAGGCGCGACTCCGCGACCGGGGATGCTCGATCACCGCCCCTCGGCGGGCGATCGTGCGGTTCTTGTCGGGCAACACCGCGCACCCAACCGCCCACGACGTGTTCGCTGCGGTAAACGCCGAGCATCCAGATGCAAGCCGCGCCACCGTGTACTCCACGTTGGCGTTGCTCGTCGAGCTGGGCGCGCTCGTCCCCATCCGCCACGGCGAAGCCGAAACCCGCTACGACCCCAACGTTTCCTCGCATCACCACACCGAGTGCCCCCGGTGCGGCCGGCTGGACGACGTAGCGGGCGCCGACGTGGAAGTGCGTTTTCGCGGCTGGGTGACTGCGGCAACCGTTCGGTTCAGCGCCGTATGCGGCGCCTGCTCCATCACTCCGCCAGCCGCCCAACCCGGAAGCCAAAGCTGAACGTGTGGGCGTCCACCCCGCCCTGATGGCGCATGGCGACCCGTTCGTAGGATACGGTGCTTCCCCAGCCGCCGCCCTTGTTCACCCGGGCGAATCCCTCGGCCGGCCCACTGGGATCTGTCACGGGCTCGCTCGAAACGTCGGCGTACCAGTCCTGGGTCCACTCCCAGACGTTGCCGCTCATGTCGTACAGTCCACAGGCGTTCGGAGCTTTCCTCGCCACGATGTGGGTGCTCCCGCCGCTGTTGCCCTGATGCCAAGCAACATCGCTCAGCTCGTTTGAGCCGGCGAACATCAGGTCCTCGCCACACCGGGCCGCATCCTCCCACTCCGCTTCGGTGAGGAGCCGGAATCCCTCGCAGCCATACGGATCCGCCGCGATCTCACACTGCACGTTCGCTGACGAACCGACGCAGGAATAACACTCGATCAACCCGGCTTCGACCGACAGCGCGTTCGCGAACGCGACCGCCTCGTGCCACGACACGCTCTCGACCGGGCAGTCGATACCGCAGTCGGTGAACCTGGCCGGGTTGTACCCGAGAGCGGCCTCGAACTGCGCCTGCGTCACTTCCGTTTCCGCGATCAGAAAGGAGCGGGTGAGGGTGACCTGGTGCTCCGCCTCGTCGTCGTCGCAGAGCTGCTGGCCCGCCGTGCAGCCCATCAGGAACGTGCCGGCCGGCACCTCGACGTATGCTGCCACCCTCGGATCGAGGGGGATGCTGCCTTCTGCGCACGCTGCGGCGGGGGCGCAGGCCGACAGCACGAGCCCGAGGGAGCGTAGACCAAGACGGCGGCGCACGCGAGAGGGCCTCAAGCGACCAACCTAACCCGAGACCCAACGGACCCACACCAGGCAGCGCATCCCCTCCCCTCAAAAAACCCCCGATGACCGCTTGCGAAAAAACGCAAATAATGATTACATCGCTAAAGTCAGTAACGGAGCACTCGATGACCTCCTCTCCCCTCGCATTCACTCTCCGCGAAGACAATGCCCGCACGTCGTACGCCATGAAGGCCTGCGCCGACCGCCTCGCGACATCCGTTTCATTCGATGACGAGGATACCAGCGATCAACCGAGCGTGATCGTACGCTTCCCGATGGCCGGAATGGCCAGCGTACCGTCGCGCCAGCCCAAAGCGGCCCCAGTCGCCGTGAACCTGCCGAACCCGTGGGCCGACGAGGAGATCACCAACGTGCAGTTTGGCGTCCCATAAAAACGCAGCGAGGGGGGCGGCGCGAACCACCCCCCTCGGCACCCACCGCCGCTAAGCCTGGGCTTCCGGCGGCGAGGTAGACTTCACCGGGCGCCGCGCCAGTTCGAGCTGCAACGCCGCCTTCCGCTCGGAGATCTTGTCCGCCCCGAGCGCAAGGTTGAGCACTTCCTCCATGCGGCTGCAGAAGTGGAAGGTCATGTCGTCCCGAATCTCCTTCGGAACTTCCACGAGGTCCTTCTTGCACTTCTCAGGCAGGAGCACGGTGCGGATGCCCGCGCGGTGAGCCGCCAGCACCTTCTCCTTGATCCCGCCGACCGGGAGGACGGCGCCCCGTAGCGTGGCCTCGCCGGTCATCGCCACCGTCGGATCGACCGTGAGGCCGGTGAGCAACGAGACCATCGCCGTGAGCATGGTCACGCCGGCGCTCGGGCCGTCCTTGGGGATGGCACCCGACGGCACGTGAACGTGAACGTCGGTGTTCTCGAACACGTCCGGATCGATGCCGAGCTCCGCCGCCGAGGCCCGGATGTAGCTGCGTGCCACCCCGACCGACTCCTTCATCACATCCCCGAGCGAGCCCGAGAGCTGGATGCCGCCTTTGCCCTTCATCTTCGTCGCTTCGATGAACAGGATGTCGCCGCCAGCCGCCGTCCACGCGAGGCCCGTGGCCACGCCCGGAACGCTGGTGCGCCCGGCCACCTCGGCGAAGAAGTGAATGGGCCCGCGGATCTCCTCGATCTTCTCGGCCGTGACGGTGAACCCATCCGCCAGGCGACCGGAGGCGACCTCCTTCGCAACCCACCGGCACACCGCCGCGATCTCTCGTTTCAGGCTGCGCACGCCCGCCTCACGGGTGTAGCTCGCGATGAGGAACTTCAGCGCATCGTCCGGGAAGTTCACCTGCTCGGACTTCAACCCGTGCTCCTCCACCGCCTCGGGGAGCAGGTAGCTCTTCGCGATCTTGAGCTTCTCCTCCATCGTGTAGCCGGGGATCTCGATGATCTCCATGCGGTCGCGCAGCGGGCCGGGGATCGGATCGCTCAGGTTCGCGGTTGCGATGAAGAGCACCTTCGAGAGGTCGAAGGCGACGTCAAGGTAATGGTCCATGAACGTGTCGTTCTGCTCGGGGTCGAGCACTTCGAGCAGCGCGCTCGACGGATCACCCCGGTAGTCCATGCCGAGCTTGTCGATCTCATCGAGCACGAAGACTGGGTTGTTCGTCCCCGCCTTCTTCACGCCCTTGATGATTTTGCCGGGCAGGGAGCCGATGTAGGTGCGTCGGTGGCCACGAACCTCGGCTTCATCACGAACACCGCCAAGCGAGATGCGCACCATCTTCCGGCCCAACGCGCGAGCGACCGACTTGGCCAGCGACGTCTTGCCGACGCCCGGGGGCCCGACGAGGCAGAGGATCGGCCCCTTCATGTCGCGCTTCAGCTTGCGCACCGCGAGGTACTCGAGGATGCGCTGTTTCACCTTCTCGAGGCCGTAGTGGTCCTCGTCGAGGATCCGGGCGGCCTCGTTCACGTCCATCAAATCTTCCGTTTGCGTGGACCACGGCAGCTCCACCAGCCAGTCGATGTACGTACGGCTCACCGTGTACTCGGCCGCGCCGGGGCTCATGCGGCTCATGCGCTTGAGCTCCTTGTACGCGACCTTCTCAACCTCTTTGGGCATCCGCGCCTTCTTGATCCCTTTCTTGAGCTCCTCGAACTCTTCCTGGCGGTCATCCGTCTCGCCGAGCTCCTTCTGGATGGCCTTGAGCTGCTCGCGCAGGAAGTACTCCCGCTGCGCCTTGTCCATCTCGCCCTTCACCTCGGTCTGGATCTTGTTGCTCAGCTCGAGGACCTGGATCTCCTTGTTGAGCAGCGCGATGACCTTGGTCATGCGCTCCTTCGTGTCGAGCGTATCGAGCAGCTCCTGCTTCTCATCCACGCCGATCGAGAGGTTGCTGGCGACAATATCGGCGAGAATGCCAGGGTTGTCGATGCTGCGGACGAGGAAGCTCGCCTCGGAGGGGATGTGCGGGCTCAGATCGATGATCTTCTGGGCCAGCTCGCGCATCGTGGCCATGAGCGCCTCGAGCTCAGGCGACGTTTCCTGGGACTCGGGGAACACCTTTACGTGGGCCGACAGCGTGGGCGACGTGGTCATCCACCGCTCCACCTTGATCCTGGACAAGCCCTGGATGATGACGTTGAGCTTGTTGCCCGGCATCTTCACCGACTTCAGGATCTTCACCACCGTGCCGGTGAGGTAGAGCTCGGAGGTTTCCGGGTCTTCGTTCTTGGCATCTTGCTGGGCGACGATGCCGAGGAGTTTGTCCCCCGCAAGCGCGCGCTCTACGGCCTCCAGCGACTTGTCGCGCCCTACGTTGATGGGGAAGGCGAGCACCGGGAAGATCACGGTGTTTCGGATCGCCAGAATGGGAAGATCAAGCTCGGGCGGGAGGCTCGGCGGGGCGCCCTGTTCGTAGCTGGGCGGGTCGAAAGCCATGGGGGTCCTCTTGGGTGTTGAGATGAAGCTATCCGCGGGTCACCCGAGGGCAAGGACCGACCTCAGTCTGTTTCGGTCGTCGGTCGCCCCTCGCGACCTTGTTCGGCGAGCGTGGTGGACCAGGCGGGGGGCGGCGTGGGCGTCCACCCGGCATCGGAGAGGCGCTCCTCGGTCGGCGCGAAGTCGGCGGGCGGAGACCACTGCCCTCGAAGATCCCACAACACAAGTCCGTTATCCGCGCCCGTTGGCGGGCCGAGGATCGAGGCGACACGCTCCACCGCGCCGGCTGGTGTCGGGATTCCCTGGAGGTGCTGGGCCTCGATGTAGATGAGGTCGCGACGAAGCGCCACCCACCGAAATCCTCGCGCCGTGAGCGGCTCGAGCCCGCCCGGCGGGAGCGGTGGGATCGGTCCGGTGCCCGTGGAAGCGAGTCGCAGGGCCTGTGCGACTGGAGTCGAGAGCGTGCGCTTGAACTGGGGCGGCCAGAGGACGGGAGCCGACTCACCCATGCCCCCGAACGTGGGAAGGCGAAACACGGTTTGCCAGATGAGGCCATCGTGCTGAATCCGGAACGGGAGGAACACCAGCGCGCCCCCCTCCGCGCCGGCCAACTCCAAAAGCTTCGGGCAGCGCACGTCGTGCCAGTTGAACGGAAACGCGGCGTTTCGAGTCTGCTCTGCGAGGCCGAGCGCGGCGAGAATCACGCCCACCAGCCGGACCCGACGTGCCGGGAGCGCGGCCGCGATCCCGAGCACGGTGACGATCATGCACACGGAGGCGAACCGATAGGGGAACCAGAGGCGGTTGAAGAACGGTACGAACTTGTAGAGCACCATGTAAGGCACGTTCACCCAAACCTGCTCACTCCAGCGAAGCCCCGGCCCGAGGCCGATGCCCAGGCACACCAAGCCGCCTACCCACCAGGCCCAAGGCAGGCTCGCAAGGCTCGTCGCCGGGCGCCGGCTCCGCCACACATGCACTCCCAACGCCAGGAGGAGCGGCACCCCCCACGTGAAGTTGCTGAACAACCGGGCGCCGTACTGCTCCATCAGCGCGAGCCCCTGGAACTCGGCGCCGACGCTGTTTCCCAGCGCGCCGGGCAGGGCGAAGATCGACTGCTTCTGTGGCGTTCCCCCAGGAGTTCCGCCGGATGACCAGAGACGCGCCATCGGGATGGCCGCCGGAGCAACGATGGCGACCGCGAGGCTCAGGGCCGCCCCCCAGCGCAGCAACGTGCCGCGCTGGCTCTCCGCCCTTCGCAGTTCCGAAAGCGCGACCGGAATCAACAGGAAAGCCACGAACACCGCCTGATACCAGTAACTCCACGCCACCACGGCACACGCCACACCCAGCCAGGCCGCCCTCGCCCAGCCGCCTTCGCGGGCCACTCGAATGAGGAAGTAGGGGACCGCTGGCACATACCAGAGGAAGGCCTGGGTGGGCCGACCGGCGGTGATTTCGAACAGCGTGTAGGGGTTCACCATCCAGAGCAACGACGCCACAAAGCTTCGGTCTTCATCGCCAAGCAGCAGGCGTGCGAGCGGGCGGAAGCTCAGCGCGTTGCCCACCAGCACGACCATGATCCACAGCGGTTGATATCGGGGGCCCAGCAGCCATTGGAGCGGAACGGAGAGCACCGCGTCCACGAAGTTATCTCCGGTGTGCGCGAAGTTGTCCTTTCCGAAGGGCCAGAAGAACCAGCGGGTGAACGAGGGATCGCCGCCGTGTTCGATGCAGGTCTTGATCCAGTCGAAGAACCACCAGGTGCCGTAGGCATCCACCCCGTCGCCCACCATCGCGAGTGGCTGGAGTAGCGCAGGAAGCACGCCGACGAACGCGATCGTGACAAACAGCAGCAGCTCGAGCCGATTGCGAAGCACGCCGCCTTCTGGGACCCGCACCGGTTAACCCGGCGCCAGCCCGAGAACCCGATGTTGCTCGCAATGTTGCTGGCCTGCCCCGAGGAGAAAGAGGAGACCGCCCCGCCCCTCGGGATGATCCTGAAGAACGACGACCAGCTCTACGTCGGCGTGGCGCGGGTGGACATCACGCCGGAGATCACGGAAACGTACTTCGACGCGAACGGGAACAACGAGTTCGACGGTTGCCTCACCGACCCCACCGGCACCCGCGGCGGCTGCAACGGTGAGTCCTTCGACGACACCAACGGCGATGGCCGCTTTGATGCGATCTGGATCGCGGGGTACCAGTCGAAACGCGCGGCGCAGGACGTGCACGACCCGCTCTCCGCAACCGCGGTCGTGATGTCCCTCAACGGCGAATACGTAGCGTTCGTCGGGATCGATGTCATCGGGGTGCTGGAGAACCGCGTGCGAGACGCTCAGGATGCGCTCGAGGCCAAGGGCTTCGACCGCGATCGGGTGATCGTGTCGAGCTCCCACGCTCATTCGAGCGCCGACAGCGCCGGGATCTGGGGGCCCGACGAGGTGACGAGCGGCGCCAACCCCGAGTTCGTCGCGTCGCTCACGGCCGCGATCGAGGACACGATCGAGACGGCCGCCTCGGGAATGGAGCCGGTTTCGCCGAGGGTGGGAGTGGCCCACCTCACCGCGCCGGAGTTCAACGGCGAGCCTTTTGGTGGGATCAACCCCGATGCTTCGGTCGAGGCGGGCCTCAACGACATCCGCGACCCGATCATCACCGGCGGCGACATCTTCTCGCTGGCCTTCGACGGCGCGAACGGTCGGGTTGCGACGATCGTGAGCGCTTCCGGGCACCCGGAGGTCACCGACTCCAACCACAGCTCGCTGAGCGCCGACTATCCTGGCGTGATCCGCGACTGGATCGACACCTCCGATGGCGGAACCACCCTTTTCTTGAGCGGCGCCCTGGGCGGCATGCAGTCGGCGGGCGGTTCCACGATCCCGGTGGTTGACGAGGCGGGCGCCCGGGTGTTGGACGAAGCCGGCGATCCGGTGTGGACGTCCGAAGGCGGCTTCGAGTTCTCCCGCATGTGGGGAACGTTGTTGGCCCAGGAGGCGCAGGCCTCGCTCACGGACGATCAGGCGTGGGACAAGATCCGCGTCCGCAAGGCCGGGTACCTCATCCCGGTAGACAACGTATCGTTCAAGCTGGCCTTCCAGCTCCATTTGCTGGACACCAGCAATGAGTACGTGGTGCAGACGTCGGACTGCCCAGGGTACGGATCGGACTTCGAAGTGTTCGGCTGCGTTCCGGCGGCCAGTTGGGTGATCGAGCTGGGTCCGCTCACGTTCGGGAGCGCCCCCGGCGAGCTGTTCCCAGAGCTGTTCTGGGGCGTGCCGGACGAGCCGGCGATGGCGGATGCGTCGCTGCGCGGCGACGACAAGCGCTGGGTTCAGGAGGACCCGGACTGCTTCGCGCTGGACTTTGCAAGCGTCTGCAAGGACACCGATTCGGTGGACGCTCCGACGGACTGCGATGGCGAAGGAACCGAGTGCGATGGCGTGTGCAACTGCCTTCAGGCGCACGCGGCGCCGTACCGCACATCCGACGAGCTTCCGACGCCGATCGTCGATCTACTGCCTGGAACCTACAAAGCACCGCTCGGCATCACGAATGCCTACTGCGGCTACATCGTGCCGGGCCCGGACTTCAACACCTTCGTCAACGTGACCACGGACGACGGCGACCACTACGAGGAGACAAACTCCTGCACGTCAAGCTTCGGCGACCTCGTGCTGGGCGCTTTCCACGAGCTCGCGGAGTAACCAAGCCTTGAAGCTGATCGACCGCGTACCATGGGTGCCCACGGCCCTCGTGGGCCTGCTGGGGGCGTGGGTGCTCTGCGGGCCCGCCCTGCTCCACCCCCTGACGGTTCAGGCCACCGAACTCACCAGCGAGGGGCCCGGCCATTTGTGGGGCTTGTGGGCGGCGACGCTGGGTATTCCTGAATTTGGCGGCTTCGTTCGCTACGCTGAGGTCGGCTGGCCCCACTTCTTCGAGTCGCACCTGATGGACCCGGTGAACCTCCTCATCTTCGCGCCGGTGTACTACCTGGCCGGCGGCGGGATGGACGGGGCGAGCCTCGGGTGGAACGTGTTGCATGCATCGGCGGCGCTCATCGGGGCCTGGAGCTGTTGGACGCTCACGCGCCGCCTGCTCGGCAACCACCCAAGCCTGCCCTGGGCGGCGATGCTCGCCGCGCTTGCGTTCGTGATCAGCCCTTACTTTGCTCTGTATCCGCAGATGGGCCGCACCGAGTACCTCCCTGCGGTCCTCTACCCTGCGCACCTGGCGTTCCTCCACCGCTGGATGCGGCGCCCGCTTCCCGTTTCGGACTCAACCGCGATCGAGGCGCCGCCCTCGTTGTGGGTGGCCGTGGCCGCGGCGCTCACCCTTGGGGGCGCTGCGCTGGGCGGGTGGTACCTCGCCGTGTTCATGGCCTTCGCGGACATCGGGCTCGCCCTTTTCTGGTCGCGCGGGCTCGACCGCGGCGAAGCCATGCGCCGGCTGCTGCTCGTCGCCGTTCCGGCCGTATTGCTCACCTCGCCAGCCGTGTATGCGCTGGTGGGCCATGGAATTCCCGTCGACCTTGCGGGCAAGACGATGGAGCCTGCGCAGTGCCAGGCGATCGCATCGCTGTTTCGCCTCACACGCAGCAACCAGCCGATCCGGCTGGACTTCGAGCCCTACATCGGCCTAATCCCCATGGCCGCCCTGGGCTTCGTGGCATGGCGGCGGCCGCGCACCGAGCTGGCGTGGCTGGCGGTGGGGCTCTTCTGCTTGTCCCTTGGGATCGGCACCCGCCTCGCCTGGAACCCTGACCACCCGGAGAGCTGCCAGTCGGGGATCCCGGGACCGATGGCACTGCTCACGACGCTCCTTCCCCCGCTGCGTGCGATGCGCTCGTGGATGCGGATCAACGTGCTGGTGTCCGCGCTGGGGGCGGCGGCCGTTTCGATCGCGGTAGCGCACCTCTGGGGCCGGCTGGGCCGGTTCGCGATCCCCGCGTGCCTGGCGGCCGCCATCGCGATGGTCCACGATCACACCACCTATCCGGACGCGATGAGCTGGAAGTCCGAGACCTTCGACGGTCGTGCCCCCTCCCACCTCGACGACGCGATCGCGACCCTACCCCCAGGGCCGATCGTCACGTATCCGACCGACACCCGCCTCAAGCGTCAGGGCCTCGAAGAGCACGGCTTGTGGGCGATCTGGCAGCTTCAATTTCAGCGGCCCATCAGCGCCGGCGCGCTCGGTGCCGCCGACCCCACGGAGCAGTGGAACGCCCTGACCAGCGCCATCGGCAAGCGGGGCATCGCGGCCTTTGGCTCGCACGGCGGCACGGGCGACCGGATGGCCGCGCTCCGTGGGGAGAAGACCTTGGCCATGCCCACGCTGAGCGAGCAAGAGGAGCTCCGCGAGGGTGCGGTGCAGCTCATGCTCTACGGCTACCAGGGGGTGGTGCTCACCGAAGACATGGAGGGCGGCGGTGAAATGCGGATGTTGCTCGGGGCCGTTTTGGGCACGCCGGTGTACGACAACGACGGTGTGATGGCGTGGAACCTGCACGACATCCCGCTCGCGAACTTCAGCGACTGGGCGTATCGCGAGGCCGAAACCACCGAAGCGGTGGAGGCCACGCCGTAGTCAGGGCGCAGCGGGCGCCTGCGACGCCGCGACCATCGACGTGCGCCCATCGCCCCAGGACCACAGCACGCCGTTCAGCTCGCCAACCGTGCTCACCTCACGCTCGGCGTCGAGCTCGGCCTCGGCAGCGGCCGCCAGCGCGATCTCCACTTCGGAGGCAGTTTCTCCGCGGCGGCTCAGGTCCCAGATCGCGGTGTAGGGATCCTTGTAGTAGGGTTCCCCCAGCGCGCCCACAAGCCGCGACTCGATGGTTTCGGTGAGCGAGCTGTCTGTACCGCGGGCGAGCAAGGAGCGGTCGAACCAGACCCAGCGAACCTCCGCGTTGACGGCCTCCTGATCCGCCTTCGACCAGGGCCGCATCAGGTCATCGGCCTGCACCACCTCGGCGAAGTACGGGTTCGCGAGCCAGTCATCGTAACTAGATGCCCGCACGGTTCCCACGTGGTCCGCCATTCCCGACACCATGGGCTGGTGATGGAACACCTGCTCCGCCATCGCGATGTCGGAAGCGCCCATCGGCGTGGACACCAAGTTTCCAGGGTTCGCCGGCACGATCACCGCGGCGGGAAGCGGGGGGAGCGACACGACGCGCCCTGGGCCCAGATGGTTGGCCCGCCCTTCGGCGATCATCAGTCCCACGAAGAGTACCGGCAGCGCGCGGACGCGGCTGGCGGCGAGCACCGGAACCATGGAGATGGCCGCGACGCAGTAGACAATCGCGAGCACGCGGGCAGGGAAGTTCAGCCGGGAGATGAAGCCGCTGTGGTCGAATAGCCACACGTACACCGGGTTCTCGTGGGCATCGTTGAAGATGGCGAAGCGCGCCCCCAGCGCGAAACCGAGCCCGAGCAACGCCCCGAGCGCCAGCGCCGGGGCCGCGCGGAAACGGGCAAAGATCGCCAACACCGCCACGCCGGTGGAGACGAGTCCGAGCTGCGCAAACACCCGCTGGCTGCGCTCCATCGACTCCATCCACATACCGGTGGCCTCGATGTCGAGCCCGATCCCGGGGATCTCACCCGCCTGGCTTGCACGCAGGATCGGCCAGGCGAGCGGCGCCACCAGGAGGATGGCGATGAGCCCGGCGACACCAAAGCGCAGCGCGGCCCCTGGCTCTTGAACGAGGCGGGCCAACCCAACGGGCGCCAGGACCAAGGTGAAGAAGATCGGCAGGTACCAGTAGGTAAGCCCCTGAAGTCCAACAAAAATACCGAGAAGAATCGCGTCTTTCCAACCCTCGAACCTGAGGAGCGCTGCCACGGCCGGTGGCACGAACCACAGCATCGCCTGAGTGGGCCGGCCGCCGCCCAGCTCGGAGAGCACGAAGGGGTTCACCGCCCACCAGGCCGTCGCGACGATGGCGGCCCCAGGGTTTCGGGGCGCGAGGCGCCGAGCCAAGGGGAAGAACGCGACGGCGTTGCCCACCACGATCAACACGCACGTCCACAATTCGCCACGGCCCACGCCCAGCATCACCTGGAGCGGAACGCTGATCAGCGCGTCGAGCACGTTCGCCCCGTTGCGAACGAGGAAGTCCACGCCCTCCGGGTAGTACATCCGGTTGGTGGCTACCGGAAACTCGCCGGCCAGCACCGACTCGCGAACCCAATCGTACATCCAGAGCGTGCCAAACGCATCGGGGCTCGCGCCGACCATCGGATACTTGAGCAGGAATGGCCCGTATCCGAACGCGTGCCACACCACGCCCACCAGGGCGGCGAACGCCGCGAACCACCACCCGCGTGTCACGAGGGCGATCCGCCGCCCGGCCGGATGGTGTCCACGCCGAGGGGCAGCGCGATTCCCGCAGTTCGTGCCGCTTGAACACGGAGGGCTCCGCACGCGCCGCGCAGGAGGGCCTCGCCGATCGCCACCACCCCCCGGGCCGCGACCGGCTCCAACGCGCTGCCTCGCACCCAGTCGTTGAAGAGCCCCATCGCTGGCCCGCACCACACCTGATAGTCGCGCTTCCTACTGGGCTCTCCCATCCTCGCCCAGCGCGAGGACATCCCGAGGTACCACCGGAACGTCAGCGCCATCCGGTGCCGGGGCTCTTTGGCCGCACGCTCCACCTCACGCGGATCACGCGTGCGCCAGTACGCCTCCGTTTCTGCCCACACCTCCGCGAGCGGGCGCTGGAAGATCTGCTTCTCCACGCGCTCGCGGTCCGTAACGGGGATGGCTTCGAGGCCATCGAACGCGCGATACAGCTCGTACAACCTGGCAGCCCGCTGGGCATACATCGTGCCGCGCGCCAGGACCTGTACCTGCGCGCCGATCTCGAACATGTCCGGCGCGGGCCCCTCCGTCACGTCGGCATACCCCGCTTGAGCCAGCATCTGCTTCACGTCGTCGCTGGTGGCCGCCTCGGGCGTGCACTGGTTTACCGAGCCAGTCATCACGTAGTCCGCGCCCAATTGCATCGCGGCGGCGAACGACCACGGATCCCCGATGCCGCCGGCGGCGCCGACGCGGATGCGCCGAGCGTAGCCCTGCTCCGCCGAGATCCGGTCGGCCAGACGCCGGAAGATCGGGATCAGCACCGGGAGCGGCCGCCGGTCAGTGTGGCCGCCGCTGTCGGCTTCCGCCGTCACATCCTCAGCAATCGGCACGTTGGCTGCCAGTCTCGCCTGGTCCGCGGTGATTGCGCCGGCGGCCACCAGCTCCTGCAGCAGCTTCGCAGGCGCTGGCCGCATGAAGGGCTCGGCCACCTCGGGGCGCGACACCTTGGCCGACACGCGGTTCGGCACGACAATCTGACCATCTACCTCATGAATCCCGTGAAGCCGGTAGCGCACGATGGCGGGAGTGAGGCCCATGAAGGCGCTCGCATCCACATCGCGCACACCATGCTCCAGGTACAAATCCACCGTTTTCGACTCAACGCCCGGCTCGGCGGGATTGTGGAGGAGGTTGAAGCCGAAGGGCCGACCGGCCGACTCCCCGGCCACCTTGCGCAGCCCCGCCTCGACCGCCTCCACGGGCAGCCCGCCCGCGCCGAAATAGCCGATCATCCCGGCCTTTCCCATCGAGAGCACCAGCTCGGCTCCGGCGATACCGCCCGCCATCGCGCCGGCCGCGTACGCCACGCGGAGGCCGTGCGCCGCGCGGAATTCCCCGCTTCCAAGCTGCTCCGGCGCCAATGCGGGCAGGATAAAGCTCGCCGCGCCGAGTGGCGCGCCCTCAAACCATGCGCCAGATCGGTAGTGCAGCGCCCGCGACCCATCGTGGAGCGCCTCCGCCACATCGAGCACCGGCGTTTCCAGCGCGATGTCGGAGACGGCTTCCTCGCCGCTGTGCCACCGCGTTCGCACACGCGCAACGCCGCCCGAGCGGCGCTCGACCGTGAGGGTGAGCTCGCCATCTTCCAGCTCCACGAGGTCTACCCCCTCGGAGAGCAACGACGCGATAGCGCCCGGCCCCGCGTGGTCAAGGGCCCGCGCCAGCCCCTGGCCGCTGCCCGCGGTTTCCTGCAGCTCGCCGCCCATCCAGGTGCGGGTGCACGCCGCGCTCGCCCGCAGATCCATTCCAGCCTCCGGCCGCAGCCGCGCTAACACGACCGGTCAGCGCGCGTCATCGGCGGTCGGGGGCACGGGGGCGCCGCGGGGGGGCGCTTTGGGGGGCGCAACCTCATCAAAGAGCGGGACGATGTCGAGCGCGACGGCCCAGCCGAGGATCGCGAGCGCGGCGAAGAGCACGAGCATCGCCGCATAGGCGTTGGCGGCCATCTCAGCGCGCGCCACGCGCTCCCAGGCCGTGTCAAGCCCACGTTGCAGCGCTGCGACCTGCCCGGCCTGCCCGGACAGGTGCGCCTCCAGATCCACGATTCCGTTCTTGGCGAGCACCTCGGCCACCGTGGGCTGCCGGGGCCCCTCGACGCCGCGAGCGCGCAGCCACGCGCCAAGGGGAACCGCCATCGGGTGCCGTGGAAACGCGCCGAGCGCCGCCGCCACGCCCTCCGGAGACTCCGCGATCAAGGCGTCAAAGATCTCCAGCGTGCCAGGACGATCGTGGACTCGCTGCAGCGCATCGACCAGCTCCGCGGTGTCCGGAAGGGTCGGCGGGGTCATCATCCCCGGCTCCCTATCGCGCGCCAGCCGGGCCAACGCCGGTCGAGCACCTCGGCGGCCGTGGCGTCCACGTCGAGGGAGCCCGCCTCCACGACGCGGAGCCACTGCCGCGCGAAGGCGGCCGGAGGCTCAAAAAGGAGAGCGGCGAGGTCGTGCTCCTGGCCGCAGGGGCATCGCAGCGCTCTCCGTCCTCCAGCTCTCCAGCTCTCCAGGGCGGTCGCGAACGGGCGAACCAGCGTTTCGCCGCGGCTTGGGCACCTCACCCGGAAGCCACCCTGGCCATTGGCGATGAAGCGCTCCGGATCGGCGCGCTCGGCGATCACGCCGCGCTCGCCCCCGATCATGGCAGTGAAACCGGCGATCTCCCGTGCCACGTCCTCCGCTGAGGCCGCGTCCTCCACGCCCGGGACGAGGTACACCGTGAAGCGCGAAGAAGCCCGGGGCGGCATCAGAAGAATTCCGGGATCGTGACCTCCACCCGCCCGCGCACTTGCGCCTGGCAAGCCAGCCGGTCGCCGCGCCGCTCCGCGTCCATCCCCAAGACGAGCTGCTCCATGGGCTCCGGCCGGCTGAGCTGCGCGGCCCCTGAAACGATGACCACCCGGCAGGTCCCGCACGAGCAATTCCCACCGCAATAGGACCGAAGATCCAACCCCGCGAGCTGAGCCGTTTCAAGGAGCGTGGCGCCATAGCGCGCCGGCGCGGGCTTGCCGTCGAACACGACCTCCAGCGGACCGGCCGCGCGGGCCTTCGCCTCGGGGCCGGTGGCGCTGGTGGTCGCCACTCCGTTGCGCAGCACGCGCTCCACCACGGAAGCCGACGCCCGACTCGCCGCGCGAAGGCTGGCGCGGAGGACGCGGAACGGGAGCGCGGGTTGGTCGGCCACGGGAGGATCCTCGCCGGCGGGGCGCACGCGGGCAACCCCGGATCATCGCCATCGTAGCGCGGCGCACGTCGCAGAAGCCGGGTACGCTGAGAGAATGGGGTTGGTGGGCGGATGCTTGGGGGCCGATTCGTGATCGGGCGTTGGCCGCTCGCGTTGGGGGGCTCCTTGGCCGCACACGCCGCGATTGTCGGGGCGGCCCTGGCCGCCTGGCCCGCGCCCCCACCTGCCGCCGAGCCCACCACCTCGGTGGTTGTGCTCGACGATGAACCCCCAAATGTGACGATCGAAGCGGAGATCACCCAGGCGGAGTCCGGCGTAGCTACCGCGGACGGCGGAGCCAAGGACGACGCCAGCCACGACGATGCGAGCGGCACCGCCGAGGCCTTACCCTCCGAGATCGTGGACGAAGCGGCGGAAGCCAGCGTCGCAGCCCCACACCCACGCAAACGCCCCAAACACGACGTTGCGAGCGCGGAGCACCCAGCCAAATCCAAGCAGCGCGCGAAAGCTGCGCACCCCGAAGAGGCGCCGGACACCAAACGCAAGAAGAAGCTCGCTAAAAGGAGAAACCCGCATACGGAAGCGGCGGCGGTGGCCGCGCACCCGAAAGCGGCGGAGCCGCGGGCGACGACGACTGAGCCGCCCCCTGCCCCTCCGCCCGACCTGCAGGCCATCGCCGCGGCCTTGCCCGCCCCCAATGCGCCCCCCCCAAAGGAGAAGGACAAGGAAGACGCCAAGAAAGGCAAGGAGGAGCATGCCGCCGCGGGCAGCGGTGCCGGCACGACCACCACCTTCAAATTCGCGCGTACGACGGCGACGGGTGGCGCCGAGTCCGTCGCGGACGCGCAATACATTGGCGATCACGACGCGGCAGCGCCGAAGAACACGCGGGTCGCGACGACGACGGAGCGCTCATCGGGCAACGCTCGCGGCAGCGGCGATGCGCTGCCAGTCCCGGAGGGCCACGCCAACGACGCCAAGGGTCCACTCGCCCACACCGCCGTAGCGGCGCCGAGCCCCGAGTCGAGCGCCGGAGATCGCACGACGGCTGGGCGGATCGAGGGGGCCGGGCCCGCAGCCGGGCCGAAGCCGAACCCGCGGCGCTTGTTCATGCTCGGCGAGCTCTCAGACGCGCAAATCGCCGCCCGCCCGCCCGCCGATCAGCCACAAATAACGTTGGTGGTTCCCCGAAAGCGCGCTCCGGCCGCCAGGTTGGCCCTCGTCGTGGCGCCGCAGGAGCCTCCCAAAGCGCCGAGCGCGCCCCCTCCGTCGCCGACAGCCCAGGACCTCCTCACCCAGCCCCTGCCCTCGGTGACGCCGGCTCCCGAGGCTGTGGCCGCGGAAGACGGGTTCTGGGCCGGGGAAGGCGAAGCCACGGCCGGGACCGGGACCGACGCCGCCGACAGCCCCGATCCCGTGGCGGGCGAAAATGTCCATCGTACAATCTTCAAAAAGGATGGAGCTGGGTGGACCGAGGTGACGACGCTGGAAGACGCCGTAGAGCTGAGCGACCATGCCGCAGTCTCCGTGCGCCAAACGGAACTGGGCACCTGGTTCACCCCGGTGGACGACCTGGTGCGGCTCGGCTGGCGTCCGCCGTTGGACCAGCTCGTCCTCGGGGTTGGCGGCCGCGTAACCGTGGAGTTCACGGTGCGCCGAAACGGCCGCGTCGCCGAGGTGAGCCTCGTGGATGCCAATGTGCCCCTCACGCTCCAGGAAGCGGCGTTGGCGGCGGTACCCGAGGCGGTGGCCCCCCCGCCAAACGGATACGCCCCGCTGCGTGTGCGCTACGTGTTCCGCTACGGCACTTCTGGGGGTAAGCTGAACTGATGTCGGGGCCGAGTCCACAACGCCGTCGTGTGCCTGAGCTGTTCGGGGTGTTCCTGGCCGTGCTGCTCGTGCACGTGCTCGGCGTGTGGACGGTGGCAAAGTACGGCCTGACATTCGATTTATCGGCCTATGAAGCCCCTATCTCTGTTTCCATGCTGAATGGGGACGTGATCCCCGGGGACGTACTACCACCCAGTTACGACGCGGCGGCGATAACCGCGACCGAGCCCGAGGCGGAGCCCGTGCCCGAGCCCGAGCCGGAAGATCCGGTCGACCCCGATGGCCAAATCGTTGAAACGCCGCCGCCGACCGAGGACAAGGTGCCGCTGCAGGCGGACTACCTCGCCGAGCACAACAACGCGGTGCCGGAGGAGATGCGCTCGCGGCAGTTCAAGATCAACCCGGAGATCCTGGCCTCCACCTTCAGCGAAGACTCGAAGCTGGAGCTGCAAGACGTGGAGGACATCGGCGCCACGGATGCCTCCACCGGGGCTACGGCCGGCGGCATCCAGGAGGACACGATCGGCAAGGGCGCCCCCCGATCGCTCGTCCCCTCGCAATTTTCGATCACCAACAAGGAGGGGCTGGCGGCCCCGACTTCCGCCTCGTCCAGCCGGCAAGACGTGCGGGGGGCGCCGCAGAACGACTTGCTGGACGAAAAATATGGTCCCGGCGTCGCGCTGAACACCCGGGAGTTCTTCGGGGCCGAGTACATCAATCGCATCCGCCGGCAAGTGAACTTCTATTGGAAGCAGAACCTGGATAATTTGTCGCCAAGCGTGCGCCTCGGAAAGCCGCGGTACCGCACCTCGGTTTCGGTGGTGCTCAACGCAGACGGGATCCTGGAGAGCATCGAGGTGACCGAGGACAGCGGGCAGCCGCCCATCGACGACTGCGTCGTTCTGGCGTTCAAGATCGCGGGACCCTACCCCAACCCGCCCGCGCAGCTGATCAAGCGGGACAACCGGGTGTACCTGCCGGATTTTGAGTTCACGGTGGAAGTCGGGCAGGCCCAGATGCAGTACCAGGGCGTGGACCCGCGCGCCAACGTGCAATTCCCGGGGATCCTGAACGCGCCTCGATAGCCGCCGCGTACGTCGCGACCTGGCCGGCTCCATGCTAGAACCCGTTGACGATGGAGCCACGCGAGCTGGAGCTGCTTCGTCCCCTGGGTCAGGGGGGCTTTGGAACCGTGTGGCTCGCCAAGCTGCACGGGCGCGACGGGTTCAGCCGCCGCGTGGCCGTAAAACTGATGCGGGATACGGGCGCTTCTCCTGACGTAATCGCGCGGCAGCGTGACGAGGCGCGGCTGCTCGGGTTGCTGCAACACCCCCACATCGTGCAGGTGTTCGACCTCACCGAGCACAACGGCCTGCCGGCCGTGATCATGGAGTTCGTAGAAGGGGCGGATGCCGCCACCCTCCTGAAACAAACCGGCGCCCTGCCGCTGAACGTCGCGGTGCCGATCGCGGCGGCGGTGGCGGGGGCGCTGGATGCGGGCTGGAACTCGCTGTCTCCAGAGTCGGAGCGGCCCCTGCGCGTCATCCATCGCGACATCAAACCCGCCAACGTGCTCGTTACCGTGCATGGCGCGGTGAAGGTGCTGGATTTTGGCGTGGCTCGCGCGGACTTCGAGCGAGAGGGCAACACCCAGTCGATGGCCTTCGGCACGCCGCGGTTCATGGCCCCCGAGCAGTTCCTCCAGGGCGAAGTCGGCGCCGGGAACGATGTGTACGCTCTGGCCGTCACCCTCTGGGAGCTGGTGGTCGGCCGCAGTTGGGAGCGTCCGCCCCTCGGCGAGGAGCGGTTCACGGCGCGCGTGCACGAACAAATCGAGGAAGCCCCAGAGGTGTTGAGGCCACTGCTCCGCCGGATGACGTCGTGGATTCCGGAGGGCCGCCCCAGCGCTTCCGAGGTGCGAGAATCCCTCGAAGGATTGCCGATCCCTGGGGAATCGCTCCGGGCGTGGGCGCGGGCGGAGGTGCCCCGGGCGATGGAAGCGCACGCGCTCACCTTGTCGCAGACGCTGGGAGGTACCAGCGCGGGCGAGCTGCTTGGCACGCCCGTCACGCCGACTCCCGATGGCGCGGCGCGCGTCACCGCGCCGATTGAAGACAGCGGATTGTCCCTCGCGCAAACGGCGGGAGTGCCCTCACCGCCCCCCCGGCCACCGCTGGCCGCTTTGCCGCTCGCCGCCGCGGTGATCGGCCTCGGAGCGGCCGCATTTCTGCTGGGCCTGGCGCTCGTCGCGGTCGGGTTCTTTTCAGCGACCCACCCGCCCGAAGCAGCCGGTACGCCAGAGGTCTCCGTCGAGGCCCCCATCGACGCGCCGCCCGTGGCGGGGGAGCCGAGCGAAGCGGCGGATACGCCGCCGTCCGCTGTGCCGCCCTCCGCAACGACGACAACGTCGCTCCCGGCCGAAGCCGCATCGAGCGCATCGAGAAACCCTTTGCCTCCGGTGGGGAACGACGCTTCGCGCCAGGCGCTGCTCGCAGGCCTCGGGGCTGAGCCGGAGCCGACACCGGTGCCAACCCTCGCGCCCGGCGCCCCGGAGCCGCCCAGCGCCCCGCTGAAGGCCGCCTCCCCGAAGCCGGAGCCGAAGCCGGAGCCCAAAGCGGAGGCCAGACCGGAGCCGAAGCCCGAGCCGAAGGCTGCACCGGAGCCATCGGCGGGCGCCGCCCCGGAGCCGGTGCGGACGCGCCCCTTACGCATCCTCGCGGACGTGATCGGGGCCGCCGTTCGGATCGACGGCAGCGCGGCGGGAAACACGCCGTTGCCTGCGCGAAACCTCTCCTATGGTGTGCACGAGGTGGAGGTGGAGGTGGGCGGGGTCGTCGCCCGCCGCTCGTTCACGGTGGATGCCAACCTCTCCACCACACTCCGCTATCTCTCCAAGGACAAACGATGGGTTTGGGAATGATCCTGTACTTCGCCGCCGCCGCACACGCCGAATGCGCGCCCCTCGCCGAGGCGCTCGAAGCGGCCACGCGCGCCCTCGTGGATGGCACCGAAACGTCCCCAGCCTTCGCCGCCGCCGAAGCCTCGCTGGCGTGCGGCCCCGCGAGCCGCGAGGAACTGGCCCGCCTCTGGCTCCTCCACGGCGCCGCGCTGCACCTCACCGGCGACCTCACCTCCGCGGAAGCCTACTTCGCGGCCGCGTTCACGCTCAGCCCCGCAGGGTACGACGACCGCCTCGGCCCGACGGTTCGGGCGGCGTTCGAAGCCGCCAAGCACGGGGATCCCGGCCGGCTCACCGCCAGTAGGCCGGTGAGCGTGGATGGCAAGAAGCTCAAGCGCTTCCCCGCGACGCTGGAGTCGGGCCCTCACGCCGTGGTGGCGTCGGATGCCGGTTGGGCCCGCGTGGTGGTGATCCTGCCGAATGACGATCTGGTCGTGGAGGTGCCACCGCCGGGGGCGAACGCCCCGACCGCAATAAAAGGCAAGTCCCCCGCCTGGCTCATCGCCGGTGGCGTCGCTTTGGCCGGCGCGGTTGGCTGCGGCGCGGGCGCATACACACAAACTTCGGTGATGAGCGAAGCCGAAACCACCTCCGACCTCGACGCGGGCTGGGCCACCCAGCAGGCGCTGGGGTACTCGGCGATCGGGCTCGGCGCGTTGGGCGCGAGCGGCCTGGTGCTGCACTTCGTGCTTCCGTAGGCAGAAACCGGCCTCAGGCCGTGGAGAATCGCTCGAACCGGAAGTCGTCGCCGAGCGCCAGGAGCGTGTCTTCCGGCACCTCCTCCCAGATGTCCTCGTCCCCGATCCGTTCGCTCGCCACCAACAAGTGGTTCACCCGTTCGTGAGGACGCACCGCCAACAAGCACGGCTTGTTCGGTTCCTGGCACGTCTCCGCGTCGCGACAAAAGTGCTTCTGGGTTGCGAAGAAGAGCTCCCGCCCGTGGCGATGCGCGAAGAACGCGTGCCCGTTCGTAAGCAGGAAGTTCACGATCGGCGGCTCGGCGCCCACGAGCCCGGCCCAGCGGTTCACCTCCGCCATCGCGTGCCGAACCGACTCCCCCACCGCGGCCGCGGGCACGGCGCCAAGCCCCTCGGGGTCCACGCCTCGCTCGGCCATGATCCCGAGGAGGTAGCAGAAGAAGGCCTCGGTATCGGTGGCGCCTAGCCGACGTGATCGGAGGGCCTCAGGCGTAGCCGCAAGCAGGAGCGGCTCGATCTGCTCGAAGCCGTGCAACGTGCCATTGTGCGCGAACAACCAGCGACCATTCCGAAATGGGTGGGTGTTGAGCGGGCCGACCTCGCCGACTGTAGCGCGGCGAACGTGGGCGATGAGCGCGTTCGAGGCCAGGCGATCCGCAGCTCGTCGGAACGCGGAACAGTCGGCCGCCGCCGCCTCGCTCTTCACGACGTAGGCTTCACCTGCCTGAAAGTAGCCGATCCCCCAGCCGTGGGGATGCGCCCGCGCCTGGTCGGCGAGGGCGTTCTCCGCCGCGATCAGCGAGCGGTGGGCCCGGGAGAGCACCGCGGAGCGGAAGCCAAAAAGCCTGCACATGTTCAGATTTACCACGGAGCGGCACCCGTGACACTCCGGGGCGTGCCCGCGCCGCGACTCGGAGATAGACCGCCGCCGCGGGAGGCCGCCTGTTCGATCTGAGCCTCGGGGAAATGCTGCTCATCGGGGTGGTGATCCTGGTCTTCGTAGGCCCGGATCGCATCCCCGAGATGATGTCGACCGCCGGCAAGTGGTACGGCAAATTCCGGCGCATGAGCGACGATCTTCGGCGCGCGTTCAACGCGGAGGTCGCCCGCGTGGAGGCCGACAAGCGGCGGGACGAGCTGGATGCCCGGCGGCGCGAGGCCGACATACGGCGGCAGGTCGAGCGTGAGGAGCGGGAGCGGGCGGCGGCCGCGGGTGAGGCCGCTCCGGCCGCAGTCGCGCCGGCCGACCCCCCGGTGGCTCCGGCGGCGGCTGCCCCGACCGAACCTGCGGCCGTTCCAAACGCCCCGGAGGTGTGGCCCGTGGCGCCGCCCTCGGTGGATCCCCCAAAAGCGCCAACCCCCGCTCCGAGCGAAGCGCCAGTTGGTGGGCCGGATACGCCGTCCCCTCGCGCGAGCCGGCCGCTACCGGAAGGCACCGCAGCCCGCGCCCCGTTCCCGACGCCCGCGCCGGGCGCCGAATGATCCGGACGCCCGCCGCATTCACGAT